>NZ_CP040396.1:137500-777500 GCF_005577435.1 Paenibacillus algicola | reverse complement strand
ACAGGATGTCTATTCGATAGACCTTGTCGTACAACGCGTGAAACCTTCGCTTCTTGCTTTCCTTGGCCGCATGACCTAGTTTCTCTTGGAGTTGTTGAACGTTTTCCTTTGGTGTTGTTAGCCGTTTGGCATTCACTGACTCGTACCTCCTTAAGAAACTTGAACAAAGCAGGGCTCCTTCCCTCCTGCAGGTTGTGTTGTCCTGCATTCTTCGGTACTATGAGCCCCTCGGACTCCCTTCCTGCAGACGGTTCACTTCACCTTTTAGGCTTATAGAGCGTCTCTTTACGGTTTCAAAAAAAAACGTGCAGGGGAGGGCCTCCCCAGTTCACTGCATCCTCTTTCATACCATGCCGATCCCCTTACGCCGGAGGATTCTTCACTGTCGTTCCAAGTTCTGAACAGCTTCCATGGCCTTCGTCCATATGCACGAGACTCGGCTTCCTCTTCCCCTCTTGCGAGGCCTTTTTGACGACGCGGCAGGATTCACTTTATGTTACAGCCTGGTATGTTGCTCGCCCTGTCTCTGACAGGTACTTATGTCGATACGCTTCTACGCACAGATTTCGCCATACGCAGGTATCCTAGCTACACAGGGGCTTGGTCCCTCCTGTGACCGGACTTTCACCGGCTAGAAGATGCGTGCTTTGCTGGGCACGCCCTATAAAAAAAGGAACACCCATGGTGTCCCTGAAGCCGTGTCCCCGCTCTCGAATTATGATTTAACGACCAGCACCGGCACGCCGGCGTGCTGAACGACATGATGGCTGACGCTTCCCAGCATAAATTCCTGGATCCCGCTGCGACCGCGGCTGCCGATCACAATCAGGTCATTCCCGTTCTGAACAGCAAATTCTACCAGCACCTCTCCCGGTGCACCCTGAATCATCTGCACGTTCCCGTCCACACCGGCTTCGCGCAGCCGGGTTTTCAGCTCGTTCGTCGTCTGCTCCGCCACATCAAAAATCTCCTTATTCACCGTTCCCGGAACCGGCGCAATGCCCTCTCCGATGAAAAAGCGAGGAAATTCATAAGCGTGCACGATATCCAGCGCTGCCTCCGGCATGACCTTCAGCAGCCCCAGCGCCTGCTCTAGTGCCTTCTCGGACAGCTCCGATCCGTCATAAGCCAGCAATATATTTTTGAACAGCATGTAGCCCACCTCATTCCCAGGTTAAAGAAAGAATTGCCCTTCATTAACCTTCAACCCGGTAAGGTGAAACCCCGGAGCATGCCCTTTAGCCTGCTTATTATGTCCATAAGTACCCGTAAATGACCGCGTTTACAAACAACAGCAGCGGTATTCCTAGTCGAAAGGAGAGATGCCTGGTCTTGTGACGTTTGCGGTACATCGCTGCCAGCACTCCCGGTGCCCCGCCTCCTGCCGCAAGCAGGAACAGCGTCTGCTCCGGGATCCGTTCGCGGCCCAGCCGTGCCCGGCGCTTGTCCTCGGACATCACCAGATATGAGGTCAGATTAATAAACAGAAACCATATGATCAGTGCTGTCCTCACTATAAAAGCCCCCTATCCCGCGTTCTTCTTCCGTTTTATTATAAAAGTGACGGGAGGAGAACACAATGAACTAAGGGGCTCTATGCTATTTCATTCCGGCAAAATGCTTACGATTCCTGCTTCGGGATTCCGTTCAGGCTCGGCGGTGTATGAGCTGCTTTTTGCGGCTTCACCGTCTGGCTTTCCTCCAGAAGGCTAGAGTGGTTTTGTTGATTCTTGATCTTTCTTGGCTTATGGATCGGCATATCACTTCACCCCCCTGTACTACCTAGAGTGAGCCAACGAAGGGAAGCTTATGCCCCGTTTTTTTTATTCAACCTCGTACTGAAGTCCCCACTGCTCCCGCACCCCATCCAGTAGCTTCATAATGGCTAGGGATTCATCCAAAGGCATTACAGCGCTCTCCAGGGCGCCGTTCATGAGGCAGCGTCCAACCTCTTCGGCTTCAAAGGCATAGCCGTCACTGACCCGGTCATCCTGATAGGCCTCGGTCTGTTGATTGCCTTCATAAAGAAAGGCTTCACGGGCATTGAAAAAGCCAGGAATCCGGATCCGCCCTTCCGTTCCATAAATGACGGCGTCATTGGTCAAGGCCAGGCGCGTAGCGCTGCTTAAAGAGGCTGACTTTCCATCCTCATACTCCAGCAGCAGCGTAAACTGATCGTCAACCCCGGTCTCGCAAAAATGTACCGTGCTGCTAAGGTTTGAAGGAGCACTTCCCAGCACCATAGAAGCGAACGAAACCGGATAGATGCCCGCATCCAGCAGTGCACCGCCTCCCAGCTCCGGCTTGAACAGACGGTGCTCCGGGTTCATCTCCGTCCTGAAGCCAAATTCCGCCTTCAACATACGCACCTCGCCAATCCGGCCATCCGCAATCCATTGTCTTGCCTGTACAATAGGCGGAAGAAAGCGGGTCCACATGCCTTCCATCAGGAACAGCTTGTGGTCTCTCGCAGTCTGGATCACTTCCTCCAGCTCGCGGCTGTTCATCGTAAAGGGCTTCTCACACAGCACAGCCTTGCCGGCGCGAAGTGCAAGCAGCACATTGTCCTTGTGCAGCGGATGCGGCGTTGCTACATAAATGGCATCCAGTGCCGGATCCTGCACGAGCTCTTCATAAGATCCATATGTACGAGGAATATCAAAGCGCTCCCCAAAGCGCCGGGCGCTGTCGTCAGTTCTCGACCCGCAGGCCGCAAGGCTTCCGTTATTGACATACTTCAAATCGGCAGCAAACTTTTCGGCAATCCAGCCTGTCCCCATAATGCCCCATTGAATGCGGCTTGCTGTTTCTTCCATGCCATACTCCTCCTTCACCTCATCTAATTGGAATGAAATGGCTATCCAGTCACTCCATCCTATTCTATAATTAAAGTGCCGCGCAAAGGTTACAATGCAGCGCCATTTTCAATTAAAAAAGGCCCCTGGTCTACGGATGAAGCCTCTAGCTTCACGCCTCAAAGACCAAGGGCCTCACTGTCAGGACTTTCTGGATATCAGAGTGCCTCCATGATCAGGAGCACAGCCGCTTTACGGGTCAGACTTTTCGCCTCTCCGGTAACGTCGTAGCTGTCCGAGATTGCGCGGAGCAGCGTTGCTGCTTCAGATGCTGTCATCGGCTCCATAGGCTTGAATGCCATGCCCGGCCATGCCTTCAGCAGTCCGGCTCCATCCAATGCAGCGATAGAATCCTGCGCCCAGGCAGGAATAAGATGGGCGTCCGTAAACTCCGCTGCATTTCCTGCCTTCTTCATGTCAAATGCCCGGCTGATCAAGACGGCGAATTCCGCCCGTGTAACGACACGGTCCGGACGGAAGGTGCCATCCTCATAGCCCTTGATGATTCCCGCTTCTGCTGCCTCCTGAATCATAGCCAGAGCCGGATCATTGACGATGTCCTTGAATACAGGGCCGTTAGTGGCACCAGCGTTTCCTCCGGCTTCAGCCGGAAGCGCCGCTCCTAGCAGATCGGTGATCCGTCCTTCGGTAGAGATCTTGACGTTCCCCACCTGATCCAGATGCTCGCGAAACACCTCATAATCGACCAGATTCAGCTCATATAAACGCCCGTCCTCTTTGGCTTGCTTCATGGAGCTGTAGAAGTCGCCGCCATCGGCAACATAGGAGTTCGTGGCAACGATATAGTAAGCATCCGGGTCTATATCGGAATACGTGCCATCTTCATTCAGAATCTGCACACTTGCGATCCGCTGGCCTTCCTGCTCTGTTGTTCCGGTTACGCTGTCCACCTTCTCCGGCTGCTTCGTGGAATCATAGTAGAAGCGCAAACCGGACACCTGCGGGAACCTTCCCGCTCCGTCCTCCACGCCGCTGACTCCGTTCTCCAGCGCAGCAACAATCTCTTCCCCGGTCATCTTCAAAGCCGTCAGATTATTGCCATAAGGCATCGTCGTCAGCAGATGCCCCAGGGTAATATCGCCCGCCCCAATCGAGGCGCGGATGCCGCCGCTGTTCTGAATGGTTACATAAGCTTTGGCATCCGGGTCCTTGACGATGCTCATCACCTTGGAGCGCATTCCGTCCGCCATCAGATTGCCGAGGTTTGTCTCTTCCTTGCGCACTGATTCACGCTCGCCGTTCAGCTCCACGCCGGATTTCCCGACTACGGTTTTCTTCAGCTCCTCCAGCGCCTTTGCATACTCAGCCAGCTTCTCAGCAGCAGCCGGATCGCTGGCAATGGTGTAGTTGCCTGCATCATCCTTCTTATTCAGAGGAATCAGCTGGCCCTTCCAGGCTGTAACCACGCCTTCATCATTGAAGGTGACGTCAAGCTGGCCCAGGTTGTTGTCGTACTCACCCGTCTGTACGATGAGCGTAGGCTCTTCATCCGCATGCACCACTTTAGGTTCATTCAGGATTGTGTGGGAATGACCGCCCACAATAATATCGAGCCCCTTTACCTGCTCGGCAAGCGCCACGTCGGCATTGTAGCCCAAATGAGTCAATGCAATGATCATCTCAATTCCCATTTCTTCAAAGGCATCCACCTGCTGCTGTGCACTCTCCACCTCGTCCTGAAATTTGATGTTCTGACCCGGAGAAGAGAGCACCGCGGTGTCCGGAGTCGTCAGTCCAATAATGCCAACCTTCTCTCCGTTTACTTCCTTGATCATTGCCGGATAGATTTTGCCGTTGCTTGCGGGCACGCCGATGGCCTGATCAGACTCCTTCTGCAGTGCCGGCTCGGTGCTGAAATCAATATTCGCACTTAGCAGCGGAAACTTGGCCTGCTTGACGAAATCAGCCAGCACCTTGGGACCCTTATCAAACTCGTGGTTTCCGAGCACCATAGCGTCATAGCCCAGCAGGTTCATGAAATACAGATCGGCCAGTCCGTTATATTGATTGAAATACAGCGTCCCGGAGAATACATCGCCGGCATCCAGCAGCAAAGTGCTGTCGTTTCTCGCTGCATTCACTGCCGTCACCCTGCGGGCGACCTGGTCCAAATGCGCGTGGGTATCATTCGTATGTAAAATGCGGAGCTCAAACCCCTTTGATTCACCTGCTGTACCCGCTGTACCTGCCGCTCCTGCCAGGCCGGGAAGAACGGATGCTGCCACAACAACTGCGCTCAGCATGCTGCTGATCATTTTTTTCGCCAATACCTTTTCCATAGAATTATACTCCTCCTCGTTCGCTGTTTAGCGGAATGGATCTAACCACTGGTCTATGAAAAAATGAATTTTCAAAGACGCTGCTTTCCTACCATAACGCGGAAAAATTTACGGGGAGCAGTTATTGAGTTAATTCTATGTAAAATTAAAGCCGATTTCTCCCTCTGTTCAAGAAGGGAAATCAGTCTTTGTTCTTCTCCATCGCAGCCTTCAGCAGCTCCCCCAGATTATTACCCAGAGATTCCTGCTTGCTACCATACTGCTGAACGAGCTTACGTTCCTCCCGTTTGTTAATATGCTTGCTGTCTTTATTCAGCGTCTCCGTAATGCCGCAGCCCAGGCACTGCACGAACATCCCGGCCTTGCCTTCCTTCAGCTCCATCTTCTTATGACACTGAGGACAGCGGCGGTTGGAGAGACGCTTCTCCCCGGATCGCTTATAGCCGCAGTCGTCGCTGGGACAGAGCAGCAGCTTGCCGCGCTTGCTCTTTTTCTCCAGGAGCCTCGTGCCGCAGTCCGGGCAATGGCTGGCCGATACATTATGCGGCGTATATTCCGCCGTGCTCCCCTTGACTCCCGCGACCAGCTCCTTTGTCATCTCCCGAATGCCGCGGATGAACGGCTCCGCTTTGCCCTGGCCCTTGGCAATCATCTCCAGGTCCGCTTCCCAGCTTGCGGTCAGCTCCGGCGTACGCAGCTGCGGCGCCACCAGCTCAATCAGCTGCTTGCCCTTGCCTGTTGGATGCAGCAACGAGCCCTGCCGCTCAATCGTATCAGAGCTGACGAGCTTCTCGATAATGTCCGCGCGCGTTGCCGGAGTGCCGAGCCCATGCTTCTCCATCTGGGTCAGCAGCTCGGCTTCCGTGTACCGCTTCGGCGGCTGAGTGCGGCCCGGCTTGACGATGCAGCGGCGCACCTGAAGCTGCTCGCCTTCCTGCAGCGGAGGCAGCAGCTTTCCGGCTGACTCCGAAACGCCGAGATCTGCATCGTCCTCCTCCGCGGTCTCGTAATCGCCTCCGTACACCTCGCGCCAGCCGCTGTCTTTAACGGTCGTTCCCTTGGCGTACAGCTGCTCGCCTTCCAGCTTGAGGGTGACCGACACGGAATCATATTTCGCAGGAGGATAGAACAGGCTGATGAACCGGCGCACGATCAGGTCATACAGCTTGCGCTCCTCTGCGCTGAGCTTGTTCAGCAGCACCGTTTCCTCTGTTGGAATGATCGCATGGTGATCACTCACCTTGCTGTCATCAACGACTCGCTTGCCAGGCTGCATCGGCTTGCGAAGCAGTGGACGGGCCAGCGCAGCATACGGGCCGATGGCTACGCTCTCCAGCCGTTCTTTAAGCGTGGACACCATATCACTTGTTAAGTAACGGCTGTCTGTACGCGGATATGTAACGAGCTTATGCTGTTCATACAGACGCTGCAGCACACTGGACGTTTGCTTGGCTGAGAAGCCGAAACGGCGGTTCGCATCCCGCTGCAGTTCGGTCAAATCGTACGCCAGCGGGTGCGGCTCGGCTTTTTCACTTTTTTTCACCGTGATGACGCGGGCTGCTCCTGAAGACAGCTTGGCCCTCAGTTCCTCGGTCTGCTTGCGGTCAAAGATGCGTCCGTCACCGCCGGACGCCCGCCACGAGGCTTCAAAGCCCCCAAGATCCACTTGAATCGTATCAAATTCCTGGGAGCGGAAGCCGGTAATGTCCTTCTCTCGCTGCATAATCATGCCCAGCGTCGGCGTCTGTACCCGCCCGGCAGACAGCTGTGCATTGAATTTGCACGTCAGCGCGCGCGTCACGTTCAAGCCGACCATCCAATCTGCCTCCGCCCGGCAGCGTGCGGACTCGTACAGACGATCGAACTGACTGCCCGGCTTAAGGGAAGCAAAGCCCTCCCGAATCGCCTTGTCTGTCTGGGAAGAAATCCATAGACGCTTGAACGGCTTGTTCCATTTCGCCATGCTCAGGATCCAGCGGGCCAGCAGCTCGCCTTCCCGTGCCGCGTCCGTGGCTACAATCATCTCCCCGATATCCTGGCGCTTCAAGAGATGCTGTACGGTCTTGAACTGATGGCTCGTTTCACGCAGCACCTTCAGATTCATGCGCTCCGGCAGGATCGGCAGATCCTCCAGCGCCCAGGTCTGGTATTTGGGATCATAATCCTCCGGCTCGGCCAGCCCTACCAAATGCCCCAGTGCCCAGGTAACTACATATTTCGGTCCTTCAAAATAGTTCTTATGCTTCTCGCGGCTCCCCATGACCCGCGCAATTTCTCTAGCTACCGACGGCTTCTCCGCCAACACCAATATCTTCATAAGCTCTCCCCTTTCTCGTAAATGATATTATACCATGGGCAGCTGCGGCAAAAGCTCCCGGATGTCTCCAGCATCCGGGAGTCAGGCCATATTAAGAATGGTCCAGCCTCGGCCTACGGTCTGTCCTCTACATATTTGCCCTGCTTCGGCACAGCCATCTCTTTGAAATGTTCCGCGAGGCGGAGCAGCGACTCCTGCAGCTCGGCACCTGCCATGGAAACGCCATGTCCCGTAATTGCTACTTGAGGCTTTAATGCGGCAAGCTTCTGAACGGACTGCTCCGCGGCTTCCCAGTCAGGCGTAAAATACATCGGCGGTCCGTGAAGCTCCTTACTCTGGGTCACGACCGCCAAGGCCGATTCCTGCTTCACGGTAATGAACGCATCGCCTGCAATGAGGGCGCCGTCCCGCTCTCGGTATAGTGAAATATGGCCAGGACTGTGGCCTGGTGTGTGGATCCATCTCCATTCCGGCAGCTCCGGCAGTGATCCGTCCTTCGGTAAAGCGTGAACGCGTGTGCCAAGATTAATGCCTTCGTTCGGATACGCTGGCGCTGCCCGCGCCATCAAGCCTCCGCCCACCGTAGGATCTGCCGGCGGGTAGTTTGCCTTCCCTGTCAGATAGGGAAGCTCCAGCCCATGGGCATACACGGGAACATTCCAACGATCTGCCAGCTCCTTCACCGTGCCGACATGGTCGAAATGCCCGTGTGTGAGCACAATGCATGCGGGCGGGCGGCCAAATCTCTGGACTGCAGTGTCTGCAATGGCGTCTGCAAACTTGGCCATGCCGGTATCCACCAGCACCCAGCTGCCTTGCTGCGGCTGTCCTACCATCAGCACATTGGCAATTAGCGTTCTCATGGACAATAGATCCGGGGTGACCTCCTCGGTATCGACTGCACCGGTTCTTAGCAAGCTGTGATTTTCCATGACAGACTCTCCCTCCATATCGTTATTTTTAATTTCTTATATATAACATACCCCTTACAACAGGATTCCATTTTTTCTGTGTCGGTAGCTGTTTAAACGGAGCTTCTTTGGTTAATAGTAAAGCACAGACAGTTAAAAAAATTTTAACGAGGTGATAATCATGGGTTTTCTTTGGTCTCTCATTGTTGGTGGTATCATTGGTTGGATCGCAGGTCTGATTATGGGAAGAGATATTCCCGGAGGCGTCATCGGTAACATTATTGCCGGTTTCATCGGCGCATGGCTCGGTAGCCTGATTCTTGGTGACTGGGGTCCAGAAATTGGTGACTTCTTCATCGTCCCTGCCATTATCGGTGCCGTTGCACTGGTCTTCATCGTCAGCCTGGTTATGGGTTCGATGAGACGCAACCGTTCGTAACCTTAACAACAGACAACGCATTTATTATTCCCCCAAAAAAACACCTTCCCGCATTTGCAAGGGAAGGTGTTTTTTATTGTGCACTTACCGACTCCCGGTATTCTGTAGGTGTATGACCGGTAACCTTTTTGAATACCTGAGTGAAATATCTGGGGTCCTGATAGCCGACAAGCGGCGCCACCTGATATACCTTCACACTCGTATTTCTCAGAATATGCTTCGCTTTCTCGATACGACAGAGAGTCAAATACTCCACGAAGGTATAGCCGGAGGACTGCTTGAACAACGTACAAAAGTGACTGATGCTAAGATGGCTATACTCTGACACCTCCTCGATCGATAAATCCTTCTGATAGTGCTCCTGAATATAGCTGCGGGCTTTCTCCATGACCGTGTGCATATCCTCCCTGGAGGGCTCGGCAGCACTGTCCTTCATCCAGCGCGCCAGCGTGATCTGAAGCACGGACATCATATCCTTCAGGCTGTCGGAAGCATGGATGTCCTGAAGCAGCTCTTCCAATGACCATTCCTGCCCGGTCCTCATATCCTTAAATTGCCGATACAATACGACCGACAGCTCAACCAGAATCTGCTCCGCCGCAGGCCTCAGGCAGCCTTGTGCTTCCAGGTAAGCATACACCTCCTGAAGGCCTGAGCGCAGTCCTTCCTGATCCAGCGTTCTTACACGGTCCAACAGGGAGGCCTCCAGATTTTTTGGATAGGAGCTCCCGGCAGAGGTGCTAATCCTGATATTCTGCTCCGCGCAGTAGACGCCTTCTCCATTCGTATAAAAACGCTGATACAGCGCCCGGGTGGCCGATTCATAGGCTTCTCCCAGCTGCTGCATACCCGACGCCGTCAAGCTGAAGCCGACGGAGGCGGAAAGCTTTGTATGCCGTTTTATCAAAGAAATAAGCTCATGACCAAGCTGCTTTTGCAGCTCCTTCATCCGCTCGGGAAAGATGAGCAGCCACTCTCCGCTCCGAAACGGAAACACAGTCAGGCCGCCGCTGTTCTCAAACCATTCCTCCAATATATTCCGAATTGCGAACAGCCACAGCCTTTTCTCATCCCGGCTCCAGGCCGCTTCCAGCTTCTCGAAACGGTCAAGCTGAAGCACCGCCATATACCAGCTCTGGTCCAGCTCATTATGCTCCAGCCACTGCAGCTGAAGGAGCGGGCTGCGGCTGCCCTCAATCAGCTCAGTAAAGAGGCGTTCTCTGGCCAGAAGGGACAGGGTTTGCATAGAGTGCAGCATCCTGTCATTCTCCTCCTGCTTCTTCAAAGCCGCAACAGCTCTCAGAAGTGAAGCCGCCAGCTCCTCATGATCAATCGGCTTGAGCAGATAATCGAAGGCGCCTTCCCGCAGCGCTTCCCGGGCATACTCGAATTCTCCGTAGCCGCTTATAAAAATAAAAAACAGCTTCGGCTGCTCCTGCATTACTTCCTTCATTAAAGAAATTCCATCCAGGCCCGGCATACGGATATCGCTGATCAGTACGTGAGGCTGGAGCTGCTTGACGAGCTCCAGCGCCGCTTCTCCATTCTTTGCTTCACCGGCAACCTCCATCGACAGCTCTTCCCATGGAATTGCTGCTCTCAAGCTCCGGAGAATGATCGGCTCATCATCCACCAGGATAACACGATACCGCTTCTCCTCCATAAGCACACCAGCCTCCCTTTTTTGTCACCTGCGCGCATCCTTGCGCAGCTCCCAATACGCCCGGGAGGACTGCTCAATTTGCTCAAGTGCTGCTCCTGCACTGGTTTTACCGCTGATAAGGTCCTCAATGACCTCCAGAAATGATGTTTTGACCTCCGGAGAAATGACGTTGTCATAAGCGAGAAAGCTCGCCGGGCTTTGCTCCAGCAAATCAATGACCTGGGCAAATACCGGTCCAGTCCGCTCCGGATCAAACGGAATTTTCATTGACGGAATCCTCCGACCCTCATACACGATGCGAGCCTGCACATCCTCCGTGTACAAGGCCTCCATTAACCCTAACGCCGCCTGCTTCTCTGGATCTACAAGCTCGGAGGACAGACCAATACCGATCGTATATCCGCCGGCCATAGACCTTGGCTCGCTGTTCCGAAGAGAAGGAAACGGGATGACACCCACCTTTTGCTGAAAATCCGGGTCTTCTTCACTTTGAAACAGATTAATATCCCAATTCCCGTTCAAATACATCGCGGCTTGCCCGCCGGTAAACAGGGCAATGGCCTCCTCTGTCGAGGAAGTGTTGGGCGAAGGGCCGAAGGCCCCCTGCTCAATCCAGGATTGGAAATGCTGAAAGGCACTCAAATACAGCTCATTGTCAAAACGGACGCCTTCATCTCCCCGTGCCAAGCGCTCAATCAAGGCAGCTCCGGCATATCGATCCATGAAATAATGGGCAAAAATTGCAGCCGGCCACCGGTCCTCATTGCCTAACGCAAATGGAATCACATCCCGCTTCAGCAACTTCTCTATGATCTCATTCAGCTGGGCGAGCGTCCGGGGCGGCTGAAGTCCGAGCCGCTGAAACAGGTCCCTGTTATAATAGAGCGGCTCAGCATGCCCTTCGATGGGAAGCCCAAAGATTTTGCCATCAAAGGTCCATAATGAAAGGCTTGTAAACTCCCCGTTCAAACCGCGGGATTGCACAAACTCCGATAAATCCATTAGGCGCCCAGCCCGGGCGTAAGGCTCAATCTCCGCTCCGCCGAACAGTACAAACATATCCGGAGGCGTGCCGGTAACCATTTCACTCTTAAGCTTCTGCTCCCGGTGAATCGTCTGGTCCATTCCTTCAAAGTTAATTTTGATATTCGGGTGCTCCGCCTGATAGCTGCTGATGACCTCTGTTACGATGTCAAGCACTTGGCGGTCATGCTCCTTATTCCAAAAGTGTCGAAAGGTGAGCGTTATTTTCTCACCCTGCTCCTCTTCAATGACTTCACGATCTTGCAGCAGCATCCAGCCTACAAGTAACGTCATCAGACACATATACAGTACAACCCATCCCCGGGCTCCCAATATTTTTGGAGTCTTCATGCTTGCTCTCCCTTCATGGCAGCATTTTCGGTATCCGGATACGGATCGTCGAGCCGAAGCCCGGCGCGGAGCAGATCATCATGCCATAACGCCCGCCAAAGCGAATCTGAAGGCGTTCATGAACATTTTTTAATCCCACACCGTTTTCCCGATACTTTCTCGCGGGTCCCTGTTCTTCACCATATAGCTTTTGAAGCCGTTCCTTAGAGAATCCAGGTCCGTTATCCGTAATATCAATGAATACCTCGTCTCCCGCATCGCTGACCGCAATACGAATCAGACCCGGCTCCTCCATAGGCTCAATGGCATGATATAGCGCGTTCTCTACAATGGGCTGCACAATCAGCTTCTGAGTGACGACAAATTTCAGCTCTTCGGGAATCGTAATCTCATAATCAAACTGATCCTCAAAGCGAAACTTCTGGATGTTCATGTAATGCCTGACGTGCTCCAGCTCCATACTAAGCGGGATTAGCTCCTGATTCTCGTTAATGCTGATCCGCAGGAGCTTGCCGAGCGAAATAACCATTTTACTAATATTCCGGTTGCCCTCCAGCACCGCCATCGAATTGATCGACTCCAGAGAATTATATATAAAATGTGGATTGATCTGCGCCACCAGTGCCTGCATTTCAGCCTCCTTCTTGCGTGCCTGCTCGGTCTGAATCTGCTGCAGCAGCTCTTCAATCTGGGCGCTCATCCGATTAAAGCCATCAATTAAAAGATCGGTTTCATCATCCGCCCGCCCTGGTGAAGGAATCGGAACAAAGCTGCCCCGCTTCACCTGCTTCATGCCGTTGACCGCCCCAATGATGCTCTGCACGAGCCTCCGGACAAAGAAGCGGTCAAACAAAAACGCCGACAGCAGCGAGCTTCCGCCCAGCAGCAGCGCCAGATTGCGAATATAGGACGACTCCGAGGCGATCAGCTTCTTCTCGGTCACCGCGACCAGAAACCATTCCTTGTGATGTGAAGGCAGATAGGTAATGAGTGACGACTCCCCGAGATCATCATCTACATAATAGCCTTTGCCGTTGCTGTAGCCCGCCTCCAAAAAAGGAAACGCTGCATGCTCCCCGATCCGCTCCCCGGATTTATCGAATACGATGCGCCCCTCCTGATTGACCAGCAGGATGTCTCCCTGCTTTAACGTTGCCGCCTCCCAAAACACCTGGTCTAGCAAATCAGGCTTGACGTAAATGATGAGCGTCCCGATGTCCTCCAAAGAGTGGTAATCCTTAATGGTCCGCGCCTGAATAAGTGCCCCGGAAGCGATTTCAATACGCCCTGCGGAAGGGGCTTGATCAGAGATCAGCGCTCCCGCAGCACGGTCCTCTCCCGGTCCTGCCCACACCGGACGTCCCTGCGCTTCCACGACCCGGCCATACCATTCCTGGGCCTGGAGCTCTGCGAGGGTATAAGCGTCACTGTCGGAGTAGATAAGCCGGTCATGACTATACAGCGCAAAGGACAGAATCATCGGGTGATGGATTAAATTGTTCATTTCCTGCCGGCGGTTATAGGTCACAGCGGATTCCGGCTGCTTCAAGGCTTGCTGAACTGCCTGCTGGGTAATTGCAAAATTGGATATGGTCGTAATCTCATTCAGTGCAAATTTCAGACGGCGATCCGTTTCCTGAAGCGATATCCAGTAAAAATGACTGGACTTCTTCTCCATGGCCTGGGAGTACGTGTAGTAGGTCACACTCCCCATAGCGATCACCGGGATAAACACAAGAAGAATAATAGCCAGCAGGATTTTACGACGGAGCTTCACAGGCTTTCCCCCATTCTCCTCTGTCTATTATTCTTCATCGCTGCGCCACTTCCTTGTAGCTGGCTAACATGTTTGAAAAAACTCAGCTCTTAACCGCCCCCGAGGTCAACCCGGCAATCACCCAGCGGCTAAACAGCAGAAACACGATGAGCAGCGGCAGTGTCGCTGCAAAGGTTGCTGACATGATCATCCCATAATCCAGGCCGTCCTTGTTCGTAAACAGCTGCTGAAGAGCGATCTGGATTGTATAATTCTCACGATTCTTCAGCACAACCAGGGGCCAGAAGAAATCATTCCATACGTTCATAAAGTTAATAATGCCAAGTGTAGCCATGGCCGGGGTCACCACCGGAATTGCAATATTCCAGAAGATCCGAAAATGTCCGCCGCCATCCATCCGGCCTGCCTCGATCAGCTCATTATGCACAGCCGAGGCAATATACTGCCTCATCCAAAAAATACCGAACGCATTCACCATGGCCGGCACGATCAGTGCCTTGTAGCTGTCGATCCACTGCAGCTTGGCCATAATCACATACAGAGGCAGTACACTGAGCTGTGCAGGGACGAGCATCGTGCCAATCACGAACACGAACAGCGTTTTTTTGAGCGGAAATTCATATTTGGCGAACGCATATCCTGCCAGCGTACATAAGAAAACAACGGAGAGCGTAACCGTGGTGGACACCACAGCTGAATTCATCAGCGCTCTGAAGAAATCCGTACGCTCCAGCACGCGGGAGAAGTTATTGAAGAACTCCGTACCGGGAGTAAGCAGCGGCGGAATCTGAAAGGCGGCCGTCTTATCATTACTACCTACGACAAACATCCAATAGAACGGAAAGATGGAGAGTACAGCACCGAACAGCAGCAGCAGATAAAATAGTATCTTTGCGCCAATGCCCGGCTCATCCGGATTTTTTTTGGCCGTTACAGCGATGCTCATGCCTTACTCCCCCCTCTTTCTCCGCCCATCCGGCTGGATAGAAGCATATTCAGCAGGGAGAACATAATGGTCGCTATTAACAGCAGCACTGCCGTCGCCGCCGCCGTTCCAAAAAATCCATTCTTGAATGCCTCATCATACAAATACGTAACCATCGTAACCCCTTCCTGTCGAGTAGAGCCAGAGCCGGACTGCCCCAGAAACACATAAGGCTCGGTAAACAGCTGCAGCGCCCCGATTGTCGATACCAAGGTTACGAACAGAATGAACGGACGCAGGAGAGGCAGCGTAATATACAGCATTTGCTGACTGCGGCTGGCTCCATCAATGCGGGCGGCTTCGTATATATCAGTCGGTATACTCTGCAGGCCGGATAAAAAAATAATTGCGTTATACCCCATCCAGCGCCACATGACCATCGTCGATATGGCGATTTTGACACCCCACCAGCCGGAGTTAAAAGGAACACTGTCCAGGCCCAGGCTATTCAGCAGCCAGTTCACCATCCCGTTGTTGCCAAACATCGTACTGAACACTAATGCTACAGCGACGATGGACGTAATATTGGGCATGAAAAATAGTATACGGAATATGTTCTTGTACTTGTTCAGGGCCGAATTCAGCATGACGGCAACAAGCAGTGCAACGATAATCTGCGGTACGGTTCCCATAATTCCCATAATCAAAGTGTTACTAAACGAGATCCAAAAGGTCGGATCACTCGTAATGAGCTCGTAATTTTTGAAGCCTACATACCTCATTGGACCGAGCGCATCCCATTTGTAGAAGGACAGGTAGATCGTAAAAAGGATCGGATACAAGCCAAAAATGCCGAACAGCACGAAAAACGGAGAAATAAACAGGTAGGCCGTCAGCCGGCTTTTTCTTTGCTCTGTCAGCCGTTTACGTGTGGCCGGATAGGATGCCGCTGCGGCTGCTGCGGGTTCTGCCATGGTGCACCTCCATGCTAAAGAATAGGTCCGAATGAACGTAAGGAAGTCCTCCCTGCATTCATCCGGACGGTTGTTATTTCAGAACTGCTTCTAATGATAATGATTGTGATGAACTCTTTGTCTGATATGCTTCCTGATTCGATCGAATATCTGTACCTTGCTGTGCTATCTTTTTCTGTCTCTTTCTAGGTCTAGCTGCGGTCCACCAGCGTTTTAATTTGCTTCATGGCACCTTCCCACTCTGCTGCTGGATCCGCTTTTTTCTCCAGTACATTTTTCAAGGCGTTCTTGATAATCGTATCGGTTTGATCATGAAGCGGACCGTAATACACCGGCTGTACGCTCTTCGCTGCTTCGGCATATGCTTCTGCAATGATCTGGCCGCTGAAGAATTCGTCCTGCTCCGACTTGAATGCCGGATCATCGTACACTGCAGGAATGGACGGGAACAAGCCGCTGACCTTGAAGGATTTCAGCTGGTTCTCCTTGTTGACGAGCCAGGAAATAAATTCATATGCTTCTTTAGAATGCTTTCCTTCTTTCGGCAGCGTCAGGAAGGAGCCTCCCCAGTTGCCTGCGCCCTCTGGCATTTGAGCAATCTGCCACTTGCCGGAGGAGTCTTCTGCGTTACGAATCGTTCCCGCCATCCATGCCGGGCCCAGCAGCACGCCAAATTCACCATCATTCATGGCTTTATTCCATTCCGGAGACCAGAGCACCCAGTTGCCAATCCAGCCCTCCTGAATCCCTTTGACTGTGAAATCGTAAGCTTTCTTCACCTGCGGGTTAGAATCCCCGATGAATGAACCATCCTCTTTACTGAAATAAATCTGGTTTGGAGACTGATCCCGAAGACCGTTATAGACCAGGTCCGTCAAATCCGCGAATGGCTTGCCTGTTTTGTCCTTGAACTGCTTGCCGACCTCAGCAAACTTATCCCAAGTGTTAATGGCTGCCGAGAATTCCTGCGGGTCTGTTGGGAGACCTGCTGCTTCTGCGAGATCTGTCCGGTAGTAGACTACGGTCGGAGCGACGTCAGTAGGAAGTCCCAGCTGGAAGCTGCCGTCTACGGAAGTAGCTTGCTTCCATTTCCAGTCCAGGTAATCTCCCTGTACATCCTTCGCACCGAGATCATATAGGTTATAGAATTTATCCTGAGCATTGATAAAGCGCTCAATGAATGCGATTTCAAGCATGAAAATGTCTGGGGCACCTGATCCCGCCGATAGGGCTGTCGTTAAATTGGCATGATGTGCGGTCTGATCAGAAGTGTTCTGAAACTTAAACGTAATGTTGGGATGCTCTTTCGTGTACTCCTTGGCCAGTTCCTCATAATTTGTCGTACCGAGCGACCAGAAAGAAAGCTCAACGTTTTCCGTAGATGCTCCTTCGTTACTGCTACCTTGCTGCTCTCCATTCGTTCCTTCCGATGAACCTTCGTTGTTTCCAGAACTCCCGCCGCTGCAGGCCGCCAGCGAGATCACCATCATCACGCTCAGGAGCATGACGCCCCAGGTTTTAAATCTACTCATGCTTTTTACCCCTCTCATTTAGGTTGCTTTCTACTTCTTCAGTGTAATCAAAGCAGCACCTTATGTTGAGGAGGCAAACTTCTGAATCTAGGTTGAATATTTTACGATCCTGCCGCCATGCCAAAAAGGCCAGGAACCATCCTGGCCTCGCTTAAGCTATTAATCCACAATAACCGCTGGGGGGGCGCAAACAAGCTGTCATTTAGATGGTCCAGTGAATGATAGAGCCGGCATAGGTCATACCTCCGCCAAAGCCGTACAGCAGCACATTCTGACCTGCCTTCAGTTTCCCGTTATCCACAGCCAGCTGCAATGCAAGCGGTATCGATGCCGCTGAGGTGTTGCCGAAATACTCAACGCTCGTTAAAGTCCGTTCAAATGGAACCGGTCCCCGCTCACAAATCGCTTCAATCATCCGAAGATTCGCACTATGCGGGACGAACCAATCTACATCCTCAGGAGCTAGCTGCGCCCGCTGGATTAAGCGCTGAGTGCCTTCCGGTACATTCCGCACCGCCCATTTATAAATCTCCCGTCCGTTTTGGACAATGCATTCGCTGCCAAGATCCTGTCCATCCATTTGCCTGGCAAGGCCGGTTTTATATAAATTCATGCCGCCTTCCCCATAAGTGCCGGTAATCGAGGCAAGGAATCCCGGCTGCTCCTCATCACGCTCTACCAGCACCGCACCGGCGCCATCACCAAACAATATACACGTCGCTCGATCAGTATAATCTGTAATCTTGGATATCGTCTCCGCGCCAATGACCAGAATTTTACGGTACATTCCACTGGTAATCCATCCGTCCGCGATTTGCAGCGCATACCCGAAACCGGCACAAGCAGCATTCATATCCAGGGCACCGGTGTTCTGAATTCCGAGCTTGGCTTGCAGCCTTGCTGCCGTACTTGGAAAAACAAAATCCGGTGTACTTGTCGCCACCAGAATCATATCCACATCCTGAACAGAAACACCGTATCGGCGGACCATATCCTTTACGGCCTGCTCAGCCAGATCAGACGTGAATTGTCCCTCTGCCGCAATCCGCCGTTCCCGCATTCCCGTCCGCTGTACTATCCATTCATCACTGGTATCAACCATCTTCTGCAAATCCTCGTTCGTCAGAATCCGTTCCGGCACATAGGCTCCTATTGCCGTGACTCTTGATTGGGATTGGATCACCGTGGATACCTCCATCTGTTTTCGTTTATTATAACACTAAGTATTAGGACTTAGTACTAAATTTGTGGATAAGTAAGAATGTATTACATTTTGTAAGATAGACATGCAGAACACTGAATCTTATGCAGGTCTGGGGATGAAGCTGAGGATAACCACTTTGTTCAACATGAATTATAAGCTTTCCTGTGAAGATGTATCCCGGTCATGTTAATATACTGTGCTGAATGAGCGTGATCTTCATGCTTATATACAGCTTGTTCACATTATAGGGATAACTCCAATCATGATACGCGGGTATGAAGTGATGCGCTGTGGATGATTGGAATGGAACAAAAAAACCGTTACTGCATTAGCTGCAGTAACGGTTTCTTCTTTGCTTGGCGGCGTCCTACTCTCCCGGGACCCTGCGGTCCAAGTACCATCGGCGCTGGAAGGCTTAACGGTCGTGTTCGGGATGGGTACGCGTGGAACCCTTCCGCCATCACCACCAAACGTGATTTTTCGGAGCATAGCTCTTCAAAATCGCTGCGAGAAAATATCAAACCTAGATATTCACCCTCAGTGTGCTCAGATGTTTGATCACCTGAAAACTAGATACGAAACGAATGTGCGTTGTTAGTTTGATCATTAGCGTAATGCTTCCGTAGCTAGCTTTACTCCGTAAAGCTCTGCGGATGCTTCCGAAGCTAGCTTTACTTCGTAAAGCTTTTAGGATAAGCCCTCGACCGATTAGTATTGGTCAGCTCCATGCATTGCTGCACTTCCACCTCCAACCTATCTACCTCGTGGTCTTCAAGGGGTCTTACATACTGGGAAATCTCATCTTGAGGGGGGCTTCACGCTTAGATGCTTTCAGCGCTTATCCCTTCCGTACGTAGCTACCCAGCCATGCTCCTGGCGGAACAACTGGTGCACCAGCGGTACGTCCATCCCGGTCCTCTCGTACTAAGGACAGCTCCTCTCAAATTTCCTACGCCCACGACAGATAGGGACCGAACTGTCTCACGACGTTCTGAACCCAGCTCGCGTACCGCTTTAATGGGCGAACAGCCCAACCCTTGGGACCTACTTCAGCCCCAGGATGCGATGAGCCGACATCGAGGTGCCAAACCTCCCCGTCGATGTGGACTCTTGGGGGAGATAAGCCTGTTATCCCCAGGGTAGCTTTTATCCGTTGAGCGATGGCCCTTCCATGCGGTACCACCGGATCACTAAGCCCGACTTTCGTCCCTGCTCGACTTGTAGGTCTCGCAGTCAAGCTCCCTTATGCCTTTGCACTCTTCGAATGATTTCCAACCATTCTGAGGGAACCTTGGGGCGCCTCCGTTACTCTTTAGGAGGCGACCGCCCCAGTCAAACTGCCCGCCTGACACTGTCCTCGCACCGGATCACGGTACCAAGTTAGAACCTAGATACGATCAGGGTGGTATCCCAACGGCGCCTCCACAGAAGCTGGCGCTCCTGTTTCAACGGCTCCCACCTATCCTGTACAGATCGTACCCAAATCCAATATCAAGCTGCAGTAAAGCTCCATGGGGTCTTTCCGTCTTGTCGCGGGTAACCTGCATCTTCACAGGTATTAAAATTTCACCGGATCTCTCGTTGAGACAGCGCCCAAGTCGTTACGCCATTCGTGCGGGTCAGAATTTACCTGACAAGGAATTTCGCTACCTTAGGACCGTTATAGTTACGGCCGCCGTTTACTGGGGCTTCGGTTCACAGCTTCGGATTGCTCCTAACCGCTCCCCTTAACCTTCCAGCACCGGGCAGGCGTCAGCCCGTATACTTCGCCTTACGGCTTCGCACAGACCTGTGTTTTTGCTAAACAGTCGCTTGGGCCTTTTCACTGCGGCCCCCTCGTGCTATTCACACTACCGGGGCACCCCTTCTCCCGAAGTTACGGGGTCATTTTGCCGAGTTCCTTAACGAGAGTTCTTCCGCGCGCCTTAGAATTCTCTTCTCGCCTACCTGTGTCGGTTTGCGGTACGGGCACCTTCACCTGACTAGAGGCTTTTCTTGGCAGTGTGAGATCATGACCTTCGCTACTGTAATTTTCGCTCCCCATCACAGCCCAGCCTTATAAGTGTGCGGATTTGCCTACACACCAGCCTCACTGCTTAGACGGACATCCATCAGTCCGCGTCACTACCCTCCTGCGTCACCCCATCGTTCATAACGGTTTACGGTGGTACAGGAATTTCAACCTGTTGTCCTTCGACTACGCCTTTCGGCCTCGCCTTAGGTCCCGACTTACCCTGAGCGGACGAGCCTTCCTCAGGAAACCTTGGGCTTTCGGCGGATCAGATTCTCACTGATCTTTTCGTTACTCATACCGGCATTCTCACTTGTATGCTGTCCAGCGCTCCTTCCGGTACACCTTCAACCTGCATACAACGCTCCCCTACCCCTGAATCGACTTCACTCCGCCTTCGAAGAGTGTTTATCCCCTGGGTGCATTTGGTCATCCTTGATTTCATCTCAAGTCTGACAAAAATGTTTCATCCAGGTCTTCACCAGCCTCAAAGAAGCAGTGAAGTCGATTCAAGCCATAGCTTCGGTGGTGTGTTTAGCCCCGTTACATTTTCGGCGCAGAGTCACTCGACCAGTGAGCTATTACGCACTCTTTAAATGGTGGCTGCTTCTAAGCCAACATCCTGGTTGTCTGTGCAACTCCACATCCTTTCCCACTTAACACACACTTGGGGACCTTAGCTGATGGTCTGGGCTGTTTCCCTTTTGACAATGGATCTTAGCACTCACTGTCTGACTCCCGGATAATCAGTCTATGGCATTCGGAGTTTGACTGAGCTTGGTAACCCTTGCGGGCCCCGCACCCAATCAGTGCTCTACCTCCACGACTGTCAATTTCCGAGGCTAGCCCTAAAGCTATTTCGGGGAGAACCAGCTATCTCCGAGTTCGATTGGAATTTCTCCGCTACCCCCACCTCATCCCCGCACTTTTCAACGTACGTGGGTTCGGGCCTCCAGTGCGTGTTACCGCACCTTCACCCTGGACAGGGGTAGATCACCCGGTTTCGGGTCTACGTCCACAAACTGACAAGCAATACGAAGTATTGCTACTTCGAGAGCATGTGCTCCGCCCTATTCAGACTCGCTTTCGCTGCGGCTACGGCTTCTCACCTTAACCTTGCTTGGGAACGTAACTCGCCGGTTCATTCTACAAAAGGCACGCCATCACCCTTATGAATCGGGCTCTGACTTCTTGTAAGCACACGGTTTCAGGTTCTATTTCACTCCCCTCCCGGGGTGCTTTTCACCTTTCCCTCACGGTACTGCTTCACTATCGGTCGCTAGGGAGTATTTAGCCTTACCAGATGGTCCTGGCAGATTCATACGGGGTTTCACGTGCCCCGCACTACTCGGGATCCGTCTCGGAGGGAATAAAATTTCAGCTACAGGGCTTTTACCTCTTCTAGCGGGCCTTTCCAGACCTCTTCGCCTACTCTATTCCTTTGTAACTCCGTGTGAGACGTCCCACAACCCCAAGGGGCAGGCCCCTTGGTTTAGGCTGTTCCGCGTTCGCTCGCCGCTACTGACGGAATCACTCTTGTTTTCTCTTCCTCAGGGTACTTAGATGTTTCAGTTCCCCTGGTATGCCTCCCTCTGCCCTATGTGTTCAGGCAGCGGTGACTGGGTATTATTCCAGCCGGGTTTCCCCATTCGGACATCCCCGGATCAAAGCTTGCTTACAGCTCCCCGAGGCCATTTCGTCGTTCGCCACGTCCTTCATCGGCTCCTAGCGCCTAGGCATCCTCCGTGTGCTCTTAGTAGCTTAACCTGGTGCGATATATTCGCGCCAGGCGCTCTCTTGAACTCTTATTTCCCTGATTGTGTAAACCACTCCAAGGTTGAAATAAGATTTCAAAGGATCTCCTGTCACGATTATATCGCTGCTACATTTAACTTCCTTGGTCATTCTCATGACACAAGATCAGCTTAAAGGATCTTTCTAAAACGCAAATTCGTTTCGTTATCTAGTTTTCAAGGATCAAGTGATGAAAGCTGAGGACGTTCACAGTTGTGACGTTTCAGTCTTCACCTTTGAGAGTTGAACTCTCAAAACTGACCAACGAGTGAGCACTAGCCGACCTGGCTAGATTTATTGAATGCTTCCGTTGCAGGAAGCGATTCTCCATAGAAAGGAGGTGATCCAGCCGCACCTTCCGATACGGCTACCTTGTTACGACTTCACCCCAATCATCTACCCCACCTTCGGCGGCTGGCTCCCTTGCGGGTTACCCCACCGACTTCGGGTGTTGTAAACTCTCGTGGTGTGACGGGCGGTGTGTACAAGACCCGGGAACGTATTCACCGCGGCATGCTGATCCGCGATTACTAGCAATTCCGACTTCATGCAGGCGAGTTGCAGCCTGCAATCCGAACTGAGACTGGCTTTTTAGGATTCGCTCCAGATCGCTCCTTCGCTTCCCGTTGTACCAGCCATTGTAGTACGTGTGTAGCCCAGGTCATAAGGGGCATGATGATTTGACGTCATCCCCACCTTCCTCCGGTTTGTCACCGGCAGTCACCTTAGAGTGCCCAGCATAACCTGCTGGCAACTAAGATCAAGGGTTGCGCTCGTTGCGGGACTTAACCCAACATCTCACGACACGAGCTGACGACAACCATGCACCACCTGTCTCCTCTGTCCCGAAGGAAAGGTATATCTCTATACCGGTCAGAGGGATGTCAAGACCTGGTAAGGTTCTTCGCGTTGCTTCGAATTAAACCACATACTCCACTGCTTGTGCGGGTCCCCGTCAATTCCTTTGAGTTTCAGTCTTGCGACCGTACTCCCCAGGCGGAATGCTTAATGTGTTAACTTCGGCACCAAGGGTATCGAAACCCCTAACACCTAGCATTCATCGTTTACGGCGTGGACTACCAGGGTATCTAATCCTGTTTGCTCCCCACGCTTTCGCGCCTCAGCGTCAGTTACAGCCCAGAGAGTCGCCTTCGCCACTGGTGTTCCTCCACATATCTACGCATTTCACCGCTACACGTGGAATTCCACTCTCCTCTTCTGCACTCAAGTTTCCCAGTTTCCAGTGCGACCTGAGGTTGAGCCCCAGGTTTAAACACCAGACTTAACAAACCGCCTGCGCGCGCTTTACGCCCAATAATTCCGGACAACGCTTGCCCCCTACGTATTACCGCGGCTGCTGGCACGTAGTTAGCCGGGGCTTTCTTCTCAGGTACCGTCACTCTTCTAGCAGTTACTCTAGAAGACGTTCTTCCCTGGCAACAGAGCTTTACGATCCGAAAACCTTCATCACTCACGCGGCGTTGCTCCGTCAGACTTTCGTCCATTGCGGAAGATTCCCTACTGCTGCCTCCCGTAGGAGTCTGGGCCGTGTCTCAGTCCCAGTGTGGCCGTTCACCCTCTCAGGTCGGCTACGCATCGTCGCCTTGGTAGGCCGTTACCCCACCAACTAGCTAATGCGCCGCAGGCCCATCCTCAAGTGACAGATTGCTCCGCCTTTCCAGATCTCACTATGCAGTGAAATCAACTATCCGGTTAGCTACCGTTTCCGGTAGTTATCCCAGTCTTGAGGGCAGGTTGCCTACGTGTTACTCACCCGTCCGCCGCTAACTTTCAGAGGAGCAAGCTCCTCATCAAGTCCGCTCGACTTGCATGTATTAGGCACGCCGCCAGCGTTCGTCCTGAGCCAGGATCAAACTCTCCATGAAAGTTGAGTTCCATTGCTCATTTCAAAACTGACGAGATTATAAAATCTCATTGTTGATCTCACCGTAAGGCAAGATCGGTTTAACTCACTCGTTGTTCAGTTTTCAAAGATCAATTCTGTTTCTGTCGCTTTGACAATCTCTCGTCTCAGCAACTTTTATAGTATATCACGTTGGTCCCAACTTAGCAAGCACTTTTTTTTGAAAGTTTGTTTCAAGCATTTCGCTTGCCGTGTCTCTTCACCGTGACATCCAACCACCGTTTCGCGGCCGGAAATATAATATAACACACGGGTCAGTTATTATGCAAGCATTTTATTAATATTTATTTGCGGGGTGAACACGCATGAAAAATCTCTTCTATAATATAGACCGAAAAAGCACACCTAAACAAAGCAGTATTACGTCCATGAAACAAAGTAAAAACCCGCCTCTTCTATAGAGACGGGTCTAAAGATTCTTATCTATTCGATGCCGAGCATTGCATAGCGCAAAACAATAATGATAAACAATATCCACATCAGCCAGTGTACCTTGACGTCGCGACCGGACATTTTAGCAAATACGGAGAGCACTACGTATGAAATAATACCTGCAGAGATTCCGTTAGCGATACCGCCAGTGAACGGCATCAATACAATTGTCAGGAAAGCCGGGAATGCGATAAAGAAATCATCCCATTCAATTTCCCGCACCTGGCTCATCATTAATACTCCCACGATAATGAGCGCGGGTGCTGTAGCAGCTGCCGGTACGATCAGTGCCAGTGGAGCGAGGAACAGGGAGAGAATGAACAGAACTCCTGTAGTTACCGCCGTCAGACCTGTACGTCCGCCTTCAGCTACGCCTGCAGCACTTTCCACGAATGCTGTTACTGTACTAGTTCCCAGGAAAGCCCCTGCACTGACACCGCCAGCATCCACGAGCATTGCTTTACCCAGCTTCTTCTCGCCTTGCTCCTTGTTCTTCAGCAGACCAGCACGGCCTGCAGTACCTACGAGCGTACCGAAGGTATCGAACAACTCAACAAATGTGAAAATAAAAATAACTTCCAGCAAGCCAATGCCAATGGCGCCCTTAATATCCATCTGCCCTACAGCCAGGTTATCAAAGGATGGGAACCAGCTTGCACCGCTCAGTCCCGCTGTGTTCGTTACACCCATCGGAATCCCGATCAATGTCGTTGCCACGATCCCGATCAGAAGCGCACCCTTGACCTTCAACACCATCAGAATCGCAATCAGGAAGAGACCAATTAGCGCCAGCAACACGTCCTTGTGCTCCATGAAGTTACCCAGCGCCAGGTTGAACGCCCCGCCAGCAACAGGCTGGCTGATGTCTGTTTCCGGATTAATGTTAACCGAGACCAGATTACCCAGCTTGAAGCCGATAATGGTGATGAACAAGCCAATACCGACTGTAATGGCAACCTTCAGGTTGTTCGGCACGGCCGTCAGCAGCATTTGACGAACCTTCGTCACGGTCAGGATCAGAAAAATAATACCGGATAAAAATACAGCACCTAAAGCAGCTTGCCACGTAATGGCTCCGTTCGAGCTCAGCACGACGGTCATAAAGTAAGCGTTCAGGCCCATACCCGGAGCAAGTGCAATCGGAATGTTAACAAACAATCCCATCACAATTGTAACGAGACCGGCACCTACCGCGGTGGCGAAAAACACACCCTCCTGCGGAATGCCAGCACCATCAGGACCCAGAAACAGATTGTTGACGAACAGGATGTAAGCCATCGTCATGAAAGTCGTCAAGCCTGCAATCATCTCGGTTCTGACATTTGTTCCGTGTTCCTTTAACTTAAAGAAACGCTCCATTGTTGAGATATCCCCCTTAAAATTAGTGACCAACGACGAAAAGCCCTGAAGAAATATCTCCAGGGCACCCGCTTAAAAAGATATGCATCCCAGCAGTACTGAGCCGGTTGATCCAATTCCATCAACTCTTCCTTCTCCTGCTCCGGGAGTAACACCAGCTGCTTGGATCCAGTCACTACCGGCGGGTGAGAATAAAAAGATGATGGGTGGAGCAGCACAGTCAGCCGCTAAAGCTTGCATTTCTTTTCGTAGCCAGATCATTACGGTGACCTTGTAGAGACTCCCGGGCCGATTCCCAGGATTATACGAAAAAAGCTTATATATCGTTGTTGTCATATTATCTATGAACATTCTAGGTCGAAGGCGTGTTTTTGTCAACAAAAAAAGCGAATAATCGACATTTCATTTCCTGGTATTGTTCGGAAATAACGTCTCACAGCGAAATCTCTATCTCGAACCTCAATAAGTCGAAGATACTAAAATACAATAATGGGAAAATTTATATATATATTTATTATATTTTACCTCCCACTCCCTTAAATTTATCCACAAAGGCAGAGATTTTCTGAAAAACGCTCTGCTTTTTTGTTAAATACTGAGGATTAAGCGGACTCATTTTAGGAAGAATTGCATTTAGCTCTGTTCCATTTTCACTGGCATATTCTCTTTTTAATGAAGTTAGAATATATCTTTTTGCAGCTTCTTCATTAAGATTTTCACTCATAATCAATTCTTCTGCTTCACGTTTTTGCTCCGTTTGAGCAAATGAGAAGAAGGCCTCAATGATACTTGCTTTATCCTGAATTCGATCTAAATCAGCTCGATTGATAAAGTCAACTACCAAACTTTCTTTTGCACGGTTTCCTATGCTGGAACGAATGATGCGACGAACTTCTTCAACCAAAGATGCTTTATCTTTCACCTTTTTGTTATGTTCGAAAATAAGTTCAAGAATGTAATCTAAGTTAATCTCTTGTGATTTCAGAAGATCTACTTCAAAGACAACATCATCCCAATTAATGGTTGAATTACCTTTTTCTCTTCCAGCCTTTTCACGTCGAAACCAATCACGAATATCATTATAGGATGAACGATAATCTTGAACAGCTCTTTCTTCTAACACTTGTGTCTCTTGCATAACAGCTATATCCTCATCTGTTACATAATGTGTAGACTTAAAATCTTCAACTGCATCCGAGTCCGTCAGATCTACGGTTTGTAAAGCTTTTAAAGCTGAATATTCATCATAGTTCTGCAGGATATTTTCAATACGCAGATATTCACCAAATAGTTTAGTAAATTCTTTCTTATCCTTTTCAGTAACAATCTCATCGACATTAGGAAAACGTTCCTTTAATTCTCTTACTACATCAGCATAGCCACGACGGGCTTCACCCGTTGCCACATCAGCGAATCCTTCCATATACTCTTTATAACTTTTTTCCAAGACCACATTTTTAGTGTTTTTATCTCCGAATAGCGTAATGGCGTCTACGGTCGCTTGTTCTAAATCTCTAAAAGTAACAATATTCCCAAACGTTTTGGTGGAATCATAAATACGATTTGTTCTCGAAAAAGCTTGCATCAAGCCATGATTCCTAAGGTTTTTATCCACAAACAAAGTATTTAATGTAGGGGCATCAAAACCTGTTAAAAACATTCCAACTACAATTAACAAATCAATCTCTTTGTCTTTTACTCGTTTGGCAAGGTCACGATAATAATTTTGAAACTCCTTGCTTTCTAAGCCATAATTGGTTCTAAACATTTAGTAAAGTATCTTTTTGAAAAAATGTAGCTGTGAAATCTTTTATATCCTGAGTTCCCGGATTGTGTAACGATGCTGAACGAAAAAGTCGCGTAGTGACAAGGAGTTTCCTTAAAAAAATGGTTGATTTTACCTCGTCATACATATAAAATGTGTAACGAGGTTGGTGTTCATTATGGCTATCATTTATCAAACGAATAAAAAGACAGGCATTACCTATGCCTACAATAACGAGCCCTACTGGGACAAAGAAAAACAGCAGTCTCGGGCAAAACGGACGCTCATCGGGAAAGTCGATCCCAAGACAGGAGAGATTGTGTCCACCCGAGCGTATCGGAGAGAGCCGGAGGCAGAGTCAGGCGCCCCTGCCAAGAAGCGCGGCCCCGTACCAATTACCGGTTTTCTGCGCAGTTTTTACGGCGCAACCTACCTGTTCGATCAAATCGGCCAGGAAACTGGCGTTGAAGCGGATCTCAAGGCGTGTTTCCCGGACAGCTACAAGAAGGTTCTGTCTATCGCCTACTATCTCATCTTGGAAGAAAACAACTCGCTCAGCCGCTTTTCTCACTGGCAGCGCATGCATATTCATCCCTGTGGAGCAGACATTCCTTCGCAGCGAAGCAGCGAACTGTTCCAGTCTATTGAAGAGGCGCAGCGCATGGCCTTTTTCGAAAGACAAGGCAGACGACGCATCGAAAAGGAGTACTGGGCATTCGACATTACCACGATTTCCAGTTACTCCGAGATTCTCAAGCAAGTGAAGAAGGGAAAGAACAAGGAGCATGACCGGTTGCCGCAAATCAATCTGGCCCTGCTCTTTGGCGAAGAATCGGGCCTGCCCTTCTACTACCGAAAGCTTCCCGGCCATGTGACGGACGTCAAGACGGTCCGGCAACTCATGCAAGAGTTCCACATCATGGGCTACAAGAAAGTAAACGTTGTACTGGATCGGGGCTTTTACAGCAAGCGAAATGTGGATCATCTGTATCAGAACCATCAAAAATTTATCATCGGCGTCAAACTGAATCTCTCCTACGTGAAAGCACATCTGGAAGAGGAACGGGAGCGGCTCAAGCTCTGGTCGAATTTTTATTCGCAGTATGGCACCTACGGCATTTGCAAAAGAATCGAGTGGGCCTACGAGCAAGAGAGGCCGTACAAAGGCGATATCTTACAAGAGACGCGCCGAGCCTATCTCCTGCTCTATTACAATCCGGAGAAAGCAGCCAGAGACCAAGCGGATATGAATGAGTATCTGACGAGCCTGCACCGAGATCTGCAGGAAGGCAATCTGCGCGAGCATTGCCGCAAGGACTACACCAAGTATTTCGAAGTGACCGAGACCCCGAAGCGCGGCCGCAGGATTGTACCGAGAGAGGACAAGATGCTGGAGGCGGCTCAAAACTATGGCTACTTTGCCTTGCTCTCCAATGAAGTCAAAGCTCCCGATGAAGCATTGTCACTGTACCGCAGCAAGGACATCGTAGAAAAGGCATTTGGCAATTTGAAAGAGCGACTGAATTTCCGCAGAATGCAAGTTTCTTCGGAAACTTCACTAAATGGCAAGCTATTTGTCGAATTTATTGCACTTATTTACCTTTCTTATGTCAAGAAACGCATGCAAGATGCCGGACTCTTTGATTCCTGGACAATGCAAGGGCTGCTGGATGAATTAGACACAATAGAGCGGTTTGAAGCGCCTGGACACGGTCGAATCTTGGGCGAGGTAACGCAAAAACAGGCTGATTTATTTCGAGCACTGGGAGTAGAGCCTCCCTCGTTATAAATTCCGGGAACTTAGGTTATATCTTTAATTAAGACATTATCCGCTTTGGCCCAATTCATCGTAAAGTCAAAGCTGTTCTTATCCCGTTTCGTCGTATTTGCAAAGTATCGGCTATCTGTACCATTAGAAATCACGAAAATCTGGACAAATTTAAATAGAGAGTTTTCATAATTAAAGCTCTCTTTACTATATCGATGAACCTGATTAAAGGCTTCACGAATGGCAACCCCACGCTTTTTAAGCTCCACTTGTACTAGGGGCAAGCCATTGACTAAGATGGTAACGTCATATCGATTAGCTTGAGTTCCTTTTTGTTCAAACTGCGAAATGACCTGGACTTTATTACCGGCAATATTGTTCTTATCTACTAGGTAGATATTCTGAATATGTCCATCATCAAACACAAAGTCATATATATGATTGTCATGAATTTTACGGGTTTTATCGATATGGTTGTCACTCGGTTTATCTAAATATTGCTCACAAAACCTAAGCCATTCGGCATCTGAAAATTGAACATCATTAAGTTTTTGCAGCTGCACACGAGCATTAGCCAGCATCTGTTCAGGAGTAGTTACATTAGAAACATATTCGTAGCCTTGATTCACTAAATCTTGAATCAGTTCTCGTTCTAAACTAGCTTCCGTTTGATAGCCTACCCCTTGCTCTGCTATCTTGCTATATTTATCTAGTACGATGTAGTGATTTGATTCTACAATAGGTTTGTACTCGCTCATTCATTTCCCCCCTGATTAAACTTTTTAAATCTATATATTTCATTGACCTCATTCATAAGATGCCTTAAAACGTTTTTGTCATCATTTGTTAATAAAACAATTTCTTCAGCTGAATGCTTTGAATGACTGGATAAGTTTAAAATCCTTTTTACATATGCATCCCTATTCCCTTTAACAGGTAACAACAATTCAGACCAATCAGAATAACCTAAAAAAGTGGCAGTCTTTTCTAATATATTTCGAAGAAAGTTAAAGTGATATTTATGTAATTGATCCGTATCAATAGCTTTTTCGATTTCATTTATTAGGAAAAGATGATAAGAAAATGGCGAATCTTTAAGCCGATCAATTAGTTCGTAAGTACTTTCTTCTTTCTTTTCTAGTCTATACCATTTGAAATGTCTATCACTCCTGTAACCTATCTTTTTATCAGAATTATTAAATTCATTAAACAATACGTTATTAAACAACACGTTATAAAAAAGAGGATTATGCGTGGTTATAATGAACTTAAGGTCAATTAATGCAGATGATTTTATTAAACTTGCTAAATTTACTGCTAATTCAATCAGGTGGTTATCGTCTAGTGAAGTCACTGGATCATCTATGAATACATATCCCAGTTGATCAAATTGATCTGTTTCTTTATCTGTTGGTTCCGATTTATCTAATACTTCAATAACTTGTTCAATTAGAGAATAAAAAACACACCATACAAAGCTACTCTCTTCTCCTTTTGAAATTTTAATATTTTTGGTACGTTCATCATGACCACGCTCATATGAAAAGGTAATTTCCGTAAAAGCTTCTACTTTTACAACATTTCCATCCTTATCTTTAGTAGAATAATATTCATTAAAATGTGGAGTTAATTTTTCATCTGTATAATGTTGAAAATTAGATATAATGTTCCTATCTTGCCCTTGCTCTTCAAATATCCATTTTGTAAATGAGTTTGGATGGATTTTAAGTTTTGGTTCAGAATCATTTTTCAAATCATTATCCCAATAAAATAAATCTTCCGTAAAAGCATTATAATAAAGAATCTTCTTACCGTTCACCTCTAAATGCTCAATCTCAACATTTTCCGCAGTAGATTGTGTAAGTAACGATTTGAACTCCCTTGAAAGCCTTGTTTTACCAGTCCCATTAAATGCATAAATCAGTTGAACTTTTTTGCCGTTACCTTTTAACAGCTGGGCAATTTCATATAAACTATTTCCCATACTACACTTTCACCTCACTATTCGGAAATGAAAGTAGCATATCACGGTAATATTCGTATTGTTTTTGACGCAACTCTATTTCACGAGGTAAGCCCTCGGTGATTGAGGATGTTAAGACATCAAACTTGTCTAAAATAGATACGATTCGCTTTTTTTGTAAAGGTAACGCTTGACCAAGGTCCTAATAATTAATTAAAGGGAGATCAACTATATTCACCTCAAGAATTGGAGGTGACTCCCAAAACTCGATGTCCCAAGTATCTAACGCCAATGTGTGCGTTATTGGACCATATATTTGTTCAACTATAGTGGCACAAAAAGCTATCTTTGCAATATTGGATCCATATCGATGACCAATCATTATTAATGGCAGATTGATTTTTAGCAATACAAATCCCTCTCCACAGTGATTCATCGGTTCTATTACATATCGTTCGCTTTCGTTGCGATATACTATCTCCCCGTTATCAGAAGTTATCCAGTAATCAATTAATGTAATTTTTTCAGGTGTGTTATCAATTAAAGAAAACTTCACTTCAAATTTACCTAAATTATGAAATAACTTCTCCTCAACTTTGAATAAAAAATACAAAAATTCGTTATCGAATGTCGGCAATATGCTGAATGCAAATCCGTACTTTCCATCCACAACTTCCAAAAACGGAGACTCATTCCAAGGCTCTTTTCCATCTTCCTTTTGGGGTACAATAAAGGGTGCACAAAAGTTTTCATTTCTTGAACTGAAGCATCTATCTTTAAGTATTCTGACTTGTCTTTCGCTTCTTTCCGAAGATGATTCAAACAGTAGGCTTAGAATTGCTTCTTTTTGCTCATCAATTAGCCAATATCTACTTTCCCCAACTTGGAGAGGCAATGATTTTAATAGTCCGATAAGCATCAGGACACTCTTGTCGTTAAAAATATCATAAGTATACTGAAGGGCGAGCCCCACTTTATCAACTATATTGTACTGTTTAAGTAATCGAGAGAATTCATTATAATTAATTTTAGTTTCATATTTCCTTATAAAATAGAATATATCTACAAAGTCCTTTAATCTGGGTGAATTCAATAGCGAATCAGTATATGCGTTTTCACAGAGGTAAATTAGAGTATGTTCAAGATTTGTAGTGTTAATTAGAGTGCCCGAGATATTTACTGACATCTTTGAGTCAATAAAACTCTTAATAAATTTCTGGTCCTTTATGGTTGAATGTAGGTACCGTCCTAATTCAACAAACACATCAATACTACTGCTATCTTCTCCGATTTTAATAAATTCAAATAGTTCATGATTATTATGCTGCTTATATATAGGAAACGGTAATAGCTCTATCTCAGAATTATTTATTACATACGGATCGGGCCTCCCGCATGCGTGTACATATGAGTTATTTGTTAATATAGAGCTTGCTACAGGTATGTATTGTTCTTCCAATAAAATATCAATATCTCCCGAAGCTCTATCGTATTCACTACCGTAAATCATAACCGATAAAGGCATACCCTTTATAATAATTGAAGGTACATTATTTTGTTCAAACAACCTAGAAATATTTTTAACATTTTCACAAAGGACATCTATCTTCCTGATAATCTTATTGTATTCATCTTCCCACAATGTCTTACAGTCATCGGGAATTAAGTGACTGATTCCATTAAATACAAGCGGTGTAATCTTTTGCCTCTTGACGAAATAAAAAAAGTCAACCCAGTCAAGTAAAAACAATTTTTCCTTTGGGACAGTCCCTTTTGTAATTTCAATAATAATCTCTAGGAAAGTATCCTTTGGCCTCAATATACAACCCCCTATAAGAAAAAATACTCAATAAGTCTTTGTGAATTCTACACTTTTATATAACATTAGACTTATATCCGAATAGCCAAACCTTCCTCCAATAGATACTTTTTTATGTCTTGAACTGTGTATTCCTTATAGTGAAGAAGTGATGCTACAAGTGCTGCATCAGCATCACCATCGTTAAAGACATCTCTAATATGCTCAAGTTTACCAGCTCCACCTGATGCAATTATTGGTATCTTTACGCTTCTGGAGAGTGTTTTTATTAACTCTAAATCGTAACCCTCTTTTGTCCCATCCTTTTCAATACTAGTACATATTACTTCTCCAGCTCCCAGCGATTCTGCATACTTCACCCATTCCACCGCGTCCATACCAGTGTTTTCATGTGCTGAATGAGTATATACCTCCCATTTTGTAACTTCATTTTCTTCATTATAGATTGGCATAACATCAAGACCTAGAACCACACATTGACTTCCAAAGACTTGTGCAGCTTCTGATATAAGTTCTGGCCTTTTAACCGCAGCAGAGTTGATGCCAACCTTGTCAGCACCCGAGCGGAGAACCCTTCTAATATCATCAACTGTTTTTATCCCGCCAATAACAGAGAAAGGTATAAAAACATCCTCAGCCACTCTTCTTATCCAATCATACTTTACTTCTTCATTGTGTAAAGATGCTGATGTATCCAAATATATTATTTCATCAGCACCAGCTTCGGCGTATAGCTTACCTAATTGAGCGGGGTCACCGATAACTGTAGGATTTCTAAACTTCACATACTTCACAGCTTTATCCTGTAGAACATCAATTGCTGGAATAATTCGTTTTGTTAACATATTAACACACACCTTTACTTGCTATTTATTAGGAACCACAAAAGTTATTAAGCAACAACAGTCCGCATTCCCCACTCTTTTCCGGGTGGAACTGCACTCCCACTACATTATCTTTACTAATAACACTGGAATAACGTACGTTTCCGTACTCCGTTACTCCAACAGTTTCCTTTGGGTTTATCGTCGAGGCAAAGTATGAATGTACAAAATAATAATAAGTTTTATTCGGGATTCCTTTAAAAATGTAATGCGATTCTGCTTCAACCTGGTTCCATCCAATATGCGGCACCTTTATATTGTCTCTAAACCTTTCCGTGTGACCTTCTATGACACCTAAAGAATCAGTACCACCTTCTTCAGAATAGTCTAGTAACAACTGCATGCCGAGACATATACCCAACAGAGGAATCCCTTTATTAATCTCACAAATAATTAATTTCTCCATTCCACTATTGTTTAGCAATTCCATCGTCTTTCGGGCATTTCCTACGCCTGGGAAAATGAGCTTGTCAAAACCCGTAAAATCGCTCTCAGCTGTAATAAATTTAATGTTATATCCCAAATACTTCAGAGCATTACTAACACTGTGTAAGTTTCCAGCCCCGTAGTCGATAATACCAATCTTCATGTAACAAATCCTCCAAACCATACATCGGCTTTTATTATATTGAAGAAACTAACATTTATTGTTGGTTTATTATAAGAAACTCATACTCTTATACATCCTATTCCCTCCGAATGTCCCGGAGCATCATGGAACGTGTGGGGCGGCGAATGTAATCTGACAAAATGCGGCCACGAAACTGAAGCTCCTTGTGGGGTCGCAGCTTCCCCTGTAGTCGGGTTACGGATCTGATTTTGGATTTCGTCGGGAATGTAGATCCACTCATCCAGCATAAGTAATTGACAACATTGGATCCCTCTCATGAAGCGCTCAAGCGTACCACTCGTCGTGTCTCGGTCAGACGCTTCATGCTCGAAGTCCTGCTGTAATTAGCCAGTGCGTCTTGACGGTACCAACAGGTCCATATAGGACAAGATTTCGCTTACTTTGAATAAACGTCCCTTCCGTTAAGTCGTTCCATTGCAAGGCCGAGGGCAATTTCACCCCATGCCGGTCGTATCCATCCAGCCTTTTGAAGGCGGGAAAGCCTGCACGCGTGAGCAAACGGCTCCGGCGGCTGCGTTCACGGCTCTCCACTTCCCCGGCGAGGACCCGGTGAAGGAACTCTTCCTGCTTTGGTGTTGCTTCTGTCTCGCACAGCTGCACTGCACGCTGGCTGAGTACTAACTTCTTGCAGAAGGTAGAGTTCTCGCTCCTGCCACCTGTAGAAGCATGTCGTATACACCAAGATCGACTGAGCACGTTACTAGCCACCTTGCCACCAACACAACGCCGTTAGCGCAAGACAGGTTCCGAGCTCCCTTGCCTGTTCCATCGCTTGAAGTTCTGTGTCGAAATGTATCTACTCGAGAGTTCCTATATCGTTCGCAGTGTTCACGCAGTCGCTTAGCCTACTTGCGACACACTCTACCGTTTCACCAACGAAGAACTGCACGTAGCCTGCGTTGCTGTAGGAAAGCATCGCACAGGAAACTTGTACATATGCTTCTCGCCATTTGCGTCGTAGAAGTCAGTTTCGCCGAAGTCCACCCGCGCTTCCCCGGCTTCCAGTCGAGCACCAGCTTACCTTCTTGATACCTTTGCTTTCGGAGACTCTTCACATAGCGCTGGATACTGGGTACGAAAATGTCATAACCCTCACATACCGCAACAAGACGTTTGTGGGCCTGCATTGCGGTATGCCGCTGCTTGTATCGATGGATGCTTATGATCTTCCCCAAGGTCATTTCTGTATGAAAGGCTTAAAGGGACGCGGCTTAGAAGACTGCGCGTTCTTCGGTTCCTTGTGTCGTTCCTGTAAAGCGTCTACCGCGGTCTTTCGTCATTTAGCCCATGTGTATGCTGCCCAACCTTGTACTGTAAAGTCACAGGCGACAATATGTTTGATACCTTTTTTATAGCTTTTATATATTCATTAATAAGTGGTAAGGAATCAAGACTCATAAATGAAGGGATACTTATTAGGTTCTTATAAAATTCTCTTGCACCTAAATACGGCTCTAACAGTCGAGGCTTCCAATGATTTGCATATTCAAGACCTACATAATTGTGCCTAAATATAGGCATTTGATCCAGTGGTGGAACTGATGGCCTATGAACTTCCAAGCCTTCTGACTGTAGAATTCCGATATATTCATCAACGCTAATAGGTCTATCATTTATAAACAATTTATTTTCAATATATCTCGCCCTATAACCAAAGAACCCCCCCATAGTGACATATTCTTTTATTATTGGTGGTATTATTCCATTGGATTCTTCTAACCCTTGAGAAATCACACTCGTAATTCTATTCCTCTCTGAAATTCTCTTCTCCAGTTGCAAAAACTCATTTTTAGCAATTACAGCTGCAAGTGGATGAATTCTATATTTCAGCCCATAACCAGTTTCCGCAAATTGCTTTAAGAAAGGATCCTGTACATCTCTTGCAGACCTACCTCTATAGTGCCCTAATAAACATGCCCGTTCGTATATATCACGATCACTTGTGATCAAGAAACCTCCTTCGCCGGCCGGAACAGTCTTTGTTGCTTGCATGCTAAATACTGCAACATCCCCAAAAGTTCCAACTTTTCTATCAAAATATGTCGAGCCAAATGAATGTGAACAATCTTCAATTAACTTCAATCCATGTCTATTACAGATTTCGACAATTTCATTTAGATCTACTGGATGCCCAAACATATGAGTTACCACAATACAAGAAGTTTTTTCAGTTATTGCCTCCAGTATTGCGCTAGGAGATATATTTCCAGTCTCACTACTAACATCCACTAGCACCGGAGTTAGACCGCAGTGAATTGCTGGAGTGATACTTGCATGAAATGTAGAAACAGGGACAATTACCTCTGAACCTACTTTTAAATTCAATGCTACGTAAGCAGAATGCAGAGCGTTGCTTCCAGAGTTAGTGGTTAATACGTAATCGATACCAAAGTAGTCTTTTATTACTTGTTCTAATTCAAATACAACCCCTGATCCGTCAGCAATCGACAATGGTTTTCGATCTTTTAAGTATTGCGTCACTTCATTGATACAATTATCCGATAGATAAGGCCACTCCAGGTGGGGTTTTATTTTCTTCACAGTTGGTTCTCCACCGAAATAGGCTAGTTCAGAGTAATTCATAAACATCCTCCCAATGTCGTTAAATGTTCTTTTGGGCATCCATATTTCTTGCTCCATCACTGGGTCTTAAACCTTGTTGTAAGTCCCGCTACCAGTTATAGCAATCCCAGCACACCGAAGGCTGAACTTTGAGTAGTCTTACATTAGTCCAAGGTCCCCTTCTAGATACGCCCTTCCTAGTGTTGGACTAAAACCAATACCCTGGACCACCAAAAATTGATCCCATGAGCAAATATTTCCGCCATACCACAACTTAAAGATGTCCGAGTATCTATCCGCTACAATCTGGAGCATACTGAGATTTGGTTGAAGCCTCATTTTTGATACCTTAACATCTATTAGTTGAATATTAGTCCCCTGACTCAATAAAGTATATAGTTCTTCTAGAACTAATTCCATCTCCATATTGACTGATTCGCTAAATCCCTTTGTAACCATTCTATTTTCTTCAAAGTCAACAGATATAATATAGTCGTTAATGCCAAAATTGTCCCTAAGCTCTTTTAAGAATACAGAATTTAATCTATCATTTTTATAAATCCCTGAACTAATGATCACACCTCTTGCACCCATTGTCATGTACTTTTCGACACTTTCTATATCAACCACGCCACCGGCGTACCAGTATTGCCCTTTCCGTTCTTGTAGTTTCTTATGAATGAATGGATTATTGCTGCCTTCACCTTGTGATGCATTTATATCAACAAGACATACTGGAATCCTTTCTTGTTCTAAATTAAGAAAAAAGGACTCTAATTCCTCTGTTTCTCTACCAACGACAACGCCGTCTTTAATATCTATATTGAGTCTCCACTCTTTATTAAAGTTCTTAGGATATATATAACCCACCTGTTTCACCTCACTTATTTGTATATTTTCTCAGGACTGCTTTTTGCAAGCCAATTATCCGACTCCTTAATCTCAGAATGCATTACTCTTAACGTGTGCTTCGGCCAATCTGTAATTTTTAATGCTCTCTTATAGTTCCTCTTTATTTGTAAAGCTAATGAAGGTAACAAGTTAAGGTCAGAGATTTCGGATATGTACTTCCCAAACTCCTTACTACAGAGGTAATTTATTAAAGTAACTTGTTTTGTGTGGTGGAAGTATGTTCGCAAACTCGGGAAGTCTACCATAATTCCACTCCCCCCCCCATCCTTATGGTACCGTTCAAAGTAGGACCAAGAACTTTCTATGCTTCTCGAATAACCAACTCCACCAGCCTCTTCAATAATTGTTTTACAAGCCTTAAAAGTTTCACCCATTGCAAAGTTATCATCAACAATTAAACAATTCTTCCCCTTCACTGCATTAGAAAAAGATTCGTAAAATTCCTGAGGCATTATTTTCCTAATATTTAATTTCCCATCGCTGGATAAGTACTCATTACCAGCTTGGTCATGAAATCCAATTTTTGCGAACCATATTTGCATATGGGGCTATTGATATCAATCCACTTTTGCCTGTACCTGTTGGGAGCACTACTAGGGCTTCTCCCTTAGGTTCTGATTCAAAATACTCTTTTATCTTTATATATGATTCTATTTGGGACTTCCTAAGTTTCATATTACCAATTATGTTCGGAACTGTATCAATGAAATAACTCATCATAGTCATCCCTTCAACTAAAAATATTAAGTACGCGGGTTTTCGGAATATAGGTTAATGATATCATCGGCGGTTAGCTTGTGTAATACAAGCAATTCTTGTATTTTCGTATCCGATAGATCAGATAGATCCATTTGTTTAAATTCAGTAAAGAAGGCCTTTACGTTGTTATTTAGTTTCCTCAAATTCCCGTCCCGGACAATTTCGACAGGATAGTTAAATCCGGTTGAATTATTTACCTTCTTTGATGGAATAATCATAATTCGTTTTACTGGTACATCACCGTAATTTTTTGTGAACCATGCACAAGCGTTATTCATTTGACCAGTTTCATCTTTATTTATTTCATTCCTTGTCAAATCAACACCACTCTTACATTCAATAAGGAGATATTCATTATCTTTTACTTTCCACAAATTATCTGGTCCTGCTTTCCACTCTTTATCAGGTCTTTCACTAGGAAAGCCTAGTACCTTTGATAACTCATCTAAGGCAAGCTCAAACCGGTCAGCTTTAACTCCAAACCTTACATGACTGAGTAACTCGTCTAAGTTAATATTCAACTCTTCAAAGTTATCAAAGGATTGAACCCACTTCGGATTTGGGACTATGATACTATTTAAATTTTTCTGGTTTAATTTAGGTTGAGCCGCCCCTGATATATAGGGAGTTAAATTAATATGATTTATATAAAACTCAACAAATCTCCGTTCCTCATAAGTCTTAAATTTAAGTACATGAGCATGATTATTTACCCATATTTTACCACTCGCACTAAATGCAATTGGTGTATTTCTTGCAAGGAGGTTTGCTCCATCTTCCGAAACAAGCAAAAAATCTCCTTCAAAAATATAATCCTTTACATAATCAACGATACCTGACGCCCCGTAATATGGAATATCACCAACCGCTCTTAAACCACTAGCAATCGGTTTACGCATTGAGTCAAGATTTTCGGCAAGCTCCCCCAACGTCTTCCACTCAACTTCACCCATTTCAAAAGTCAACAATCTATCACGGTAATAGGTATATTGCATTTTACGAGCTATAAGCTCTGCTGTAAGCTCTGCTGTAAGCTCTGTGAATGTGTCCAATATACGGACTATTTCCTCTTGTACTTTTAGAGGCGGGATGGGGATTTGGATTTTTTTAAATCTTGCTTTAGATATATTAAAACGCGTAACACCACTAGCTGTCTTTGCAATTTCCGTCCGCATAAAGTGACTGCGAAATAAATATTTTGAAAATTGCGGAATCATTAGAATATCCTCTTTAAATCTTACGCCAAATGAAAAACTATTTAAATAAACTTTATCTTTTTAAATTTTGTTGTAACAGACGAAGACATTCCTGCTTCTTCAGCTGTCTCTGATGAGCCTGTAAATAAAATATCCCCATATTTTACTTCATGTTGATTTTCTGAATCGGATACTTTTACAGCTTCCAGCTTATCGAAATTTATTTCTATATTATCAAATATGTTCTTATATGAAATATATAAAGCGTTGCCATAACTGAAGTCTTCCTTTTTTTTGCCAGAAAGACCTCCATAAAGTTCTGCTGCGTCCTCCAATGTTTCCCACTCAACTTCAACCCCCTCAAGGAGTTTCTCCATAAACTTTGGCATAATCATGATTCAATCTCCCCAATAATGTCACCAATTGCAGCACGTAGTTGATCTATCTTTGCTACAGTCGTTTTTATCTCTTCATTCAACTCGTTTATATCAATGACTTCCCTAGTGTCTCTTGCTTCCACATAGGAGCTCACAGATAGGTTGTAATCATTCTGAACGATGGCTTCATACTCAACAGATTTTGCAACATGGTCCACATCTTCTTTAGCGTCAAACATTTCAATAATTTGCTCAATGTGTTCATCTGTAAGTATGTTATTGTTGGTCGCTTTCTTATAGAAATCTACGCCGCTTGCATCAATAAATTGCGTTTGATTATCAGTTTTATGTTTAGATAGAACCAGGATATTCACCGCTATTGAAGTACCATAAAAAAGGTTAGGTGCTAATGAAATAACCGTTTCAACAAAGTTATTATCAATCAGATATTTTCTAATTTTCTGTTCTGCACCACCACGGTAAAAGATACCAGGGAAGCAAACGATGGCTGCACGACCTTTGCTTGAAAGATAACTGAGAGCATGAAGTACAAAAGCAAAATCAGCTTTAGACTTTGGCGCTAGTACGCCTGCAGGAGCAAATCTTTCATCATTAATAAGCGTGGGGTCATCATTACCGATCCAATTTACGGAATAAGGTGGGTTCGATACAATGGCATCAAAAGGCTTTTCATCTCCATAATGAGGGTCTAATAGCGTATTTCCTAAAGCAATATGAAACTTATCATAATTTATATTGTGTAGAAACATATTCATACGAGCAAGGTTATACGTCGTATGGTTAATCTCTTGTCCGTAAAACCCATCTTCGATAATATGAGCATCAAACTGTTTTTTTGCTTGTAATAAGAGTGATCCCGAACCAGCTGCTGGGTCATAAATTTTGTTAATTGTTGCTTGATTGTTTAAGGCTAATTGAGCTATAAGCTTTGATACATGCTGAGGTGTGAAGAATTCCCCTCCAGATTTACCTGCGTTAGCAGCATAATTAGAGATCAGAAACTCATAGGCATCACCAAACAGATCAATTTGATTATCTTCAAATTTACCAAAATTAAGCCCTGCAACACCTTTAATAACAGCAGCTAAACGACTGTTTTTATCTTTCACCGTATTCCCCAGTCGGTTGCTTGTGGTGTCAAAATCAGCAAATAATCCTTTAATATCTAATTCCGATGGATAACCATTTGCTGAACCTTCAATAGCAGCAAATATCGCAGCTAAATCTGTATTCAAGCTTTCATTTGCGTTGGCGGTTTTCGCGATATTAGTAAACAACTGACTCGGATAGATGAAATAACCTTTTGTTTTAATGGCATCCTCTTTGATTTCTTTCGTTATAATCTCATCAGGTAATTCTGCATACTTGATACTTTCGTCTCCAGCTTCAATATAGCTAGAGAAATTCTCGCTAATGAAACGGTAAAACAGCGTTCCTAATACATATTGTTTAAAATCCCATCCATCTACTGAGCCACGGACATCATTGGCTATTTTCCAGATTTGGGATTGTAATTCGGCACGTTGTGCTGTACTTGTCATTGTATATACCTCCAAATTATCCTGCTAACAACAAAACTTATTCCATACTCTACTCAAAATTTCTTTTATTCGACAGTCACATACCACATTATACACCATGCCATTATGATGAAGTCGATTGATCGTAATTCCGTTATGTGCGTTCCACGCATGCAAACGGCTAATATCTAAATAAAAACTCCCACCGACAATCATTCGGCGAGAGTTTTTGACGACAATCTTGGAGACAATTCAAAAGAATTTTGATCTCAGAAAGTCATATAAGTTTTACCTAAACGGCGCAAAATAAACGTTTTTCAGTGTTTAAAGTGTCGCTTGTTCATTCCCACTCAATCGTTGCCGGCGGCTTGCTCGTCACATCGTATACGATGCGGTTGACGTTGTCGACCTCGTTGACGATGCGCACGGAGATTTTCTCCAGCACATCCCACGGAATACGCGCCCAGTCGGCAGTCATGCCGTCGATGGACGTTACAGCGCGAATGCCGACGGTGTAGGAGTACGTGGCTCAATAGAGTAAATTACTATTCAATTACTGCGTTATCTTTGTACATCAATTGTAGCGGGTAAAATGATCGATTTCAACTGAAAACATAAAATAAAGCACAAGTATATAGTCAACTGCATGATGAGTTATAGCACTACGGCATCTAACCATAATTCCACTAATGTTTCTTGAATATTATTGTCCGATACTGCTCTCTTAATGTCATCACCTGTGACAGGAATAATTAAAACATCATTTTGTGAAGTTCTTAAATCTTCTTTTAAAAAAGTTCCAGCAAATCCATTCCATGATACAAGAAAACCAATTTTCGCCCTTCCCCTTCTGTTTAAAATCTTTTCCTTAAAGACAACCAGCTCATTTTTACCACATTTTGAAGACCAATTTTTACATTCAACAAGTATAAGTGAGGATTCTTTTTGCCAGAAGGATTGATCTGATCGATTCAAAATAACAATATCGATTTCTTCTGTCTCAGATTTTATTCTATCTCTAACTTCAAACCCAGGGATTTCAGCAAAAATCTTGCATATTAATTCCTCTAATAGCCTTCCTTTCTCGTTAGCATCATCTTCTGTTTCTACTCTTTGGATTAATTCTGGAATCTCTATGAGTTTGTACTTAGAATATTTCTCTGTTGCTTTAGTGAATAATTGTGAAACCTCCAATTCAGTTTCAATAACTATACTCTCAATCCATTCATAGATTGATAACCCATGACAGTAAATATCGTATAAGTTATTAAGTTCTCTGGGGATTTTAATGGAATAATACAGATGACACCAATCTCCATCATCTTCAAATTGTATACTTTCAATATCACCATATTCTTGTTCTCTGAACTCAACTAGTCGCTTCATTAAATCCATATAATATGCGATTCCTAATGGAGAGTACCAGAACTTTCTGTACCAGTTATGTGCCATCGCAATGCATATTTCTCCTGCAGTATTCCAAGCTAGAGTTCCCTCTAATTTGATATGTAGTATGCCTTCAATTGTGTCACCAATTTGAATATTCGCATTCTCAGGCAAATCGGAGATTGATAATTTTTTCGAATCATCTGTTTCAATATGTATTACTTCATCATCTTCGGATTGATTGGAAATATATTGAATTAATTCTTCGTATGTCATATATTTGAACTCCCGCTTTACATTATTTCCTCTACTTACAAAAACAAGCTTGTAATTACTTGAATAAATTTATCAATCTGTGTAGCCAATTGCGAGGTCTCTTCCACTGTACCTCTGACATTGGTAAGCGTGTCTTTGATTCTCCTTAACAAGGATGGCTTTGGTTGTTGCCCCGATTCCGCTTCTTCTTTAGCTTGCTGTACGAAGTCAATGGCGTCTTCTTTTATATCAGGGTTTGAGATAGAAGTTTCTCTTAATATTTGCAACAGACTTTCTGCAATCTTGACTAATTCTTCATTTCCTCCATAATTATTCACTTGGCTAGCATTGACATTACCTGTCTCTGAGAAATTAAGTTGACCTAAATTTCCATGAACCAGAATTTTGGCGTTCGGTTTTTCATCTATTCCCAATTCAATCGCCTTCTCCCCTAAGTAATCAGAAACATGATTCACCAGTAACTTTACTACTTCTCTGTTAAATTCTCTTATACTATCTGAAATTTTTGCTCCCTTATAGAAGGCATAAGGACGTGAAATTGTATCGTATCTATCAAAATTAGTAATAGAATACGCTAACAACTGATAGATGAAACTGATCTCTTCGCTCACCTTTAATGGGATATCAAATTTATCATTATAATCCCTTTGTTTTACTATCTCCTCCATATTGAAATCTATTGTATGATTTTTGCTAATAAAATCACTTAATATAGGTTCTGAATCGATGTACATAATGAATCTTTTCGCCAATCTCATTGCTTCATAGGTATCAGTTGCATTCAATAAATCTCCTGCTACTCTTCTAAACTGCTTTGATATTAATTTGAATTTTTTTATATCAATGATCTTCTCCAATTAATTCACCCCACAATATGGACAATATGGATTAACTGTTTTGGCTACTAGACTTAGCTTGGCATTTTTACTACAACATAGAAACTGAACTTGTTCTAAGTTATCTTGCTCATACAACGGAAGTGGGGTTGTTGTTTCTATAGGTCTCCCCGCTTTCAATGTTATATATTTATTATTTCTATACTTTCGTTCAAGTCCTCTAAACATATCATCAATAGATTTAATTGCTTCATTCATCGCAATTCTTTGAGCATGTTCAGTAATATCGTCAGTGTAGAATGAGGAGATCGGACTAGGAATCCCGCAACTTGGGCAGAAAATTTCTAATACGTCATCTTCTTGAACCTCATTTGTATCTAATTTAAACTCATCCCCACACAGTGAACAACGAAAAGAGTTAAAACCATCTATATCACTTTGTTTTGAAATGACAATATTTTTCTGCATTTAGTATTCCTCCTATATCCATCTAGGTAATATTATACCATATACTATTTCATCAATACACACCAGTAATTTCCGTTCAACTTTTCTAAATTAAAGCATCCAAGATTATTCAGTCCATCTAGTTTAATTCAAGTTTGGGAAGACGATTACAAAGCTACAAATATGACAGCTTATAGACTGTACATCCTATTTATAGACATTCTTACCTCGTAAGGCATCTATGTTAAGTTAATGCATTGCTCTTACATGGGTCTCTTGTAAGCATTAGAAATTATACATAGGGATCGGGACTCAAATATTTAGTTCACCCTAGCACACAGGGCACTTCCGATATACGGACTTTTTGAGAGGGAAATTTCCAGGCAGCAATATGTATAGCGTTCATTCCGCAAAAGACATCATAACACCCAAAACGGCTAATTTTATCATCTTTTCCATGATACGATTCAACTAATAGCTGGAATGAAACAAATAACAAATTGATTTATTCAAATTAGATGATATTATTTATGCAATTCTATATGTCGAAAGTTACAATGGTGCCTTATTAAACTTATTAGTTTGTAATCAATCAATTAATGGATATGATTTCTAACTTCCACGACTTCCATTTCTTTTTTATCAAATATAATAAAGTAGTTATTCTAATACATGATTGCTATAATCAAGGTGGGAATTTCTAGATTATGAAGGAGGTACTAAATGAAGCTAACTGCACTTGTTAAGCAATATGAAAAAAATATGGCTAATTATGAAGAATGGAAACTGAGTGATTTTCGAAGTAAATACAAAAGTATCGAGGAGCACATCAAAGATGCAGTTTGGGGTTATTTACCTGATCGTAAACGAGACTCTCACCAAGTGCAACTCGACAAAGATGTACTTGAAGAAGTTACCACTCAGTTACTAGACCAAGGTGTAATAGATCAACTTAATCAATGTAAAAACTTTGATGAAATTCTTGTAGTAATTTATTGTGTAAAAGTAAAAGGATTCGGTTCACTCTCAGTATATGACACGGCATTGCGTCTTGGTGCGTACTATCATCTCTACCCAGAAATGGTATATCTACATCGGGGTGCAGAATATGGCGCGAAGATGTTATTGAAGTTAACTTCAACTGATGAGAGAATAAGGTACTTTTGTAATGACCCTAATTATCCATATATACAAAAAGAACATTTCCCACATGAGTTACAAAATCTAACCGCACAGCATATTGAAAACTTTCTATGTAGAATGAAAGAACAGTTCATTTTATAGTCTAAGCTAAGTGCCGCCTTACCCCCGCCATTGGGTTGCTCACACTTATCGTTGAAAAAGAATCCTTTTTCGTCAAACAACGTATTAATACTTTATAAATATACAAGGCGGGGATTTCATGAATTATTTATTTACTGATAACAAAAAGAAAATAACCATCGTATCTATCAGTATTGTCTTTTTGATTATTGTGATTATTTTTGCCTATAATTTTTTAAAGAAGGAAGATCCAAGTTATACGTCATACTCTTGTGACCAATCAAGTTTCCCCTTCAACCAGTCATTGCCAAGCGATAAACATATCAAAGTGTTATCAGCTACGAGTTGGGAAGAAAGTGTTAGTCCGTTTTCTTTAATTCTTAGTCCGATCACATCCATGAGTAAAATTGCAAGTCTCGTTGATGAATCAAATAAGTTGGTCAATTTAGCAAAACAAAAAAAATCAGATTCTGAAATCAATTCTTTTACTATTTCTAAAAATGCCTGCTACATGTCGATGGACATTGGGGGACTTTATCAATTAGACAGATTAGTTACTCAGTCACATTCACAATCCAGTAAAATAGAAGTATATTCTTGGATTAAAAACTATAGAGACTATCTTTCTCGGGATTTCCACACGACAAATACGGTTATTATCTTAAATAATTCCACCATACATACTCAAATAAATAGTTCAACAAGCAATGATAAAAACGACCTCTTTGATCTAATATCAGGAATAAAGATAAAAATTACAGTATATAACCTCGATAATAATTCATCAGAAGTCATATAATTCCTATAGATTGCTTGTACTTGTTACCCTTATATATAGCTCAGGGCACACCTGATTAAAATTTTCCTTGATTAATTAATCAAGGAACCATTAAATTATATAAACAATGAATGATGAAAGAAAGAGCCAATTCATCTAATGATGAATGGCTCTTTCTTTCTTCAAGATAATCTCTTTCAGCTCCTCAATAGAGTAAGCTGGCTTGCGTCTATGTAGCATTGCATGGCAATTAGGACATACAGGTCGTAAATCTTCAACAGCATCAACTTCGTATTCTTCCCTGATCTCATGTAGTGGTTTTAAATGATGAACATGTATGAAGTCTTTTCCAACATCTCCATAATAGTCAAAAAAATTAAAGCCACATACACTACAATAACATCCATGATGTTCGATACATTTTTTGCGTGCAATAGGACTTCTTTCAAAAACATTTACAAACACTTGTTTTACTGCACCTTCCACAGTCTTCTTTGGATCAACTTCCTCCGAAAGAATTTCAGGATGGTTTTCTAACGGATCATTGAACTGCCAAACTATATTCACAGGAGTTGTATCTGCAAAGAATTTCACACTACCATTACCAATAAAAACGAACTTAGGATCGTCACTGCTTTCTCTCGCGAATATGTGTACACTTCCTTCGGGATTAATGAGTGACTGTATGGAGTCATGTGATAACTTCGATCCCTTCTTTCCGTACCAAACTAAATCATTTCCATCAAACTTGTTTGGATGATCATGACCAGTCCTACCAGCTGTGCCTATATTGGCAAATACAAAAGAATCACCTTTATAACGAGTGTAACCTGTATCCCAGTTCCCTCCTTGTTGAGCCTCTGGAACATTCATTATTTTGTAAACATCTTTACGGCTATAGTACTCACCAACATTAAAGACAGGTATAATTTCCCTTGCAATATTGTCTTCAAATAATAAGCCCTGAATCACATAACCATACTCCTTTAATCGCTCAAAGGCAGTCCGACGCTCTGCGGCAGTAAATAAGACTTTATATTGTGGAAGAAGGACACTTGCTTCTATTGTTAAATCAAGTCGTTGCTTTTCCCACAGCTTCTCAAACCCTGTCGTCGCCCTGTTCTTGACTAGGAAGTCCTTGGCTACTTTGACTGCTCCATGCTCATGAATGAGTTGAATGAATACAGAAGCATTATATCCACACTCTTTTCTAGCGGTATTATAAGCATCAACTACTGTTTTTTGAAAACTTCTAATAGCATCGTCTCCAATACTTGTGTAAATCACATCATTAAGTTCATCAATAATAATAAACCCTAGTCGTTTTAGAAAACTATTAGCTTCAGTACCACCAGAAAACTCAGTCGCACTCAATTCAGTACCATTAACAAAAGTATTTGCGATTGAGAGGACATATTTAGGAGGATAGTACTTGCTGTTATGCTCCAATACAAACTTAGTTGAGATTCTCTCATTCGGCACACCATTCATGTCAATATAGTCCAAAGCTCGTATAACATGTTCAATATTTATGTTCTTGGGTATAGTCATCTCTATCTCCTTTAACTTATATTACTCTCTATCAACAATATACCAGAAAACATAGCCGTAACAGATATCGCTAATCATCTACACAACCCATCGTTGAGGAACATCTTTATATTACTCCTCAAGTAAGAAAAGCCTTCTCTGACTTTTACGATCTTAGCATCATAATCAATCACATAGCACACATCATCCAATGCACCACCAATAAACACTTCAATAGCTTGTTGAAAGTAAATGCAGTTCTGCAAATCAGCATCAGTGACTATTTCCTTAACCTTCATATCAAATCCCCTCCCTTGAAAGCAAAAAAAGCACAGCTAAATCAAGGACATTGCTGTCCATGAAATAGCAGTGCTTCTGCTTTACATAATATATAGATTCAATATACAGTATTTATCTCTTGTGTTCAATAGATTCGCTTTAACATAAATTTAGAGTACGGCTGTAAGATGAATGAAACATGAATACTTTATTACATATAGCATGTAGCAACCCAACGCTCAGTTCACTCTGTTACAGGTCACTTGATAATTATCGATGATGTGCAATGACTACATCCTTCTTTGCTAAAGACTATTGCATTCCCTTATATTCACTTGGGTCTATCTCTGCAAATGACTTTTGCCATAATTCGAATGTCTTATACAGCTTTCTTTCACCATTCTTCCGTAGGTGTACGTTAACATACCCATATTCATTTCCTGATCTATGACGTACACGATTATTTTTAACAATAATTATACGTCCCGAACGAGTAATATCGTATATCCCTTCATAGCCTTTTATACTTCTTCTTTCCTCTTCCAATTGAACTCCCTCCAAAATTCATTCGCAATTGATAAGTTGTTTATTCCACAACGCTAACACTACATCCATCTGTGAGTTATGCGACATATTATTGCCCTGCATAACCATCCTCCACAGACCAAGTTTGTCTTCAGATAACTCTGGTCTTCTCTTCAAAACCTCAATTGCATTAACGGCATACCCCTTATTCTTCCTAGCCCCACTTATTTCAACGTAGTCACCAGCTGGGATGCCTTTCACTAGACCTGCTTCGCAAAGACCAAGGAAGGCATTTTTAGGACAACCTTTACGCTGTGCCCAAGTCCCTTCACCAAATACTTTTGCAGAAGCTTCTTTCCACGCATTTAAGGGGTCAGAAATGTTCCCACTCAATATTGAGAGGACTGCGTTGACTGCCACCGTACCGTATTTACTCATCGACATACACCTGCCTCATATTTCTTAATAAAAATATTATATCCATCGATTGTATCGGAAGGGAAGCGAATCTATTCCAAGGTATTCAGAACCAAGGGGTATTCGTATTGTTATTTGGGTACTGACTGATAGACAAGGATCAATCAAAACACTTAAATCGTAATTGCAATAACAAAGACCGAGGAAGTAAAATTCCAAGCGCACATCTTACTATGAATGTGTTAGGTACATACAATAAGCTAAGATAACAAATCGCTACCAATTGTGGTGAAATTAAATGGATGAAGTTATAGTTACATTACTGTGTATATCGGTTTCGTTTTTAAGCAAAGCACGTACCAATGATGGGCACTATTCGTCCAAGAAAAAGCAGTGCTCTGCTTAAAACTACTTCAATCACATTCATCTTCATCATTCACTGCTTTAATACTTGACCTCTGATACTCTTCACTCTGTAAGTGCGTGGGTATTATTCGATCATTATGATATTTCATTGTTACCATCGATCTATTAGTTCATTTTTTGATAATAAGCTCAAGAATTTATTCTGATCAATTAATTTTCGTTCTATTTTCCCCATTGATCTTTCTATCGCGGTCAATCGTTCTTCACTATGGCTCAATGCTAAATTAACTGTGTCATTCAATGTACTAAAACTCTCTAGAAGCTGCTCAAGCTTTTCTTGAATTATATATTCTTTATTCAATATTCCCCTCACCCTATCTATGCTTTATTCTATAGCGAAACAACCTAAATTATTGCGAGATTCTTTAGAGTGCTGTATAAATGTATTGCTTTTTACACAGCGAGCAAACAGCACCTTCTACCGTAATGTTAGAAGGAAATATTTAAGATGATCAATTGCCATCTGGTCGCCTTCATCAGCGTAGTTAACTGCATTACATCTAGTACAGTAATCCTCTTGTATGGTAACAGAGATGAATTTTGAATCAGTAGAAATAAGATATACTTCCAACTCCACATTATCCATATTATCGGATTCACAAACCTTACAGGAAGTAGGTTGAGTTTCAACAGCGTTATTATCTTCACAATAGTAAGAGTCAATCAAATCAATTATTTCTACTAACTGTTCTATCTCTTTGCTGGTATAGTGCTTTTCGCCACACTTCAAACAAACAGCCGCCATTAATTTGACCCTTTTAAATCGGTTATTATTTGTCTTTAAAGGCAACTCTTCCTCTTGGTACACCAGCTCAGTACTATTACACTTACAACAAAAATGGATCTCAGATTTTTTGCCATACAATGAATTTTGTCTAGCTAGAAATTCATCCAATCTCTTTTGATAGTCCATCTTGTCTTTAACTGAGTCCATGATTGTCTGTTCGAAACCGACCAGACTGCCATCCAATTTTCGCTTATTTTCGCTCATTTTTTCCCGCTCCTTCTTTTATAAAAATCTCAATAGAATAACGATTCTATTTACTTACAATGTTTACTTTATGTCATAGCCAAATTGTGCCTTAGACCACTCTCGCAGATCCTGTTTAACACTTATTTGAGCATCATTTATAGCAAGCTTAGTAACCCTTGTCACCTCAATTCGGAGTATAGGAAAAAAGAAATGCTTAATATCAACATAGTACTTTGATAAACCAATTTTCATTATAGCTATAAAGAAAGCCACTTTTCCGTTAAAAGGAGTTGGGAAATAAAAGCTTTCCTCAGGTGGGCTAAAGACATATTCACCACCAAAGTCCTCTCCAATAGTAATAATTTGTTAAAGACTTAGTTGTTTTGATGATGATTTATGAGCAATATAATATCCAAAATAATAATCTTCTATCCGTTCCATTAAGGTTGGAAATGGTACCAAAATGGAATTATTTATTTGAACTCCTTGTTACAATCTTCCTTTACTTTTTTTGTTGCACTTACTCCCAAAGATTTTTTTAAGCTCATATTCTTCTTGAATTTTTGCATATTCTTCTGCGGTAGCTTCCAGAAGGCTGGTGTTTAGAATCATTAACTGATTCAATGCTTCTTAATATTTTAGTTGTCCCAGTCAACTGGCTTTTACTCAGTGAAACAGTTTCTTTTTCCCGCTTCTCCAAGTGCTATTACCAAACATAAATTTCTCTAAAACGTTCACCCACTAGTTTTTTTGGTTTAATAATTAGTGCCATTAGTTATCCCCTTTAGATGAATGCCAAAGAAAGATTAAAAAAAAAAAAACAGAGAGACTAATCTCTGAATTTTAATGATATTTAATCGTAAAAGTGTGATGCCACCGGTAGCTCATTTTTGGCTCATCTCTTTCTTTCAAAAGTCATTCACCGCTATATTAACACAGAAATCTGAATATCTCTATGTTTATTTTATTAACTATGTTTTATATAGTAAAACTAAAGAAAGTACTCTTTATTTCTAACTAATAAGTGCCTGACGCGGCAAACGCTTCGCGTTTGTCCTTGTCAACGAGTCGTTTCGCTACCGCTTAACGACTCGTCTGGGTTTGTTCAGTATAGTGTATTTTTTCTATACTTCTTCTTTAAGGATATGAAAAAATAAGACTGTAATTTATTGATGTTTTCTGAAGCAATAATGCACTCTATTACATTATGAATCATAGATTCCAGTCACTTGGCGGTTGATCTGTCACAGCTTCCTCAGGCAGAGTTTCAAATTTATCAGAGCTCAAATACTGTTTAAACAGATCACGCATCCTCTTGCTTGGAATGTAAATAACTATTGGCTTACAGTCCCGAATGCTACTACGCCAAACCCATTGAATGAGTTCTGACAATGCCCAAGTATCTTCGTCAACTTGAACACCGTTCTGTTGGAAGAATCCCTTTTCAATTGGATTCATGAATCTATTGACCAGATATGCAAGATGGTATTTATCTTTGTGTACATTCGTGGCTCGTTCTGTCAGTGGAATAAATGAGTTCTTATATCCCTTTGGCGTGAGTTTTCTCTGAATCATCTCTTTGTTTCCTTTGACAGTAGTCCACAGTGCTGTGCTGTTGTTAGCCTTACAGTGATTCCTCAAAAAACTAAAGGTATTTGTTTTTAACTTTGTAACTAAGTCTTTATTTTTACTGTTCTCTAGCCAACTTTTGGATAATGCGTTCCGACTGTCGCCAATATCATTAAGCTTACCTTCATAAATTGTTATCAAACTACGCAATTGTTGTTTGTCGTGGACTTCTCTATTATCGTATGGCAAGAGTCTATATTCTTGATCGACCTTGGTGACAGACAAATATCTGTATTCAATGCCATGTAAGTCGTAATAATATCGCTGAAATTGACCTTTAAACAAGTACGTCATGATAAATACATGATTGAACATTTTGAAAATGTCACATGGTAGATTCCACATCAAAGCCGTTTTGTCAGCGCACAACATAAGGTTGTTGCCGATAGCATATCTCTTAAATATATCGAATTGTGATTCATGGTTTAGTCTGTCTTGCTTCCACTTAATATAGGTCAAACCCTTATCGTTAACTTCATATTCAATTAATCCAAGGTTTAGCATCGACTCCAAGTCGTCCTTCTTTAAAGGAATTTGTTCAATAACATTCATTACTTCGTCAAGAATTAAAGTGTAGTTGTTGCTTCGAATTAAATCTCTTGTTTCTGCATTTGCTGTCTTGAATAATGCGTGCGTTGTTGCAATATCTTTGCCTTGCCCTAACAAACGATGTAAATCGTTCAATTTAGTGTCTCCTTGAACTGACTCTGGTTCAAAAAACTTTCTTGAATGTACAGACTGTTGTACTCTAGTGATCTCATCAAGAAATGGTGTGACGTAAATAAATTTATGAGATTCGATACTCATGTCATTCATGTATTGGATTGCCCAAGAAGTTTTACCATACCCGCAAGGGGCATCAACGATGTTTACAGTTGTCATATTTTCATTTCTCCTTTTATAAATTTTCGAACCTGTGATCTATGCCACAAAAATAAACCTCCGATTTCTCGGAGGGTGGTTCACTTTAAATAGTTTCATAAGGAAGCTTTACTCCACTATTGCGATTAATATAGCTAGATCTATTAGAGGGTTTCAAAGTAAGCATCTCTAAAGTATTTAAAAGTATTTAAAAGTATTTAAAAGTATTTAAAAGTATTTAAAAGTAATTCAAAACAATACAAAATATTTTCAAAGTATTTAAAGGCATATTTAAAGGCATATTTAAAAGCTTTAAAAAGCATTTAAAAAGCATTTAAAGTATTTGAAACCTTCTAAAGCTTTAAATGGTGTTAAATTGAGACCTAATATTCCCTTAGAGCTGACCGCCTTGTTAGGCAATTAAATACAGACTTCATTATTATTTCTTAATCGAAATCTACTCTTGTCCCCACAATTTTAATACCAGTTGGAGCAATTTCAATATAATTACTAGCATCGACTTCAAGCCTGATTGTGTGACTATCGGTTACTAGCTTAATGCCAGCACCTACAGACTGTAGAATGGCTCCAAACTCACCTGCCCCTACTCTGTTGGTCAACCATAATCTTCTGTAATATCCAGTCGTGGCGTTGTAGTCCAGCTTAAAAGCTTCGTCATCTTTTCTGATAAAACCAATTTCATTTTTTAACTTATTACCAATGCCCATTTTCACAACTGCATAAGTGTCTCCACCTTTATTCTCCAAATGAAAGCTTAATTTTTCAAGATCGTATTCTGTTCCAGTACCAGTGTAGAATCTGAAAAAGTTGTCTTTGATGTGAATATAGTCTTGTGGGCTTACTCCATTTATCGTTCTAAGTTCATTCACAGCGAGCTTAGAGACGTAAGAACCATCAGGCAACTGTGTTGGGTCAACATCATCATTTGTAATGATTAATCGTTTCGCCCTCAGCGTACCATCGTTGTGCACCCAAAATCTTTCTTCACCATCTACATCAATAGCAATGCCTTCATTTGCATTCAATCTGATCTGTTCTTTGTTTTTGCCGTTGATCGTAATTCCATCTTCCCAATCAAAAATAATAGCATCCCCTAATTTACCATCAAGAATACGCAATCTTCTCGCACTCAACTCGTCTGCAAAAAGATTCCCATCCAGATCAACATAAAATCGTTTCTCCCAATTAGGACTACCAGCACTTCCGATATTCTTTTCGATCTTAATACCTTCTGTTGCATTTAGCGTGGTTCTATTCATCATGTTACCTCTAGTAACCATAATCCCATTCTCGGCGTCAATGACTGTATTATTGTAGTTTCTGCCCAACTGCAAAGAAGACTTCTCTAAGAAGTCGGCAAGTTTGACCCTAGCACTCTCGTATGCCTTATAGAAATTCTCCCATCTTAAATGAAACTCCACTCTAGTTGAACCGAGATCAGCGCCAATGTGAGTAGTTCTATTCATGTCTGCGAACACTGGATTCATATAACTAGTTAATTCATTATATGAAGACGTAAGTTCGTTGCCAGCGGATTGCAGATAATTCCTAGCATCATCCAATTCATAATATGAGGAATCCCTGTCATTATAAATAGTGGTTACGTAGTGGTTAATTTGCTCTTTTAGGGTCAAATACTGTTTTGCAATACTCTTATAGTTATTAGCTAAAGTGATCTTTTCCGTTGACACAATAACATCATCAATAATAATAGAGTCCAGCACAGAAAAATCAAAATTCAGCGCTCCAGCATCCAATAACACATTTCCATTTTTAGTTTCAATGCGTAGTCTCTTGGCTACTAGGTCTTCCGAAATGAGTGTCCCATCTTCATAAGTGGAACTCCCTATAGAAGCGTATACCTTATTTGTCCACCTATTATTTTCCCACTTTTGCAATGCCAATCCATTTGTAGCGTTAAGTACAGATCGGTATTTGCCATCGTTTCTAAGAGCAATAAATCCATACTCGCCAATGACAACATTATTGTAATATTGCCCCATATTTAAACCAGAGTAAAACTGAGCATCTTCAATCTTATTCCGAAGATTTTTCTCCTCATCGTAATAAGTTTTAAATTTCAAGATAAGCTCTGCACGATCTGCGATTTCACTGGTTTGTTCTGTTTTAGGTGAGTTTACATCAATGTTTAAAGGCGCTTGAGATATAATGTCAATATACTGAGACATGTAGTTCAGCAAGTCGAAGTAGGCGCTAGTTAATGGGTCTGTGGAATACAGGTCGATAGTGCTTGGAGACTTAGCAAAAAACTGAGCTTCCATATCAAACACATCATCACGCTGAGAACGTTTATATTCATCAGCTTGTTCAAGCATTCTATGATAACCTGCTTCAATCTTGTACAACTCAGTGATAATCTGCATCTTCTCTAGAGTGGTCAATTTGTTATCCATTACGATATCTTTAAAATCGCCAATATCTAAGTAATTGTTTTCAGCGTCAAGAATCGTTTTGCCGATATCATTAACAATCTTGATGTTCTCGGCAACCAGATCGTGAGCGTAAAGCGTTCCATCACTTGGGTCAGCCCACATAACTTTTTCCCATCCATCAGGATAGTTATTTAAATCAGGTGTTGCTCTATCAATAGCGAATCCAGAAGTGTCATCCACTCTAACCCTAGTGATATCATTAAATGACCACAAGCCGAATTTATCAGGATTCTCATCAACTAATCCAAGCTTCATGACAAGGGTTCCATTACGATCAAATATCTCTCCTTTAGAGCCTTGGAATTTCAAAACACCATCTTCATCTTCGAGGGCAAGATTCACACCCATAAAGACTTTTCCGTAAATGCGCTCTCCTACTATGCAATGTCTTTGATAATAATCAATTAGAACATCTATACTGATCTTTATTAAATTATCTGGCTCAATGATCTCATGGACTAGGCAACAGTTTACTCCACTTTTGTTTACTCTATATACAGAAAGTGTACCTCCAATGCCTTCAAATGCAATGCTGTCGAAAACTTTTTTATAAGTTTCTTTTAATGGTTGACCTTCCAGTAAATCAGAACTAGCTATTTCATATGACTCCTTAGTTTTTATCCCTGCTGTCAGAAGATTTAACCCATCAGCAGGAATGTTGCTATGAATCACTGGTACAAAGTCGTTATAAGCTGATAACTGATGAATAACAGTCTGATCCCCATTATGTTCACAAACTATAATTTCTATGTTTTGTCCAGCATAAGTTCGTATAATAAGCTGTCTTAGTTGATCAGTACCCCTAACTTTTAATTGCTGAAATTGCTCCATGACATAGTAACAATAGGTCAACGTACCCGAACAAAAAATAATCATATTGTCAACCTGATACAGTTTTACAGCATTTGTATCCTGTCTGTACAACACTCCATCTATTTCAACTGATGTTGCGGTATCTGAACCAATGTAAATTTCATTTCTTCCTTGAATAATCGTAGCATTACTCAATAAAACTCACTCCCCTCATATTCTGCAAAAACTGCAAAATAACAGCCTATGAGTTTTTATGCTCTTGGGCTGCTTATTGGCATTATTTCATTATTTATCGTCAATAAATATTTTATCTTTCCTCTTTTACAAAGTGTTTAAGTTTATTCAGAAGTTCCTTTGAAATCACATAGTCTACATTGTGAAGCCATCTTGACAAATGTTCCCTTGAGACCCCTACACGGTTAGCTATAAAAGTTGTTGGCGTTCCATATCGTTGCTGGATTTGAAACATCGCTTCTCTTAATTGATTGTCATTCATTAAATCATCTCTCCTTCATAAGTTTTTTTACCTGTGATTGAATACACAAAAATAAAACTCTCCGATTACTCAGAGTGGTTCACTTTTTATAGTGATCAAAGAAGGTATATTTCTACTATTTTGGCAGAATACTTAATGGTTTTTAAAGGTTTAAAAGGTTTAAAAGGTTTAAAAGGTTTAAACATCGTTAAAAGTTCTTTTATATTTTTACAAAGGTTTTAAACCCTATTAACGTGGTTGAAATTATCTTTGATCAAGGCAATATCACAAATGAGTAACAGCGCACAATATGAATTATTAAGAATAATAAGAAAAGGGTAGCCCTCAGCTACCCTTTCAATTTAGCTAAAACCCAAAAGGTACAAATTTTGCACCCCTTATAATTAGATTGTTATATTATATATAATTAGTTATTTAATAATATAATATATATATATATATAACTCTATTTATAAAGCGGGCAAAATTTGTACCTTTTGGGTTTTAGTAATTTTAGAAAGTATCGCATATCAATTTTAAGGCTCCTAGCGTTGCTTCTAAGGCGTTTTATATCGACACCATCTTACAAGTGCATTTATGTCTTGCGAGGTGCTATTACCCTGATACAGCTCGTCTGGTGACTCGCAACGCTAGGTGACAGCTTTGAGGTTTTATAGTAATAGGCATATCCGAAGCACTTATGATTAGAGCTTTTATAATCTGCTTTTGAGAAACCCTCAAATATTTCATTAGGCATTTGAACATTGACGCATTCTCTTGTGTCAAGCCAAGCAACTAGGCTTTGTTTGTTCATATGTAACTCCTCTCTTAAATACGATTATCGCAAAATATTCCACCTCAATTATGAGGTCAAAGCTAGTAAAAATTTGCTAGATATACGACAGAGCACTATCGTGGTTACGAACGAGGTCACAGAATATAAGCAACCCGTAAATCTAGGTCGGAAGTCTAAATGTATGTGTTCGGCGTTTACGAAATGATAAAAATTGATTTTCATCTGTAAACCACGCCCCACTCTTCTCAAGTCTTTTCCCATAATTCAAGTTATGGGAAAACTGAGACTCATTCTCTTATACGGTTTTCCATAGTACTAATAAAAAGTAGAGTGCTAAAATATGATTGCTTACTCAGTTCGCTTCTTTTAAAGGTTTAAAACTGTCTGAAAGCTTTAAAATATCTTTAAATTGTTTGAAAACTTTGAACTATTCATAAGCATTTAATGGAACGTGACTTACGTATTTGCTGATATCCCTCGTATCGGAAATATAATTAGCCTCTCTGCTGAGAGCATGTTATTCAATCTAATTTCAATTTATAGCACATGAGTTCTCGCCATGTATGCTGATGCGGTTAATTCAGGTCTGTTAGCACCCGTCACCCTCCAGCACCGCGGAGACATTTTTGTACACGGCAAACTTGCTGAAAACGGGACTCGCCAGCGTTTCCGCCCATTAACTCGGGACATTATAAAAGTCTGTGGACGCTCTTCCGTCTGCATCATGTCCATGGCTACGTCAGGGTGAATCATAGCCGCGTCCGGCTGCCGTACCCTCCGCCCCGACAATGTCCACTCCTCTTCCATCGCTTAGTTATACAAGAGCAACTTATAAACACACGTAACCATAAAAAGTCTTGTTGCCAATTCGAGTGAATAAACGTTGTTTTCGACACTTTTAGAGGTAAGAGAGAAAAAGCGGTGCACTCCCCTTTTTTAAGAACAATTAAAAATAAGCCTTTGCCATCTTGGCAAGGGTTATTTGTTGTTCTCCTCATCAATTCGAAACACTGGAGATGGTTATCATGACAATCAACGAAATGAATCAAAAAGAGGATTTACAAGGTGAAGTATGGCTTCCCGTAAAAGATTATGAGGGGATATACGAAGTATCAAATTTTGGACGAATTAAAAGTCTAAGCAATAGTCTTTCTCGTAAAGAAAAAATTTTAAAACAACAAATACGCAATGGATATTCTAGTATTGAACTGTCAAAGAAAGGGCATAAATCAAAGAAATTCTTTGTTCATAGGTTAGTTGCTATAGCGTTTATTCCCAATCCAGAAAAGAAAGAGCAATGTAATCATGACAATGGAAAAAAATTGGATAACAGACTTGAAAACTTAAATTGGATGACTCGAAAAGAGAATATTGCTCATGCTTATGAAACTGGGCTAGTAAAGAAGAAAGAGAAACCATTAATCGCAACTCGATTAGAAACGGGGGAACAACGTAAGTTTAAGTCGCAGACTGAAGCATCTAGAGAACTTGGTGTTTATCCGAAGAATATCTCCAATGTATTAAGTGGAAGAATCGCGCATGTGAATGGGTGGTCATTTGAACGTAGTTCGTTAAATCAGAAATCATCTTAACAACAGCAAGCAATCATGGTCAGCCCAATGTTTATATAGATATCTAATCCTAAGCCGAATATGCTTGAGATTTTGCTTGTCTTTAAGGGAAAATACGTTGTTGTAGGTGATCTTTGCGGAATTTTTAGACCATGCTAATATGAATTACCTTTAGTTTATCTTTATCTGTCCGACCAAAGTTCCAAAACTCAGAGTGAGCCAACAGCGTAGCGTTGGCGAGCTAAAAAGTTAGCAATTTTGAGCCTTTAGGCGAAAAATTACTAGCGCGCCGATAGGCTAGTCACGCAATGATCAGATTTGCATCTATTAGTGGTCATGTTAGTACAACTATCCCTAATCCATCAGTAATTATCAAAATAAAAGTAGCGGAAAAACTGTGCAGAATCGACCTATTAATAATCAAAATATAATACCTCGATCTTGCACAATTTTAAAGGTCATAAAATACTAATAAAATCAAAAGGAGTCGATCAAATTGAGTTATAGATTTACACTTATAGAATTGGTTAATAGGTACGGTAGCAATGTGCAGAAGCAAGCTTTAAAGAAAAACGGTACAGTACCTACTCGTTCATTTAACAGTATTATCAAGAGTGCGCGTGAAGAATGGGAAAACGTAGATGTTACTGGCAGAGGTACAAAGCGCATTATTACATGCGGTGGCAAGCGTATTATTAAAGCCAAACGTGAAGATAAGCGCTCAAACAATGGTCAGGGGCAACTTGCAGGAGAATTTGATCTATGTTCGCTCGTTATCGACTATCTGATCAAGAAAAACAATAAGATCAATCCTATGTCTGCTACCAAGTGGATTCTTGAACTCGATGTAGTTGACGCCAAACTTTCTAATGCAATGTACATTACTAGAGGTCACCATCTAGGTAACCTCCAAAAGCAATTTAGCGATGCAATCGAAGATTACGATAAAGACGATAAAGACTTTGAGATGTTAGAAGAATTTATCCAAACGTATCTCAGACATACTAAGTCTAGTCTAGTGTCAGTATTCAATAAACTAAGCAAAGTCAAAGACATCATCCATATTAAGGAAATTTTTTTTGGGGGGGGTGCGACACTGACGGTTTGCATCGGAAGTTAAATAAGTCTGAGATTAAGGAAATTGCCGATCTTCGAAGAAGAATGCTAATTATTCATAACTTAAAGGGAAGTGACTTATTTAAGGCTAACATGAAAGGAGTAAAAGAGTTCAAGAGAGCCTTTAACAGTAATCTCCTTGCACAATTAAGATTGCAATACTACTATGAAGCACATGATTGTGTACTACAAGATTCTGATGCAGAATTATATGCTACATTAGACAAGTTGCGTAATAAGGGCGAACTTGAATTTGCACTAGGTTTAACAGAAGCAAATGCAATCATCATGACTCAGATGTTCAAGGATAAGCATAGCAAGCGTTCATTGGAACTTGCAGAAAAAAGGCAGAAAAACATCTCCAACAGATCAGACACAGACAGAATCCCAATGACCTAATGCAATCTTTTATGGTAGCGGCATTGAGACCGTAAAGAATCAACGCCCTCCAATAATCGGATTTTTCAAAGTGAGTTTGTGTCATTTTATGTCTTCCTCCATCACCTAAAACATAACTAACTCATTTTATAACTCATGTCTATGTTCCTTTGTTCTTATGAAATTAATTAAGGCTTATGAGTGCTGGAAGTGCAACCACAAGCCTTTTGATTATGTTATTACTCTTTACCATATCATTTTCTTGATCGGTTAATCCTCCGCGCTAACATACCCTAGTATGAGACGGTCAACCATTGCCCCCTCTCTCAGACGGTCATTTTCGGCTCTAATGGCTTGCCTAGAGTCTGGTAAGGTATTTGTCTTGGAACCTCCTTCACAAGCCTACATTGGCACTATGCGGTCTATAACAGCATTGAATAGTAACCTCATCAAGACCAATATGTTTAGTTTTATTGTTTCAGACTCTGAATTGAGCCTTGTTTTATCTTTACTCCGTTGAGCGGGCTATGCAAACGACCAATCTGCAAAATATCCTCTTGCTCTAGTCCCCGTAGATACTTTGAAGTAATCTGAGTATCAAAATGCCCCATCAATCTACTCAAACTGTATATATCAATTCCATTTTTTAACTGTTTTTGTGCGAAATAATGCCGACAATCATGTGGAGAACATCGGACTTCATTTCTGACACCCGCATTGCTGCAATGTTCTTTCAATATCTTATTGATACGGGAGCGGGACAACCGAACAGCAGATTGATCTAGGAAATAGTAATCTTCAATTTCATCCTGTAATCTTCTCTTAAATCTTTCCTTTCTTAACGCTTCATACTTTCTCATATACTTCCTCATAATAGTGCTAATGTACACAAGACGTTGTTTGGAGCCTTTCCCATGAATCAAAATGTGTCGCCTGGCTATATCATCATTTTTGATATTACATAGCTCAGAAACCCTAATACCTGTGTCAAAAAGCATGATAAGAATAAGCTTGTCACGAACATTGGAATATGTCTCTTCTTTGAGGTCATTGATTATCCTCGACACCTCATCATCATTGAACGTAACAATTACGGTCTTTTCTTCTTTAAGATTCTTAATCCTGCGCATTGGATTACTTTGCTCATCAATAAACTCTTCATTTACCAAGTATTGAAAAAACACCTTCAAAGTCGCAATATTGTTATTAATCGTTCTGTTAACTTCTCTCCCTGCACGTTGACGATCCTGTATGAATCTCTTGATATGAAGCTGGTTTACTTCCTCGGCTTCTGTAACACCTAACTGATTAACGGTAAACTTCTCCCACCTAAACAACCTAAACATACAAAGATCAACGTACTTCTTTTCTCTACCCAAAATTTCTTGGTTTAGCTTGAAATCCTCGATCAACTCGTGAATTTTTGTCATAAAAAATACTCCCTTCTATTTGCTAAATAACGCAGATAAAAGAGAGTAATTTTTGCACTCTATTGTTGCAGGTACAGACGCATTATCAATATTGTTAACGTCATAAACCCTTATGTACCAAGGGTTTATGGGTGTTCAACAGCATTAAAACATCCTACCTATTCCCACTCAATCGTTGCCGGCGGCTTGCTCGTCACATCGTATACGATGCGGTTGACGTTGTCGACCTCGTTGACGATGCGCACGGAGATTTTCTCCAGCACATCCCACGGAATACGCGCCCAGTCTGCGGTCATGCCGTCGATGGACGTAACAGCGCGAATGCCGACGGTGTAGGAGTACGTACGGGCATCTCCCATAACTCCAACGGATTTCATGTTCGGCAGCGCGGTGAAATACTGCCAGATTTCGCGGTCAAGACCGGCCTTGGCAATCTCTTCACGCAAAATGTAATCCGAGTCGCGGACGATGGTCAGCTTCTCTTCGGTAACCTCACCCAGCACGCGAATTGCAAGGCCCGGTCCCGGGAACGGCTGGCGCCATACAATTTCCTCCGGCAGCCCAAGCTCTTCGCCAACCTTGCGAACCTCGTCTTTGAACAAGGTCTTCAGCGGCTCAATCAGCTTGAACTTCATGTCCTCCGGCAGACCGCCGACATTGTGGTGGGATTTGATCGTTTGAGCCGTATCCGTACCACTTTCCACAATATCTGTATACAGCGTGCCTTGAGCCAGGAAGGCAAAATCATCGAATTTTGCGGACTCCTCATCAAACACGTAAATGAACTCATTGCCGATCAGCTTACGCTTTTGCTCCGGATCATCGACACCCGCAAGCTTGGACATAAAACGATCACGCGCATCAATCTTGACCACCTTCATGTCGAACTTGCCGACGAAGGTTTCCATGACGCTTTCCGCTTCGCCTTTGCGCAGCAGGCCATGGTCAATAAACATACAGGTCAGCTGGTTGCCAATCGCCTTGTGAATGAGCATAGCTACGACGGAAGAATCAACGCCGCCGCTCAGTGCGCAGAGAACCTTCTGCTGTCCGACCGTCTCGCGGATTTCGCGGATCTGATCCTCAATGAACGTCTCCATGCTCCAATTGCCTTCACAGCCGCAGACCTCGTACAGGAAGTTCTTGATCATCTCATTGCCCTGCAGGGAATGACGAACCTCCGGATGGAACTGCACCGCGTACAGCTGCTTGTCCACATTGCTCATCGCTGCGATCGGGGCAGATTCCGTGCCCGCGTCCAGCTTGAAGCCGGTTGGCAGGGACACAACATGATCCCCGTGGCTCATCCAGACCGTCTGGTTATTCTCCAGACCTTTGACCAGCACCGAGTTCTCATTGAACATCAGCTCAGCCTTGCCATACTCCCGCTTGGAGGCACGTTCTACCTTACCGTCTAGCTGATGGGCCATCAGCTGCATGCCATAGCAAATTCCAAAAATCGGAACCTTCAAATCATAGATAGCCGGATCCACATGCGGTGCATTTTCTGCATACACACTAGAGGGTCCTCCGGAAAAAACGATGCCGCGCGGCGACAACGCTTGAATCTTCTCGACTGGAGTATTGTAAGGCAGCAGCTCGCTGTATACTCCCAAATCACGAATCCGTCGTGCAATAAGCTGGTTATACTGTCCACCGAAGTCCAAGACAACGATGATTTCATTAGGCTTGTTCATTAACGGGCCTCCCTCAATTATTGAGATTAATTATACGCAACCCCAATTCATACCGTCAAGGAAAGGGAGGGGATGTTTTTATGACAGCTTTTTGGCGAGAGAACGGCATTGCCGTAAAAAGCTTACCTTCTCGCTTCGACTCAGCCTCTCCGCACCGTACGCAGTACGTTCCCACAGAGCAGCAAAGGAGGCCAGCTCGGCACAAAGCTGTGCTTCGCGGAGGGGAAGAGCCTGCATGTACTTTTTGACGGTAACCGCATTCCCCATTGCCCCATAACGTCTCGCAAGTCGTCTCCACACTTGATCTGCCGCACACAATAGCTGCTCTCTCTCCAGCACAGCCGCATCCTGCGCGGCTCCTTTACGAAGCCTGTTCCCGAGAAGACGCACCCGCCACATCCGGACCGCAGCCACGGTAAGAATAGGCAACAGAAGCAGAGCACACAGTGTGATCAGCAAGAACTGCGATGAAGCAGCTCCGTTCTTCAGACTTCTCCACGACTCACCCAGCATTTGCATAAAAGCGCCGAGCTGCTGCGTCAAGCCCTGCTTAGAGGGAATTGCCTGGGAGCTCATAGCGGGCCCATCTGCATGATAGCCCGGAGTAGGATCAAAGGTCGTCCAGCCCTGCTCCGGCACATATACCTCCACCCAGGCATGAGCCTCCTGCTGTGTTACTCGGTACGTATCGGACAGCTGGTCATCCCGCTCGCCGGGCGCGAAGCCGGTCACATATCTTGCCGGGATGCCTTGGGTCCGCAGCAGCACGGTCATCGCGGTAGCAAAATGAGTGCAGTACCCCTGCTTCTGCTGAAACAGAAAATCATCGACGAAATCCTCACCCCCTGCGGGAATGGTGGTGTTCAAGGTGTAAGGAAAGTTATTTTTCAGATAGGTCTGTACATTCAGCGCCTGGCTGTAGACATCATCTGTCTCCTTTGTCAGCTGGAAGCCCAGCTTTCCAATGCGTCCGGGAAGATCGGAAGGCAGCTGGAGGTAAGGAGATAACGCACTTTGGAGCCCCTCCTCTTGTAATACCTGCAGGGAACCTTGGGACAGGAGTCCTTTGGGAGAAGTCTTCTTCTCCGTGAAGGCCTGCTTGCCGTCAGGCGGCTCCAGAGAGACCGGCTCCGATGTTACGGTGTACGATTTCAGGCCATCTATGCCCCCCTCCAGATACATAGCACCGGAGATCAGGCCGGATGCAAGCGTTGGAGACAGCGCTTCTCCGTGATGGTCTGCAAAGCCTTCGACTCCGCTCACGACACCGCCAGAAAATATCGGCATCCCATCATACGCGGAGCTGTGCAGGGTAAAGGTCTGCCTATGAGCCGCTCCGGAGGCCGGCTGCCGGGTGGCGGCGCCGCTCCCGGTTTCTAAAGAAACCGACACGCGGTCTTCGGCAATCCAGCGCCTGCCGGAATAATAGGCCATTGCTTCTCCCCGCCAGTACGAAGGATGCCCTGACTGCACGGTAAACACCAGCTCGGTGTCGATCTCAAGCGGTCCGCCAAGATCTCCGCTCAGCGCATCATAGCCGGTGCGACTGCTCCCTCGGCTTATCACAGAGCTGCCGGCCGTGCCTGCAGACCAGTCCGACACCCGTTCGACCATGGATTCCAGCGTCCAGCCGTTCCCGGAAGCTGGCTCCACCGCCTGGCCTGCGGCATACAGCATTCCCGGCACCCCTGCTGCAGCGAGGGTAATCCATAGCAGCCGGCTCCGCCGGCTGCTATGGAATGCCTTGTTATGCAATACAGGCACTCCCTCTTCTCCGGAACCCGCTTCTTCCAGCTGTAATGAAATAAAGAAGGAGATCCCTTGCGCCAGCAGCATCCAAAATGCACAGCGGATAAACCCGCCATAGACAGGCAGCTCCAGCGCGCCCTCCAGCACAGCAAGATACAGGACTGTAGCTCCGCCAAACAGCCATAAGCTGCCGCGATGCAGAAACAGCAGCTGCACCGCCGATACCAGCGTTGCCCAGCCCAGCAGAAGAATCAAGGCGCGGCTTTCTGTGCTGAGCCGGCTGAAATGCTGCGGCTGCGACAGCAGGGCGGCATCACTCGGGAGAATATTCTGAAAATACTCTCCCACCCCATACAGCAGAGATGGCGTATCCAGCAGATAGCCCCAGCACCCCAGCAGCAGCACCGCATTCAGCGGAAGCCACAGCCATTCCTTCAAGCCGCTCAGTCCCTGAAGCAGTAATATACCGGTCAGGCAGAATAAAAGGTCCAGCATTTCTCCTCCGTTACTCCCGCCCAGCCCTTGAAGCGGCAGCAGCCACTCGATCAGCAGCCCGGCGGCAGGAAGAGTCATCATGCATCTCAAGACAAACGGAGAAGCGTTAGAGCTGCGAAGCTGCTGACGCGCGGCTTGTTCAGGCTTCTGCATCGGAGCGGATATTAGGCTCATGGTACTCCTCCTGATCAGGCAGGCTGTCCGTCAGCCCTGCCGGGTAAAAAAATCCGTCACGGAGGTCAAACAGCCGACCCCCGGACTCCATCCATTGCCGTTCCAGCCCGGTCAGCTCTCTGCCGCCGGTCTGCTGCTTAGCGAGAATAAGATGCACGGTAACCTGCTTTCCAGCCCGCCGCAGCCTGAATATTGCTTCTGCCAGCCCGGGATGCAGGACACCGGTGACGACGTGCACGTCCAGCGAACGGGATGCGCTGAATTCATCCAGCTGCAGGTCGGCTTTTGCCAGGGAAGCCTGCAGCTGTACATTTGCGAGCGGCAGAAGCCAGCCGCCTTCCCCGCTCTGCTCTTCTCGGCGCAGATGTACGATGGAAGCCGTGTGGCCCGGCAGCTGTAAATATGCTTCGCCTTGAGTCAGCGCCGCCCGGTACAGCAAGCCGGCCGCTGCGGAAACAGCGAGCTCAAAGAGCTCATCGCCAGGACAGCTGCCGGAGACGGGATAACCGGAAGCCTCCGTATCGAGCAGGATCAGCCGCTCTGTCAGCGGTCCTTGCTCCGGAACACGGCTATGCAGCCTTCCCGCTCTGGCACTATTCTTCCAGTGAACCCACTTCAGCGGATCACCCGGTACATACTCCCGGAGGTCCAGCCCCGGCCAGCCCTGGCTATGGAAAGGAGAAGGAACGTCCTGCTCATCCATTGCCAGGATTCGCTCATCATAGCCCTTCAGATTCATCGGCTTGGGCAGCACAATCACCTGAATCTCCCTCATTCCCTTCACCTCCCTGTGATAACGGAACCAGCCGAACATATCGCCCCACTTCACCGTACAGGTTCCCCCTTCCCAGCTCCCTCGCTCCTTCAGCGGAATCCGGCAGTTGAACTCAGCAGACCGCCGAAATCCGGGGAACCAGAGCTTGCGGACGACCGCTCCCCCGATCTGCACCTGAAGCATCATCCACGGTACTGGCATCAGCGTGGCGAATTTCAGCGAAACCGTGAGCTCTGTCTCTTCACCTGCATAAATGCAGACAGGTGAAAGCCTGCGGTCTATCTTGATCGCCCTTGGTCCGGTCAGGCCAAGCAGAGCGCCGCTCAGCAGTATGGCCGTGCACAGCAGCCACAGAAATCGCAGCGACGCCCCGCCGAGCCAGGTGTAAAGGACCCCTGCGATGCCCCAGAGACATATAGCTCTCAGCCAGGCCCAGGCCATGCTGCTCCCCGTGGCCAAGGACGCCTTGTCTTCTGTTGCAGGGCGGGAAGCCGGCGGATGCGCGCGCTTCATCCACGTCCGCCTTTCGCCGCTCGCTGCCGTGGCAGCTCAAATCGGCTCAGCAGCTGCTTGACGGTATCTGCTGCGCTCCATCCGGACGCCAGGACTCCGGAAGCCGGCTGCAGGCGATGAGCCAGTACGGGCACAGCGACCCGGAGACAATCGTCCGGAATGACGTACATCCGGCCATCCATAAAGGCAGAGCCCTGGGATGCTCTCATCCAGGCCAGGACTGCCCGCGGACTGATGCCAAGCCGGATGCCCTTATCTGTGCGGGAGGACGCTGCGATCTGCACCAGGTATTTTTGAATGCTGTCGTCGACATACACCCGGGAAGCCGCCCGCTGCATAGTCAACAGCTCTGAAGGGGCCAGGAGAGGTCCCGGCAGCCGCTGCGCGCCTTCGCCGTGTGCCCGCTGAAGCAGCAGCAGCTCATCCTCCATATGGGGATAACCGAGCCCCAATTTCATCATAAAGCGATCCAGCTGAGCCTCCGGCAGCCGGTTAGTGCCCTCGAACTGCATCGGATTTTGCGTGGCCAGCAAGAAAAAGGGGGATTGCAGCGGGTAGGTTTCGCCGTCCACACTGACAGACCCCTCCTCCATCAGCTCCAGCAGCGCAGACTGGGCCCGGGAAGAGGCCCGGTTAATCTCGTCCGCCAGGATCAAATGGGCTGAAAGCACGGGGCCCCGCTTGAATTGGAATTCTCCGCGCTGCGGATGATACATCATCGTTCCCGTAATGTCGCCAGGCATGAGATCACTCGTAAATTGAATTCTGCCAAAATCACACCCCAGCACGGACGCCAGGGTCCGAACCAGCTTGGTCTTACCTACGCCCGGCACATCCTCCAGCAGCACATGCCCGCCGGCCAGCATAGCAATCAGGATTAGAGAAATTTCTTCGTCATGACCCAGGATGACAGAGCTTGTCTTTTTGACGACCCTAACAAGCAGCTCCGGTCCCCAGTACGGGTGTGCCTGCTCTTGGGACTGCCACGATGAATGGAACAATGGCCTCCACCTCTTCTTCTCGTTCATTTCTCCCTTTGAACTGAACATGTGCGGGAGTCTATGAATAGGTTTTCCAAGATTGCAAAAAGATAGACCACGTTTGGCGGGAGATTTTGGCGCACAACCTAAAGAGCCCCCGAAATCAAAGGATTTCGAGGGCTCGGGTTCTTTACGTATAGGGTACCTAGTAGGCTAGTGTGAACAGACCTTTGATGTGGGACAGGTAACGCATGTTACTTGCTTCCTTCATCAGCGTTGCCGGCAGACCTTTAAGCTGGGTCTTGTTGGCGCCGATCGTACCGATCGCGTCCTTGCGTCCCAGGCTGCCCAGCGTACCGGAGAATACCGGCAAGAAGGCTTCCATAGCTCCGCCATTGGCATAAGCAAACAGGTTGTAGCCTACAAGCTCGCCCATCTGCCAAGCCAGCTGTGCTGTTGGCGGATACGGACGGCCTTCCGGCCCCATTACCACAGCGCTGTCGCCGGCCAGGAATACATCCGGGTGGGAGGTAGACTGCATGAACTCATTGACTGTAGCACGGCCGCGGTTCACTTCGATCCCGCAGTTCGCCACCACGGAGTTACCTTGTACGCCGCCTGTCCATACCAGTGTACTTGTTTGAAGCGTGCTTCCATCCTTCAGCTCTACTTCGGTGCCGTCCATCTTCGTGATCGGCAGGCCGGTAAGGAAGTTTACACCGCGCTTTTGCAGACTTGTCGTCGCACGGTCCACCAGCTCTGGCGGGAAGCCTGGCAGAATGGAAGGTGCTGCTTCTACGCAGTACAGCTTGATTTCGTCCGGAGAAATGCCGTACTTATGGGCAAGCTCCGGACGCATGTCAGCATACTCGCCAACAAGCTCAACGCCGGTCAAGCCGCCGCCGCCTACTACGATTGTAGCGTCTGCCGGATTCTTCGTTCTGCTGTATTCCGCAATGCGATCCTCTACATGCTTATGCAGACGGTTTGCATCGTTCACGGATTTCAGCACAAAGCTGTTCTCCTGCAGTCCAGGAATGCCGAAAAATGCGGTTTCGCTGCCCAGTGCAACAACCAGCATGTCATACGTCAAAGACGCGCCGTTTTCCAGAGCTACCGAGCGGCTGTCCGGCTTGATTTCCTTAACGGTACCGATCTTCAGGTCTACGTTCGCATCGCGAAGCAGCCTGTCCAAAGGCAGGGCAACCGCCTTTTCAGCAATATTGCCAGCCGCCAAACGATGCAGCTCGGTAATAATCTGGTGCGTTGTAAAACGGTTAACTACCGTGATTCTTGCGTTCATTCCGAAATGCTCACGGGCCGAGAGAGCGCTCAGCAGACCGCCGTAGCCTCCGCCCAGGATCAGAATATGTTTAGACATGACCATCCTCCGTTCTTATCCAGTTTCTTAATTAACGTTTCGTTTGTCCTTCGCGCTCATTGAGCACATCCAAGTAAGCCTGTGCAAAGCGCAGGCCCTTCTGTACCTGAGGGTCCTTCAGCATTTTCATCAAGCCAAATACGCTGATGCTGTTGCTGTCGCCTTGAAGGCGCACGCGGTCTCCGGCCTCAATGGCCGCAGAAGCGGTGCTCTTCATCGCATCGGTTACCGGCTTGGTGAAGCCGCTGAGTGAAGCCATGGTGTCCTCGGCGAGAACCGGGTCGGTAGCTACCGATTTTCCGAAGTCATATGCCTTGGTCATGAACGTCAGCATTTCAGCCAGCTTGGGAAGCTGCTCTACCAGTACCGTCAGGGATTCCTGAATTTCAGGCTTCAGCAATTGATCAAACACATCCGGAAGTCCCGCTTGCGGTGCTCCCAGATTTTCGGCAACCTTCTCCGAGCCTTCGGACGATTGCGGACGGGATGTTTCTGTCATGTTAATTGCCTCCTTTGCTTTAAATGAGGTCCCAAGAAGAAATGGCGGCGATTGAACCGGTTCGTCATTGTGTTACTTTCGGGATAACCGGCCGCTATTATGCATCACTGCTTAAAAGTGAGGGTTTGTGGAAATCTATATCGCCAAAACAAAGCAGGGGGATCGCCTCCCCCTCCCTTTTAAACCGTTTCGTTGGGATTGTGATTATTATCTCAACCTCTAGTCTATAACTTGTGCCTCATAATTACAAACAAAAAATGCACGTTTTTTCTACAAAGTTTCAATTTGATAAGCATGCTCTTTCATCACCACATGATTCAGCGGATGACCCGAGAAGTGCAGAATATCGCGGAGCGGAATCCACACGGCATTCCCCCAAATCATCACCTCGGAAGGCTGCTTCATCGAGGTATGCGGAGACCAGAGCATACCAAGGCCCGGATCGGCACTCCATGACGCTCCGCTAAGCGATACCCTGGCGGTTCTCGATGGCGCGTCCCAGCTCACCCGTCCGCCAAGGCGCTCCACCGCAGAGCGCAGCGGCACCATCAGCCGGCCGTTCTCTATCCGGTATTCACCCGGCTGAAACTCAGCCGCCAGACCGGCCATGTCGAGCGTCAGCACCTTGCCCTGATCAAACAGCTGTCCGTTAGGAACGATATGCTCGGCAACCCACCTAGAGCCTGGCTGCGACTCTTTAGGCTTGACTTTGCTCTGTACCTTGAACTGTACCGGTGCGGTCTCAGGCGTCAGCACGGCAAAGCGGTACCCTGCCTCCTTATAATGCTCGATAATGCGGGGCAGCGCCTTAACGGTTTCCTCGTGCCCTGCGCCATCGTGCAGCAGCAGATTGATCTCATCTCCTGCCGTCTGCATCGTGGATTGGCGAACAATCTCGTCGGCAGGCACACCGATCCGCTTGGAATCACCGCTGTCTGCATTCCAGTCGAACACACGGTAGCCTGCCTGCTTCAGCAGCTTGAAATAGGTTTCGTCAAATTTTCCTGCTGTGCCTCCTGGCGCCCGGAGCAGCTGGGGCCGTTCGCCTGTGATGCTGCGAATAATTTCCTCAGTCTGCTTGATTTGATCCCAAAACAGCGTGAATTTTCGGTATAACTGGCTGTAATCATGATCATAGGTATGATTGCCGATGGCGTGACCTTCCTCCGCAATGCGGCTGACCAGCTCCGGACGCTGCTCGGCCTGCTTGCCGAGGATGAAAAAGGTCGCCGGAACGTTGTTCTCTTTCAGGATGTCCAGGACCTCTCCGGTCAATCCGGAAGGTCCGTCATCAAAGGTCAGATACACGGTTTTGGCTGGAGTCTCGGGGACTTGAGGGACCGCGGGAGCTTGAGGCGCGCTGCTTGAAGACAGCAGGCTATGGAGGAGCTTCACCGCCTCGGCCTGCATGGAGACCGCCGTATTGGCCGCTTCAGAGTCTGCAGCCTTTTTCATTGTGAAGGGCATTACTGGCTTGGCATCTTCTATAGAATGAAACGTAGGATGATCCGGCTTGGCGGGGTTAACGGGTGGAGACAGATATGGCTCATCCGGCTTCAGCATCAGAAGCCACATGATTCCGCACACCGCGCATACTAGGAACAGCATTGCTTTTTTCATATGAATCTACCTCCATCATAATCTATGAGATTGACCGTTCACTTCGGATTTTCTGATAGATTATATGGGGGCTGCTGTTGAAAAAGACTACGCGGGTGCAATTAAAATTAAAGATTTCGTGATGAAGCATGTTCTATGAAAAAAACCGCTGCCCCAAGGCAGCGGCTGATGCGTTATGATCTGACGGCGCTTAGCACTTCCTCTACATGGCCCGCCACCTTCACCTTATTCCAGGCCTTCGCAAGACGCCCCTCCTCATCCACAAGAAACGTGGAGCGGACAATGCCTTCATACTCACGGCCGTACATTTTCTTAAGCTGCCACACTCCGAACAACTCACTCACACGGTGCTCCTCATCCGAGAGCAGCAGAAACGGCAAGCCGTATTTCTCAATAAATTTACTGTGAGACTTTAACGGATCAGGGCTGATGCCAAGCACGACTGCTCCCTCCGCCTGAAGCTCCTCATGCGCATCCCGGAAGCCGCAGGCTTCGTCTGTGCAGCCGGGCGTCATATTTTTGGGATAAAAATAAATCACGACCTTCTTCCCCTTGTAATCACGCAGGGACACCTGCTCACCGTTTGAGGCCGGCAGGGTAAAATCAGGAACCGTCTGTCCAATCTCCAGGCTCATCTCACTCATGATCTATTCACTCCTCCTATACTTGTCCATGCTTCAGCTACTTCTTATCTTATGAAATGGATGAAGGCCGTGCAACTTTTCGATATAGCTTCTGCAAAGCTAAAATTGCTTGTCTTTTCGAAAATATCTATAATAGAATGAATACTTGTACAGAGCCAGCAACCATTATATTTATAAATGCACTTGTGCAGTCCCCGAAAGGAAGAGCCTGATGAGCATGAGCCGAAGAACCCGAAAAGCAGCAAAAAGAAAAAAAATCAAGAAAACAATGATTTGGACGGTCAGCCTGCTATTGGCGGGTATTTTAGGATACGGCACTTATTATGGAACATCGTTTTACCAAGGATTGGACAGCCTGCAGAAGAACGGCGAGGCTTCTCCCTTCCGCAATGTGGAGCAGGTGGACGCCAAGGCGCCGGAGCCTCCGAAATGGGAAGGCACAGAGCCTGTTAATATTTTGCTGATGGGCGTCGATGCCCGGGGCTTTGCGGAGGACGAAATTCCACGCTCGGACACCATGCTGGTCGCCTCGATTGACCCTGTGGATGAGACGATTCATTTATTCTCTGTCATGCGGGATACGTACACTGACATTCCGGGACACGGAAAGAGCCGGATCAATACCGCGGTCACTCATGGCCCCAATACCGCTATGAAGGCGGTTGGCGATCTGCTCGGCATCCCGGTCCAGTATTATGTGTACACGGATTTTCAGGGCTTTATCAAGCTGGTGGATGCCGTGGGCGGCGTTGATTTCTATGTAGAGAAGGATATGAAGTACGGCAGCAAAGCAGACAATCATGAATATGATATCGACCTGAAGGAAGGCATGCAGCATTTGGACGGTGACAAGGCACTGCAATACGCGCGTTTCCGTTATGATCAGATGGGAGATTATACCCGGACCGAACGGCAGCGTGAGCTGCTGAAGGCTGTAGCGAAGAAGCTCCAGACTACAACCTCGATTATGAAGCTTCCAGACATTTTGGAATCCATCAGCCCTTATATCGACACGAACCTCGACGTCAGTGATATGTGGAAGCTGGCCAATGTCGGCTATCAGAGCGAGATGAAGGGCAGTGAGCAGATTCCACCGATGAAGCTGGTCGTGGAGACCACTGTGGGCGGAGCCTCGGTGCTCACGGTCGGGAATCCAGAAAGCCTGAAGGATTATGTACAGGACGTTCTGAATCCCCCTGCCCCGGAAGTAGAAGAAAGCACCGGCACTAACAGCAGCACCTCTACACCCAACAACTAAAGCCCATCATACGGACAGGCCGCCATCAGTGCAGCCTGTCCTCATTATTGAGGAGGAAGCATCCAATGACACAATCTATGAACAGAACACGCTCGGCCGAGCTGTATGAGGAAGCGCTGAAGCATATTGTAGGCGGGGTCAACAGCCCGTCCCGCTCCTTCAAAGCCGTAGGCGGCGGCGCTCCGGTATTTATGAAGCAGGCCCGCGGCGCGCATTTCTGGGACGCAGACGGGAACCAGTACATTGATTATCTGGCCGCCTTCGGACCGATTATTACCGGACATGCCCATCCTCATATTACAAAGGCTATCACCTCAGCCGCTGAAAATGGTGTGCTGTACGGAACGCCGACCGAGCTCGAAATCCAGCTTGCCAAAATGCTGAAGGATGCCATACCATCCATGGATAAGGTCCGATTCGTCAATTCCGGCACCGAAGCGGTCATGACGACCATTCGTGTCGCACGGGCTTATACGGAGCGCAGCAAGATCATTAAGTTCGCCGGCTGCTACCACGGCCACTCTGATCTTGTGCTCGTAGCCGCAGGCTCCGGTCCCTCCACGCTTGGCATTCCGGACAGCGCGGGCATTCCGCCCAGCATTGCCCATGAGGTTATTACCGTCCCCTTCAACGATCTTGAGGCGCTGCAAGAAGCTCTGGAGCACTGGGGAGATGACGTAGCCGCAGTTATGGTGGAGCCTATCGTTGGCAATTTCGGCATGGTTATGCCAAAGCCCGGCTTCCTGGAAGGGCTGTGCAAGCTAGCTCGCGCTAACGGCTCTCTCGTCATTTATGATGAAGTCATTACCGCATTCCGTTTCCATTATGGCTCTGCCCAAACGTATCCCGGCCTTCTCAATCATGAGGCAATCCAGCCCGATCTGACAGCACTGGGCAAAATTATCGGGGGCGGGCTGCCCATCGGCGCCTACGGCGGCCGTAAAGAGATTATGGAGCAGGTTGCTCCGCTCGGTCCTGCTTACCAGGCGGGAACGATGGCCGGCAATCCGGCCTCCATCGCCTCCGGCATCGCGTGTCTGGAGGTGCTCCAGACAGAGGGCGTATATGAGGAAATGGAGCGCCTAGCTATCAAGCTGGCAGACGGTCTCCAGGCCTCGGCCCAGCGGCATGGCATTCCGCTGATGATCAACCGGATTTCTGGCGCCTTCTCGACCCACTTCTGCAGCCACCCGGTCACCAACTATGAAGAGGCTCAGGATACGGACGGCGAAGCCTTTGCCGCCTTTTTCCGCCACATGCTGGATCAAGGCATCTTACTCGCGGCCTCCAAATATGAGGCCTGGTTCCTGACCACCGCGCATCAGGCTGCAGATATTGATCAGACTTTGGCTGCCGCAGAGGAAGCCTTCCGCCGGATGGCAGCCCAGGCGTAGACGTTGAATTCTAACAGACACTAAAAAGACATGGCCGTGTCAGGATGCCTTGACGCGGTCATGTCTTATTTAGTGAGCTGATATACAATGAATGACGTTAATGACTTAATGACGGGATAAATCACTATGAGTTATGAGTTATGAGTTCATTATGGATTAATAAAAACCGTCTTCAGCTTTTGGTGGTACTGAACATCCAGGCCCAGTCCCTGTACCAGTGCAGAGAGCGGGACATAGGTTTTATGTTCCTTGCCAACCTTGTGTAGAAAGGCTGGCGTAGTAAGGGGCACAGGGCTGCCATTTACCTTGATGTGATTTGATCCGATTGTAATGACCACGGTCCGCCCCTTGTAAGTAACCGTAGCACTTAAGGTTTCGTTGCTCCATACTGTGGTTGCACCGATGGCATTGACGATATCCTGAATGGCTACATAGTTCTGATTCTTGACCAGAACCGGCTTGTACGGCGTATTCAGGACCTTGCCGTTCACGATAATATTCATCGGCTGCCCGGGCTCTGCGGCCGCAGGCTTGGTGTAGCTGCCCCATATGGTGTTGGCAAACACCTTCGCCATCGTTTCGTATCCGTACTGATTAGGGTGGATGTCTTCCAGTCTCAAAATATGCGTCATGGTCATTTCTCTGCCTACAAATTCCTTGGCGACCGGAGCCACCTTCACAGAAATCCCCTGCTGACTAAACTGCTTCGCCAAACCCTCGATATGCCCGGTAAACAGTGCTGCAGCCTGATTCAGCTTGGCATAGAGCGCTTTGCCGGCAAGCTCAGGAATGGGATTATACTGGTCTGCAAGCACGATAACAGCATCAGGATTCATACTATGAAGACGATGGACAACCTCCGTCACATTCAGTGTGTAAAGCTCAAACAGCTCCCCGGTCAGCTTCGCCAGCTCATCGGCATTTGCCGCTCCGGCCATGGACGTCAGATTGTACATATCATTGCCGCCAATGGTCACGGTGATCAGGTCGGCCTTCTCAATAAACGCGCGGGCGGCCGGAGCTTCTCTACCGATCTGCTCTGTGCGGGGATCCGGGATCAATGGCTGAATGTCATCCGCGGTCACGGAGCGTCCATCTGCGATAGCCTGTACATAATGCTTCAATCCCTCAACCTTCAGCCCGGCAATGCCCAGATTCACGGTCTCGGTTCTGCCGTGCAGCAAGCCCTGCTCCAGCAGGCGCTCGACAAAGCCATACGGCTTGGAATTGAGATCCATCCCCGGCTCATAGCCTACGGTAAGCGAATCTCCCAGACTGACAATCCGGAAGGGCTCCGGCGGGCTTGAAGACGCGGCATGGATGGCGGAAGGCTTCCCTCCCAGCGAGGCTGACAGCATGAACACCGCCAGCGTGAGGCTGCCGGCAGCCTGGAACAGCCTGTTTCTCCACAATATTGACATGATAACACTCCTTCTCATTTCATTCTTTTTCCAGTTTACCACCTCGGCATGGATCGGCGATACCGCTATGCGGGATTTCATCCAGGACACGCAGTACCCTCCTTCAAGGCTGCACAAAAAGCGGCGATACCAGGGATTGCCCCGGCATCGCCGCTGTAAAGCCTTTGGAACAACCGTTGCCTGCCGGAGATGTCCCGGCCTGCGGATTACTTCTCCCGGTTCTGCTTCTCCACCTGCTCCAGATACTTATCATACCGGTCGTCCAGCTCCTTGCCCAGCCGCCGATATGCCCGGATCTCCTCGGCAATAGGATCATGCTTCGTCTGAATGACAATCTCATAGGGATGGGAGATTCGGCGCCGGCCTTCTTCCTGTACCTCTCCGGCCTCAAGCTCCCCTTCCGTTAGCAGCTCGCTCAGCCTCCGCTGCAGTTCCTGATCCCGCTCCTGCTTCTCGTTCATGAGATGATCTCTCCTTACACTTGAAGATTAACCGGCCGAGTCCGCCAGCACCTGCAGCAGTTCTTCATGAATAGCGCCGTTCGTGGCCGCAATGTTGCGCACCTTTAGGCTATAGGGAGACCCGTTGGTATCCGTTACCCGGCCGCCGGATTCTTCAATCAGAAGGACCCCGGCTGCCACATCCCAGGCGTTCAGGCCGATCTCCCAATAGGCGCTCAGGCGCCCGGCAGCAACGTAAGCCAAGTGCAGCGCAGCCGAGCCTCCCGCGCGGACGTTCCGCACCTTGGGAACGATGGCCTGCAAAGCCTCCATATTTTGCGGAAGATTGGAAGCCGCATCGATCGGAAAGCCTGTGGCCACCAGGCTGTCCGACAAGACGGCCTCCCCGGACACTCGGGTCGGGTTGCCGTGGACATAGGCCCCCTTGCCCTTCTCGGCAATGAACAGCTCATCCCGGGAAGGATCATAGATAACGCCCAGTATGATCTCCCCCTGATAAGCCAGCGCAATGGATACCGAGTAGAAGGGGAACCCGTGCACGTAGTTAGTCGTCCCGTCAACCGGATCAATAATCCATACATAATCCTCTTCCAGCGCCGTCTCCAACGCCTTGGCTGAAGCCTCTGGCCCGGGCTCGACACCCTCCTCACCGAGAATGGCATGGTCCGGAAAGTGCGTCAGAATCAGTCTGCGGATCATCTGCTCCGCCCCCTTGTCCACTTCAGTCACAAGATCCTGGGCAGAGGTCTTGGTATTCAGCTGCTGTACCGTTCCCTGCTTGCTCTTGATCCATTCTCCGGCCTTGGCAGCACAGTTGATAGCAACAGCGGCATAGCTTTTGCTACTCACGACATAAGGCGTCTTCTCTTTATCATTCAAAGCACTCACTCTACTTTCATATGAATCTTATAAACCTATTGTATTCCCCTTTTGCGTCTGAAGGAAGGGCTGCTATATTAACAACGAGCTGTATATTCATATTCAACAAGCACTTGACGGCTATGGTGTAACCTCAATTGCGGCCTGGTTAAGGAGCTTTACCCCATCTCCCTCTGCCGCGGCAAAATCACGCATCAGGCCAAACAGCGCCTCATCCTTCTTCTTGGCCTCAATCATGACGTCAAGTTGCGGGGTAATTGCTGCAATCTCTCGTAAAAAATGAAGCAGCGGCGGCATCTCGACACCGTCCGCATGACTGCGAATATCGGTGGGCGATTTCGGGCTGGACACGTGAATCTTGGGCGGCAGAGGGTTGTCACCCTCCGAGCCGGCCTGCGCCAGCGGCGAATTCCAGGTCTCCAGCACATCCCGCCACAGCTCGCCTGGCCGCTCTCCTTCATGGTTGACCCATTGATGGTGCAGATCGAGCACCATGGGCAGCCCAAGCTTCTGACATACTGTTAACGTTTCTACGGCGTTAAAGGTTTTGTCGTCGTTCTCAAGCGTCAGCCGCTCCTTGATATCCTGGTCCAGCCCCTCAAAATGCTCTATAAAACGGGCCGCCGCCGAGGGCTTGTCCCCATAGGCGCCGCCAATATGAATATTGTTCTTCATTCGGCCGCTGAACCCGAGCGCATGAAGCATGTCGGTATGATGCCGCAGATCCTTGATCGAGTTCACCAGCACCTCCGGCCTCGGCGTGCTCAGTACCGTGAAATGATCCGGATGAAAGGACACGCGCATCTCGTGCTTGCGCACAAAATCCCCGACCTCTGCGAACGATTCCCGAAGGGCAGGGAACGGATCCCAATCGTCCAGATCGCCATGGGTGGCAAGCGGAATCAGCTTCGAGGTCATTCGGTACACCTTAATGTCGTGTGCGAGATTATGCTTCAGCAGCCGGAGCGTATTGTGCAGGTTCTCCCCTGCAATCCGCTCCAGCCGGCGAAGACCGGCTTCCCGGTCGTCCAGCTTCTTGAAGCTGGCCATCGTCATCGTTCTGGACGGGGAAGAATTCTGCACGACGGTGGACATGGCCACATAACCGAAGCGGACAATCATGCCTGATCTCCGAAGAACATTTCGTGCGCCAGAGCCGTCTGCAGCCTGGACTCCTCCTCGGTTAGCTTCCGTACGAGCTGCAGCTCGACAGAGGTCACTTCCTGTCCCTGAAAGTTGATTTCAGAAACACACGCGGTAATTTTTACGATGGCGGAGGCGACGTTCTCCGGAGTATAAGCGATCACCTTTTGTCCCGTAGGAAACACGCGGAAGCCCTGCTTCAGCATCTTGCCCCGGCCGTACTCCAGCAGCTCATACAGCTCCTGCTCGTTCTTGAACTTGCACACGGAATTAAACTCGGTTTGAAATCCCATAGCCAGCCATCCTTTCACCTGATAATGTGAGATTATAGTCAAGGGGAGCCGTGTTCAACGCGGACTCCCCTTTTGTTATATATTCAGTATACTGCATTATACCTCATTCTCATAAATGAGAGATTGCTTGTTCTCATAGCGTGCCAGCCCGAGGCTGATCATCTGATCCAGCAGCTCGCGGTAGGACATTCCGGTTTCGCGCCACAGCAGCGGGTACATGCTGAACGGCGTGAAGCCCGGCATCGTGTTCACTTCATTAATGAGGATACCTCCGTCATTGCGCCGGATAAAGAAATCAGCCCGGGTAATTCCGCTGCCCTCAATCGCCTTGAACGCCCGGATCGCAAGCTCTCGCAGCGTATCCGCGGTCTCTGCATCCACCGGTGCAGGAATAAGCATCTCTGACTGTCCGTCCGTATATTTGGCGGCATAATCATAGTATTCACTGGAGGAGACAATTTCACCCGGGATAGAAGCAATCGGCTCCTCGTTCCCCAGCACGCTAACCTCTACTTCGCGGGCATCTACGAACTCCTCGACGATGATCTTGTGGTCATACTTCAGTGCCGTCTCGATCGCCATAGCAAGCTGGGCCGCGTCCTTCGCCTTCGAAATGCCCACGCTTGAACCCAGGTTCGCCGGCTTCACGAAGCAAGGGTAGCCCAGCTTATCCTCAATGCCCTGCACCAGCTTGTGGCTGGCCCGCTTCCACTCGGCCTGCGTAAAGCAGCAGTATTCACACTGCGGCAGCCCGGCCTGCGCAAACAGCTTCTTCATGACTCCTTTGTCCATACCGGCAGCGGATGTCAGCACGCCAGTGCCTACATAAGGAATGTCTGCCATTTCGAACAGCCCCTGGATGGTTCCGTCCTCGCCAAAGGTTCCATGCAGGAGCGGAAACATAATGTCAATGTCCGGCTGCTGACTGCCGTACAGACGGCTGAATACCGCATTCAGCGCAGCCTGTGTTCCGCTGCCGCCAGAGAGCTTCAGCTCCTGCTTATCCTTAAACGGAGCATCAAGCTTGCCGCCGATTCTCCAGGTTCCCTGCTTCGTAATGTAGAAGGGAATCATTTCATACTTGTCAAAATCAAACTCATTCATGACGGCAAACGCCGTAGCCAGCGAAACCTCATGTTCTCCTGATTTCCCGCCGTAGACCAGTCCTACCGTTAATTTATCCTGTCCCATGCCATACCTCTCTTTTTGCAATTTCAGCAGTGTTCACTGCATTCATTCCATTCCTTATAACTCATCAGGAATATGGTAAAAACGGTACACCGTATTCTCGCTCCAGGCATAGGAATCGCGATAGTCCCAGTAGCGGTGCTTGCTGGAGACGGTATGCGCATTGACCAGCGGCATCCCTCCGGCGTCGAAGGCCGTGACGATCGTGCTGTGCTGAAATGCTCCGTCGCCGTCCCAATCATAGACGATAACATCTCCAAGCCTCAGCTGCTCCGCACGCTCGACCTGCTCTCCCCGAAGACCCGAGCCGCTGTATTCCAGGTATCGGGCGAAGCTGTTGGACACCGCCCAGCTGTAGCTCCACCATTCCCGTCCGCCGACGTAACCCTTGTACCACCAGCCTGTTTCTCTTTTACCAGTATAGTGGATTGGCGCTTTGCCTGCAAAGAGGCACTGCGAGATATAATTGGTGCAGTCCACGGCGAACTGGGCAAACTCCGGATTGCCGGAATCCCACCACTGATCTGCATAGGCAGCCGCCGCTTCACGGTCATACAGCCCGGCCCGGCTTCTCATTCCTGCCGCGTACACGCCGCGATGATTAATGAGCGGCACCGACTTCGCCGTCTCCCAGCCATGAACCTCTTCAGACAATGATGAAGAAGGCGGGCCCTGCTCCGGCTGGCGCTCATCCTCCAGCGACTCCACATCGACAATCAGCCACGCATCTCCGTCACGAAGGAGCGTCAGCCGCTCACGCTGAATGACGTCTTCCCGGTGGAGCATGCCTCTTTTTTCATAATAAAACAGGCTGTGCAGCCGAAGATCCGCAATGACCTGGTCCTCCGTTTCCTTCAGCACCCGGGTCAGCCGGGCTTTCGTTTCACACCGGCGCGGAGTCACTCCGCGCTCAGCAAACCAGTGGCGCAGCCGAATCTGACGTTCACCCCGCTGCAGCAAATAGTTGAGATCTGTCACCACCTGCTCCTTGAGTCCTGTCCCGTAATCGACGCGGTTCTGATTATATTGATCCACATAGGCGTACAATACATTTTTCCAAGGACTGCGCACCTCTCTGGCTATAGACATCGCTCATCGCCCCTTTTTTGACATCACATTCCCGCTCTTGATCATTGCCGCTGGCCGAAACGTTCAATCCCTGCCTTCTATTTCCGATTATATGAAGAACGTCCGCCTGCTATGAGCCGCAGTTTATAGAATATGATGTTATGCATAAATAGCATAAGGCTGATTTCAAGCAGGGATGAGTGTCCTCATTATTTGTCAAAACCCGGTGAATTCCGCCTTTTTCAGCCTCAAATCTTCTTAAAAAATGCTTTACGCTGGTCCGTGTAAACGTTATAATTATAAGTAGCTATTATTTTGAAATCATGTTTCATCTAGTGAAACAACACTGTTGTTTTCTGAAGCTGTGCAGATGTTTACAAGGGTGCGTCAGCCGCACCGCTATGGATTGACTTAATTCAAGGAGGGTCATGTAATGTCAGTGAAGGATCAATTCTCCGTCTCCCGTTCGCTGGAGGTGGCAGGCAAGAACTATCGCTATTTCAGCCTTCAGGCTCTGGAGGAGCAAGGCTTGGGCCAAGTATCAAAGCTCCCTTTCTCCATCCGCGTTCTGCTTGAAGCCGCAGTGCGCCAATTCGATGGCCGGGCGATTACCGAAGAGCATGTAAAGCAGCTCACCCAATGGGCTGAAACCCGGGATGCCAATAAGGAAATCCCGTTTATTCCTGCGCGGATCGTATTGCAGGATTTCACCGGCGTACCGGTCGTAGTTGACCTGGCCGCGATGCGCGACACCGTGAAGAAGGCCGGCGGGGATCCGAAGCAGATCAATCCGCTGGTTCCGGTTGATCTCGTTATTGACCACTCCGTTATGGTTGACGCCTTCGGCACCGAGCAGGCGCTGGAATATAACATGGATGTTGAATTTGAGCGCAACGAGGAACGCTACCGCTTCCTGCGCTGGGCACAAACCGCATTTGATAACTTCCGTGCTGTTCCTCCGGGAACCGGTATCGTCCACCAGGTAAACCTGGAGTACCTGGCTTCTGTAGCTGCTACGAAGACAGTAGATGGCGAAACTCTCGTCTTCCCTGATTCCCTGGTAGGTACAGACTCCCACACCACCATGATCAACGGCCTTGGCGTTGTTGGCTGGGGTGTAGGCGGTATCGAAGCAGAAGCCGGCATGCTGGGACAGCCGCTTTACTTCGTAACTCCAGATGTCATCGGCTTTAAACTGACAGGCAGCCTGTCCGAAGGCGCAACCGCTACGGACCTTGCGTTGACTGTAACGCAAATGCTGCGGAAGAAAGGCGTTGTCGGCAAATTCGTTGAATTCTACGGCCCTGGTCTGGCTAACATCAGCCTGGCTGACCGTGCGACCGTTGCGAACATGGCTCCGGAATACGGCGCAACCATCGGCTTCTTCCCTGTCGATGACGAAACCCTGACTTACCTGCGCGGCACTGGACGTTCCGACGAGCAGGTAGAGCTGGTTGAATCCTACTATAAAGCTCAGAATATGTTCCGTACTGCAGATACACCGGACCCTGAATTCTCCGATGTTATCGAGCTGGATCTCGCTTCTGTTGTACCGAGCCTTGCCGGACCGAAGCGTCCACAGGACCGCATTGAGCTGACACATATGAAGGACAGCTTCAATGACATCATCCGCACTCCGATTGATAAAGGCGGATATGGCCTGAGTGACGAGAAGATCAACCAGAAGGTCACTGTGAAGCATAAAGATGGTACGACAAGTGAAATGGATACAGGCGCTGTCGTGATTGCAGCCATTACGAGCTGTACCAATACCTCCAATCCAAGCGTTATGCTGGGTGCCGGTATTCTGGCGAAAAAAGCCGTCGAGCGCGGCCTCAAGAAGCCAGGCTTCGTGAAGAGCAGCTTGACTCCAGGCTCCCTCGTCGTCACCGACTACCTGGAGAAGGCCGGCCTGATGCACTACCTGGAATCGCTCGGCTTCTACGTTGCCGGCTATGGCTGTGCAACCTGTATCGGTAACTCCGGTCCGCTTCCGGACGAAGTCAGCGAAGCGATTGCCGAGAATGATATGACGGTAGCGGCTGTATTGTCTGGTAACCGTAACTTTGAAGGACGCGTTCACGCACAGGTGAAAGCCAACTATCTGGCTTCGCCGCCGCTCGTCGTTGCTTATGCACTGGCCGGCACAGTGAACATCGACCTGCAGAACGATCCGATTGGCTACGATCCGAACAATGAGCCGGTATACCTCAAGGACATCTGGCCAACCAGCACAGAAATCCGTGAAGCGATGGGCGTATCCGTCAGCGCTGAAGCTTTCCGTGCGAAATATGAGCATGTCTTCACCGCCAACGAGCGCTGGAACCAGATTCCAGTTCCTCAAGGCGAGCTGTATGAGTGGGACAGCAATTCCACTTACATTCAGAACCCGCCGTTCTTTGAAGGACTTGGCAACGGCTTGAATGACATTCAAGATATTCGCCAGGCTCGTGTTCTGGCGCTGCTGGGTGATTCCGTAACGACGGACCATATCTCCCCGGCAGGCAACATTGCTGTCAACAGCCCGGCAGGCCAATACCTGAAGGACCATGGTGTTGATCGCAAGGACTTCAACTCCTACGGCTCCCGCCGTGGTAACCATGAGGTCATGATGCGCGGTACCTTCGCCAACATCCGGATCCGTAACCAGGTTGCACCGGGCACTGAAGGCGGCGTAACCACGTATCTGCCAACCGATGAAGTGATGTCCATCTATGATGCTTCCATGAACTATCAGGCAGGCGGACAGAACCTGGTTGTTATTGCCGGTAAAGAATACGGTACCGGAAGCTCCCGTGACTGGGCTGCGAAAGGCACTTTCCTGCTCGGCGTCAAGGCTGTTATTGCCGAGAGCTTCGAGCGGATTCACCGCTCCAACCTGGTCGGCATGGGCGTACTGCCGCTGCAGTTCCAGGAAGGCCAGGGCTGGCAGAGCCTCGGTCTCGAAGGCCATGAGACCTTTGATATTCTCGGCCTGAGCAACGACATCAAGCCAGGACAAGAGCTGCACGTTACCGCAACTCGTGAAGACGGAACCCGCTTCGAGTTCCCTGTCATTGCTCGTCTGGACAGCATGGTGGATGTCGATTACTACTACAATGGCGGTATTCTCCAAACCGTACTGCGTCAAATGATCGCTGACAGCAAGTAAGCTGAAAGCACACTTATATAGGCTGCGCCCGAGACCTCTAGATCTCGGGCGCAGCCTTTTTGTTGACCCATTGACTTATCATACCTGCGACACACCATGTAAGGAGGATGGGACCAAATGGGCTTTTTGCTAACAGGACCTTGATTCCTCTTTTCTGGTCCTTTTCTCCTCTTTTGCAGCTAACACCGTTTCAAGCGCTTCGGTTAAGGTTAACAGGTTACAAATCATTTCTTACATAATCATCTTCTATAGCCCGATGTACCCGTAATCGCTATCTATGAAGAAAATGTGTGACAGGAGGTTTGAAGCCATGCTGAACATTCAATCGGCGCTGCCCTTTCATCATCAGTACCCGCGTCCTCAGACGCTGAGCCCTAACCGCAAGGAACAGGAGACAGACAAGCCTGCTTCCTTCCACGATATTTTGACCCGTACGATGAACGAAAAGACAAAAGGGTTGTCCCGCAAGATCTAACCGATCTCGCGGAGACAACCCTTTTGTCTCTTCAGGATATCATCAAGCCCATCTCTCTTGCCGCTTCCTTCAGCACGGGCGCAAATTGCAGCAGCGTATCCGGGGACAGCCGGTTCACCGGACCCGACAAGGACAAAGCGGCGGCAATCCTGCCCTGATGATCAAAGATGGGTACCGATACCGCAACCGCACCGGGCTCCCGCTCTTCAATACTGATGGCGTAGCCCCGCTTCCGGATATCTCCCAGCTGCCGGCGATAAGCCTTCTTGTCGACGGTCTCGGGCCAGTCAGGGTCCAGTAGCAATTCCTCCTGTACAGCAGGGGATGCAAAGGCCACCAGCACCTTACTAGATGCTCCAACATACAGCGGCAGACGAGCTCCCACCTGAGCCACTCTGCGGATCGCCTGATTGCTCTGTACTGCCTGTATCCGGATACGCTCTGCACCATCCCTCAGATACAGGCTGATCGTTTCTCCCAGCTGGTCCCTCAGGCTCTCCATCAAAGGAAGCAGCCGTACCGCCGGATCGTCACTATGCGACAGATGGGTGGACAGCTCCCAAATCTTCATACCCAGCCTGTATTTATCGGTGCGGCTGTCCCGGATCACAAATCCCCGCTCCTCCAGTGTCGCCATCAGCCGGTGTACCGTGCTCTTATGCAGTCCGATCTGGGAAGATATCTCTGTAAGCGCCAGCTCCTGGGCTTTGGTGAAGCACATTAATATATCAAGCGCCCGTTCAACGGCGCGAACGGTCAGTTTGCGATCTTCCATACCGCCCTTCCCCTCTCAATGTTTCATCACGTGAAACCTGGTTACAAGAATTATATGAAAAATGATTAGGGAAGTAAATGGATTTCCAGTTTTATTTCTGTCAGAAATCCCTGATATTCATTGACTTTGCCTGTAGCCCGGCATACGATAGATTATATTTTCATTTTTTTATGGATGTGAAAGAAACCTTGGTAAGGAGGGGCCATACATGAGCATGGCTACTGGCAGAAACGCCCCAATCTCCCGCACCGCTGAAGCCGATTCAACAAGCTCTGTGCTGTCGACAGGAATGATTCGCCTTAAGCATATTTTGCTTGCTCTCATTCTATCCGTCGTCTTCTTTCTTATATTTTGCTTTATCGCGCTGCATGCCTATATCGCATGGGTGCTCTCTAACCCTACCGTAGCACCGCTGTATTCCAACCCCAAGCTCGCCAAGGGCATGGACTATGAAAGTGTGAACTTCCCGTCCCTGAACGGCGAGAAGACAATCAGCGGCTGGTACATTCCGTCGGAAGGCTCGAACCGCACCATTATACTCAGCCATGGATACGGGGCGAACCGGGAAGAGACGTGGGTGCCGATGTATGATCTGGCCCATTACGCTCATAACCTGGATTTCAATGTGTTGATGTTTGATTACGCTTTCGCTTCGCAAACGAGCAAAGACGTTGCTACCGGAGGCAAGGAGGAGAAGCTGCAGCTGCTGGGAGCGATCGAGCTCGTGAAGCAGCGGGGCGCGAAGCAAATTGTCGTCTGGGGCTTCTCTATGGGAGGCGGAACGGCCTTGCAGGCAGGACTTGAGACGAAGGATATTAATGCTATGATTCTCGACAGTGCGTTCCTGCTGGAGCCGGATACACTATATCATAACATCAAGAATCAGATTGACCTTCCGCGTCACCCTTCTCTCGAAATTCTAGAGCTGCTGTTTCCGGTGCTGAACGGCACCAGTCTGGATCAGATTCCGTATCAGGAAGTGAAGAAGCATGATTATCCATTTCCTACCCTGATCCTTCACGGGACGAAGGATGACAAGGCGCCTTACCCGATTGCCGAAAAAATAGCAGCCAACCAGACTCACCCTGATTCAAGCTCGTGGATCGTAGAGAATGCGCGGCATGAGCTAATCTTCCGGGAGCATCCCCGGGAGTATCTGCGCCGGGTGTCCACCTTCCTCGGCAAGCTGGAGCCGCCAGAGGCTTCGCCATAATGATTGTCACTATAAGCCTGTCTTGTTTGCAGCTTCTGCTGCCCGCAAGACAGGCTTATTCTTGCTCCAGCAACAGCAGAAGCAGGGTCTTCCAGAATATTCTCAGGCGGGCATGATACAGGCTCCCTCCAGAATATATCAGTAGAGTCTGACATGAAATGGATGGACAGGGGGAATTGAAGTCATGTTGTATATTTACGGTCCTCAGCTTCCAGCCCGGATTCTGGAGGAGATTATATTTTGGAAGCAGCAGGAAGCGGAGCATACCGAGGTAATCAAGGCCATCATCCCCGGGCTGGAGCAGGTCTACATCAAGCTGCTGGATGACTGGGCGATCGTATTTACAGAGACGGAGAAAGCTGCAGAACAGCTCCTGCCGTCAGCCAGCAGCCATGGGGCTTTACCACCAGGAATAATTGCTCCCATTGAGCAGCTGGTGAGCATGTCCATGCACCAATCCAAGGTGTTCATTCAGCAGCTTCGGCTTATGATGGAGCGCAGTGCTGCCGTTCAGCAGCTTCCCCTGGCTCCGGTCGTACTGGAGCATATCATCCGGGAGTCACAATATTTCCTGGATGTGTTAGCGCAGCTGAACAAGCCGGGGTCGCTGGAGATCTTGATGCAGCAGACCAAGCAAGGCAGCAGCATCTCTCATGAACCCGGCTCCATCACGCTGTTCAAGCAGGACTCTCCAGAGGCCGTCCTCTCCTTCTCAGGCCGCACGGCCGAGAAGCTTCAGCCTGTGCCTATAGGCGGTCACCGGCTGCCTCCGCTTCCTTATGCTTATGATGCACTGGAGCCCTACATTGATGAGAAGACGATGCGGCTTCACCATGACAAGCACCACCAGAGCTATGTAGACGGCTTAAATCAAGCCGAGAAGAAGCTTGCAGAGTCGCGCCAGCAAGGGCGCTTCGACCTTATAAAGCATTGGGAACGAGAGCTTGCTTTTCATGGAGCGGGTCACTATCTGCACACCCTCTTCTGGAGCATTATGAGTCCTGACGGGGGCGGTAAGCCGGTGGGTACGCTGGGAGACGAGATGGTTAGAAGCTTCGGCAGCTTCGATGCCTTCCAGCAGCAATTCAGTCAGGCGGCAGAAAACGTGGAGGGCAGCGGCTGGGCAATATTGGTGTGGAGTCCCCGCAGTCAACGACTGGAAATCCTTCAGGCTGAGAAGCATCAGAACCTGTCACAGTGGGATGTCGTACCGCTGCTGGCCCTTGACGTATGGGAGCACGCGTACTACCTGAAGCACCAGAATGATCGCAAGTCATACATTCAGGATTGGTGGAAGGTCGTGCATTGGCAAGAGGTTCAGGCCCGGTATGACAAGGCCAGCCGGCTCAAGTGGGAGCCTTTTTAGAAGGGCTTGAGAAGCCAGCCATTAAAAAAAGGGTGTTACCTCTCGCAGCAGCGAAAGGAACACCCTTCATACAATCTTAATTCCTGATTAAAGACATAAACTCTGCACGCTGTGCAGCATCCTTCTGGAACGTGCCCCGCACGCCGGAGGTGATGGTCTTGCTGCCCGGCTTCTTCACGCCGCGGGAGCACATGCACAGATGCTCACCTTCCACAACAACCATGACCCCTTGCGGCTTCAGCACCTCAACCATAATATCGGCGATCTGGCTAGTAATCCGCTCCTGAACCTGCAGGCGGCGCGTGACAGCCTCCACCAGACGAGCCAGCTTGCTCAGGCCGGCAATCTTGCCGCTCGGTACATAACCGATGTGGACCTTGCCGAAGAACGGCGCCATGTGATGCTCACACTGGCTGTAGTACACAATATCCTTGACGATGACAAGCTCCTCGTGCTGCTCATCAAACGTAACGCCCAGCACATCACGGGGATCGACCTCATAGCCTGCAAATATCTCCTCGTACATCCGGGTGACACGGGCGGGCGTATCCAGCAATCCTTCCCGTTCGGTATCCTCACCGATCAGCTTCAGGATCTGCTGGACATGATACTCAATCTTCTCCCGATGCTCTGCTACATGATGATTCATATAATCCTTCACGCCAGCCATGGTATACCCCTCTTTCCTGATGCCTGTTCAGCATGGATTGTTATTTCTATTTAAAGACCGTTTATTTGCGTTTGCGGGACTGGCCCGGAGCCTTGCCTGGGAGCTGCTGGTTCTTCATCATTTGCTGAGCGCGCTGCATCTGCTTGCCGTTCAAGTTATAGCCCATTTGCTTCGCCATCTTCTGCAGCATCTCGGGGTTGCTCTGCATCTTCTCCAGTTGCTTGCGGAGATAGTAAGCACCGATGAAAAAGCCTCCTACCAGACCCACGATCAATGTAATGATCGGAATGACAATATTCATGACTTGACCACCTTTTGTTCACAATATTCACCATATTCATGGCATATTACGAAACCTATCATAGCATGTCCCATCAGGGACAGCAAATGAAAAAAACGTGTCATTTCTCCTCCAAGCGACCCCGGGATCAGGCCTCTGAGCCCCGCCTTGCAGGCAGTGCATCCTCCAGCTGGAGCAGAGCACGCTTAATCTCCACGCCCCCGCCGTAGCCAACCAATGCTCCATCTGTACCGATGACGCGGTGGCAGGGAACAATGATCGGCACAGGATTCTTATTATTAGCGCCGCCGACCGCTCGAACAGCCTTCGGCCTTCCGATCGCTTCGGCGACCTCCCTGTAGGACTGGACCGTGCCATGGGCGATATCGTTCAACGCGGTCCACACCTGCACCTGAAACGGCGTGCCGCGCAGATCCAGCGGAAGGGTAAACTCCTTCAGCTCCCCGCGGAAATATTGCTCCAGCTGGGATACTGCGGAGCTAAGCTTCTCTTCGCTGCGCTCATAGCCCGCTCCGCCGGCCCAGGTCCGCGACCATTGCTGAAGCACTGCCTCCTTCACCGTAAAGGGACCAAACTCCACGAGGCAAATCCCCGCAGGCGATGCAACAAGCGTTAATGTACCAATCGGCGTCTGGACCTCATCGTAATAAAGCACCTCTGCCGGTATAACCGGTGTTCCCATCGGCTCGCCGACTGCTGCGGGCTGACCGGCTGTGCGCTCTCCACCGTCCACCTCCGCTGGCGCAGAGGAGCCTGCAGCGGCTTCTTCCGGAGTCAGCTGCTGCAGCGCCTGCTGCAGCATGCTCCGAACCTGTTCATCCTGCTCGGATTTCATGCCTTTATTCAAGTTGTTCAACGCTTCCTCGCCTCCAATGCGGCCCAGAGCCCAAGCAGCAGTTCCCCGCAGCTCCGGCCTCGGATCCTTCAGCAGCACTTCGCTCAGCTTCGGCACTGCAGATGCATCTTTAAAATTACCTAAGGCAATCACGGCGTTACGCTGGATCGGCTTGCGCCCTCTCCAGGCCGCCGAGGTGTCGCCAAAGGCCTCCTTAAATTCCCGGTTGCTCATATCGAGCAGCGGAAGCAGCAGCGGCTTCGCCTTGTCGGGATCCGGCTGCAGCTCCGCATGATGCGTCCAGTTCAGTCCCTTGTTCTTGGGACATACAATCTGACATGTATCGCACCCGTAAAGGCGATTGCCGATCTTGCGCATATATTCATCGCTCAGAAATCCTTTGGTCTGCGTCAGAAAAGAAACGCACCGCTGAGCATTAAGCACTCCCGGACCGACCAAGGCATCTGTCGGACAAGCATCAATGCACCTTGTGCATTCCCCGCAGTCCTCGGTGACCGGCTGATCCGGGGGAAACGGCAAATTCGTGACCATTTCACCCAGATAAATCCAGGAGCCGAACTTTGGAGAAATAATAGCGCAATTCTTGGCGCTAAAGCCGATGCCGGCTCGTTCAGCCACGGCGCGGTCTGATAAAGCTCCGGTATCCACCATGCTCTCCAGCACGGCCTCCGGCACTCTTTCCCGAATGAACGCCTCCAGCCGCTGCATGGCATCCCGCAGAACCTGATGATAATCCCTGCCCCAGGCCGAACGGGCCATGATGCCCCGGTACTGCCCCGGCTGGGATTTCGGCGGATTGCTCATCTTGGCGGGATAGGCTACCGCAATCGCAATGAGCGATGCTGGCTGGGTGCCCGGCAAGGCAGGCGTAACGCGCTTGTCCAGGTCCGGTTCCTCGAAGCCGGATTCATAGCCCAGCTCCCGATGACGCTGCAGAATTCCCCGCAGGGACACAAATGGATCCGCTGATGCGAATCCGATGTCATCAATGCCCATATCTGGCGCAGCCAGCTTGATCTCTTGCTTTAGCGCCTCCCAGACGGAAGGCGCCGGGGCATAAGCCCCATGTGCGGAATGCATCTCCACGCCTCCTTATGGCAGGCTGTTTGACTCCTGCTGGAGCTACAGCCCTTTAATCTCCGACAGCGGCCAGAAAATAAATTCGGCCTTGCCTACAATTTCCGACCGTTCCACCGTGCCGAATTTGCGGCTGTCTTTGGATTTTTGAAAATGACGGTTGTCTCCCATCACGAAATAATGTCCTTCTTCCACGGTAACCGGTCCGTAATCCGGGTCCTCGATCGGAACATCTGTATACTCTTCCTTCTGGGCTTTGCCATTCACGTACAGAATGTGGCCCTTGACCTCCACTGTATCGCCAGGCACTCCGACGATCCGCTTCACGAGAAACTCCTTCTTGTCCGGACCGTCACTGGGATCCTTTAACACAATGACATCCCCGTGGCGGGGGTCGCCGAAGCGGTATCCAATCTTATTAATAAACAGGCGCTCCGAGGCCGTCAGCGTCGGCTCCATCGATTCACCCTTTACCATCGACAGGTTAAAAACAAACATATTCAGCAGCAGCATGATGGCAAAGGCAATGGCAATGGTCTTGATCCAGTCCCACAGCTCGGCTGCAAAGCTGGCTTCCTTCTTGCCTTTAGGCGCATCATTATTTCCGGAGGAACCCGGGGGTACCGTCTGTTCCATTGTACACCTTCTTTACTCGAGAATAGCCTGGCCGCGATACCTGGCCTCATCCGGCATACTAATAGAAAAGCATATCTCAGGTCCATTTGCAACGACCCGGGATATGCTCCATATCAAAATGCGATCTTGACCTTCACGGCTGGGCTACGATGCTCAGCTTCTGAAATGCAGTCAAAATTTTATTCGCTCCGTATCCCATCGCTTCGTAAAGAGGCATGGCGGCGGCGTTATGCTCATCTCCAGCCACAAGGATGCGGCTGACCTTGCGTGATTGAAAACGCTGCTCCATTGAAGATACAAGCGCTTTGCCGATTCCCTTTCGGCGGTAATCCGGATGAATTGCGATCCGGTAGTAGCACCCGTGATTGCGCTCGATCGTACCGATCAACGCACCGACGAGCATTCCATCTTCTTCCGCGACCATAATGAGGTCGGAATCCCAGGCGAGCTGTCTTGAAAATGGCTCCATTGTGTTTTCGTAGCATTCTTCGGACAGTGCAACCTGCAGCAGCTCAATAACCCGGTTACAGTCACTTAATTGAAAGGAACGAACATGCATTTCAAAATCTCCCTTTTCGTTAGCATGGTACGGTTTACGCGGTTTACAATATTGCATTTTACAATATTATAGTATTCCGTTGATGCAAACCTAACAATAATGATGACTACAAAAATGGCGAAAAACCCGCTTTCTTGTCCATTAAACCACATAATTCTTTCAAATTCACGGGTTTTCTTCTGTAAGCGCTTCATATAAAGCGATTACATTTCAAGCATATTATTCCGGTCTCCTTTAATCCAGCAAGTTGATCAGAATTTAATTAAAATAAACGCCAGCTTGTCTTTACATTGTCCAAACATACTTGTTTTCGAAAAAAGCAATGACGAGAGCAGCAGGGCAAAATGGCGCAGCGTTTTCGGACTCAAAAGTTGATTTAATCCATCAGAAAGGTTTAAAATATGGAGGAATGGACAATTACATATATGGATTCACCGTGTGATAAATGGTTCTCCCGTTACGGGAGCAGCCCTTTACTCATAAAAAAACATATTACAGGAGGTTTTTTTCACTATGGCATTTCAATTACCATCTCTGCCTTATGCAAACAACGCGCTGGAGCCTCACATCGATGCACAAACGATGGAGATCCACCACGACCGTCACCATAACACCTATGTAACGAACCTGAATGCAGCGCTGGAGAACGCTCCTGAGCTTCAAGAGAAGTCCCTGGAGGATCTCATTGCAAACCTGGATGCCGTTCCAGAAAATATCCGTACAGCCGTTCGCAACAATGGCGGCGGCCATGCAAACCACTCCCTGTTCTGGGAAGTCATCGGACCTAACGGCGGCGGCGCTCCTACCGGTGCACTGGCTGACGCGATCGAGAGCGAGCTGGGCGGCTTCGATAAATTCAAAGAAGATTTCGCTAAAGCAGCAACCACGCGCTTCGGCAGCGGCTGGGCTTGGCTCGTGCTGAACAACGGCAAGCTGGCTGTAACCAGCACGCCGAACCAGGACAGCCCGATCATGGAAGGCCAAACGCCTCTTCTCGGCCTGGACGTATGGGAGCACGCGTACTACCTGAAATACCAAAACAAACGCCCGGATTACATCTCCGCCTTCTGGAACGTTGTTAACTGGGAAGAAGTCGGCAAACGCTACGACAGCGCGAAGTAATATCTCCTGCCCAGCACTTCAAGCCGTCCCGCTGCAGCTGCAGCGGGACGGCTTTTTTGGCATAATGAACGGATAGAAACAGGATTCTCAGAACGGCGGTATCTTTATTACCAATGTTCAACGGAGCCGATCGACAGATGATTAGCTCCACTCGCAAGCGCCTGCTTGATTTCCTCTTCGGTTCGGATCAGTCCGCCGACAATGAGAGGCTGCTCAATCCTCTGCTTCATTTCCTGGATGACTCTCGGCATCAGGCCCGGCATCAGCTCTACCTCATCGGGACGCGCCTGACGGATCATCTTGACCGCCGTCTCCAGCGCCGGCGAATCAATGGCAAATACACGCTGTATGGACAAAATACCGGCTTGACGCGCCGCGTTCACGGCATTCGTCTTCGTCGTTACAATGCCGTCAACACCAAACCGTTCCGCAATGTACTGCACGGCTGAATGATCTCTACCGAGTCCGCCGACCATTTCCAGATGCACGAACACCTTTTTGCCGCTGTCGTGCAGGCTCTTGACAATGGAGGATAGATTCATAATATCGCCGGCCATCAGAATAACACGCTCTACACTGCTGTTCACCGCCGCCTCGATTTGATCAATGGAAGTGATCGAAGCGATAATCGGGAATTTAACACGTTCGCGTTCAGAATGTTCTATGTGGATCTCCCCCTTTAGACTCTATCCAGCTTAAAACGGGAGCTTCAGGAGAAGATAAACAGAGTGTAAATTGTATGTAAGCGCAGCCTCAGTACAGCAAAAAAACCCGGACACAAGTCTCCCTCCTCGAGGAAGCATGTGCTCGGGTTTTCTCATCGTCTCTACCCCATTCCAACGCTTTACTACATTAAAGATTAACAGGGTAATGTTATCTGAAATAACTTTATGAATTAAGCAGACGTTAAATATTTGCAAAATAAGCGTTCAATATGCGCAAAAAAACGTTGGGAAACGCATAGCGTTCCATATCGTCTGCGGTAATCCACTGATACAGGGGACCCGGTGAGGAGCCCGCTTCCGGGATGGAAGGAGAAGCGTCATACGCCGCCGCGCTCTCAGCGGCCATTGCCGGCACTGCCGGTGACCAGGAGCAGGTATATACCCGCATATTCCAGTGAATGTGGCTAAAGGTGTGCTCTGCAGCCATAACATGCTCTCCGGGGACGACGGGAAGCCGCTCTCTGCCAAGCTCCTCCGCGAGCTTTTTGGCCGCCGCCGCATCCGGGAGCATGACATGCCGAGCCGCATCACCATCAGGCGGAACCTCCGAAATATGAGGCAGCTCCCACATACCGGCAAGCAGACCCGTTGATGGGCGCTTGCGGATCAGCACCTTGCCGCTCTCGACTCCGCTGCCCTCAATGATGGCAGTCAGCCGGTATTCCTGGCGGGGAGGCTTGGCCTTGGCCTTGACGGGGAGCTTGTCCTCCATGCCTTCGATCCGCCCGCGGCAGTGCACCATCACGGGACAGGTCAAGCATTTGGGCGACTTCGGCGTACACACCAAGGCTCCAAGCTCCATAAGACCCTGGTTGAAGTCCGAGGCGCGTCCTTCCGGAATGAGCTGCAGCACCAGCTCCTCCATCAGCTTCCGCGTGCCGGTCTTCATAATATCCTCCTCGATCAGGAAGTAACGGGACAGCACACGCATGACATTGCCATCCACCGCAGGTGCAGGCACATTAAAAGCGATGCTGCGAATCGCCCCCGCCGTATAGGGACCGACCCCCTTCAGCGATGCCACCTCTTCCTTGCCGCTCGGCATGATGCCGCCGTACTGATCCCGAATCTGGCGTGCAGCATACTGCAGGTTCCGCGCTCTGGAGTAATATCCGAGGCCCTCCCAGCATTTCAGCACTTCATCCTCCGGCGCATCCGCCAAAGCCTCCACGGTAGGGAACTTCTCGATAAAACGATTGAAATACGGAATGACCGTATCCACCCGCGTCTGCTGCAGCATAATTTCGGAGATCCAGATGAAATAAGGATTGCTGTGCCTTCTCCACGGCAAGTCCCGCTTGATGACGACATACCAGTCCAGGAGCTCCTGGCTGAAATAACGTTGCTGTTGTAATGGGTCCATGACCTGTTTCATTCCTTTCGCTCAATCACGGCAAAAGCAGAGGCAAGCTCGCTCTGATGAGTAATCGTAATGTGAGTGTTATAGCTCTCCGGCTCCGTAATGCCAAGCCTTGCCCAGCATTCCCGGCTAATGGCTGCCACCGGCCGCCCGGCGTTATCCGGCACAATTTCCATATCCAGAAATCCGATCGTATGGCCGATTCCACAGCCGAAAGCCTTGCTGATCGCTTCCTTCGCCGCAAAGCGCCCCGCGATGAACTCAGCCCGGCGTTTCCCCTTGTCTGCTGCAAGCCTTCGCTCTGCCGGTGTTAATACGCGCTCCACAAATCGTTCGCCGTGACGCCCTTCCAGCAGGAGACTCACGCGGCTGATTTCCAGCACGTCATGCCCGATTCCATATATTATGATCGCCAGCCCCTTTTAGCGCTTCCCTAAAGTCTACAACCCCATCTATTGTATCAAAAAAACCAGCGCGCACCTATGAAACCGGCGCGCACTGGCTGCTTTAGCCTAATCAGGCTCTTATTCCGCTCTCAGGCAGGTGCATCTGAGACTTCATTCATTAGATCCCGGGAATCGCATTGCGCTTGTGCGCGGTTCGGCGATAGTAGCTTTCCAGCTTCTCCCGGACCTCAGGCGCCACTTCCTTGCCCTCCAGATAGTCGCTGTTGTCATCATACTTGATGCCAAGCTCCTTCTCATCGGTCTGTCCTTCCCACAGCCCGGCAGTCGGAGCCTTGTCCAGCACGGCCTGCGGAACACCCAGGTACGAGCCGATCTGGCGCACCTGACGCTTGTTTAAGGTGCTGAGCGGAGTAATGTCCACGGCACCGTCTCCCCATTTCGTGTAGAAGCCGGTAATCGCCTCGGAAGCATGGTCGGTACCGACCACGAGCAGATTCTGCTCGAAGGCAATCGCATACTGAATGACCATCCGCATCCGGGCCTTGACGTTACCCTTGCCCGGAATGCTCATATGCTGGTGCACACCGATATTTTTCATCCCGTGCTCAACCTCCAGGGCCACCTCGTTCACAGCATCCTCTACGTTCGTCTCCATCGTGTATTTCAGCTGAAAGGCTTTGGCGGTCTCGTAGCTGTGCTCAATATCCGGCTGCTGCCCATAGGGCTGGAAGACGCCGAGCGTCTTGAATTCCCGGCCCAGCTCCTCCGTCAGCTCATCCGTTGCCCGCTTGCACAGTCCGGTCGCTACCGCACTGTCCAGCCCCCCGCTAATCGCGATCAATAGTCCCGAGGTGCCCGAATCCTTCACATACGATTTCAAAAAATCTACACGCCGTCTGACTTCCTGCTCTGCATTGATCTCCGGCTTGACGCCCAGCTCAGCAATAATCTGTTCCTGCAGGCTCATGCTTGCTCGCTCCCTTCATAATTAACACCGCAGTGTCCGGTTCATGTCAAGAACCTTGTGATTAAAAAGACCCCGGGGCCTCGGTGGTTCCGAATGCTACGGGGTCTGAAATTACTGACATTAGAGCATTAACGGCAGTAACGGTCAAACGCATCCGCGAGATCTGCCGCAATTTCCTCGGCGGAACGATTCTCAACCTGATGGCGTTCGATAAAATGAACCAGCTCCCCGTCTTTCAGCAGGGCGATGGATGGAGATGATGGCGGATAAGGTGCAAAATATTCCCGGGCTTTCGCCGTTGCTTCCTTGTCCTGTCCCGCAAAGACGGTGAACAGGTGATCCGGCTTGACGCTGTTCTCCAGCGCACGGGCTACACCCGGACGAGCCTGGCCTGCGGCACAGCCGCACACCGAGTTTACGACGACAAGTGCCGTTCCCGCTGCTCCCGGAAGCTTCGCTTCTACTTCCTCTGCTGTTGTCAGCTCCTGGATGCCCAGGCTTGTAAGCTCATCGCGCATTGGCTGAACCATATCACGCATATATCGGTCAAAAGACATACCCATCGTGCTTCCACTCCTTATATAAACAAGTTTATTCTTCATGAATACGGAATAACCGCTAACTTATATTATACAAACCGATGAACTGAAAGCAAGATATGTACGCAGACCTGCAGAAAAAGCGGACCCCAGGTCTGTGGAATCCGCTTCCGCTCACCCCCGCCTAAGTAGAGGGCTTGTTAATGCCGTCCAGCTTCTTGTCCGGAGCCGGTGAGCCCTGGCGCTGCTTGTTCTCCTGCTTCTGGAGCTGCTGCTGCTTCGAATCATTTTTGCTCATATCCGTGATAGCCTCCTTTACCGTGAGATCTCGAGCTTATTATGGCTAGGGCAGGAAAAGATTATCCGCAGTCACCCCATTGTCCGATCCTTGGTAAAGAGTAAGCATAAAGAGTGCAAAAAATACAGGCAAGCCGCTTGGGTTACACAGACAAAGTGGTATAATAAACGGGTTAAGCATCACATATTGCAAGTCTTACAAGTCAATCCATAATGAAGATGGATCAGGCCCATAGGCCTGCTTATAAAGGAGATACATGAACATGCTGCATTACGATGTCATTGTGGTCGGCGGAGGTCCCTCCGGCCTGATGGCCTGTGTCGCCGCCGGCGAACAGGGCGCCTCAGTTCTGCTGGTTGATAAAGGAGACAAGCTGGGACGCAAGCTGGGAATTTCAGGCGGCGGCCGCTGCAATGTTACCAATGCCAAGGAGCCGGACGAGCTGATCGCTCATATTCCGGGAAACGGACGATTTCTGTACAGCTCGTTTCAGCATTGGAATAACCGGGATATTATGCGTTTTTTTGAGGGTCTGGGAATTCGGCTGAAGGAGGAGGATCACGGCCGGATGTTTCCTGTCACCGATAAAGCCTCCAGCGTGGTGAACGCCCTCGTCGGCAAGGTGAGAGAGCTCGGCACCGAGGTGCTGACCAACAGTCCCGTAGAGCGTATATTATATGAAGGAAATCAGGCGGCCGGCATCCAGCTGAAGAACGGAAAGACCTTCCGCAGCCAAGCCGTCATTCTTGCCACAGGCGGGCAATCTGTGCCGCAGACCGGCTCGACCGGAGACGGCTACCCTTGGGCAGCCGCAGCAGGGCACACCATTACAGAGCTGTACCCTACTGAGGTGCCTATTGTATCGACAGAGCCGTTTATTGCTTCCAAGGAGCTGCAAGGGCTGTCGCTCCGGGATGTGGAGCTGTCGGTCTGGAACCCCAAAGGCAAGAAGGTCATTGCGCATCGGGGCGATATGCTGTTTACGCACTTCGGGATCTCGGGACCTATTGCGCTGCGCTGCAGCCAGTTTATTCGCCAGGTGCAGAAGAAGTTTGACACGGTTAATGTCGAGATGGCTGTCGATCTGTTTCCAGACCTTTCGCTCGGCGGCGCCGAGGAGGAGATTCGTTCCCGTCTTTCCCAAGAGCCGAAGAAGGCTGTGAAAAATGTGCTGAAGGGATGGCTTCCGGAGCGGATCATTCCACTGCTGCTAAGCCAGGCCGGGCTGGACGGCGATACGGCGGCAAATGTCGTCTCCCGGGCGGCTGTCACTGCCCTGGCTGCCGTGCTGAAGAAGTGCAGCTTCCGCGCCTGCGGCACCCGCTCGCTGAAGGAAGCCTTCGTGACCGGGGGCGGCATCAGCCTGAAGGAGGTGCAGCCGAAGACGATGGAATCCAAGCTCATGCCGGGCCTCTTCTTCTGCGGCGAGATTCTGGATGTCCACGGCTACACCGGCGGCTATAACATTACAGCCGCCTTCTCCACCGGCTACACGGCAGGCAAGCATGCTGCCGAGGGAGCGCGGGGGTAAGCGCGGCCGAAGGACGCATGGGGCTTGAGCTGCAGCGGGCGGCTGATGTGAACCTGCGCGGAGTCTGCCGAGGGATCTTGGCTTGGCAGGCCTTAAGGCTGTCGGCCGCTACCCTCTTCGACCCAGTGAAGGCCTCATCATGAAGTGCGGGAGCAGAAGGATTACAGCTGTCCCTGCCGTTGCTGCGATCAGCAGGCCGAGCCAGCCCGGCGCCAGCGACAGGCCCAGCACCAGCGAAAGCAGCAGGCATGGCAGCAGCAGCAGGGTTTGGACAGCGAGCGTGCCGGCCTGCATTTCCTGCTGCGTCGTAAATGGCAGCACCTTGGCGAGGCTGGACTCCGAGAAGCCCTTCCATTTTAGCACCAGCACATAGGTGATGATGAGCATGATGAGCACGTAAACGATCAGTTTAACAAACAGAGGCGGAACCAGCACGGCAGGGACACCAACCGACGTCATCTGCAGATAGAGCAGCAGGCTCTCCTGCTGCCGCAGGAACGCCTTGACCCCGGCGGAAGCAAAGCGCTTGTCGGGCGCTGGACTGCGGTACAGCCGGCGCGAGCGGCGAAACAGCCACGTCTTGCTCCGCACCTTGGGCAGCCTGCCGAGCGCCTGCGTCACCAGCAGGTCGGTCAGCTTTACGCGGCTGCGGGCATCCATTTTGACATCATTTGTAAACGTGTGTGGATCCCGGGCTTTTGTACGCATGAGCCATAAGGAAAGCCCCAGAAATACAGCACCTGCCGTGAAGAGAGCCGGGATATGCCTGCCCATCAAGGACAGCAGAGCTATATAGATCCCAAGTGACGACAGCCGCAGGCCTGCGGCAAGAGTATACTTGCGGAGCCCGGCATACTTCGCCTTAACGGTGTGGGTCAGCAGGCTGGCATTCCAGCCGATCCCCGAAGCCAGAAAGGCCCATCCCGTCAGCTGCCAGCCTTCCAGATGAAACACTCTGTACCAGAGCGGGAGCAGCAGCCATGTAATGCTGCCTGCCAGAACGTTTCCAGCCAGAACGCTGTACAGCAGGCCGCGCCCTCTCAGCACTTCCATCCACCTGTTCTGCTGCCGCAGAAACAGCGCATCTGCCGCATCCACAAACAGCAATACACCTCTGGAGAACAGGACAAGCAGGATTATGGCTGCCGGCAGGGAAGGAATCTGCTCCACCTCAGGCGGCAGCGTTACCTTCCACAAGTCTCTGTACAGGCCGATGCCGAGCGGCAGACCAAGCATCACTAGATACAGCAGAACGGTCTTATCCACGACAGAACTGATCGCTGACCACTGCTGACGAAAGTGATGCTGTAGACGGCGGCGAAACAGCTGCCGGGGATGATGGATCCGGATCCGGGGAGCAGCTTGGACGGGGCTTGGAATATTTTCTGGACGTGTCTTCATAGGCCTCTCCTCATGTCATGGCATCAAAGCAGTCAAACAGCGAGCCCTCCGGCAGACCAGCGGCCTGCCGAATGTCTTGGAGGGTTCCCCGCGATACGATCCGCCCGTTCGAGAGCATCATAAAGGAATCACAGATTCGCTCTGCCGTATCCAGCACGTGCGTACACATTAAGATGCCTGCTCCCCGCTCCCGTTCCTGATTCAGCAGCCCCAGGAAATCCTTTGTCGCTCTGGGATCCAGACCGATGAACGGCTCGTCAATGATATAAACCTCGGGCGAGGACAGAAAGCCGATCATAAGCATCATTTTCTGCTTCATGCCTTTGGAGAAGCCGCCCGGCAGATCATGCCTGACATGATCCATGCCGAACTGCTGCAGAAGCTCATTCCCCTTCCGTTCAAAGTGGGATTCAGGGAGGCCGAAGGCAGCAGCAGCCAGATCCAGATGCTCCCACAGGGTTAAATCCTCATAATAGATCGGCTGCTCCGGCACATAGGCGTACCGGGGCGGATCTCCCGCTATGTAAATGTCTGATTTGGCATGCTCCAGCAGGCCCAGCATGGTTTTAATGGTTGTGCTTTTGCCGGCGCCATTGGGACCGATCAGCCCCAGCAGCTCGCCAGGTGCGACGCTAAAGACAATATCCTGGATTTGCAGCTTGCCGGGCTCATAGCCGGCTTCCTGGATATTTACGCTCAGCACCGGGCGTGTGTTCGCCCTGCTTTGTGAGGGTTTTTCATTCTCATTTTCCATAGGCTTCATAATAGCTTGTATTTCCCACCTTTCGTGTTCAATCTAATTGGAAGCATTATGAATTAATCTTGGTCCCTGTTACATACGAAAAAACGACGACAGGGTTGCACCCTCCAGGCCGCTGCGAGGCACATCGGCACTTCGGCAATTCGGCTAGAGTAAAGGGCTGAAAATTTCAGCCCCTCCTCATCAAACCGTACGTGAGGTTTTCCCTCATACGGCTTTCCGATGTTCGTCATTCATGTGCATGCAGATTACAAGAGCGTTTTGAGTCCATGTTGTCTAGCCATGAATTTAACCTCGCGCACAGAACTCATCCATCGTGCGCGTTGCCGCTTCTTCGCGTACCATCTCGCAAGCCTCTGAAGAATGTACCAATCCAGCTTTGCCATCTTCCGCTGACTGTGGGCGGTGTAGTAATAATTCCGCCAGCCTTGTATCTTGGGATTTAACCAATTGACCTGTTCAAGTAACGACTTGTGCCGCATACCCGGCGGTGCCAGACGGTCTTTTACGACTTCCCGAATGCGTTCTTCTGCTTTCCGAGTCAGCCATTGCTGAGTGGTGTAATACACTTTTCCTTTGGAGGTTTCTGCTTTCGTCTTGCGATGATGCATACCGAGAAAGTCGAAGCCTTCTTCTCCTGTCCACAGTCCGACGATGCGCGTTTTGGTTGGATGCAAGGTGAGTTCGAGACGATCCATAATCGCACGAATAAGTTCGTACGATCGGTCTGCGTCTTTCTTCGTTTTGCATACAACCACGAAGTCATCCGCATAACGCGTTAGTTCTCCGTGACCGCTCCCATGTCGTTCCCACAGAATGTCGAAGTAATTGAGGTAAATGTTCGCAAGCAGCGGAGATATTACCCCGCCTTGCGGTGTTCCCAAATCTGAGCGCCTTACCGTCCCTTCTTCCATCACTCCCGCTTGTAACCACTTCCGAACCAGCTTCAACATTCGTCTGTCACTGATTCGCATTTCAACCAGTTTCATAAGCTTCTCTTGATTGATGTTGTCGAAGTAGCCTTGGATGTCGACGTCGATCACCCAATTTCCCTTGCGATTGCATGCCTTCCGGATCCGGTCCAGCGCTCCCTTCGCACTTCTCTTCGGACGGAATCCAAATGAGGATTCCTGAAAATCGGCTTCAAAGATCGGTTCCATGACTAGTTTTGTTGCCATTTGTATGACGCGATCTCGAATGGTCGGAATACCAAGCGGTCTTTGCTTCCCATCTTTCTTCGGGATGTAATGCCGCCGAACAGGCTGTGGGTGGTAGCGCCCCTCTTTTAAAAGCCGTTGGCATTCAAGCAAGAAGAGGTATTCGCCTTGCTTCTCGATGTCCGTCAGCGTCTCACCGTCGACGCCCGCCGAGCCTTTATTGGCTCGCACCCTGCGCCATGCTTCCCACAAAATGTCCATTCGGTAGACCTTGTCATACAAAGCGTGGAATCTGCGTTTCTTGTTTTCCTTGGCCGCATGACCTAGTTTCTCTTGGAGTTGTTGAACGTTTTCCTTTGGTGTTGTTAGCCGATTGGCATTCACTGACTCGTACCTCCTTAAGAAACGTGAACAAAGCAGAGCTCCTTCCCTCCCGCAGGTTATGTTGTCCTACGGTTCCTTGGTACTACGAGCCCCTCGGACTCCCTTCCTGCAGACATCTCACTTCACCTTTTTTTTTTTTTTTCAGCTTATAGAGCGCCTCGCTACGAGTTTTTTTTTTTCTCGTGCAGGGGAGGGCCTCCCCAGTTCACTACATCCTCTTTCATACCATGCCGCTCCCTCTACGCCGGAGGATTCTTCACTGCCGTTCCAAGTTCAGAGCAGTTTCCCTGGCCTTCGTCCATGTATGCGGGACTCGGCTTCCTCTTGTCCCTCTTGCGAGGCCTTTTTGACGACGCGGCAGGATTCACTTCATGTTACGGCCTGGTATTTCGCTCGCCCTGTCTCCGACAGGTACTTTCGTCGATACGCTTCTACGCACAGATTTCGCCGTACGCAGGTATCCTAGCTACGCGGGGGCTTGGCCCCTCCCGCGACCGGACTTTCACCGGCTAGAAGATGCGTGCTTCTGGGCACGCCATACAGCAAAGCAGCGCCCCCTATGAGAAGCGGGGGCGCTGAAAAAGTCCTGACTGAATCGAAGAAGGTACTACACCCGAAATAATTAAGGGAGCAAAGGGATGGAAGCCCTCTGTTCCAGAATCAACCTTCGTTTTCATTCAGCCCGTATACGTCCTTGTATGACCTGATCGTGCCTAAAGACAACCTGCTCCGCCAGTTGAACAAACAGGTGGATTTTTCGTTTGTATACGAGGAACTGCGAGCGAACTACTGTCTGGATCATGGGCGTAACGCCATCGACCCTGTACGGATGTTTAAATATCTCCTGTTAAAAGCCATTTCCGACCTCTCCGACGTGGACATGGTGTAGCGCTCACGTTACGACATGTCCTTTAAGTATTTCCTGCAGATGGCACCGGAGGACCCAGTCATCGATTCGAGCTCGCTGACCAAGTTCCGGAAATGGAGGCTGAAAGACCTCAATCTGCTTGACTGGCTGATCGGGAAACCTCAGGTCTATCCGGCATGCATATGCAAGGAGCAATGGCTGTATTCGTGGTGAATCTGAAACGAATCTTTACATTAGGAAGCTGAAAGAAACCGAAAAAAGGGGCACCGAGCTCGCTTTTATTGCGAGCTCGGTGCCCCTTTTTTTATATTAAAGTCTTTTGAAACTTAATTATGGTAGTTCTTCAGTGGCCTCCTGAGAAGCGGGGGGCGCTGTAATAGATAAGACAGGCTGACGCGAGCGGGCTGTAACGCTTGCTTTGGGCAGCGGCTATAACTGAGTCTGCCGCGCGGGTACTGCGGTCAGCCTCCCGCCATCCAAATGAAGGGAAAGCGTGGCTTCAGCAGCCAGCAGCTCGGGGTCATGCGTAATCAGGAGCACGGCTGCACCGCGGTGGCAGGCACTCCGGCACAGCTTCACAATTCGGCTGATATCCCGGTAGTCCATCCCGGCCGTCGGCTCGTCCAGAATGTACAGCGCCTTGGGAAGAATCAGCTGGCATATGACAGCCAGCAGGCGGCGTTCACCCCGGCTGAGGAGATATGGCGAGGCTTCCAGCCGGGCGGTCAATCCCGCCTCGGCCAGCAGCTCCTCCGCCAGCTCGCGCTGCTGCGGCGTCAGCTCCGGCCGCTGTGCCGGCGGCAGGCCGCCATGCAGGCCGTAGATCAGCTCCTCCCATACACTGTGGGAGGTGAACATATGCTCCGGCTGCTGGAACACGTATCCGAACAGGGCAGCTGTTTCATGGACAGGCCGTCCGGCCAGGTCCCTGCCCTCATATGAGATCGTGCCCCGCGGCGCGGGCGCAAGGCCCATGAGCAGGCGGCTCAGGGTCGTCTTGCCTGAGCCGTTCTTTCCCGTGAGCAGGGCCCATTCGCCCCTGCGCAGGGTAAAGGCTGCGCCTGCCAGAGCCCGCCGGCCGCCGGGATAGGTGAAGGTTAGACCCTTCACCTCCAGCAGGGCGGGCCCCAGCGGCGCAGCCGCCGCTGCCTCACGCGGCAGGCGAGGCAGCAGACCCAGCTCCGCCAGCTGCCCATGGCAGCGGCGCAGCAGCTCTGCCGGCGGCCCGTCGAGCACGACGCCGCCGCCGCTCAGGACGATGACGCGCGACGCGGAGCGCGCGGCATCGTCAAAGCGGCCGGACGCGGTGATTACCGTCCGGCCCTCTTCCTGCAGCGCGGTGCACAGCTGCAGGAAGCTTCCCTGCGCCGCGGCGTCGAGACTCGCGCAGGCGTCGTCGAAGACGAGCAGCTGCGGCTGCAGAGACAGCACCGCAGCAATGGCCGTACGCTGCCGCTGTCCTCCGGACAAGCGGCGCACGGCATCGTGCCGGCGGTCACTCAGCTGGACCGCCGCCAGAGCCAGATCTATCCGCCGGTTCACTTCCTCCGGCGGATGGCAGAGGTTCTCCGGGCCGAACGCGACCTCGTCCTCCACGATCCCTCTCACCAGCTGTGCCTCATGCTCCTGAAAAAGCACACCCGCAGCCGGAATGAGCTCCGCCAGCTCCGCTGCGGCAGGGTCCAGCCCCATCACTTCCAGCTTCCCCTCCCGCAGCCCGCCGCCGCTTCGCGGCAGCGTGCCGTTCAGCAGCTGACAGAGGGTTGATTTACCGCTGCCGCTTGCGCCAATGATCGCCGTCCAGCTGCCACAGAGAATTTCAAGATTGACCTCCTTCAGCGCATAGGAGGATTCACCGTCATACCGGTAAGAAAGCTGCTCACTGTGAACAGCTTTTACGACCGCTGCTGTCCTCATCCGGACACTAGCCCTTCATGCCCAGTGCAAACCGGCGGAGCAGTCCGGTCTTCTCCACGGCATCGCCGATGACCTTCGCCAGCAGGCCGCACAGCACGACACCGCTCACAATGCGCACGGCCAGTGCCGCCGCCAGGACGCCAGCAGGCCAGGCAGTATATTTGAACATCTGCGCCGCGAATACGAACCACAGCGGCACGAGCGCACCGCCGGCCAGCATCATTACGCCAGTGCTCCATTTCTTGTAACGGAATGCGGCGAAGAGACCCTCAGCAACGACCGCATAACAGGCTGCCGCGGTAAAACAGGCCGGAATGCCGTAAGTCGGTCCCGTCAATGCCTGAATGGTACCGCCGATCATGAAGGTAATGGCCGCTGTTCCCGGCTTACGGATAATGTAATAGGCGAGCAGGCCATACACGATATACAGCCCTGTAGTGACAGAAGTGGCAATCGGTCCTCCCAGGCTTGTCAGCAGCTTGTTCACCGGGCTCAGGTACATCGTCAGCACGCCATTGACCGCGGCCAGCATGGCCATCAGGACAATATCCTGAGTCGTAAATTTTCTGGATGCTTGCATAAGTTCAGTTCCCCCATTTCAATTCAGTTAGCTTGATAAATCCCATTGTGCCGCCTTCCCCCTGCATTCGTCAACCTATTTTTATTATACAACGGTTAACAATCTACATGTAGATGCCCGTCCATACCGTCAAACCCGCCATGAGCAGGAATAATGGCAGGCTCCACCATGGGATCACGCTCTTGTTCCGAAAGGTCCTATGGGAATAAGCAGTAAAGCCTTTAGACTCCATCGCTCCCGCCGTCTGCTGCACTCTGCGCAGGCTGTTCAGCAGCACGGCAGCAATGAATCTTGCCCCCCAGGCCAGTCTTCCCTTCAATCCCTTCGGCGGCCGCCCTCCCCGCACTTGCTGGGCTGCCCGGATCATCTCCCCCTCCTCCTCCAGCATAGGAAGAAAGGTTAACGCCGTGGAAATGCCAAACGCAAAGCGATAAGGAATACGCAGCCGCTGCACCATCTCCGCCACCAGCTCCTGTGGATTTGTTGTAGCGATATAAGTCAGAGAGGACAGAAACAGGCTGATCATTCGCAGGCTCATTTCCCCGGCCTGGTCTACTGCCTCCACGGTCAGCCGCAGCGGCCCCCACGTCAGCCATACCGTTTCCCCAGACACGGTCAAAGCCGTGAGCAGAAAATAAGGCAGCGCCACCGCCGCAATCAACCGCACCCCGCGGTACATGCGCCGCCACGACATCCCGGCGCCCCACCTGGCTGCCACAATGCACAGCCCGAGCAGCAGCAGCTGGCTGGCGGTTCCCTTCCACAGCATAGCCATAACCGCAATACACAGGAGTCCCGCCAGCTTTCCGAGCGGGTCCCAGCGATGCAGCAGGCTGCTGCCTGCTTCGTATTGGATCAGCATTTTTGTCCCCTTCTTTCACTGCACATTGGTTCGAAACCGTAGTTTCAGGTTTAAAAGTTTTTGACTTCTTTTTTGCCTTTTCGGCCATACTAAGCCAAGTGTAATGATATAAATCCGGATGATCCACCACGGTTCACGAACAAAAAAGCTGCCGTTAGCGGATGACTCTATATTGAGTGATGCCTTATGAATTCGTCAATATGAAACCTGATGAGAGACGCGCGGCGATTTTCGGTGAAAGGAGGCCCATGTGGAATGTATATTGCGATTACGATTGTCATCCTGATGGTCATGCTGACTGCAGCCATCACGCAGTTCGGGTACGTTCAAATTACGCAGATGAGGGTCAAGAACGACCTGCGGCTGTTTACCATCCTGGAAGGTCTGGGACTGTACAGCCGGGACCGCTACGAGGCACTGGCCAAGACCGAGGTTACCCTGCAGAGCATCGACGGGTTTAAGCTATCCGGCGCCGCCATAGCACCGCATCCCCGCTCCAAGCGATGGATGATTATCGTGCACGGCTACACCGGCTCCCGGGCTTTCTCCACCCAGTTCCTGGATATGTTTACGGAGGAAGGATTCAATGTGCTGCTGATCGACCAGCGCCGTCACGGGCAGAGCGAGGGCCGCTTTACTACGTACGGCTATCAGGAGAAATATGATGTGCAGGCTTGGGTGAACTGGCTGCTTGAGCATTATGGCGAGGAGCTCGAAATCGGTCTTCATGGTCAATCTCTCGGCGGCGGCACGGTGCTGGAGTACTTATCCCTGGACGTCCCACCCCAGGTGAAGCTCGTCATTTCCGACTGTGCTTACTCGGATCTCAGCGAGCTGATGAAGCATCAGATTACGAAGCTGAACAGGCTGCCTGTTCATTTCCTGAAATGGGTTAACAACCGGATCCGCAAAAAAGCAGGCTTTAGCTTCGAGCAGGTCAGTCCCATCCGCAGCGTGCAGCAAAGTCCGCTTCCTGTGCTTTTTATTCACGGCTCCCGCGATAATTATGTTCCCACTCACATGAGCATGGACATGTACGAAGCCAAGCAGGGTCCCAAACGGCTTCTGCTGATTGAAGGCGCAAATCATGCCGCAGCCTACCATGTCCATCCCCAGCAGTACCGCGAGGAGGTTCGGTCCTTTATCCGGGAATATCTTGGTGAAGCCTCCGCCGCGTCTAAGTCTGCTCTAGAGTCATTAGGGGCTGCAAAGGAATCGACTGACCCGTCGGCGCGCGTCCCGCTCTTTCCGGATTCGATTTCCAGCCTGTAGCTCCAAACACCTAAAAAAACAGCCTCTGTCAAGACAATCCGTCTTGACAGAGGCTGTTTAAGTTTGAAAGCCGATGCAGCTTATATGACCTGCATTACGCCAGCGTATCGGCTGCCTGGCCTTTATCTACAGGCTGCAGCACTTCACCGCATAATTCCTTTAGCTTACGCTGAATTTCTTTAAACTCTTCAATTCCTGCTCCGGTAATGCTGTAGCCTTCACCATGCGACGTCAGGTAGTTCTCCTGGGTCAGTCGCTCCAGCTCGTATTTCACTTCCCGGTCTCCCACTCTGTAGCCGTGGCGTTCCAGCTCTGGCTGCATATCGCTGATCGTAAGATCCCGTTGATGAGCGTGGTAAAGCATATGAATGCCGATAAACAAGCTTTGTACATCTGCACGCATTGGCTGTATCTCCCTTCACTCTTCTAGGCCGCGGCCTGCAATCCCTTACTTATTACCCTTTCCGGGACAGGCATAATCAGCCGGCATCAAACCCCTCTTGACGATCTCTTCCGCTTATACTATCTTAGAATAATTCTAATTTGATAAAGAGGTGATCCCTTTATGTTCCACAATATGCCTTACGAAGGAACAGCAAGTGAACAATATACCCAGGTTCTGGGACAGCTCAAAGCTCTGATCCACGACGAGCCTAGCAGCGTAGCCAATATGGCGAACGCCTCAGCCTTGCTTCAGCATTTTCTGAAGGATATTAACTGGGTCGGCTTTTATATTTATGATGGCAAGGAGCTGGTCCTCGGACCGTTCCAGGGACTGCCTGCCTGCATTCGCATTCCGCTGAACCGCGGCGTATGCGGCACAGCAGCGGCGCTCCTGAAGACGCTCGTCGTGGAAGACGTCCATGCCTTCCCTGGACATATCGCCTGTGATGCAGCTTCCAACAGCGAAATTGTCATTCCCGTACTGAAGGACGGGAAGCTGTTCGGCGTGCTGGACATCGACAGCCCGATGAAGAACCGGTTCAGCCCGGAGGATCAGCAATTTCTGGAAGAGTTCGTCGGTATTCTGCAGGAGACTCTGTAAGCATGCCGTCCTGTTGTGCAGGACTATAACCTGGCTTCGGCATACACCTTCATGGCATCCCGAAGATAGTGGGCGAGGCGCGGATGATAGACATCGTACAGCTTCTTGAAATCATCCTGCTCCACGTACAGCTCTCCAAGATCAATATATATCTTCTTACTCGGCGTGTAGAAATGGCCTACCCAGCGGTAGTGCCTGTCAATGATGCTCTGCACCTCCGGGTGCTCCGGCTTCAGGCCGGAATCCATGGCCCGGCATAGATCCAGATAAATCTCATCCGCTTCCTTCTGGGTGCTCAAATAATCATCCTTGGACCAGCGGCTGTCCTCCTCCCGCCCCTCCTGCGAGGGGCCTTCTTCAATGTGTAGACTGTCATTGCTCAAATAGCCGGACTCCGGAGCGCCTTGGCCGCCCAGCCCGGCAAGCCAGGTCTCCGGATTCGGCCCCGCCCCCTTCTCCAGATCAGACAGGGTTCGGTCAATCGTCTCTGTCATCATCTGGAGCCGGCGGACCTTGTCCATCAGGCTCTGCTTGTGGGCCAGCAGCGCCGCGACAATGTCCTGCTCCTGCTCATCCAACGTCAGCTTCAGCTGACTTGCAGGGATGTGTAGCTCCATATTTAAAAGGATGAGCTGCAATCTCAGCAGATCCTGTTCCTCAAAACGGGTGCTGCCCTCTTCATCCGGGGACAGTTGCAGCAATCCCTGCCTTATCCATTCCTGCAGCCTGGGAGCTCCGACACCGGAAACACGGGCGATATCCTGCAGGTTGTAAGCCATTCGTCCCGTCACCTCTTTCTCTCTGTGCTTGGTTCTGTTTATGGGCACATCTTACTATCGCTTCATATATAGAGTTAGACGTTTTACCACGAAATCAAACACAAAAAACCGCTTCTTTACGCACGGATTTACGAATTCATCCATGCGCTCTGGAAGCGGCTTTTTATTTAGCTGGAGCCTTCGGTTACAATATGCTTTACCCGGCCAACCTGACCGTCCTGGAGGCGGACCTTGATCCCATGCGGATGGGTTGGCGAGTTCGTTAAGAGATCCTTCACCACTCCGCGGGTAAGCTGTCCTGTCCGCTGATGCTGCTTGAGAACAATATCCACCACAAGGCCTGGCCGGATCGCGGATCGCTGTTGTCCGTTCATGCTTCACCTCGTTTAGCGCTAATATGCACAGCGTCATTTTCTACGGAGTCCACATTAAAGGATGCCAGCGGAAAAAGCAAATGTACCGGGCCTTACCCATTTCCTCTATAGATTAAGAGGCTTTATAGCGGAGAGCCGCCAAACAGGAAGCGATACTTCCAGGAGCCGTCAAAGTCATCAACCATGACTCCCCCGGCTTGGCTGGAGTACGTGTGCAGCAGCTTGCCATCTCCCAGGTACATGGCGACATGGGTAATTCTCTGCGATGACTTGTTCACCCCGGCATACGCTGAAGCAGAAGAGCCCCGGTAGCTCATAAAGAATACCAGATCCCCGCGCTTCAACTGGCTGGTGCTGTACACCGCGGCCCCCTTCTCCTGAATGTAGGCACCCTGGGAGCGTGAGTCGGACGGAAGCTTCAGATCCGCTCCCTCCATAAAGATTTGACGCATCAGGTCCGAGCAGTCAAACGTGGTGGTTGTGCTGCGGCTCGATCCGTATTCATAGGGTGTGCCCAAATATTTCATGCCCGACTGAATGACCTTCTCGACGCTCGAGCTGCTCGACACGCCTTTAACCGACGTATTGGCCGCCTCAATGTATTTGGTGGAAGCATAACCCGTCGTCCCGTCTCCGGTACGAATGCGATACCAGTCGCCCGACTGCGCCAGAATGCTCACATCGTCGCCTTTATAAATCTTGTCCACAACCTTGCCTCCGGAAGAAGGCGTGCTGCGCAGATAGACATTGCCCGATGCCTCAGCTGAGGCGGCAGCCGCTGCCTGTTGTGCCGGACCAAAGGCAAAAGCCCCGGCGATCGCGACAGAAAGCAGCGCGCTTGTGCAGATTTTTTTCCACGGTTTGCTGGAGTTGTTCATCATGTTCAAGTTCATGTTCGGTATTCCTCCCAGATGTCTGATCGGGATATCCGGCCCCTCTCCGTACTCCCGCCCTCATTATATCGGGATGACATCCGGGCACGCATGCTACATTGTACATGGTTACCCACTCCACTTTTTACCAAAAACAAGGGACTAAAGTCTCTTTTATACCATTTATATGGTTGGATTACTGTTATTTAGCAGCTAACTTGCAGCCGAAGGCCGGGATCTTCTACGGTTGCCAATCACAATACCGCCCAAAATGAGCAGCACCCCCAGCCATTGCAGCCAGGCTACCGGCTCTCCCAGCACGAGAGCAGACATAGAAACGGCTACGGGCAGCTCGGAGGCCGTCAGTATAGTGCCAAGCCCCGGTCCGACATGCGGCATGCCGATGGAGAACAGCAGCGGCGGGAGCACGACGCCGAACAGACCCAGCAGAAATCCATAAGGAGCCACTCCGCTTACGGTCGAAAGGTCCAGGATAAAGACGGGCGGAAAGCATAGAAATACAGTGATCATGCCGCCTGTCGATAACAGCGCCGTCTTCAGCATTGCCGGTGTGTCTCTGCCGACTGCGCTGCTGAGAAAGATGAACGCCGTAAATGTGAGCGACGCCAGCAACGCCCAGAGAATGCCTGCTGCGGAAGCCGCAAGCCCCCCGCTCTGCAGAAGATTCGCTGCAAGCACCGAGCCGGCCAGCAGCACCAGAATGGACAAAAGCTTCTGCCTCGAAGGCTTATTCTTGTAGAACAGCCACTCAAACAGCGTGCCAATCCAGACAAACTGAAATAAGATGACGATGGCCAGCGACGCATTCAGCGTCTGCAGAGACTGATAATAGAAAATGCCGGTCAGGCCAAACGGAATGCCGGAGAGCAGCAGCTTAAGACTGGAGCGGGAGCGGGCTCGCTTTCTTCCGGTGATGATCACGGCGACCCAGGCGAGCAGTGCGCCCACCGCGTACTGGCTTCCCGTGACCTCGGTTACGGTAAAGCCTGCAGCATATGCCAGCTTGACCATGGTGGACAACACCCCATAGCAGCAGCCGCCCAAAAAAACAATCCATGCATAATGCCATCGCTTCATTGCTTCTTTCCCCTCTGAAATAAAATAGCCACACCACTGTCATTATATGACAATGGTGTGGCGAAAATAGAGCTAGCTCTAGAAAAGTCCACAGCCTCAATTTTAGAATTTCAACAATTATGAAGTATAGGATGGCGTCAAGCGCTTGTCAATCCTTTTATGGGCAGGAGCTATTCAGTATCGCTATGAGAAAATTTTTCTGTTTTTCATCTGCTTTTCAGCAAGCTCCGGTATGATAGGTGTAGCGATGGGTACAAGCACGGGAGGAATTAGTAAATGAAAGCATCTGCAGCCTTAGGCGGTGTCCGGATTTTGCTGGTGGACGATGAGCCGCATATTTTAGAATTTCTCGAAATGGGATTGATCGGGGAAGGATGTCAGATTAAGCTGGCGGACGACGGACGCAAGGCCTTGGCGGCGGCGGAAGCCTTTCAGCCGCATGTCATCATTCTGGACGTCATGCTCCCCGGCATGAACGGCATGGAGGTGTGCCGCGAGCTGAAGGCCGCCGGCAGCGACGCTGCCGTCATCATGCTGACGGCCCGCGATGAGGTCGGGGACCGTGTGGAGGGCCTGCGGATCGGCGCCGATGACTATATGGCCAAGCCCTTCAGCTTCGAAGAGCTGCTGGCCCGCATTCTGGCCCGAGTTCGGAATCAGTTTCCGGGACTGCTGGGCGAAGTAACTGCAGGCCCCTTCAGGCTGGATGACCGCAAACGCCGCATTACCTATGAAGGTACTCCACTGGCGCTCTCTCCAACAGAGTATGATCTGCTCAGGCTGCTCATACAGAAGAATGGCACCGTGCTCAGCAAGAGTAACATTTTAAGCCTCGTGTGGGATTATGATTTCGGGGGCCAGGACAATATTGTAGAGGTGTATATCCGCTCTCTGCGCGAGAAGCTTGGAGATAAGGAGCACCGGTTGATCCGCACGCTTCGGGGAGCCGGGTACCGGCTCGATCTGCCATGAGGAGGTACCTTCAGCGGCTGCGGGAGGGCCCCCGTTCTCTGCGGTATCAGCTGCTGTCCCGCTCCCTTCTCGTGCTGGCGGTGCTGCTGCTTATGATCGGTTTTGTTCAGTATGTGCTGATGCGAAGTGTCATTTATCAGAATCAGGCCGACATGATGCATGCCCAGCTGCGGAGTCTGTCGATGGACTTTCGCGAGATATGGATGACAGGCGGAGGGAGTGGCGGTACTGGCGGTGAAGCCCCGGTTCCCGGGGGAAGGAGCCGGAATAGAGAGACAGCAGAAGCTGCCGAGCCCTTGAATCGCAGGCCGCTCCTGCTGCTTCCGGACACCTCTCTGGCCTGGATCAGCAGGGAAGGGCAGCTTCAGGCTCTTCGCGACCACAGCTACGCCCCGCCCCAGCTGGGCCCTGAAGCTTATCTTGCGCTGATGTCGGCGGAAACCCGGCTTCCCGAGCTGTACCGGCTGGTTGATGGACCGGATGGCACTAAGCAGCTAGTCGTGTTCCGGCTGATCGGGAGCCCCGCCCAGCCGCAGGGTTTAATGCAGCTGGGTGTAAGTGCAGCTCCGTTGCAGGACGTCATCATGCGCCAGCTGATGACCTTTGGCGTATTGTCTCTGCTTGCTCTTGCCGGGGGAGTCGCCTTGTATCTGCCCCTGCTGCGCCGAACCCTGACTCCCCTTGATAATATGGTGGCTGCGGTGCAGCGGACCGGGGCACAGACGCTGAATGAGAAATTCCCGGCTTCTCAGGGCCAGGTTGAAATTGACCGCCTTGCGCAATCGTTCAACGGGATGCTTGAGCGGCTGGAGCACTCATTCCGGGCAGAGGTGGAGGCTAAGGAGGGAATGCGCAGATTCATCGCGGATGCTTCGCATGAGCTGCGTACCCCGTTGACGTCTATTCACGGCTTCCTGGAGGTGCTGCTGCGGGGGCATGTCAGTCCGGCCCAGCTGGAGGCCGCTTTGCGGAGTATGCACGGAGAATCCGGCCGAATGAAGAAGCTGATCGAGGATCTGCTGCTCCTGGCCCGCCTGGATCGTTCACCGGGCCTGGAGCTGCAGACAGTAAACCTCGCCGCCTTGATTGCTGAGGTGGAGCCCAGCCTGACCGTGCTTGCCGGTGATCGGCAGACCGTCTTTCAGCTTCAGAAGGAGCTGATTAGCGCCTGTGATCCCGACAAGTTCAAGCAGGTGCTGCTGAACCTGTTTCACAACGCGGTACAGCATACGGATCCCTCCACGGGCAGCATCACGGTCAAGCTGATCCGGACCCATAATGAGGCCGAGCTGAGCGTTTGGGATAACGGCTCCGGCATCCTTCCAGATGCCCTGCCCTATGTCTTTGACCGCTTCTACCGAAGCGACGTCTCCCGAGCCCGTAAATCGGGGGGCTCGGGCCTTGGGCTAGCGATCTCCCGCTCCATTGTGGAAGCCCACGGCGGCATGATTGCGGTTGAAAGCACACCCGGTGAAGGCAGTGTGTTTCGCGTCCGCCTGGCCCTTGTTCAGTGAGCTTCATTGCGGTCCCGAACCGGGAACCAGCCTGGCACGTTCATGATGGCATTCCACAGCGCGTCAGGCACGACCAACTCCTCCTGGTCCTCCGGGCCGACGGTAGTGCGGATGCTCTCTTCCCGGCCTTCTTCGACCTTCTGTACCCAGTCCGGCTCTACAATGAGCTCACGGCCCAAGGCTACCAGCGCCGAGCCTGCTGCAAGCACCTCCATCGCCTGCTCCGGGGTATGCACCGAGCCGACGCCAATCAGCGGCTTCCGCGTACCAATCGTATCCAGCAGCAGCGCAAGCGTGGTCTTTGTCACATCCGGGCCTGTTCTTGGCTTGATGGTGTAGTCCATCAGGGACACATGGAGATAATCCAGCGGCTCTTCCGCCAGCTTATCCACTAAAGCCAGAGTATCATCCAGGGTAAAGCCCGGCGTTGTTGCCTCTTCCGGAGAGAAGCGGTACCCGACGGCAAACGGACGGTCAGCCTTTTTCCGTACCACATCGGTGACCTCCTTCACTACAGCCAGCGGAAATGCCATTCTCTTCTCCAGGCTGCCGCCCCATTCATCTTCTCTGCGGTTTGAATGCGTAGAGAAGAACTGGTGGATGAGATAGCCGTTCGCTCCGTGAATCTCGACACCATCATAGCCGGCCTCGATGGCCCGGCGTGTCGTCTCGCCGAAATCGGAGATAATGTCCCGAATCTCTTCATCTGACAGACTGCGAGGCTGTACGCCGCCGCCCCGCTCCTCCGAGGCCACTGCACTGGCACTGACGACGTCGCCGTTCACAAGCTCGGGCGGGCAGGAGCGTCCTCCGTGGAAGATCTGCAGGATGGCTTTGGCGCCTCCCGAATGAATGGTGTCTGCCAGCTGGGCCAGACTGGATGTCATCTCATCACTATGGCCGCCGAATTCACCGGGAAAGCCCTTGCCATTTACCGATACATAGGTGCAGGCGGTAATAACCGCCCCTACTCCGGCTGAGCGCCTTGCATAATATTGCAGCTCCTGCGGGGACACGGTGCCGTCCTCGTGAGAAGCATAATTTGTCATCGGCGCCATGACCAGGCGGTTATGCAATTGAAGTCCTGATTGAAGCTGTACAGGCTCAAGTAATGCTTTAAAGGCTTTATTCATCATGTTTAAGTATCCCTCCAGATTTATAAGATGAAGACCAAAAGTATAATACCCCAGCCTCATTACAGCATACCCTTAATTCGCACAAGATTGCCAACTTCGACACAAACCGGCTGGAATGGAGCCTTTTCCGGCTAGAGCTGGCCTGTGCTGCTCCTCCCTACTATCCATGTCAGCCAGGCAGCTATATAATAGAATAGGCTTTGCGGCCATAACGGATTCAGAGGTGATGCCACTTGGAGAACTGGATTACACAATTTACCGAGCAGTATGGATACTGGGGCGTATTTCTTATGATGGCCCTGGAAAATATATTTCCTCCCATTCCGTCGGAGGTGATCCTGACCTTCAGCGGTTTTATGACGACGTACACCGAGCTGACCGCCCCGGGCGTTGTTCTTACGGCAACACTGGGCTCCGTCTTCGGTGCATGTATACTGTACGGCATCGGGCTGCTGCTGGATGTAGAGCGGCTGGAGAAGCTAGTAGATCGATGGGGGCATATACTCCGCGTCAAACATGAGGATATTTACCGCGCAGACCGCTGGTTCGACAGGTACGGTTACTGGACGGTGTTATTCTGTCGCATGGTTCCCCTCATTCGAAGCCTCATCTCGATTCCGGCCGGCATGTCCAATATGAAATTCGGCATGTTTCTGCTGTTTACTACCCTTGGCACCCTGATCTGGAACATCATCCTGGTCATGCTGGGCTCTGTCCTTGGCGACGCCTGGGAGGACATCGTGGCTTTTATGGATGTATATTCATACATAGCGTATGGCTTGATTGCAGCAGCAGGCGTGTTTGCGGTCATTCTGTTCATTCGCAAATTCAAGAAGTCGGCCTAGAATCAAGAAGACAGACGGCTTGTTCAGATAGTTCATTTGAATGAAGGAGAGTTGGGATTACGATGGATTTTGTATTATTTATGAAGGCCGTCATTCTCGGAATGGTGGAGGGCTTGACCGAATTTGCGCCGGTCTCCTCCACCGGACACATGATTATTATGGACGACATGTGGCTGAAATCAGAGGAGTTTCTGGGGAAATACGTTGCGAACACCTTTAAGGTCGTCGTCCAGCTGGGCTCTATCCTTGCCGTCGTTATCGTCTTCTGGAGCCGGTTTATGGATCTGCTGGGCATCCGCCGGAAGCAGCCGGCGCCGGGGGCGGAGCATGGCAGACGCCTGAAGCTCGCGCAGGTCATCGTCGGCCTGCTGCCAGCAGGGCTGCTGGGTGTGTTCTTCGAGGATATTATTGATGAATATCTGTTCTCGGTGGAGACGGTGATGATCGGCCTTGCCGCCGGGGCGGTGCTGATGATTGTCGCCGACCGCTTCAGCCGCCGGGAGCCACAAGTGACGACCGTTGATCAGATGACCTACAAGCAGGCACTCGGGGTCGGGCTGTTCCAATGCCTGTCGGTCATTCTACCGGGCTTCTCCCGTTCGGGCTCCACCATTTCCGGTGGTGTCATGCTGGGGATGAGTCACCGCGCAGCCGCCGACTTTACGTTCATTATGGCTGTGCCGATTATGTTTGGCGCAAGCCTTATTTCCCTGGTCAAAAACCTGGAGTATTTCTCCATGAGCGCCCTTCCCTTTTTCATCGCGGGCTTTATCAGTGCATTTCTGTTTGCCCTCATCTCAATTCGCTTCTTCCTGAAGCTGATCAACCGGATCAAGCTGGTGCCGTTTGCCATCTATAGACTGGTGCTCGCTGCCGTGATCTTTATTGTATGGATCCAGGTGAAATAAAGGCTTCGCCAGGACATCCTGGCTGCACCGCACACGAAATAGAGCCGTCCTCCGGATTGCAGTAATCCGGAGGACGGCTCTTTTGACGAGGGATGCAGAGTTGTCTAGTCGAGATAGCCTGCGAGCCCTTTGGACACCAGGTAGTCCATCTCGCTGTCCAGAATTTGCTCTACGACAAGCTCGCTGAGAGAGACGTCCCGCTGCTCCAGCACATAATCCACCAGGTCGTCGCTGTCAATATCGACCTCACCCTTGGCGCCCTGATGCGCTTTTTGCAGATAAGCCTCCTCATGCTTCAGCACAAGACGGATATCTCCCACCGCCGCACCCGTCCGGGACGCGATAAATTGTTCCAGCTCCTGCTTGTTTAATGATTGCTCCATAGCTGCATGTCTCCTGTCTTTAATTAGCGTTGGATTCAGACTCAAAGAATAGAATAACTTACTTCCTATGCGCCTACAAATAGACAAGGTGTTCTTATCTAAATACGATTCTAGCTGCAAAAGACTTTAATATAAAAAAAGGGGCACCGAGCTCGCAATAAAAGCGAGCACGGTGCCCCTATTTTCGGTTTCTTTCAGCTTCCTAATGTAAAGATTCGTTTCAGATTCACCACGAATATAGCCATTGCTCCTTGCATATGCATGCCGGATAGACCCGAGGATGTGGCCATATCATACCCGTGTCTGTGCTTGAGTCCGCTGTTGTTCGCTTCAATTTTGTAGCGCTTTTTGGCTTTTTCTTTGAAAGCCTCACTTTCCTGAAACGCCATTTGTTCGGCGTGCACCCCGGATTTAATGGTGACGGAGTACGTCTTGCTCTTGGCGCCCTCCTTGTAACATCCCTCTTTCAAGGGACACCTCTTGCACTGCTCTACATCAAAGTAGTAGGTGTCGGCTTGGTTCTTGCCCGTCTCCTTCTTGCGTCCCCCTTGCGATCAGGTTGTCTTTCTCCGAATACGCCGTGTCGCCAATCACGGTCTTTACAGTTACTCCAGCCGCGACACTTTTTTTGTCTTTAGGCACGATCAGGTCATACAAGGACGTGTACGGGCTGAATGAAAACGAAGGTTGATTCTGGAACAAAGGGCTTCCATCCTTTCTATCTTAACGGTTTTGCAGTAGATGACGAAGGAGCGGAGGGAAGAGGGAGGCTGGAGAAGCGGAGCGCTCGCCTTTGTCCCCGAATTTCATCCGCCAAGCGGTATGAACAAGAAATCTGGGGACAACAGCGATCGGAAGCCCCTCTTCCTGCAGCGACCACGCCTTCGTTGGCGGATACACCATCTTTTGGGTTGAGTAGTAGCGGGCTCCTTTTCTTAGTTGAATTAAAAGCAGGGATTGGCATGCAGGATCTAGAAGGTATTATCGCAAGACTGATCCTATTTACTCGGGAGGTTGCTATGAAGCATACAGGACTCGGAGGCAAAAGTATTATCCTCAGACTTGAAATGGACACGAACCGGATCAAATTCGGCCAGGTCGCTTCGGCAGTTTCGGAAGCCGGTGGAGATATGGTAGCGATTGACGTCATTCAGTCCACTGGCTACACCACCGTCAGGGACATTACGATTACCGTAACCGACAGCGCGCATATCAGCAAAGTTACAGATACGGTCAAGAGCCTGGACGGCGTCCGGCTTGTGAACATTTCCGACCGTACCTTTCTTATGCATCTGGGCGGCAAGATCGAGACCAACCCCAAAGTACCGATCAACAACCGGGATGATCTGTCCAGGGTGTATACTCCGGATGTCGCGCGCGTCTGTACCGCCATTCAGGAGGATCCTAAGAAAGCGCATACACTTACAATAAAAAGAAACACGGTTGCCGTGATCTCCGACGGCAGCGCCGTGCTGGGGCTCGGCAATATCGGCCCGTACGCCGCCATGCCGGTCATGGAGGGCAAGTCGATGCTCTTCAAGCAATTTGCAGGTGTGGATTCTTTTCCGATCTGCCTGGATACCCAGGATACGGAAGAGATTATCGCCTCAATCAAGGCGATTGCTCCTGCTTTTGGGGGCATCAATCTGGAGGATATCGCCTCTCCGCGCTGCTTCGAGATTGAAGCGCGTCTGCGGGAGGAGCTCGATATCCCTGTCTTCCACGATGACCAGCACGGCACCGCCGTGGTGCTGCACGCTGCCCTGATTAATGCTTTGAAGGTGGTCGATAAGCCCCTGGACCAGGTTAAGGTCGTGATCTGCGGCATCGGAGCCGCCGGGGTTGCCTGCAGCAAGATTCTGCTCGCTGCCGGTGTCGGCGAGCTGATCGGAGTGGATCGTGCTGGAGCTCTGACCCGCGACAAATCCTACGATCAGGCCATGTGGCAGTGGTACGCGGAGCACACGAACCCCAAGAGACTGGATGGCCCCCTGAAGGATGTAATCCAGGGTGCCGACGTATTTATCGGCTTGTCCGCCGGAGGCGTACTGAGCCGGGAGGATGTTCAATCTATGGCGGAGCGGCCGGTCGTCTTCGCCATGGCGAACCCGGTGCCGGAAATCCAGCCGGAGGAGGTTGAGGACATCGCTGCTGTCATTGCAACCGGCCGCTCGGATTATCCGAACCAGATCAACAATGTACTGTGCTTCCCCGGCATTTTCCGCGCTGCACTGGATTGCCGGGCGTCCACCATCAACGAGGAGATGAAGCTGGCGGCGGCGGAAGCGATTGCCTCTGCCGTTCCTGCGGAAGAACTGAATGCCTCGTACATCATTCCGAGCGTCTTCAACCAGAATGTGGTCAAGGCCATTCGCGAGCGGGTGGTCAAGGCTGCCGTGCAGAGCGGCGTAGCGCGAAGAATTCCGCGGGAATAAAGAGGCCGTTTCTCTTGTAATCCGCCTCCCCTGCAAGTGTAAAGCTGATATAGCCCTCCTTGGCCTGCCTGATGATGACAGGCAGGCCAAGGAGGGCTTTTTAAATACTGATTTATTGACCGGTATAGACCAAGATCGCGTCTCTCAAAAAAGCCGCCGTGCCCGGCTGCTCCTGATCATAGTAGGCGGTGAACCGCTCGTCATCCACATACATCTGTGCAAGCCCTGCATGGGCCTCCTTGCTGTAGCTGTCCCAGTAAAAGCACAGCCAGCGCTTGTGCAGCTCCGCTGCCTGCTGAGCCTGCTCTCCGGCCGGGTCACCCGACTGGATCGCTGTCGCCAGCGTTGCCTTCAGCTGCTGCTCCAGCGCTGTTACGGCTTCATATTGCTCCGGCGACATGCCCTGAAGCTTGTGATTGGCCCGCGAAACCGTCTCCTCCCCGTACTTCGTCCGAAGCTCTTCCCCGTATTTCCTCTCATTCTCCTCCACCTGCTGACGCTTAAACCCTTCAAATTTGTCTACATCACGCATCGTCATGCTCCCTTCTGCTGCAGCAATGCTGCGCTCTACATTCTGAATCAAGAGGTCCAGCCGCTGCTTCTGTCCTAGCAGCTGCTCCCGATGTCCCTTCAGCGCGGCGAGGCTGTCAAAGCCCGGCGCATCCAGCAGCTCCTGGATGGTATCCAGCGGCAGAGAGAGCTCGCGGTAAAACATAATCTGCTGCAATCGCTCGACCTCCCTGCGGCTGTATATCCGGTAGCCGGAGGAGCTGATCCGGTTCGGGTGCAGCAGCCCGATCTCATCGTAATATCTCAAGGCTCTGGTACTCACACCCGCCATCTCCGCGAGCTTCTGTATCGTATACTCCACTCTCGATCACCCCCTGGCTTTGATCATAAACCTTGACGCTGCGTTAAGGTCAACCCTTCTTTTTTATCGTTTATGTTTCCCTCTGAACAGAAACAAAAGGACCCCCGCTGGAATATCCAGACGGCGGTCCTCTTGGTAATACTTATCATCGGTTTACAGTTGTTCGTTTTCAGCGGCTTCAGCTTCAGCCCCGGTCTCCGATGCTCCGCGCTTTTTGTTTACCCACTTCTGCAGAGGCTCGGTCATCTGCTCCTTCAGCTGCTCAATCAGCTGCGATTCAGAGATGCCCTTGGCTTCAGCCAGCTCGGCCAGAGATTTGCCTTCCTTCAGCCCGGCCTTCAGCTCCTCCTCTGTCATGCCGAGAATGTCTGCAGCCTTAGTCAGGCTGCCGAATTTGAAGCCGCCCTTGCCGTGACCCCGGCCAGCCTCTCCTTTATCCTGGGCAAAGCCGGCCTGATCCACCATTGTTGCAACCCGCTCGCTGAGTTGCTCCTTCTGCTGTGCAGCCTGCTCCTCGGTAAGCTTTCCTTCGCTTTGGCGTGTGTCAATTTGTTCTGTGAATGCTGCAGTCAGCTTAGCCAGCAAATCCTCCCGGGCAACTCCCTGTCCGTCCGCAATCTCATTCAGCGTCTTGCCGGCTTTCAATTGCTCCATCAGCGCGCTTTGCTCCAGGCTCAATGCAGCCGCTGCCGTCTCAAGCATATTCATATGTCCGCCGTGGCCGCCTCGCTGGCCCTCCTGACCTCCCTGGAAGCCGCCGCGCTTCATGCCTTCTCTTGCAAAGCCTCTTCCCTCGCGCTCTATGGAAGCCTCTCCGCTGCCCGAATCCGTTACGGTCGTGCCTTGTTCCTGTACTGCTGCCGCAAAGGTCTGATTCTGCATATATCCAGCTCCGCCCAGCAACAATCCCGCCGCCATGGTTCCCGCCAATACTTTCAAGCTCAATGTTTTGTTGTTCATGTGAATCTCTCCTTTAGGGTTGAATGATCTTACAGTTCACAGTATAGGTTTCCAACCTGAAAAAAAGCTTAACGAAACCTGATGCCTTCCTTAACAGAAGCTGAATGTTTACTGAATGTCTGAAACCAGCAATTTTTGTCCAATGCCCAGCATAAAGTGGCGAGCGGATGGCGGAACGTTTTTTTATAATGAAGACGTTATCATGATATTGCCAGTGCGCTGCAGCCTATAGACATGCTTGAACGATAAGGAGGAGATGCTTGTGTCGCTGCGAGTTGGAATGATCGGTTATAAATTTATGGGTAAGGCCCACAGTAATGCATACCGGGCGCTGCCGATGTTCTTCCCGAAGGCAGCCAAGCCGGAGATGGCCGTCATCTGCGGCCGCGACGGTCAGGCCGTACAGGAGGCGGCAGACCGCTTCGGATGGGCGGAGTCCGAAACCGACTGGCGGGCCCTCATTGCCCGAGACGATATTGACATTATTGATATTAATGCGCCCAGTGATGCCCACAAGGAGATTGCTTTGGCGGCCGCTCAGGCCGGAAAGCATATTTTCTGTGAGAAGCCGCTGGCGCTAAGCCTGAAGGATGCCCGGGAGATGCTTCAGGCTGCGGAGACTGCCGGCATCAAGCACATGACGGGCTTCAACTACCGCTTCTCCCCGGCCGTACAGCTGGTCAAAAAGCTGATTACAAGCGGACGTCTGGGGCAGATTTATCACTTCCGGGCCTGGTTCCTGCAGGACTGGATTCTCGACCCCAGCTTTCCGCTCGTCTGGCGCCTGCAGAAGGAGATCGCCGGCTCCGGCTCCCATGGTGATCTGGGGGCGCATCTGATCGATCTTGCCCATTACCTCGTCGGGGATCTGGAAGAGGTTATCGGCATGAGCGAAACGTTTATTAAGGAGCGTCCGCTCGCCGCCGAAATGACCGGGCTGAGTGCCAAGGGCAGCGCAGACGGTCCCAAGGGCGAAGTCACCGTAGATGATGCGACACTGTTCCTGAGCCGGTTCAAGAACGGCGCACTGGGCAGCTTTGAGGCAACCCGGTTTGCTGCAGGACATCGCTCGACCAATGCCTTTGAGATCAACGGCAGCCTGGGCAGCGTACGATTTGATTTTGAGCGGATGAATGAGCTGGAGGTTTATTTCACCTCGGATGCCGAGGACGTGCAGGGCTTCCGGCGCGTGCTGGCCACCGATCCTGCCCATGCGTATGCGGAGGCCTGGTGGCCGCCGGGTCATACGATCGGGTTCGAGCACACCTTTATCCATGAATTCCTGGAATTCACGACAGCTATTCAGGAGAATCGCCAGCCCGAGCCGAGCTTTGCAGATGGTGTGAAGTGTCAGGCTGTGCTGGAGGCTGTGGACCGCTCTATCGCGGAACGCCGCTGGGTATCCATTTCGGAAATGTAGAACACAGGAGAGTGAAACGACATGAAAAAAGCATTGATCGTATGGGGCGGCTGGGATGGACATGAGCCCGAGCAGGTCGCAGGTATTTTTGAAGAAATCTTGAAAGAGCATGAGTTTGAGGTCGAGGTGTCCAACACGCTGGATGCCTTCGCAGATGCCGCCCGGCTGAAGGAGCTGGATCTGATCGTTCCGGTCTGGACGATGGGCGAGATTAAAGAGGAATATGTCAAAAATGTTTCGGAAGCCGTCCAAAGCGGCACCGGACTTGCCGGCTGCCATGGCGGCATGTGCGATGCATTCCGTACGAATGTAGACTGGCAGTTTATGACCGGTGGACAATGGGTAGCACATCCCGGCAATGACGGCGTTGAGTATACGGTCGAAATCCGGCACAGCTCAAGTCCCTTGGTGCACGGAATGTCCCACTTCAAGGTCGTATCCGAGCAGTATTACCTGCACGTCGATCCTGCAGTGGATGTTCTCGCCTCTACCCGATTCCCCCTGGCAGACGGCCCGCACCGCCTGAATAACCCGGTCGATATGCCGGTTGTGTGGACCAAGCGCTGGGGCGTTGGACGCGTGTACTATAACGCGCTGGGCCATCAGGCAAACATCGTCGAGATGCCGCAGGTGAAGGAGTTAATGAGACGCGGCCTGCTGTGGGCAGCGGAAGGCAAACAGGCACCGGAAGCCATGGAAGCCGCCCAATCTCAAGGAACCTACACCGGGATGAGCGACAGCCAGCTGTAAATGCATTACACCTCATTCATTTAGGAGCTGAAATCAACATGAGCAAATTAAAGACAGGTATTATAGGCTGCGGCAACATCAGCGGCATTTATATGGAGAATATCCCAAGCTTTGATTCACTGGAAATTGTAGCCTGTGCGGATCTTGATGTGGAGCGGGCTCGCAGCCAGGCGGAGAAGTACGGGATCCCGGCAGCCTGCACGCCGCAGGAGCTGTTGGATCATCCCGATATTGATCTGATCATTAACCTGACCATTCCCGGCGCGCACGGCGACGTATGCCTGATGGCTCTGGAGGCCGGCAAGCATGTGTACGTCGAGAAGCCGTTGACGCTGACACTAGAGCAGGGGCGTCAGGTGCTGGAAACGGCCGCAGCGAAGGGCCTGTATGTAGGCGGCGCTCCGGATACCTTCCTCGGCGCCGGACTGCAGACCGCACTGAAGCTATTGAAGGATGGCGTGATCGGACGTCCGATCTCGGCGACCGCTTTCATGATGGGCCGCGGTCACGAGCACTGGCATCCCGATCCGGAGTTCTATTATGCCGAGGGCGGCGGTCCTATGTTTGATATGGGACCGTACTACCTGACCGCACTGGTGCAGCTGATGGGACCGATTCGTACCGTAGCCGGCATGACCAGCAAAGCATTTGAGAAGCGTGTCATTACGAGTGAGAAGAAAAAAGGGGCCGAAATCCCGGTTGAGATTCCGACCCACGTGACGGGGACACTCGCCTTTGAAAGCGGGGCGATTGCGACGATGATTACGAGCTTTGATATATTCGGCGGCAGCTCGCTGCCTCCCATCGAGGTTCACGGAACCCAGGGCAGCCTGAGAGTGCCCGATCCGAACTCGTTCGGCGGCACCGTACAATACAAGAAGCTCGGCGATGAGGAATGGACCGAGGTGCCGCTGATCGAAGGCATGGCTGCAAATGGCCGCGGGCTGGGCCCGGCCGACATGGCACAGGCTATTCTGGAGGGACGGCGGCATCAGGCCAGCGGTGAGCTGGCGTACCATGTGCTGGAAGCCATGTGGGCCTTCCATTTGTCTTCAGACTCCGGCAGCTTCTACGACATGAAGAGTTCATATACCCCAGTATAAGGAGCATGTATAGCGCACGGCGGTGACGGGATTTCTTCCTGAAGCTGCCGTGTTTCTTTGTGTGGTGATTGTTCTGGCCGCCAGCTACTGGACAAAAACGCCCCTGCTCTCTATGATGGAATGGACATGGTTAACAAGCAGTATTGCCCACGAAATGATGCGGAGACGATGCGAAAAGGCGGGAGAGCGGCATGAAATTCATTTACGAGAACTGGAAATTTGACAGTGAGCTTCCCTTAAAGATTTTCAGTCACAATAATATCCAGTTCTATGCCCACTGCCATCCCGAGGTCGAGATTATTTACGTTGAATCCGGCAGTCTGCTGCTGGGTGTCAATGAGGAGAAGCGGGAGGTTCATGCGGGAGATTTCGTGATCTGTAGCAGTAACGACATTCATTCCTTCGAGTATGGCGGCAAGGAATCCAGAGCGACGGTACTGGTCTTTAAGCCCGAGCTGCTCGGCTCCTCCCGGACATGGCCGGGCGACTTCCAGTTTACCTCTCCCTACTTCACCCCCGCTGAAAAAGACCGGAAGCGGCTGTATGGACTGCTGCAAGCCATCTACCAGGAATGCGAGGGCGGCGGAGCCGCTGCTCCCGCCTCGGCGCTCATGGTCCGCGGCCTCACGATGCAGCTGTGCGCAGACCTGCAGCGCTGCATGCCGGTGGCTCCCAAGGCTAAAGAGCCTTACGAGCAGCGGGCTCGCCTGCAGAAGATGCTGTCTTATATCGAGGAGAACTGCCGCACCGAGATGACGCTGGAGTCGATTGCCGGGCATTTCAATATGGATCCCTTCCATTTCAGCCGGACCTTTAAATCGACCCTGGGCCTGTCATTCAAAACCTACCTTAATATGGTGCGGGTGTCGCTGGCCGAAATCAAATTGGAAAACACCGACGACAGCATTATGGAGATCGCTCTGGAATGCGGCTTCAGCAGCATCCGCACCTTTAACCGGGTGTACAAGTCCATTAAAGGGCGGACACCGTCCCATTACCGCAAGCAGGGGGCTGCTCCCCAGGATTTCAAGTCCTGAAGGAGACAGCCCCCTGCTCTTTATTATTCTTTAATCACCAGCTTCAGCGGTGCCGGAATGACCTCCTCCACCTCTTTGCCGGAGGTGACATCCACGGCGGCCTGTACAGCCAGCTGACCGATCAGCTCTGGCTGCTGCGCAACCGTAGCCGTCAGCTTGCCGGCCTCAATGGACTTCAACGCATCGTCATTGCCGTCAAAGCCGATGACCATGATGTCCTTGCCGGAGCTTTGAATCGCTTCAATGGCTCCCAGCGCCATCTCGTCATTATGAGCGAAGACCGCCTTCACATCCGGGTTGCCCTGGAGCAGATTCTCCATAACGTTCAGTCCCTTCGTCCGGTCGAAGTCAGCAGCCTGCTTGGCAACGACATCCAGCTCCAGGTCGGCTACATCATGAAAGCCCTGACCGCGTTCGCGGGTAGCGGACGCTCCCGGCACTCCTTCCAGCTCAATGACCTTCGTGTTCTTGCCCAATTCTTTTACAATATGCTCTGCCGCCATCTGGCCGCCCTTTGCGTTATCGGAAGCGACGAGCGCTTCCACCTCACCCTGGTCCGCGGAGCGGTCAAGCGTGATCACAGGAATGCCGATGCTGTTCGCAGTCTGTACTACGGTCGAAATGGCCGCCGAATCGGTTGGATTAATGAGCAGGACATGAACGCCCTGCTGGATCAAATCATCCACGTCATTGCTCTGCTTCGCAGAGTCGTTCTGTGCGTCGACGACAATGACCTCCATCCCCTGCTTGGCGGCCTCCTCTACAACACCATCCTTCAATGAAACGAAGAAGGGGTTATTCAGCGTAGATACGGACAAGCCAATCTTGAGATCCTTCACATCGCCGCTGAGCTTGGGCTTGGCCCATTCAGGCGGCTCCATGGAACAGCCGGTGATGAACACCAGCAGGAGCGACAGGAGAAACAGGTTCGCTTTTTTCATCAGGAATTTCCTCCTTATACCGTTTTCTTCCGGTCGAGCAGAACGGCTATCGCAATAACAACGCCCTTGACGACCATCTGATAAAATGAATTGACGCCCAGCAGGTTCAGGCCGTTATTCAGCGTTCCGATAATCAGTACGCCGATTAATGTACCCACAATCCGGCCTCGACCTCCGGTCAGGCTGGTGCCGCCAAGCACTACGGCTGCGATAGCGTCCAGCTCATAGGAGGTGCCCGCTGTCGGCTGTGCCGAGTTCAGACGGGACGTCAGGATCGCTCCGGCCAGGGCGGACAGCATGCCTGCCAGGGAGTAAATCATAATTTTTACACGAGATACCTTGATACCGGACACAATGGATGCTTTCTCATTACCGCCAATGGCATAGGTTTTACGTCCGAAGGAGGTCTTGTGCAGAATGATCCACAGCACGGCGAAGGTAAGAATCATGGTAATCGCCGGAACCGGAATGCCGAGCAAGTAGCCGCGTCCAAACAGCTGGAACGGAAGGCTGTCGCCAAGGCCGGTAATCGGGTTACCCTCGGTATAGACCAGCGTGAGTCCACGGAATATAGTCATCGTCGCGAGTGTAGCGATAAATGGAGCCATTTTGCCTTTCGTAATGAGCAGGCCGTTGACCGCACCCATGATCCCCCCGGCTGCACAGCCGATAATAATCGCGAAGATCGGGTCCACGCCTGCGACCATCAGATTGGCAACGAGTGCGCTGGAAAGCGCCAGGATGGAGCCTACGGACAAGTCGATCCCGCCGGTCAGAATTACGAATGTCATCCCGAACGCGATCAGGGCGTTAATCGATACCTGACGCAGCAGGTTGAGTATATTCAGCGGCTCAAGAAAGCTTGGGTTCATGACAGAGACGATCACAATCAGGATGATCAGTCCGAGCAGCGGACCGAGCTTCTGGGTGAATTGGCCAAGCTTGAAGTTTCTTTCCGCTTTAGGTTCATTGAGGGTTGTCATGTTACTGACCTCCTGTAGCTAGTGTCATAATCTGTTCCTGGGTAGCTTCGCTGCCCTTCACTTCTCCGGCAATCCGGCCTTCATGGACGACCAGAATGCGGTCACTCATGCCGAGCACCTCCGGCAGCTCCGAGGAGACCATCAGGATGGCAACCCCGCGCTCGGTCAGCTCGTTCATCAGCTGATAGATTTCACGCTTCGCGCCGACATCTACCCCGCGGGTTGGCTCGTCCAGAATGAGGACGCTCGGGCCAATCCCGATCCATTTGGCGATGACCACCTTCTGCTGGTTACCGCCCGATAGACTGCCAGCCGGCGTTTCAGTCGTATGCGTCTTGATCTGCAGCCGCTTCACGAGCGTATCCACGAACTCCTGCTCCTTGCGGGTGGAGATAAAGCCCTTCGAGGAGAAGCTGAACAGATTCGGCAGTGCCATATTCTCGCGGACTGAGAAATCCAGTACGAGGCCCTCATCCTTCCGGTCCTCCGTAATCAGGCCGATGCCATGCTTTACGGCATCATCGGGCTTGCGGATGGACACCTTTTTGCCGCGAATCCACACCTCACCGCTGCTCAGCGGATCGAGCCCGAAGATAGCCCGCATCATCTCGGTGCGGCCTGCTCCCATCAGCCCGGATACGCCGACGATTTCTCCGGCTCTGACCGAGAAGCTGACATTCTCAAACCGGCCTTTGCCGCTGATGCCCTTGACCTCCAGCACGGTTTCGCCTGGTGACGGGCTGCGCGCCGGATAGCGCTCGGTCAGCTCCCGGCCGACCATTTTGCGAACGACCTCATCAAAGCTGGTGTCCGGGATGGGCTTGGTGTCCACGGTTTTGCCATCGCGCATAACGGTAATCCGGTCACACACCGCGAAGATTTCCTCCATCCGGTGGGAGATGTAGACGATGGACACGCCCTGCTTCTTCAAGGAGTCAATGACCTCGAACAGCTTGCGGATCTCCCGCTCGGTCAAGGCGGCGGTAGGCTCATCCATAATAATGACCTTGGCTTTCGTCATCAGCGCTTTGGCAATTTCAATCATCTGCTGCTGACCAACCGAGCACATTCCCGCCTCCTGGGAGAGAGGAATGCTGACCGACAGTCTGGAGAACTGCTCCTCGGCCATGGCCTTCATCTGCTTCTGGTTCAGCACCCCGAGCCGGGACGTAATCTCCTTCCCGATAAACAGGTTGTCCAGCACGGTCATGTCCGGCCAAATGTTTAGCTCCTGATGTATAAATGCAATGCCGTAATCCTCCGCCTCCCGCGGGCTGGAAAAAGCAATCTCTTGCCCGTCAATCGAAATGCTTCCCTGATCCCGGCTGTGAAGGCCGGTCAATATATTCATCAGCGTCGATTTACCGGCGCCGTTCTCGCCCATCAGGGCGTGAACCTCTCCCCCGGTCAAGTCAAAGTCGACACCGGTCAGCACCTGGTTTGTGCCGAAGGCTTTATGAATGTTGCTCATCTGGATATGCATAATGGTTAATCCTCCTCTTATCCAAAATGAACGCCCGACTGCAAAATACAATTCGCATAGGGCCTGGCTTCCCCGGTTCGGATGATAGCCTTCGCCTGCCGGGTCAGCTCCTTGAATTGCTCATGTGGAACCTGGGATAGGGTACTGTCCGGAAAGGCTCCCTCTATATATTGCATGGTTTCCATATTTACAGAATTTATCTCCTCAGCGACAATAACGCGTTCCACCACCATGTCCGCCGCCACGACGCTCACGACGTCCTGAAAGCCCGGAGTCCCTTGCGTCAACGCCAGGTCAATCTTCAGCACGCCCGGAGGCACCGGGAGCCCGAGATCGGCAATGACAATCAGATCGGTATGGCCAAGATCGGCCAGCACCTTGGCAATATGGCTGTTCACCATGCCCTGCTTCTTCATCTTAAAGGCTCCCTTCGACGTCGCTGCGCTGCGGCATTCCGCCTTGAGCGCCAAACTTGGTTACCGACAGCGCTGCTGCCCTGTTGGCAAACCGGAGGCTGTCCTGCAGACTCTGACCTTCCGCGAGTGCAGTGGCTAACGCCCCGTTAAAAGTGTCTCCTGCCCCTGTGGTATCTACCGCTTTCACCGCATATCCGGGCACGACAACCTCCTGCTCCCCATCAAAATACCGGACGCCCGCTTTGCCCTCGGTAACAATCAGCTTGTTCGGGTAGCGCCGCAGCACCTCGCCAAGCGGCATTCCCTGGAACAGGATGGCTGCCTCATGCTCATTCGGCGTAATATAAGCGGCACGCTCAATGACAGACGGCGGCACCGGACGTGCCGGAGCGGGGTTCAGCATCAGCGGCACGCCGTACTCCTGACACAGCTGACTCACATGAACGACCGTCTCTTCCGGAATCTCCTGCTGAATCATGACGATGTCTGCATCCCGGATCGCTGCGGACGCCCGGTCCACGTAAGCCGGAGTGATGCAGTCATTCGCGGCTTTAACGACGACAATGCTGTTATCACCTTCCGCGAGCACAATATGTGCTGTACCGCTCTCCATACCTGTAACCGGTTCCACATAGTCCGTATGAATCCCGTTCTCCTTGAAGTTATTCAAGATGATCTCACCTAGATGATCATCCCCGACACAGCCGACCATCGTAACGTCTGCCCCCAGTCTGGCCGCTGCAACGGCCTGATTCGCTCCCTTGCCGCCGGGCACCGTCTTGAAGCTGTCGCCCAGCACCGTCTCCCCGGCACCGGGGCGCTTGCTGGAGGTGACGACCAGATCCATTGAGGAGCTGCCGATTACCGTTATTCTTGCCATTACAATTCCACCTTTCGGGTTGTCTGCCGCTCGATAAAAGAGACTGCAAATTGGATATTTCTGCGTTCTACATAGGCTTCCTCGATCAAGGCAATGATCAAATCTGCCGCCGCCCTGCCCATCTCATAGGCCGGCTGATGAATCGTCGACAGGGAAGGGGTTAACAACCGGCTCAGCGGAATGTCGTCAAATCCGATGATCTGCACATCCTGCGGCACCTTCTTCCCAAGCCGTACAGCCTCCTGCAAGACAGCAAAGGCTACAATATCATTACTTGCAATAATGCCATCACTGTCCGGATATTGCCGGAATAGCTCCTGTGCCCACGCTTCTGCTTCTGTAAAAGAGAACGAGTCTGTCTTCAGCACCTGATAGGATGCTCCCAGCTTCTCAAGCTGCTCCGCCGCTCCCTCATAACGGTCCATGGCTGTCCTTACAGCAGCAGGTCCCTGAATAATGACGATTCGGGCGCTTCCGCGCTGAACCAGCTCACGGGCAGCCTGCCTGCCGCCCTCTCTGCCGTCTGCATAGACGCTCGGGCTGTCATTCACAGTCCGGTCCAGAAACACAACCGGGATCTTGAGACCTGTATACATTTCATGGTCAGGCGCATGGGTTGAAGAAATAACACCTACCACATTATTCTGCAAAAAGGTTTGAATATATTCCGTTTCCTTCTCCCGGCTTTCATCACTGTTGCCGAGAATAACCCGGTAGTCCTGCTCCTGCAGCCGATCCTCGACTCCACGGGCAAGCTGGGGAAAGTACGGGTTCGTGATATCAGGGAGCAGCAAGCCGATCAGCTTGGATTTTCGCTTGTACAGGGACCGAGCTACCTCATTGGGCGTATAATTCAGCTCCCGGACCGCATCCTCTACTCTGCGCCGGGTATCTTCATGAACGTAACCGCTCTCGTTGATGACCCGGGATACGGTTGCTACCGACACCCCCGCAGCCTGAGCCACTTGCTTGATCGTTGCCATCCTTGTTATCACTCCGTTTATAGGCATGTTTCATTCCATAGGTACGTGTGTCGTTACAAGCACGCTTCAACATACTATTCTCTATGTAACCCGTTACACACTGAGCGAAACTGAGACTGTAACCGGTTACAGGTATAAGTTAACACAATTGTTTTCTTGATGCAAGCGTTTCATTGATGGAAGATTCAACCTCTATTGGATCGAGAGCTATGTGCTTTTTGCGGAGCACGGGCTGCCAAATATGAAGCTTCATGCAAGAAAACGCTACTGCACTCCCTATACTTTGTGGTAAGATATTGATATTTGGGTAAAATGTCGGCTTAAAATTGACATTATTATTAATATTGTGACTTTATCGCAAAAAGCCGAAGCCGGAATGCTATAATTGTAAAGCACACGAATATTCTAAAATGGAAAGTGAGCAGATGATGATAAATAATAGATCACAGGCGAACCTTACACTAGAGTACAAGCCTTTCTCCAAAGCTCTAGGCGAAACCGTCAAAACCGGAATTATCCGCTCCAATATGATCGCCGTGTTTACCGGCCTGTGCATGGCGCTTTATGTTTATGATGCCTCCATTGGGGAGCACTGGCTCGCTATTCTCGCCTCCCTGGTCGGCTCCTCCTTCATCATTGGAGCTGCAGGTGCCTTTAACAACCTGTATGACCGGGATATTGACGCGGTGATGGAGCGCACCCGCAACCGGCCTACGGTCACCGGACAGGTCGACACCCGAACCGGTCTGGCGCTGGGGATTTTCCTTACCGTTGCCGGAACATTGCTGCTGCTGTTTGCCTCACCGATGGCTGCCTTGTTCGCACTGCTCGGCCTTTTTCTATATATGATTCCCTATACGATGTGGACGAAACGCCGCACCGTCTATAATACCGAAGTCGGAAGCATTTCCGGCGCAGTCCCCCCTTTGATCGGCTGGTCGGTCATTTCGCATGACTATGCCCATGCCGGAATCTGGGCGCTCGTGATTACGATGATTCTCTGGCAGATGCCCCACTTCTACTGTATCGCCATCCGGCGCTTTGACGAGTATAAAGCGGCGGGTGTCCCGATGCTGCCTGTGGTGAAAGGGATCAAACGCGCCTATACGCAGACGAATGTTTATCTGGTCCTGCTGAGCGCGTCCAGCTTCCTGTTCTGGTCGTTCAGTCCCATCGTAGCTGTCATTGTCCTCCTGATTAACCTGGCTTGGCTGGTAACCAGCTTCAAGACCTATAACCCAGCGGAGCAGAAGGCCTGGGCTACGAAGATGTTTATCTTCTCCATCCAGCACTTGATTCTCGTGTACCTCGTCATTGTGCTGTACTCCCTGATTGCTAAAGCGCTGCTCTAATGACGGACAGGCATACAGAATAAGCTCATCCTGCAGTTGATGCGGGGATGAGCTTATTTTTGCGGGGATGAGCTTATTTTTGCGGGCATCAATTAATTAATCGTAATCCCTGCTCCGGCATAGCCGACGACCAGGTTTATCAAGCTCAAGCCCGATGCTGTTGCTTCAAAGGCCAGCAGCAGCCGATCCTCAGCGGCAACCGGAATGGCCAATCCGGAATTCAACCCGTTGCTCGTCGCTCCAACCGCAACCGCGCCCGATAAAGCCGGTGCCAGCGTCACGAAGCCTCCTGGAATCGCGACAAAGGTGTTGCTTGGCGGCGAAGCTCGGTACAGCTGAGCTGTAATGGTAACCGTGCTGCCGATCAGGTTCAGGGCAACCGTCGTACTAAAGAAAGCCGCAATATCGGTAATTGTCCCTGCACGCGGAGCCGAGAATGCAAAATTCAGCAGGTTGCCGCCAACCCCTGTCAAATCTATAGTTCCGCCAAGCGCACTGACCCCGGACACGGAGCTGCCAAAGCCAATTAATCCGACCGTGCCTACAAGCCCCCCTGCAACCGTCGTCAGCGTGACTGGCAGCCCAGAAGCGTACGGAATGACCGCTCCGGCGCCCGGCGCCCCGGTTGCTCCGGTAGGTCCTGTCGGGCCTGTTGCTCCGGTAGTCCCTGTTCCCCCTCCTGATTCGACAGCACCTAATACACTTTCCAGCTTGTGCTGCAGCAGCATTTCCTTTTTGAGCAATTCCTGCATTGTACTCTTAACGCTGGAATTCACCGCAATCAGATCATTAATGGTGGAGGGCACGGTAAGTCCCGGAAGTGTGCCGACCGCGTATTGAATTTTTTCAGCCTCGGCATTAATGATGTGTCCCAAACCTAATTCTTCTATAGCAATGGAAGCAAGAAGCAGATTTAACGCTTCGTCTCTTGTGACTGTGATACTCGGCGTCACATTAGGAATATTCGCTTGCGACAAGGCCAGTCACCCTCTTTCGGTAAGATATTTACGCTATACGGTATGCTGCATCTGTCCATCAGGCTTGAGCCATTGTCCATATAAGCCAACAATAAATACTCGCAGCAGTAATAATCTGCCTGCTGTAAGACATAGGTATAAGTGCTTGCAGTATACGGTTATGGTACCCGAAGAAAGAGGTGAACCGCTTGTCACAGCCCAGCCTCTCTAATGCTCCTGATTCCGCTGTCAACGTCAGCATTACCATTCATGAGGCCGAAGCTTTATGTCTCATCGCCATTGCACTGACCGAGCTCTCGCTAGCTCACGTTATGCATTCAGAAGCGAAGAAGACTCAACGTCTGCTGGCAGCATACCCCCAGCATGAACAGGTTCAATCCCGGGAGCTGTGCAGGCTCCTCCTGAATGATACCGCGTCTCTGGACATGATGCAGAGCATTATTAAGCAAGAGATGCTGCTGCAGTCCAGGGTAGAAAGCATCGTGGAGCTTTACACAGAAAGAGAGGTGATCAAGCATGTCCATGCCCAACATTCCGGATATACGTCCTGAAATCACATTGAAGAGGAAAGAAGCGATCAACCTGCTGCTGTCCTCCATCGCTCTGGAAGAGATCGGATTGTCCCATATCATTAACGCTGAAGGCGAGAAAATCCAGCGCTTTGTAAAAGATCACTGCGTGGATCTTGAGGACATTTTAAGAATTAACCGCAGTGTCGAGCTCATGCTGCGCAATGTGATCAAGAACCAGATGCTCCTGCAGTTCAAGCTGGAGGATGTCATGCTACTCGATCTCAAAGAGCATATTGATTATGATGACGACTGCTACCCGGAGGAGTAGTACAAACGATCAGCCTAGTAACCAGGAGGTCATATTATGCCGTTCGATCCTTCCCTCCGCGAATCCGGGCACTGGGATGAGGCGGCAGCAAAGCTGCTGTCTTCTATTTCTGCCGAGGAGGAAGCTCTCGCTACTCTGATGAACGCCGAAGCTCAAAAAATTCTTGCCTTTATTCATCAGGATCCCGCCCTCTCTAATGCACCTTCCAGCCAAGAGTATATTCAATTTAATTATGCCATTACGAGAATGATGGATACGATCCTGATGACGAAATGGATGTTAATGAAAAAAATGGATTCTATTCTGTTTTTCCAGTCCTCTGAAAAAGAACTTAAGGAGTCGGGCAGAGCCATCCCGGACCCGAAGCGGATGCCGGAATACTGGGATGAGCTCGCCCGGGATGAAGGAATGGACTATTAAACCCTTCTTTGAGCTTCGTAATGTAAGGTGGGGAAATTATTGAACGATTCTCATCACAACAAGCCGAATTCCAGCGCATCTGTTTACGCGGAGGCTATTCTGCGCTGGGTCGGGCACTATGCCGACAAAGCCTCGGCGCTGCATGAGCAGGATCAAGTTATCGCCGTTCGCATAAGCACCAGGCAGCTGAGCTTACTCGAACGGCTTCTAGATTTACATGCTGTTCAAGCTCTACCTGGACAGGAGCCTCCTACGTGGAACGAGGGTTCACTTCTTGAGTTGAGAACACTTTGGGATCAATTAACGGATGATACCGGCCTGTTAAGGCCTTGCAGGTCTTTCTGGATCTCCATTCAACAGAAATTAAATATCCCGGCTGCAGTCAACAAGCCAAAGATAAGCTCACCCTCTTCCGCCAAGCCCGCCAAGCAGAGCAGCCCGAAGAAAAGTTCAAAGGCAAGGCCTAATCCCAAGCCTCCTGCAGCCCTGTTTATATCCACCCTTGGAGGACCATCCAAAAAACACAATCCGGACCGGAAAGAAGAAGCTGCGTTCATGGCCATGATAGGTTCAAAGAAATATAACATCAAATATTAATCTGATGGACAGGAGCGGAAGAAAATGTCTAAGCCTACTTTCATTCAAGTCGCCGGCAATACGTATTGCTGGTCTGGAAAATATGCGATCGGAGGATATCTGAATCCCTCAACCCGCGAAGCCCATTTGATTGACAGCGGTCCGGATTTTAAGACGGCCGAGCTTATAGAGCAGGATCTCACGGATAAGGGATATACTTTAAGCAGCATTCTTTTAACCCATGCTCATCTGGCGAGTGCCAAGGGAGCCTCTTATTTGAAAGAGAAGCATCCCTATCTGAAGTGCTATGCTTCCCCTCTCTCGGCTACCATTGTTAACGATCCCGGTGCCAGTGCAGTGATGAACATGCTAGATTATGCCCCGCAGCAGCAGGATGCCAGAGCGGAAATTCTCGTAACAGAAAGCATACCTTACCATGACGGCGTGTTTTTCATTCAGGGAGTCAAGTTTTCATTTGTGACCTTGCCCGGACACTTTCCGGGAATGTTCGGTATTCTAACCCCGGATCAGGTTTTATTTTGTGCCGACGCCCTGTTTGGAGCCCGAACCTTGTCCAAGCAGAAGCTGCTTATGTTTACGGACCCCGGTAACGCCAAGCAGTCCCTTCAGAAGCTTAAATCCATCCGGGCCAGCCACTATGTGCTGTATCACGGAGGGCTGGAGAAGGATATAAGCAGCCTGATTCAGCAAAATCTGCAATGTATCGATGATATGTATCAGCAGATCCAGGATATCATCAAGCATTACCAAGGCCAGACCTTTGATATTATTGTACAAAAGCTCATGCAGCGCTATGGCATTGATGACCATGAGGACCATTACGAGCTTGTAAGAGTGATCGCACGCTCTAATATCAACCAGCTGCTGAAAGAAGGCAGAATCCGTAAAAAGGTCGCCGGAGGCATCCTGATGTACAGTACTGAGCAGCCAGTTTACGATGGGGCCCCTTCTCTGTAGCTTCATGGAAGGGGCTTATCATACTGGGTATCCAGGTTCAATGACCCGCCTTATCCTGCATCATCTGCTTCATAAAATGATAATTGTACATAATAATAGGATGCTCCGGTTGATAGCTTCTTGCTTGTTCGTTGTGGAAATAAGCCTCGTCGAGCTTACCCATACAGCTGTAGGACAAGCACAGCTTGAGATGAGGAATCCATGTTGAATACGCTTCATTCACGAGAGACATATGCTCCTTAGGCAGCTCATAGGAAAGCGCCTGCTCAAACCAGTACGCTGCCGTACGATATTCACGCTTTTCCAGCAAATGCTCCCCGAATGCACAGCAAAACTCCGGCCGGGGCTGATCGTATTCCAGTGTCTGAAGCCAGGATTGCAGCGATTTTTCCTTCTGCCCCAGCTTTTGATAACAATCTGCTTTACGCATGCAGGCCTGAATTTGGTCCTCCACCCACCCCTGCTGCTTCAAGAAACGGTCATAATATTGTATGGCTTTCTCATGCTGCCCGTGCTCGCTTAATTCGTTACCGAAATAATACATATCTCTTGAGGAAAAAGGCAGGTTCTCCTCTTCGCGCTTCAGATATATCCTCAGATTGCGGTCTGAATGGCTCTTCATCTTCCCATGAACGATTGCTGGAGAAGCGTGATAGATGTTGCCTGACACCTCCAGATATTCATGCACCGCCCCAATCCATGTAAAACCGCGGTCTGAGCGCACGAGCCGATTACGGCGAAGAGAGGTCGCAGCGCCCCCAGAGGGATTCATGCTTAGATAATAGGGAAGTGTTACACTGTCAATGTCCTCAGGTAGCTGCTTCAATGCAAGAAAGGCCTCTTCGTCGCCTTCCTTCAAGTAATCATCGGCATCCAGCCAGAGAATATATGGCATAGTGGCGAGGCTGAAGGCATAATTCCGGGCGGCAGAGAAATCATCGATCCATGTGAAGTCGACAACCCGGTCTGCAAAGACTGCCGCAATCTCCTTCGTCCGGTCTGTGGATCCCGTATCAACGATAATGATTTCATCTACGAGGCGGTGAATGGAGCTTAAGCACCGCTCCAGCACCTCTTCTTCATCCCTGACAATCATGCATAGGCTGATCTGAATCATGTCCTCTCCTCCCCATAAAAGCTTCTTTATTTCCCAAGCCCTGTACGCACATCAGGGCTTGGGATCTTCCGTGATCTCGGGCTGCTCGGCGAGCAGCAGCTTGATGTCATCACAGGCCTCTCTGGAAGTTACCAGAATACCATGGTCCGTAGCCACAATCATCAAGTTTGACACACCTATACATACGACCGGAACATCCGTCAAATTCATGGCGGTAACAGCCTCGGTGTCTCTCCGGTAAACCTTGCTTTCAAAATGCGGGTGGCCCATCGTATCGACCAAGCGATCCAGACTTCCGATATCGGTCCATCGGCCATGGAACGGGACCACTACAATATCCGGGGTTTTCTCCAGCACTTCGTAATCAAAGCTGATGGCAGGCAGGCTGCTATAGCTGGCCAGGCAAGCCGGATAGCTTGCGGGATCCCCTTTGCTCTGTACATATTGCTTCATAAAAGACAAGCGAAACATAAATACTCCGCTGTTCCACAGCGCTCCCTCTGATATGAGCTCAGATGCCCGGTCCAGGGCCGGCTTCTCGACAAACTGCGAAATGCCATAAACCGGTCCTGCCGGATGAGCGGTTTCAAGCTGTGGAACAATATAGCCATATTTCCCGGAGGGCTCAGTCGGCTCAATTCCAAGCAGGGCAATGTTCACTTGACACCAGTCCAGCCGCTGCGGCATGGCAGCCAGAAGGTCCACGAAATCTTCTTCTATATACAAGTCGGCAGGACAGAAGCAGACCAGCTCATCCTCCGGCAGCTTCAGCTCATCCAGCAGATACAGCGAGCTCAAGCATATGCTGGGAAAGGTGTCCCTTCTTTCCGGCTCGACAATGATGCGGGGACCCCATGGCAGGCAGCTGGAGATCTGCTCTTCATGCTCCGCCATGGAGGATACCAGCACATCATCAGGGCTGAATTTCTGCAGCATCAGCCGGGCATTTCGGGCGAGAATCGCTTCCATATTCCCTGCTTCGTCCTGAAACAGAGGAATAAATTGCTTGGGCACCGACGATCTCGATAGCGGCCATAGCCTGCTTCCGGTACCTCCCGACATAAATACGACCTTCATGAGTCGTGGCAGCCTTTTTTCAGTTTCAGCTCCTCCTTGACCCGCCTCAGATCGCTCTCCACCATCATCCCTGCCAGCTGCTCGATGCGGGTTCTGGCCTTCCACCCCAGCTGCTGCTGTGCTTTCGAAGCATCACCGAGCAAAATATCGACTTCAGCAGGCCGATACAGCTTCGGATCCACCTGTACATGCTGTTTCCAATCCAGATTCACATAATCAAATGCCATTTTGCAAAAATCCTGCACGGATGTCGTCTGGCCGGTCGCAATCACGTAATCATCCGGCTGGTCTTGCTGCAGCATCAGCCACATCGCTTCTACGAAATCGCCGGCAAAGCCCCAGTCTCTCTTGGCCTCCAGATTCCCCAGCTGAACCTGATCCATGAGTCCGCAGCTGATTCTCGCCACGGCATCGGTAATCTTCCGGGTTACGAACTGAATGCCCCTTAACGGAGATTCATGATTAAACAGAATGCCGCTGCAAGCAAATAAGCCATGGCTTTCCCGGTAATTCACCGTCATCCAGTGGGAGAACAGCTTGGCTACACCATACGGGCTTCTGGGATAAAAAGGCGTCCCCTCCGTTTGCTGCTGATGCTGGATTTTACCAAACATCTCACTGGAGGAGGCCTGATAGAACCGGCAATCCGGTCTCACCAGACGCGCAGCCTCCAGTAAATTCAAGGCTCCCAGGCCTGTAATTTGAGAGGTTAGAATAGGCTGATTCCACGACGCCCCTACAAAGCTCTGGGCCGCCAGGTTATATATTTCGTCCGGCTTGTAGACCTCCAGCAGCTTGATGACCGAGGAAATATCCACGACATCTCCTTCTACAAGCTTGATCTGATCCAGAATGTTCAGCTCCTGCAGCCTCCACAGGTTCGGAGTGCTGCGCTGCGGATGCATTCCGATGACCTCATAGCCTTTGGATAGCAGTAATTGAGCCAGATAAGCTCCGTCTTGGCCGGTAATTCCCGTAATGAAAGCTGTTGTCATCGTGGTCCTCCTTCAATAGGCGTATGTGTATCAAACATCATCTGTTTACTTTATGCGCAGTAGGCGCCTGGTGTGCGGGAGCTTCTCCGGCAGTGGTGGTACAAAAAAAAGACCTGCATGTGTCAGCCATGCAAGCCACTCTCATAGGTTAAGCTGTGATGCCGTCAGGAACAGAGCCGCTTAAAGCTTAAGTTCCGAGAACGGGGTTCCCAGGGGAAATCTGAATCAAGTCCAGGACATTCTCGAACTTGAATTGCAGCAGCATTTCTTTTTTGATGACATCCTGCAATGTTCTTCTGACACTGGAGTTGACGAGCAGCAGGTTGGATATTGTAATATCTCCAGGAGCCAGCGTGGATGTGGTTGGTGTCAATGTGCCCAACACGAACTGAAGCTTCTCGGCTTCAGCATTAATAATATGTGCCAGGGCCAGTTCCTCCAGAGCAATGGAAGACAACAGTAAAGGTACCGTCTGGCCCAGCGTAATGCTGATGCTAGGGGTAATATTCGGGATGTTTGCTTGTGACATAACTCTACACCTCACTCAGTTTTTTTTACATGCTATTCAGGCTGTACGCAACGGGTGTACACTTATCTACCACGGCATTTGCGGAATATTGAGATACGAGCTCAGCTGCTGCTTTAGCACTCTGCATTATATTCCGCTTATGCAAAGATGACTTGGCGTTTGCCCAGAAGCGTCATTTTGATTTCAGCTTCAGCTTGTTTAAAGCCTCTATCGACTCGGCATGCTGGGGGTAGATCATTAGCGCCTGCTCATAGCACTTTTTCGCCTCTGGGTTATTTTTCAGGAGCTCCTGACACATTCCCTTATAATGCCAAGCCTGAAAGCTTCCCAGACCCTTCTGGGTGAGATGCGCCAGATTGGAATCCCCGATCTCAAGGCACTGCTCAAATGCCTCCAAGGCCGCTTCGAATTTCTTCAGCTGCATCAGTACAACGCCCTTGTAAAACACAAGATCCACATAATCCGGATACAGCATAATCGCCTTTTCAATCGCGGGATACGCGCCATCATAGCTCCCTACACTGATCAGAATGGAGTATTTCAGTTTGTACAGCAGCGAAGGCGGAGTCAGCCTGTTGCTCAGAAACGCCACGATCGAGCGATTGGTGTGCTGAAAAGATTCGTTCAGCTTCTTCAGCCGGTAGCACTCGGAGGCCATATGATAATGCAGCCAAGGGTCCTCCGGGTTATCGGACAACGCCTGCTGCAGCAGCTGCAGGTTTCGTTTGGCTTTATCCTTCACCTGGACCTGTGACTCCAGATAGCCGTAGTGCCACAGCGTTACCGGTGCATTGCCCATACGCTGAAGCATCTGACTGCCGCTGCCGAACACTTCTTCCACATTAAGTGCCTCATGGATTTTGTTACGGAATTGAAATCCGAGGCCATTCCGGAACATTCGGGGATGCGAGATCTGGATAATATGATGTTCATCCACTTCAGTGCCGTAATAATTGTTCAGTTCGAAAGAAAACAAATCATATTCCGCCTCCGTGGCCAGCTGCTTCAGCAGCTCGCCTCCTTCGCCCAGCTCTTCATCGGCATCCAGCCAGAGAATCCATTGTCCGCGGGCTTGGTGCAGCCCGAAATTTCTAGCCTCTGCAAAATGCTCATTCCATGTGTAATCAAGCACTTTCGCGCCATACTCCTTACAAATCGCCGGAGTGTCATCCGTTGAACCGGTATCCACAATGATCATCTCATCCACATAGGGGCTCACGCTGCTTAAACATCGGCCGATACAGTCCGCTTCGTTTCTGACAATCATACAAAGCGAGATTACAGGCGTCTCCACAATCAGTTCCTCCTCCTTTTTGTGTTATTTAGTTTATGTGCTGAATAACCATGAAGTGTAGATATTCGGAAATTAGCTCTCTAGTGTGATGAAGCCGCACTTCAACTGCCAGCCCGATCAAAACCAAAAGAAGGTGAAAAACCTGTGAGTAGAACCCTGAGCATAACTTGGGAAGGTGACTTCTCCAAAACCAACAGCCTGGCTCTAGTGAATGCCCATATCTATGAGCAGCTGGTGGAGGATTCCCGCTTTCAGCTGCATCGATTTCCGGAGGATCGGCCTGATCCGGCGGAAATCCATATTTCCCACTTATGGCCGCCCAGACTGAAGAGGCCGCCGGGCGCAGATTACTGGATCAGTATCCTGCCCTGGGAGTTTGGCGCCGTCCCTGTGACATGGTATATGCCCATGAAATACGACATGGATGAGATTTGGGTGTACAGCCAGCATAACAAGAACAGCTACATAGCATCCGGCATTCCGGGAAACAAGATTCGTGTGCTGCCCTTGGCGGTGGACCCGGGCATCTTCAAGCCGGAAGAGAAAGAAGAGTCCTTTGCCGCTATAGACACTTCCTTTCGCTTTCTGTATGTTGGCGGCAGCATTGCCCGGAAGGGCTTTGACATTTTGCTGGATGCGTATCTGGAGGAATTCAGCCCGGAAGAGCCCGTCAGCCTGATTGTGAAGGATCACGGAAACACCACGCATTATCATGGAATTTCCATGCAGCAGCGCGTGCTGGATGCCAAAGACAACCCGCACTCTCCGCAGATTCTGTATACCGATCTCCACTTAAGCAGCCAGCAATTAGCAGATCTGTACCGGAGCTGTGACTGTGCGGTGTTTCCGTTTCGGGGAGAAGGGTTCGGCCTTCCCATTGCGGAGGCTGCTGCCTGCGGCACTGCAGTCATCGTGCCGGACCAGGGGCCTGCCTCTGAATGGCTGAACCATGATGAGGCTATATTCGTTCCCTCCAGGCTGTTTAGACATCCGGAAGCGAAGATTGGGGATTTGGCGACACTGGATGAACCCACCTGGATTGATATCGACAAAAAAGCGCTGCAAGCTGCCATGAGATATGCCTTTCAGCATCGTGATACCATCCACTTGAAGGGCAGGCTGGCCAGCAGCAATATACGCTCCAGCTACACCTGGCAGCAGACTGCTTCTCTGGCAGGCCGCTATATCCTAGAGCTCTGGTCCAGGCAGTCTTCCTGGTGCGGTCCATCTGCAGAACAGCAGCTTCGGCGGGAGCTGTCAGCTGTAACCGCCTGCAGCCAACGGGAACAGGAGGTCAAGGCTGAGGGCCTGCTGGCCGCCCTCGTCCAGCGGTATCCTCACTATGCCTCTCTTCATATGCAGCTAGCCTCAAAATATATTGCAGCACGCCGGTTTCTGCAGGCGATATCCCTGCTCGTACCCATTACAGAACAAGCTACAGAGGAAGGACAGTCCCGTTATTCCGATTTGACGGATGAAAGCACCGGAACCGCCTGGATGCTGCTGGGTATCTGCTATAGTGAAATGCAGTCCTGGTCCCTCGCTATTCACGCCTTCAATGAGGCCAAGAAGCTTCATATTCCGGTGCATTCGTTACAAATCCCTTATTTTCAGGTGGCTGTAAGAGCGCTCCGGCTTCTACTCGGGGAGCTGCATAAGGAGATGGGGGAAACGTATCTTGATCTCAATGCCGATGTGAACGCGGTAGAGGAGTTTCAGAAAGCCCTGGACTGCGCTCCCGGGATGGAGAAGGCCGTGCAGCGTCTAGAAGAAGTGAAGGAGCTCAGAGAAGCCGGAGCCAAGAAGGTCTCCTCGTTATTTACCAATAATGGGCAGCTTCTCTCGGCGGCAAAAGGGGACTGCGAAAAGGTTCAGTGGGTCTGGTCTTCGCATTCGGAGGTTTCTTCAGACATTCAGCCTTTATGGGAGAAGGCCGCCATGTCGTGGTTTCATCCCGGTCAACAGGTCCTCTGGGCGGAGGCCGGACAGTCGCTCGCGGAATATGACGCCGCAAGCGTAAATGCTTCTGTTGTCCTGCTGCTGAGTGACGGTGTAGACACCCAGGAGCTTATTGACTGGACCACTTGGTGCTCCAGCCGCGCTGCCGCTGGCAGTACGCTCATCGTATACCAGGGTCAAGCCGCTACCGAGTCATTTAGCGCCGTATGCTCGCTGCTGGAATATGGCATCTGGAGCCTGAAAGGCCAAGGCACCCTTCATAACCCTGAGGATGGCCGGCTGAATGCCTACAAAGCATTTCAGCGTGAAGAGATTGGTATTCACTGGGACTGCCCGTTCTATAATGCGACTGGATATGCTTCGGAGCAGCGGCATTTTATCGAGAGCTTGAAACCGTACCCCTACCTGATCAAGGTCCGGGCTATGGATGCGGCAAGCTCTGTACCTGAACCGCCGGAAGAGCAGATCGGGAATGCGTACGCGGTATTCAAGCAGCCTCCGCTGATTCACATGCAAGCTGCCCCTGCCCACTTATTCAGCATGCCCCGCGCCCCGATCAGCATTGGCCGGACCATGTTCGAGACGGACCGAATTCCGGCAGATTGGGTTCAGGTGCTCAATACATTGACAGAGGTGTGGGTGCCTTCGCAGTTTAACTTTGATACCTTTGTAGCTTCCGGTGTGGATCCTTTGAAGCTTCAGGTGGTACCCGGTGTGCTGGATGAACGAAAATATTCTCTTACTTCACTACAACGCTCAGCTATTCCCGGAGCCCGCAGCTTTGCTTTTCTTTCCGTATTTGACTGGAGCATCCGTAAAGGCTGGGACTTACTGCTTCGAGCTTATTTATCCAGCTTCACAGAGGAAGACGATGTCACTTTGGTGCTGAAGGTGAGCCAGATTAATGAGCCCAATGCTCGAATATCCCAGCTCATTGAACAGTTTACAAGGGAGCTCCAGCTTCATTCTCCTCCGCATGTGCTAGTCCTTGATGCTCGCCTGACGGAGCAGGAAATGCTGGAGCTGTACGCTTCCTGTCATGCTTTTGTCCTGCCTACACGAGGTGAGGGCTGGGGGCGGCCCTACATGGAGGCTATGGCCCTGGAGGTACCGGTCATCGGGACGAATTGGAGTGCTCAGCTGGAATTTATGAATGAGCAGAACAGCTATTTAATTGATGTCGAGCGGCTGGTTGAAGTCCCCTCTTCCATGCCTGCTCACTTCAAGGGCCATCTGTGGGCAGAGCCCAGCATTGAGCATCTGATCCAGCTACTGCGCGATGTATATCGCCGCTATGATCAAGCCAAGCAGCGGGCGCAGATCGGAAGACAAAGTATTTTCCCTAAGTATTCTACACAGAGCATCGGCAGAATCATCCACCGGAATCTAGAGCGGGTCATCACCCAATATTACGAAACCGAGGTGTATCATGAGCAGAGTTAGCGCTTATCTTGGAGATTACACGTATCTAACCCAGCTGGAAGCAGGGCCCAAAATTTATGTCGATACCCGCGAGCTGTCCATGAGTGCCCATCTGATTGCTGATGGCTTCTGGGAGTCCTGGATTTCCAAGCTGTTCACCGCCTCCCTCTCTCCGGGAGCAACGGTTCTGGACATTGGAGCCAACTGCGGCTACTATTCGCTGATTGCTGCCCTGCATACAGGACCTGGCGGCAAGGTCCATACCTTTGAGCCTAACCCTTTCCACCACCAGAATTTATTAAAAAGCAAGCTTATTAACGGGTTCTATCATATGGAAATTCATAAAGCTGCACTGAGTGATCAGGAAGGCACGCTGTCTCTGTATTCTCCAACCATGCTGACGGCTTCAGCCAGCATCATTGAAAGCCTGGTTTCGGCCATTAAGGATACAGATCCTCTCCAGGCCATTGAGGTACGCACGGTCCGGCTGCGGGATTACCTGCCTGACATTGCTGCCGATGTCATCAAGGTTGACATCGAAGGTGCGGAGCCGCTCATCCTCGATGATCTTGTGGAAATTCTGGAACGAAAGCCGGGCTCCAAGCTGTTTATGGAATACAACCAGAAGGCGTGGGAGATGCAGGGCTATGACTGTCTCGCACTGCTGGACAAATTTCGAAGCAGGCAGTACAGCATTTATATCATCGGTCACGATCAGCTGCTGACGCTGGTATCGCCGGAGGAGCTGATTCAATTGACCGCAAATGCGACTCATTTCGACTTGTTCATTACCAAGCCGGCCAGCGCGGCTGGCTAAAGCGGTTGCGAGGAGATCTATATCGTTAAAAAAGGAGTCGCCATGGCAAGAGTATCTTGCCATGGCGACTCCTTTTACATATTGCTCCGCTATGCGTATATCGATCGTCTACATTAGAATATGATGCCCGTCTTGCACACTACTTCCGCTTCACCGTATAGCCCTTGTCCTCCAGCAGCTTGATGATTCCATGCTCACCCAGATAATGCGCTGCCCCAACGACAATGAAATACTCCTCATTCTTGCCGTTCCGGAGATAGCCATCAATCTTGTCGGCCATTCCAATGTTGCGGTCAATCAGCATCGCCTGAACATACTCTGCATCCTCCGAGACACTGTTTGTCAGCTCCAGCAGCTGCTCTTCGTTGCCCGTTTTCCACATCTGGGCCATCTGCTTCACACTCTGGTCCAGTTGGTTGAACTGCTCCAGCGCAGTGTTCAGGTTGCGCTCCTGCAGCTCCTGGGAGAAGCCGTTAAACATGCTCAGCTGGGATTCGTAGGATTCAAGCTCCAGCACAGGAATGCTCTTCTCCATGGCCTTCTGAACAAAATACAGATCAATCCCCGCTGCAGCCTCATAGCCCGCCGCCGACGCCTGCAGGCTGCCCAGCGTGCTCTCTACCACCCACGGCTTGAAGACATCCAGTGCATCCGGCGCAATACCGCTCTGACGGAGCACTTCTCCCAGCTTGGCATACGTATCTGCGGAGATATGATCCTTCAGGGTGGTGCCATCCTGGTACATACCGAGCTTCATGATAAGCTGCTGCTGAGCCTCATCCGCCGCTTTGCTTACATCAATCTCGACGCCCAGATAGTCCGCCTCGGCAAAAGCTTCATCAAACTCCGGGCGCAGCGGATAGAAGCTCTCGTCCGCAATATGCATGGAGCCGACCAAATATACGGTATTGCCACCGCTCTCTACCTCCCACATAAATCCGCGGCCCGCAGCAGCCTGTACCGCGTCCTTGACCGAAGCCGTAAGGATGACCGTACGGGTCTTGGCATCCCAGGCTACCGCATAGCCGGCAGCCTCTCCGACCACCCGGATCGGAGCGTAGGTGACACCGTTCATCTTCAGAAGCTTGGCTTTCAGAATCTTGGAATCTCCGTCCGTAATAACGTAGATCGTATCCTCCGAAGCCTGAGCCAGCTTGACGCCCAGCTCCTGCAGTGTCCATCTCAGGGGTACATACGTTGTACCCTTCTCCACCATCGGCTTGCTTGTGCTGTACTCCAGCACCTGTCCTTCCATACTGACAACCGGAGATACGGGTGCGGCAGCAGCCGGGGCTGCGGCCGTTGCCAGCAATCCGGCTGAGATCATCAGCGATAGCAACGCCTGATTCCAATTCTTTTTCATGAGGTACGCTCCTTTTCCTATGTATCTTCTATTAGACCCTGCTATTTTACCATATCCTTCATCGTCTTTCATTTGGGTGCATTGCCTTACGAGCTATCAAAGTCTATTAAATTGTACGCATTGCCCGCGATGAACATCCACGCTTTGTCTTGACCAGAAGCATACGATACCGAGAAAGGAGATGATCACTTATGCCTGCACAGTTTCTGGATTCAAAGACATCCCAGAATGCCAGCTACGCCAATTCCATTTCTATTCCGCTGTCCGCACTAGGTGCACCTGACCTCATTGCCCAGCAGACGCTTGATCTTTCAGCAGGTGCCTCCGGCTTGACCCGGGTTGAATTTTCCGGTGTGCTTGCCGTCCAGCTTCCGCTGCTGCCCGTAGCCACTACTGTAACCGTGTTTGTAACCCGGGGATTGACACCATCCGACACCATCGTATTCTCGGCTGCCCGAAGCCTGGATCTCTCAATCCTGGGTCCGCAATTAATTGCCTTCTCCGGTTCGGACTTCAATGCGCCCAATACGACAGCTGCTGCTTATTCTGTATTTGTAAGCACCACCGCCCTTGGCGTTACGCGTGTCGGACCAGAAAGCTTCAATTTCACCGGCACCTCGGACTAAAGTGAAAAGAGGAGGTCTGTACCATGGCGACCTTTACAACCAGCTTAATTACCAATACCCGGGCAACCGGAACTGCGGCTACGAACCTGATCGTTAACTCCAGAAACCTCGGCTCTTCCAGTGCCTCCATTGTAGTTGTCGTGTTTGGCGTTCCGGAGTCCACGCTGATTCTGACTCCCCTGTACGTCACCGGCTTTACACTGCCCGCCAATTCAGCAAACATCCGCCAGTTCTTCATTGCCGGCAATGTCTCTTATGAGGTTCAATACAGTATCACATCACCGTTCAGCCAAGTCGTGATGTCCAGCTATGGCATCGATGAGTTCGGAAATCTCGTTACAGACCAGCGGGTGCTGCAGTCCGAGCTGACTCCAACCAACAGCTTGTCGATCCCGGTCTAGGATTCACCTCGAAGAGAGCAGGCAGCTGCAGAGCATCCTGCTCTCTTTCTCATGAAGAGACGATTCGCACAGGCATCTTCCTGTGGCTGCCGTATACTGTGCTGTAACTGAATGTATAAAAAAAGAGGTGGCTTGCATGATCGACGTAGGTGTTGTGATGCCATTATACAAGCAAGAGCCCGAATTTCTACGAGCGGCTATAGACTCCCTTCGCAGCCAGCGCTACGAGCATTTTATCGTGATCGTAGTCATAGACGGGGCTCCGGAGATGGAGCCGCTTGTCCGGGAATATATCGGTGAAGACGACCGTTTCGTTCTTCTGCCGCAGCCGGAGAACCGAGGAGTTGCTGCAGCCCTGAACAAGGGCTTCGAGGAGCTGTTCACCTTTCCGAACATTCGATATGTAACCTGGGTCTCCAGCGACAATATTTATTATCCCGATTTCCTGCAGCGGCTTCGTCAGCGGCTGTCAGAGGGACCAGAGGAGCTGGGCCTGGTATACTCCTCCTTTCAGTCCATATCGAATGAGGGGACGCCCTTGCACAGTGAATATCAGCTGGCGGCCCAGCGCAAGTATCAATCCAGCGCTAAAGACAAGCTGCTGGATGCCTGTATCATCGGCGTGTCCTTCATGTACAAGGCTCAATATGCGAAGTGTATTGACGGATATCATATGGTACCTGTAGAGGATTATGAATATTGGCTGCGTCTGACCGAGCATTGTGATATCCGCTATTTGCCTGTAGAGCTGATGGACTACCGCGTTGACTCCACCTTCAGTGTATCCGCCTCCCTGAAGGACGAAGCCCGGCATCGCCAGTGGAGATATACGTACCATCTGGCACGCCATCAGGCACGAGTGCGCCAAGGCATTCCGCATGCCCTCACGGTTATCTACCCCCTGTCCACCGTCAGTCCTGTGGACGTGGCAAGAATCGAGAATTTGTATGATCAAAGCTTCAGCAATTACGTCACGGCCATTCTGGATTTAAGTCCAGATGAAAGTGTATCCGCCGCTCTATCCAATATTCCGCATCCACTGACCAAATTCATGTGGCTGCCGGGGGAACGAGAAGAGCAGGCAGTCTATTATGCAGCACAGATGATCGAGACTCCCTTCGCCATGATGATCGGCACTGAGCCTTTTGCTGCAGTCACTGATCTGGAGGTGCTCACGAAGCAGCTGCTCAAAGCTCCGGCCGAGGTGGAATCTAATTACTACAACAGCACTCATTCCGATGTCGATTACCGCTATCCGGGTGTGCCGTTTCAGTTTCGTGCGATCCAGCACGAGCTGTTTCGGACCGACTCGCTTCGGGCCCGGCTGAAGACGTACATGATGTCACAAAGACAGGAGGGCTTGCTATGAAGGTGCTCTTTACCTTTTTCAATCCCAGCGGCGGCATGGAAACCTTGAATCGGGTGCGTTGCAAAGCCTTAATGCAGCACGGCATCGAATGCCATTTGTTGTACACCCATGATGGAGAGGGACGAAAGAACATCAAGGGCATTAAGACCTTCATTCTGTCTAATCCGGAGCAGATTCAAGCTCTAATCCGCCGGGAGCATTACGATACCATTGTCATCTGTTCCGATATTCAATTAATGGAATGGATGCATCAATGGGGCTATACTGGCCATCTCATTTATGAAATCCAGGGACTCGGCACCGTGGAAACGGCCCGGGAAATTCTGGTGGATTACCAAGCCCGCATTGAAGCTTATGCAACGGCGCTGCTCTATCCCCGAACCTCTCATATTCAAAATATGATGAAGGAGCTCTTTCCCGGCAAGCTGCACTTCTGCTTTGACAACCCGCTCGATACCGAGCGCTTTCATTACATTCCTTATCCGCCTAAGCCCTTTCCTATTCTGGGATGGATCGGGCGAATTGAGAAGAACAAGAACTGGAGAGATTTTCTGAAGCTCGGCGCGGCCTTGAAGCAGCGGTATCCGGATATGTATCTATGGATGTTCGGCGATGATACCCTGTTTCATCCCCAAGAGCAGGCGGCGTTTCAGCAGATGGTGGCGGAACTGCAGCTGTCCGAAGCATTGATTCAGTACTCCAACGTCCCGCATGAGATTATGGCCGACTATTTATCCATCATTGGCGACTCCGGCGGTTTGCTGTGCTCGACATCCATCACGGAAGGGTTCGGATATGCAGTAGCTGAAGCGATGCTCTGCCGATGCCCTGTGCTGGCTACAGATTCCGATGGCATCAGAGCCTTTCTCTATCCCGGCAAAACCGGACTGTTCTACGAGATGGGGAATATTGAGCAGGCGCTACGTTCTGCTCTGTTGATGATGGAGAATGCTGTTCTTCGAAGCCTCATTGTAGATAGCGCCGAGGCATTGATGCACCAGCGATTCTCGGCTGCGCATTATGTCCGTCATTTTAATTCCATGCATAAGGTGCTGTCCCGAAAGCGCCGCGGAGAAAAAGACCACCCTAACAGAAAGGTGCTGGATCCATGACCATATTTAATTTTCAAGTGACTCCGGGCGGCCCGCCCCGCTTCGAGCCTACGATTGCTGTCAATTTGCTCAGTGTTAACAATATGGTGGCGACCTCCGTTTATTTTGAAGGCAATATCCCCTTGGTCGGGGCGTATACCTCGTTTGACGGCGGCGGCACCTGGAATGTGCAGGTTCTGCCTTTACCAGATGGCTTCACCGGTTCCGAGGCGCCATTTGTCGCCTATGCGTTCCCTTCTACCTTCGTCATCGCGGTGCACGCGTTTCCCGGCGCTTTCAGCGGCACGACGGTGGTCTACCGTTCTACAGATAACGGAGTCACCTTTTCTCCTCCGGTCACCGTAGCTCCGGGCTATGGGCTGTACATCAATAATGATGAGCCGGCGATTGAGGTGGACAATGCGACGGCCAGCCCTTTTATCGGCAATTTCTATGCTGCTTATAACCGCCAGTTCAACATTGAGGCCAATGCCCGATCGGTCGCTTTCTTTCAGCGTTCTCTCGATCAGGGGGTAACCTGGGAGCAGCCAGTGCTGCTGTCCAGCCCCAGCGATGTCGTAGAACGTCCTGATATTACCGTAAGCCAGACCGGCAGTGTGTTTGCAACATGGATTACGACGAATCCTCCCTCGCCTACCTTTTTTGTAAGGAGATCTCTGGATGGGGGGCAGACCTTTGAGCCGTCCGTCGTGATCTCCCCCGTGGATCTGGTGCCGATCGTGCTGCCGGTCCCCGGATACGGATTCCGCGTACTGACCTTTCCTAATATTGCAGCAGATATTACAACGCTTTCGACCTCCGGCAACCTGTATGCCGTCTGGCAGGATTTCCGCTTGGGCTATTCGGATATTTTCTTCTCGAAATCTACCGATCAGGGACAGAGCTGGTCTCCACCGGTTTCGATCACCGGGGCACCTGCCAATTCCCAGAGCTTTTTTCCGGCATTGGATGTGGATCCTTTAGTCGGTGTCGTGAATGTCATTTATTACTCAAACCGGATCGATGGCTTTGACCTGGATGTATTTACTGCGCGTTCCATTGACGGCGGCAATACGTTTACCAATCAGCGGGTCACCGCTCAATCCTTCAACCCCAACGAAGGCAGCCCTACCCCGGTTCCGCTCATTGGAGATTATATCGACATCAAAAGCGTCCCTCCCTACGGCTATATCGGCACCTGGACCGACACTGTAACGGGAACGCAGACGATTTTTGCCGGATTTAACACAGATCCGGTAGCTTGAAGCGAGCGGTTAATGAGTGCATTACAGGTGCGGAGATGAGCCTTGCCTGCGATACTTTCCGGGCGAGAGGCCCATGCGGGATTTGAACATTTTGGAAAAATGATGGACGCTGGAGAATCCGCAATATGCCGCGATTTCCTCCTGGGTCCAATCAGACTGCCGCAGCAGCTCGCAAGCGTGCTGGATGCGCATATGCAGTAAATACTGATGCGGCGACATGCCGTACTGCAGCTTGAATACGTCATGAAATCGGAATTAAATAATAAATTTAAAGCCCTAATCATAGGATTAGGGCTTTTGTAATACATAAAACTAATCAAATAATTGAACTATCTCTTTGACTATTAATTCTTTTCTGGTGACAAATTTATTTATGCTTGTAAAGAATAGCCTACTTGTATTCTTTGGAAACACTTTTTCAGGTTGTTTGAATAATAAAATTAGGTATAGAGAGTTTCCTTCACTAACCCCAATGTTTTTCTTGTAAAGTTCTTCCCAGATCTGATCAGAAATTTTTGGAACAAATAGATCCGTATAGTTTTCCATATAAGCCTTAATTCCATACTCGGACCACCACCACAAAGAGAAAGCATCCCACACCATTTCAGATGTATCAGATCCTGTATTATCTCTGAATAGTTTTGAATAACATTGTTTGAAATGAATCGAACTATGAGGATTCCCAGTTTTTTGTTGCTGTTTTAAGTCAACTATACTCTCATCCCAACACATGTTAAGAATTTCTGCAAAGCTATCAGATTGAAGTAATTCAGATTCATTTAAATTAAAATGTTTCCCTGGAAAAACGTCCTTTTCTTCATGAAAGCAAGTATAAACGCTCTCAATAAATAATAGAAAATTCAAATCCATTGGAAGTATATTTGAAATATTTAATTGCTTATGATGACGTGAAAGTGTCATATTAAATACTCAATCCTATTTCGCATGGTGGAACTACCCACGAAAATAGTCCAGAAGCATCTCTCGCTGTACCAGTCAAACTAATACTATATGATCCACTACTCAAACCCAATGGAACATAATCATCTCCACAGGCTCCACCTAATGCTCCAGTACAACTTACGGGTATAGTATCATTTAGTATAGGAAGTACTCCATAATACTTATACACCACAATAGCACCTGAAAACGTGTGAAGAGTAGAGAACCGTGGGTTAACCTCCCAACTGATTGCACCTCCTGGACCGAAAGCAGAATTTATACGAGCATATCCTCCACTTCCAGAACAAGTAGAAAGAGGATCAATTTGATTAACTGATACAACGGCCTGAGTATCGTCTACACAAACATATTGACCCTCTATTAAGTTATATTCATTAAGTAATGCAAAGTCCTCTGGGGCTTCCACTTTAGGTGACATATTATTTACTTCAGCGGCAAAAGCATTAATAGGCATAACTAATACCATAACCAACAATAATCCGATCATTTTCTTCAAAAGTATCACTCCTCGACTTATTTAGTGATGTGCATATCTACAAGTTAAAACTTTAGTATTAAACTATTATGTATAGACACTGGTGCAACTTCATACTTTGCCATTATCACTTACAGTTGTAAAAAAGCTTAAGCAGATATAATACATTATCACCCTCTAACTCTATTTATTTACATTTAAAATTAAAATATATTAAAATAGTTGTGAATGTCAATGAAAAAGTTGACTACTACGCTAATCAAAAAGTTGGGCTCATGGCTTCGCTATAGAATATAGGCGAATCGAAACAAAATATAACGACTCATGTGAAGACAATCCTTTAGACGCGGTCTTGTCGATCCCCTTCCTGGACTGGACTGATGAATAAGACGAACGCCAAAAGGCACCCCCGCGGCAGAGGATGCCGTTTTAGTTTATTATTGGGGAATATTTGTATGAAAAATACTGGCAGGTGGATATGTTCAAGGAGGCGGCCATACGCCGGGGCACCAGGACCAGATCTACTGGCCTTTGGATACGGGGCAAATACCATTACCATGTGGATGCCTCTCGTTCCGGTTCCGCAAGAGGTCGGCACGATGACATTTGCTTCAGGAAGCCACAAGCTGGGCTATGTGAGCCGCAAGGAAATTTCCGATGAGTCCCACACTACACTGGGTCAGTTCATTGAGGCCAAGCACATTCCGCAGGTCAACTACGGGGCGATGACTGCCGGAGATGCGACCTTCCACGCGGGGTGGACGATCCATAGCGCTCCCGGTAACCCGACAGACCAGATGCGTAAAGTGATGACGATCATTTATGTAGCTGACGGTACGGTGATCGCCAACCCGGAGAGTAAGGCGCAAGAGAGCGATTTGAACAAATGGCTGCCCGGACTGGCTCCTGGCGACCTCGCTGCCAGCCCCCTTAATCCTCTCGTCTATCAAGCGGACAGCAAATAAGCTGGATCAACCAAGAGCCGGAGCAGGCCTGCTCCGGCTCTTCCTGTTCAGAACCTGCTCAGATGAGAAAAATCGCGGCGGCTGTTGTCACCAGCAGCCCGATCAGCACCGGCTTGAGATTCCGGCGCGCCAGCTCAAACGGACTGACTCCGCAAATGGCGGCCGCAGGGATCAATGCCCATGGCACGAGCGTACCGCCGCCCACCCAGATTGCGGCCACCTGGCCCAGTGCCGTTAAGGTTGCTGCATCTGATCCTGTAGCTGCAGCAAAGAGCTGGGCAATAGATCCCGCGAGGGAAATGCCGGAGAAGCCGGAGCCGTCCAGCCCGGTGATGACTCCGGTGATCGTCAGCGTCACTGCACCGACGGCACCGTTCAGCGGTACAACGCCGGCCAAGGCCATCCCCAGATCGTTGACAATGCCCTGCGAGCCTTCCGGCAGGACGGCGCCATACAGCTCCGTCAGGGCCGCATCGCCAAGATAGAAGAACGCCGCGATCGGGATAACAGGGCCGAACACCTTGAAGCCGAATACCAGCCCGTCAATCATATAAGACGTTACCTTTTCCAGACCCTGGTTCCGATGTGCCAGCAGCGTGACCCCGACCAGAATGAAGACGGCCGTCCCGCCCACCAGCGCAGTCGCATCCCCGCCCTGGAGCCGAAACATGAACATTGCGGCGACATCGGCCACAAACAGCAGTGGAATGATCACAGCCAGAGCGCGCCGGAGATTTCGCGTGAGCACGGGCGGGGCTCCCTCATCCTGATCACTGCCGCGAAGCGCCCCGGCTGCTGACGGCACTGCTACCAGCCCATCCCGCCAGGTGCCGTTCTTCAGATCCCGCCGCATCATCCAGAAGGCTACGCTCGTAGTCACCAGCCCCATAATGATGACCAGCGGTACGCTTGCCTGAATGACACTGGACACCGGGAGTCCCGCAGCATCTGCCGTCAGCTTCGGAGCGCCCTGGATGATGTAGTCACCGGACAATGCAATCCCGTGGCCGAACAAATTCATCGCTACGGCCGCTCCTAGCGCAGGCAGGCCAACACGGGCTGCTACCGGGAGCACCACCGCTCCAATCAAGGCGACTGCCGGAGACGGCCAGAAGAAAAAGGAGGTCAGCATCATAATCAGACCAATCCCCCAGAAAGCCATCGCCGGGGTCTTGATGAAGCTCGTCAGCGGAGCCACCATCGTCTCATGGATGCCCGTGCGGATCAGCACCCGGCTCATGGCCACAATGATGGAAATGATCATAATGGTGCCCATTAGCTCCTTGGTAGCATAGATGAACGAATGAAATACCCCGGACACCGATCCAACCAGCGTCTCGGCTGCCAAGAATCCCAGAGCAAATAATCCCGCCACACAAATCATTGTTGTATCCCGCCGCCGGATCATTAGCGTCAGAATGAACACGATAAACGCCAGATATACATAATGAATGCCCGTTAATGAAATACCTACCACCCCGGTCACACCCTCTCATCATTCAAAAGTGGTGCTATACCGTATGCTTGGGCATAGGCAATGGTTCTTCATTTACGGGAGCATGGGCATTCGCTGATCCTGAAGAGAGATCAGCACCTTGCCGTAGCGTCCCCCCTCCTGAACCGTAACGGTGCCCGATTCATTCGCTTTACGCGCATGCTATCCAGCTTGACGTCACTCTCATCTTTCCAGGCTTTCCCCACATAGCATCACCGTAAAAATGGTTCATGCCTCTCTCCTCCAAGCCTCCATATTCAGTTCATTATTGAGGATCACCGCGGCCAGAGATCCTGACGATGCGGCAGCAATGGTCTGATGGAACGGGGATGCGGCATCGCCGGCACTAAACACCCCGGGAAGGCTCGTTTTGCCGAGCTCATTAACTACGACCGCTCCGGCCTCCGTCATCTCGCACCCGATGCTTTGCGGTAAATCCGAGCCTGTCATCAGCTGAGGCTTGAAAAAGATCCCCCGGCATGCCACGGCCGTTCCGTCTTCCAGCACCACCTCCTGCACAAGGCCGTCACGGGATTCAATCCTCCGGATTGGCGAATCAAACAGCGGCACCCCTTTTCTCTTCAGCTCCTCTCGCTCGGCATCTGTCAGCTCATCCGGTCCATTCGTGCAGACCGAGAAGACATCTGTCCATCCTGCGATCACAGGAGCAAAATGCAGCAGCTCCTTCCCTTTCTGAATAATAACGAGCGGCTGGTCTCTCAATTCCCATCCATCACAGTAGGGGCAGACAAAGGCGCTTTTTCCGTACACCTCCGCAAGTCCTGGAATGTGCAGCGGAGAGTCCTTCATTCCTACAGCGAACAGTATTTTTTTGCATTTGAATACTGTGCCTTCCGATGATTGAAGCTGGAACGCGCCGTCTGCCCCAGAGATTGACGTTACGCTTTCCCCGTAAATGGATACCGAAGGATAGGCGCCCAGCTCTTCTCTGGCCATTCTGCGAAATTCGCTCGGCGCAACGCCGTCACGGGTTAGAAAGCCATGCATCCGGGAAGTTACCGCATTCCGAGGGCGTTCTGCATCGATAAGTGCAACCTCTTTCCTTGCCCTACCCAGCACGAGAGCCGCGTTCATTCCGGCCGGACCGCCGCCAATCACAACAACATCCACGTGAATATTCTTCATTTTTCTCTAACCTCCAATATAGATCTATAATATCCATAATTAAAGCGCAAGAAGCTCATTACTTCTTGTCTTCTTGCGGGCTGCAGGAAGTCAGTGCCTCATCCAGAACCGACTGGATGGTATGCTCCTGCAAATACTGGTACAGCTGCTGTTCGGCGCCGAGCATGACTTTCTCAACCAGGCATACCTTCGGTTTGTGGCGACACTGGACATCCTCCGTGGCTGCACCCGGCTCCTGCCCCACTAGTAATTGGTGCTGCTGGGATCTGGAGTTCGAGCATTCAAACAGCTGCTGCCGTCCTTCGATCACCAGAATGACATCCAGAAAGGAAATCTGTTCTGCCGGCCTCGCCAGCTCATATCCGCCATTCACTCCGGGGACCGCACGAATGATGCCATCCTGCCTCAGCTTGGACATAATCTTGGACAGATAGCTTTCGGAGACGCCCAGCGTGCTGGACAGGGCCTTGATCCCTACATTCTGACTTTTCCCGGAAAGTCCCAGGTGGATTAAGGCATGCAAGGCATAGTCTGTGCTTTTGGAAAACTGCAAGGGTCTTCTCCTTTCCGTGTTACGTCGATGACTATTATAGATAGCTAGTATCCATAATATATGTTAGCAGGGATCGCGTCAACAGGATTGCCCGGCTGGTTGATGTGGCGGGACCGCGGGGGATAGCACAACCGCGGGGTATGGCTGTACCGGTGAGTATGGGGGGAGGTCATGCTTTTCCAGGTGAAGGTCAGGGTAAACACATAGCCGTTTGTAGCTTCGGCCTCGAAGCTTCAAACGGCTATGTAAGGATGAATCTATGCTTGTTACATACTCAGATCGGTCGATGGCTCGAAATGGTCAAGCAAGGCTAAAGCCTCCTCGTGATCCGGCTCCAGCTCTAACAATTCCCGCAAATACTGCACTGCCTCCTCCATCAGATCCAGCTCAAAGCAGCAGATCGCCAGGCAATAATAGACGGTGGATGGAACCTCATCATAGCGCTGCTGGACGGATATCTCCAGATAGCGCTTGGAGTGCTCATACAGTTCCATCTCAAACAGGATCAATCCCGCATCCAGTGCTACATCGTAGCGCTGTGCCAGAACGTAGTAGGAGGACCACATGCGTTCAATGCCGCTCAGCAAATCCTGCTTCTCCTCATCGTTCGCGTCCGGCAACAGCTCGGAGAGCCGTTTGGTGCTCTGCACGAAAAACTCTGTGTCATAGCCTCCTAGACGCCAGAAGCTGAAGATCTGCTGTAAGCCCATATGATCCAGACGGACATCCACCCATTCCTTCAGACTGAAAAACTCATCCGGACCAAAGCGTTCAATGCTTCGACGGTATGCTAAACGCGTATGTGCGTACTGCTTGGGATTGTTCAGGCTGAGAATACAGCCTACATTTAAATTCTTGTAGTGCTGAGAGGGAAATAACGCTTCTCCTCCTCTCTCCTCAAACACATGCTGAAACGCGTGGTAGTTCGCCGTCAAAGAAAAGCTGCCATGCAATGTCAAAATGGGCGGCTCTGCAAATTTCCAGCTATCAAGGAGATGATCTCCCTTATCAGCCGTTATGAGCAAAAAGCCTTGCTCCGATAACCGGGATAAACGCTCTAAACAATCCAGTCCGGCAGCAGGAAATAAAATATGCGAGTCCTCCAGCTCCTCCTGATACAACGCAATCGTACTGCGGTACGGGTAAGAAAGATGCTCGTACTTCGGTTCCCGCCGGTGCTCATAGCTCAGCGTGATTTGATCCAGCCACTCGGAAGGACGCAAGGAATTCGCTGACTGTACAGGCGCTTCAATATACACATCCGCTTCATAGATGCTCCCATCGCCAACATAAATCAGCTCTTGCGGGATGCTGTCAAAGAAGTAGTTTCCGATAATAATTAACGGCTGCTTCACATCCCCCGGATGCAGGGTAGCTCCCGATACAATCAGGTTCAGCTCGGTATCCCGGACAGCATCAAAGCGCGCAAAATCCAGAATTCCCTCAGTAATAAAAGACTGCAAGGCGGGATGCTCCCTCCAAGCCACCACATTACTCATGGGCAGATCTGTCATAATATACTGGAAGGGAGGCAGCTCCATTCCCGCATAATCCCGGAGCTCACATAATTCCTGCAGCACATGATAAGCCAGGCGTCCGGCGCCGGCGCCAAGCTCCACAATGTACACTACGGAGTCCGCACCGTCTTCCTGATTCATCCGATCCTGAAGGAATCCCAGAATCATCTCTGCATAGGCTCCGGCAATCATCGGATTGCTCGTTACATATTGAGGAACCTGGTCATTTCTCCAGGCCTCCGTGCCTTTCTCTTCATAATACTGTCGCTGCACATTCCATATAGGTGCTTCACTAAACCGGTAACGCTGCTTGCTTAAATCTGACATGTACACAATCCTGCTTTCTACAATAGGTTTAATCCTGTTTCACTTAAACGATACACTTTATTGGCCCGCTCAGCCACCTCTATGTCGTGGGTAACGATTACAAGGGTCAGCTTCTCCTCCTGATGCAGTCTTTGGAGAAGCTCCAGAATTTCATGGGTTATGTCAGAATCTAAATTTCCTGTAGGCTCATCCGCAATGAGCAGCTTCGGCTTATTGACCAGTGCTCTTGCAATGGCCACCCGCTGCTTTTGTCCTCCGGAAAGCTCACTCGGGAACACCCGCTCTTTATCCGATATTTGTAACTGCTCCAATACATCCATAATCCGCTGCCTCCGCTGGTGCTTATTCAGCTTGTTGGCATAAATCAACGGGATCTCTACATTTTCAAAAACGGTCATATCCGTAATAAGCTTGAAATCCTGGAACACGAAGCCGATCATTTCATTCCTTACCTTGGTATACTCTTTATTAGATAAAGTGTCAACAGCCTGATCATGAAGCCAAATGCTCCCGCGATCCGGCTTGTCCAGCAAGCCGATAATATGAAGCAGTGTAGATTTTCCCACTCCAGAAGTACCTAGAATCGCAATATAATCGCCTGACTTAATTTCTAGTGTAATGTCCTCCAGTACCTTCAAGGAGCTCTTTGGATTGCTGGTATGAATATAGGACTTGCATATATGAGAGAGGGTTAACATAAGCAGACCTCCTTATTCTCGGCTTCACGATAGATGGCTGATCAGTGGAGTATTTTTAAATTTGAAGAATGGCAGGATAGATAACAACGTCATGCATGTCAATACCAGCAGAGCAGCTAGAACGGTCCAGGGCAGCTGCTGTACATAATCAGGCTCATAGTAATAGACAACGAAGGATGACAATATGGTTGAACATAGTAGTATAGGCAGAGACATCATCATAAACTGCAGATTGTAGCTCAGTATAATATGTGTTCTGGAGGCTCCCAACAGCAGATGAATCGCCCAATTACTTTTGTTTCGCAAGTAGTCTAATAACACGGCTCCCAGATGACCGATGGCGAAGCATACCATAATCGATATCGTAAAGATCAGGAACACTAACGAAAGTCCTTTCGCGGTATTGAGACTTTCCTGGCTTGCACCCAGGACATTTTCCAAATGGAAGTACAAGTCTCCCCCATGCTGTCCCAGAATTTGAAGTAATGTACGCTTGGTTTCAGGGTTTACCTCCCCTTGGATCCAGGCATAAGTGACACTTGAGGAATGATTCGGCGGGAGTGAAGTCACTTCAGTGCTCTCCGATAAATAACGATAGCCCAGCCTCGATAATAGATCCCATTGGTTCCCTTTGCCTGATACTACTGTTTTGTAAAGCTCTTCGCTTAGTGATAGTATTGTCTTGCCGTCTTGCCGTGCTTCAAAGCTGCCAATGTAAACCTTGATCTTATCTACGCTCTGCAGCTGTGTCATCAGCTCACTGCTGAACTGAAACGGCTGCCTGCCGCTTTCTGAGGTCGCTCTGCCATGGACATTAATGGTGTATAAATCCGAACCAAATGCATGCTTGTACATCCGGATACTATGTTCCACACCAAGGTATATGGTGAGCACGGTAACGAAAAGCGTCAAAGCCATGCCCAATTGAAAAGCCGATAGCAGCGTTTTGGCCTTGGAGCGCATAATTCTCCGCCAAGCCAGTTGGAAGGTATACAGCAACTTCGATGCTCCTTTTCCTTAATGAAAATGTAATTCCTTGTGCAGGTTTCTTAAGTCAATGCTCCGAATCCAGATATAGCCGAAAATAATCGTAATCCCCATAGCAATAGCAATGATACCGCTAACTACAGACAGACTCATGTCCAACGGAATGTTCACCTGTTCCATGACAAGCTTGAGCACATACAGAAGCGGCAGCATAAGGATATACGCACAAAACGTATACACAAACAGCTCCACATATATCTGCCTGTACACACTTCTCTTACCGCCTCCAAACACAAACATCAACGACCACTTCAAATGATCCCGCTCAAACTTATACACTAGCAGGGAGATAATATTGACCAGAGTGAACAGCCATAACAATATGCAAAGAACGATAGCAATAGCATGGGATTTGTTGGCTTGTGCCATCTCTTCAGCCTTAAACGCCTCATAGCTCGACAGCGAGGCATCCGGATTATAGGACTTCAGCACGTCTAGCACTTCATCATACACCGATTGGGAAAAAGAACTGAACTGAATGACCGCCGTAGTCATTGTTGGTGATACGTTGTCCGGGCTTACCAGCATATTGGATTCTAGAAGTGTGTCAAAGCGAACAGCCTTTTCATGGTAGACTTCTTCGACCAAAAGTGACTCCCCAAGAAGCTCCAGAGCTTCTCCTTGGGGATGTATTGCGGGCAATAACTTCTCCGCGGTTTTCGGAGTAATATGTATTCGATCACTATGAGTCTGGAGTACGCGGAGTTTCTCCTTGTCTACGCCTTCGAATAAGAGCAGATCTTCATTAGCCCAGCGAACAGGCAGCTCCTCCACCGTATATTTTGAAAACACTTGTACTGCTGTATTACCTCCATACCCGAATCCGAGCACGCCTTCGATCTCCAGGAGCTTCTGATGGAGACCCCGGGCATTAGCCCAGCTCAAAGTCGATATACCATCTTCATTGAGCAGATAATAGTTCTCCCCTTGATAAAAAGAGCTTTGCTGATCCTGATAGTTACTATACACATTCATCAAAGTAGCTGAAGGAAACAGCATCGCAGCGACTAAAACGACAATGATCACAATGCTGAACACTTTGTTTCTCACTATGCTCTGCATTGCACTCCTAAATTCATAATATAATAGGTTTTTCATCTTCCATATTATAGCAATGATTACAGGTATGATCAACGATAACTCCTTATTGAATAGAGCTCATCAGCTCATAGAAACAGCCAGGCTGTGAGTGTATTTTTGTCATCTACATAATCATGCCATAGTGTAGCAAATCCGTTATTGAAAATTACAGGTATCATATGTTGATTCTACTAACCGCGTAAGAGGTACGCATATTTATGCAGGTAATTTGAACGCAGCGCTTGCCAACTAACCGACAGCAAGAGCGGTAATTGGTGGTACGGTTTATTACAGGTGATTAATAGTTTAAAATACCAATATAAGTAATATAATTAAATACTTCCTAAGAAGTAAGATTAGGAGTAATTGCCCTATGGAAAAGAATAAAGAAATTGTCTTCAATGCTACTATTTTTTCTGCAATACTAGCTGTAATTGTAGGATGGTTTATGGCCTCCGTCAGTGCTAGTAGTCAGGGGCTAAATCCTGATGATCGGTTTATTCCATTTATTATTTTATTCCTGATTTTGTACGTCTTCAATGTAGTTGTTAGTATTATTAATTATGTGCTAGGACGGATAATTAATAGTTTAGCAGTACGCCTCCTGATCTTTAATGCATTTGGGATAATTATTATTTTAGGAATCAGATATATCCTTGATGATCCCATCTTTTTAGCAGCATATTCAACATTCGTGTTGTTTTCTTTTATCACGGTGTATTTTACTAAGTCAAAAAAAATATAATCTTCAAAAAAAGGCAGCTTCGGAGTGATAACCGAAGCTGCCTTTCCTGAATTCACTTACCACAGATATTCTGATATGTGTTCTAAAAAAAGCTATAGATAGTGGGATAATAATCATTACTTCTGCAGGAAATGATATGACTAAGCAAGACCTATATCCTTCCGTATACCTAGGAGTCATAACTGTGACGTCTTTAGATAAAGAAAATAACCATTTATATACAAATAATTTTAATGATCATCTAACAGTGCTCCTGGAGTAGGTATTTCAACCTCTTTAGTAGTTAAGAGAAAAATGAAGTTACTTTGTCTGGAACTTCCGCTTCGAGTGTGCTGGTGTCAAGCTTGATAGTACTATTAAAATAAAAACAATAGATCCAGATTTGGAAAATCAAGAACTATTAGATATTTTCAACTAGACATATGTTGATATTGGAAAATAAGGAAAATATCCACATTACGGTTATGGTATAATAAATGTCAAAAGATATTTGAATATATGAATAATAACTAAAATAAAGTAATATAATTGAGCATTTTGCATAATTCTAATTTTGACGTAAAGACAGCAGGGTTCACTCGGATCAAAGCGGATCCAGTAGCTTGCTTCTAAAAACCCCGTCATTGACATGGGCCGGCATGACTTCTAGAGAGCAGCCAAAAGTGCACGCAAAATGCCTTCTCTGCAATGCCCGCCAGCCCCTCGGGTGAACGACTTCTCAGTTCTTTCATGTACGGACGAAGACCAGACTTTCTTGGAAAATATAAACATTTATAACCTAAGACAATACATTAAAGGGGGAAACGAAGATGAAAACTAAGTTTTTATTTATATTGTTCAATTCACTTTTTATATTTTTATTGCTTGTATCATGCAGTCCAGATAAAGACCAAACGGAGTTAGACCTATTGATCGATGCTATGCATGATTCAAGCTTGAAGCTTGAAAAAAATCACCCTTCTATTGAAACCACACATTTTGCATACAATTCTGATGAGAACACATTTTATTTAGGGTTAACATTTAAAGATGACAAAGTCCCGTCACTTGACCAACTAAAAGCTATATTTGATGAATACTTATTTAAAGCAGCCGAAGTAACAAATGAAAATGACTGGAAGATTGCCTTTGAGAATTATGCTATTAATTTTGAACAGTTGCTTACAGACAACAAAACAAAACTTCTTGCAATCAAAAAAATCAATTCTGAAGAAATTGAATTACAGAGTAATTAAAGCTTGCTTCCTCGCTACACTAAGTGGCTAAAGTCTGATTGAGTATGAAACCGCCTCCTTGTAGCATGGCGGCGGTTCTATACAATATATGACACATACAAGATAACTGCTTCTTCGCTCTTCCTGATGTTTAATAGCAGACTCTGGATGGTTCCTGTACTAAATTATAGATCTAGATTGTTAACACTTAACACTCACCTTGAAAAGTGTAGGGAGATGACGATTTCAGCAGTCCTTCCACTCCATTTTTATGGTAAGGCATTAAGTGGTTAGCAGTATTTATATCCACCCATCTCATCTCTACAATTTCATTCTCGTCTTCGACGGTGACTTCTCCTTCGATGACTTTCGCACGGAAGGTAATGATTAGAGCATGATGTCCTTGATTTCCGTGTTCTAAAAAAAAGCTTCATTAACCGCAATTACATTCCCTACTTCGATTGCTAAACCAGTTTCTTCTTTCGTTTCTCGAATAACTGCTTGCTCTAACGTTTCCCCTTTTTCTACAGCCCCACCTGGTAGAGACCATCCGCTACCTTTGTTATGTACCATTAGAACCTTTTCTACCCAGGCCTGTTGATTAACCACTAAATGGTAGAAAAAGAGCCGTCAACCCGATAAAATGTTTGTACCCCTACAAACAATTGGGAAGGTGACGACTCCATGAAAAATACTAACACGATTCTTCCCATTCTACAAACACTCCTTACGACTGAAGAAGTCGATCATATCGTCCAGGCGACCGGTTATGTGGATAAAGCTCGAAAGTTCACGGTTCATCATTTGCTTCAATATTGGTGCGCCGCAGCGAGTGAAGAGTGGTCAGGATATCGCTCTGGCGCAGATCGCGCCGTCCGTAGCGGCTTAAGCCCTGTTCATTATTCCTGTTTCTCGGGCAAAGCAGCAGAGGTTCCATTTGAAATATTCAAAGAGCTGTTTCATCTACTTGTCCGTAAATGTAACCGTGAAACACGGCGAAAGCTCGCCCTCCCAAAAGAACTGCTACTCATTGATTCGACAACCATCACGGTAGGGAAAACTCGCTTGCCATGGGCTCCCTATCATGGAGAACGAGCGGCGGTTAAATTACATGTAGCATTACGTGCCCTCAACGGGCAACCGCTTAGCGTCACAGAAACCGTTGGTTCAAAGCACGATAGTCCTGTGTGCGAAACGCTGGAAAACATTGATTTTATTTTGGTTATGGACCGAGCCTACGGCAAGTTGGAGCGGTTGGATCGTTATAAACAAGAGGGGCAATCCTTCGTCATCCGTCTTCGTGACAATGTTCATATCGAGAAACCCTACACCTTGCGGCGTCAGTCCCAGGCCGATTCTTCAGTGATTGGTGATTTCACCTGTCAACTCGGAACGCCTCAGTGTCGCTCTACACAACGTCATCGTGTAGTCATCTTTAGGGATTTTGAAGGAAGAGAGATTCGCGTCGTTACTGACTTGATGAGTATAAGTGCGGAACAGATTGCTTTGATCTATAAAGCCCGCTGGCAGATTGAGGTGTTCTTTCGCTGGATCAAGCAACACCTTAATATTCCGACGTTATTTGGCACGACAGAAAATGCCGTTTATGGCCAATTGTTCTGCGCGTTGATCGTCTTTGTGCTACTCAAATGGTTGTTTGATGGGACCCGTCATGGAGTTCCTCGTCATGCTAACCTTAGTTTCGTTCGGTTCGCTCGCTTGCTGCTCTTGAACGACTTGTCCGCAGAGTGGCTGATTCGAATACAACGTTTAATGTCGTGTTTTTCCAGGCTGAGTTAATTACATATATTGGTTAATCAACAAGCCTGTTTTCTACCCTATCATCATAGATCAACGCATAAACAACATCTACTCTCTTCAAATCATCCACGCCTTCAATTCTATTCATCTTGATTAAGATGGTTTATGATTTATGCTATAAAATTTATATTCCAGATTATAGCGATGATTACAGGTATGATCAACGATAAATCCTTACTGAATAGAGCTCATCAGCTCATAGAAATAGCCAGGCTCCTGAGTTTTATTCAGATGATACCAGGCATGTAGGGTTTGGGGTGACCATACATTTAACGCCGTTAATACATGCAACGAGAATTCTAGTGGAGCTACGCCGGAGGCCGTGATTAACATTCCATCTGTGACAGCAGACTCCGCTTTGTAATAGGCTTCGCCTGTATAAGAAGGACAAATCATCTTCAGGTAGGACAGATCATTGCTAGTGTGTGCACGTGAGTCTAACAAGCCTGCTAGAGCCAGTCCCATGGTAGCACCGCAAATGGCTCCAACTAAGATATTCTTCCTTAAACACAGTTCGGCTATCTCTAGGATGGGAGCGTGAATAGCTTCTGTCCACGTATTCCCACCAGGCAAAATCAGAGCATCTATGCTTGTTACGCTGCACTCATCTACGGTGAGATCAGGTACTATGGTCAATCCCCCCATGGTGGTCACCGGCGTCTTCTCGATCCCTACCGTTACTATTCGCGCCGGGGTCACCCCTTGTCTGAAGTATCTTCCGGAATTCAGCTCCGCGGTTACATAACCGATTTCCCAGTCAGACATCGTATCAAATACATAAAGATATACCGTATGATTCATTTCCAATTCTCCTCATCAAGTTCGTTGTATGTACAGCACCATTCATCAGTCGTGAGTGGATGTTATCATCATAAAACAACTTCACTGACAGCTGCTGTCAGTGAAGTTGTTTAGCCTTGATAATATTCCATCAAGTCTGAGGCAACCTCCACAAGTTTATTTTTCAAACCCTGCGGCTCTATGACTTGAATGGATTTCCCGTAAGGAAGAATAATAGATGGAACGTAGGTATACAGTGCCTCTTCTTCCAGTACAAACACAGCTTGCGTGGATGTCCGCTCTAGTAGATGATGCTCCAAAAACCAATGCATACATAGATTATCCAGCGCTCCGGCCCTGCCACGAATCTTACATGCAATGTATCCGGATTTATCGACTGCGTCAGGCAATAGATTGTTCATAAAAAAAGAACGCACCGAGAAATCCTGAGGACGCCTGAAGCTGCAGTCCGTGGAGGTAACGCTCAGAATACATTCAACTCGAAAGCTGCGAATCTCCTTTCGCAGGCGGCAAAACGCAATGATGTACCATTTATGATTCCAATTAACGACGCCATAAGGGTCGATTACCCGATTAGGAGACCGCTCTTCATAACGGTTACGATAAGTAATGTCTACAGACCTTTCATGGGCGACAGCTTGCTCCAATTGCTGCAATACCGGCTGTATAGCCGGGTTCCCCTTGCGGTTAATAACTTCAAATCCGGCTAAATGGTGGCTAAGTATATGTTCCTGCTCATGATTGGAGTACATTTTCAGCTTGGATGCTGCCTGCTCTAAGGCCTCACCTAAAGGGTACCCGGCTTCTTTGGCAAACAGAGCGGCCTGGAGCAAGGCCTTGTTCTCATCCATACTGAATCTCAGTGGAGATTGGATGAAATGATGCAGCAAGCTGTATCCACCATGATGCCCGGCATCAGAAATGATCGGAACACCGCTGGCACATAGTGCATCAATATACCGGTAAACGGTTCTAATGTTGATCTCCAGCTTTTCTGATATTTGCTTTGCAGTACATTTCTTTCCCGAATTCAGCATCCATAGAATGGCCAGCATGCTATCATTTTTTGGCATAAAATAAACCTCACATGGTTTCCATTGATTCTTCTATATCCATCATACTACTATATCCTCTTTCATTAAGACATCGATTTCTATGCAGCTGAGAGCATAAGTGACCTGTAAGTTTTGATGTCGATCAACAAAAGTCAGTAGAATCAAATCACATTTTCTCCCAATATATGGTATGATAATCACGCATATAAATCTAAATCGGTATATTACAATTTGTAAAGTTATTCTCAAAAAATTGTTAAGGAGCAGATTGAATGAGAAAATCTATTTTGTTGGTGCAGATGATATTATGCAGTATGCTTCTGATCTCATGCTCCGTTCCAGAGCGCACAAATCAAGACAATGAGTCAGAAGAAGTTTTGTCAGGGATAAATATATCGATTTACAACGATAATTCGATTAAGCCACAACCTGAGTTATTTGATGTCGAATCCGAAGCAAACCTATTAAGTACTACCGTTCGTGAGATCGAAAACGCTGATCCTGCCCCAGTAACTATACCAACGATAGATGAAATAAATAGAATTTTGATTCTCGAATTTACCTATGAGAAGAAAGGGAAGACTACTTCTAAGACAGACTACTACATAATGATTTGGGATAATAGCGAAAAGTACTATATTAAAAAGTTTACAATGACACGTGATTTTTATTACGATAAATACGACGAACAGGCGAAAGAAAAGATCCTCCAAAGCGTAGGTTCTGATAACTGGAGATCCATTCTCCCATTAACGATATTGACGAATTAAGTTTGAATCAGCAGCTTACTGGGAAGTTCGTGTTCAAGATCAGCAAAGTATGACGATCAGGACCCTCTTGCGATGAGCAGGGGGTTCTTGTGTTGGCGGCTATTCTTGTTTCCGGTATTTCAGTATAATGGAGGCTACGTTTTACCAGATACCCCTTTCCACTACTTTTTGCATTGAGCCAGGATTAAACAAGTTATTTTATATTTTGTTCTGAACATAAAAAAGACCAGCTAGATCAAGAATCTGAATAAGCTGGTCTTTCCATTTAGTCTCATTTTATTAATGATATAAAAAGTCTCATTTAAAACTAAACTCTTACTCTTTGATAAAAATTACTCACAATATATTACACCACACCGCCTAAATCTTATACGCCTTCATCGCCTTGCGCAGCTCTTTAAAGCTCGGACGCTTGCCGTACATGAGGACGCCGGTCCGGTAGATTTTGGCTGCAAGCCAGCCGAAGACCAGGATGGAAACCAGCAGAATGCCCAGGGATACAAGAACTTCCCACAGCGGGGCATCGCCCAGGCCAATCCGTACGATCACGGAGGTCGGGGAGACGAATGGAATGTAGGAGGACACCTTCATCAATGTAGAATTTGGAGCTCCCAGGCTGAAGATGGCAATGTAAAAGGCTGCCAGGGACAGCATGGTGATCGGCATAATCGCCTGTCCCAGATCCTCGGTGCGGCTTACGATCGAGCCTACGGCTGCGAACAGCACCGCATACAGGAAGTACCCGAAAATGTAGAACAGCAGGCCAAAGACCAGCAGCATCGGATCAACTGCACCGAAGTTGAGATCCAGAGAAGCCATAGCGTCTGTATTGTGCGGCAGCATCAGATTCACTACGGCGACAATGACAAAGGTCAGGATTTGCGTAAGCCCCAGCAGGAACATCCCAATGATTTTGCCAAACATCTGGCTTAGTGGTGAGACGCTTGTGATCAGAATCTCCATAATTCGGGAGCTTTTCTCCGTTGTGACCTCGGAAGCAATCATATTGCCTGTGCTCATCAGGGTGACGAAGAACAGAATGACCAGTGCATACACGATAATGAAATTAATCGGCTCATTGGATGCGGCTTCCTCCGCTTCTGGCTCGCTGTTACCTGCTCCCGCTTCCTCTACACTGCGGGTGCTAATCTGAACCGGCGTGTTAATCTCCTGAATCTGCTCATCACTCAAGCTAAGATCATTCAGCACCGCACGAGTCTTTGCGCCTTGAAGCGCGGCCTGCAGAACCGCCTGCAGCTGAGGCTCCAGCACGTCATCCTCCGAGCTGTAGATGACCGCCGGGAAGCTTTGACCTTCCTGGGCCTCAAAACGGATATAACCGTCAATCAGCCCGCTCGAAACGTCGGAATTCAGCATCGTCTCGTCGAGCGTATCATACTGGATCAGCTTATACTGTGCCGCCATCTCCTCCATCGTGCTTTGGAGCTCTTCGGCGATGGCTGCCTGCTCACCATAGACAAGCCCAATTTGCTGCGGGGCTCCGCCCTGGTCTTCCTGATCACCGCTGAACAGCTGAATGAAGAATGGAATATTAATACCAATCGTAATTAACAGGGCAAAGATCAAGGTCGATACCACAAAAGATTTCGTTCGAACCTTATTCATAAACGTAAACCGGATTACCGTCCACATGTTATTCATTGGATTCACCCACCGCCTTGATAAAGATTTGATTCAATGTCGGCTCCTTCACCTCAAACCGGTGCACCGTACTCTGCGCCATCGCCAGCTGCAGTATCTCCTGGGCTGCGCTCTCTGCTTGAATGCGAATCAGATAGCCGTCCTCCAGCCGATCAACCTGGGTAACACCGGCAATCTCGTCCAATCCATTAACCTCTCCCGACGTGCCTAGTGTAACGTCTTCTCTCGGATACCGGGATTTGATCTCCTTAATGCCGCCCTGAACAACCGTATTCGACCGGTGCAAAATCGTAATATTCCGGCACAGCTCCTCAACATGCTCCATACGGTGAGTCGAGAACAAAATGCTGGTGCCTTGATCCCGCAGCTCTCTCACCGTAGACTTCAGCAGCTCTACGTTCACCGGATCCAGTCCGCTGAAGGCTTCATCCAGAATCAGAATTTGCGGCCGATGTACGACTGCGGCAATAAAGCCCATCTTCTGCTGATTGCCCTTAGACAGCTCTTCGATCTTCTTGTTGTAATACTCCGGAACCTCAAACCGATCCAGCCAGTAGCGGATGCTCTGGTCGGCGTCCTTGGATGACATCCCCCGCAGCTGAGCCAGGTACGAAATCTGCTCACTGACCTTCACCTTGGGATACAGACCCCGCTCTTCCGGCAAATAGCCCATGATCTGGCGAAGCTCCTTATTGTAAGGCTGACCGTTGTACAAAATCTTCCCTTCATCGGGGTAGATCAAGCCAAGCACCATCCGCATCGTTGTCGTCTTGCCGGCTCCGTTGGCACCCAGCAGCCCGTAAATCTCTCCTTCCTCCACCTGAAGTGAGATTTGGTTTACTGCGGTTTTGTCCGCGTAAATTTTTACGACCTCTTCCAATTGCAATCGCTGCATCCTTCTGGTCTCCTCTCTTTATGGCCGAACCGCTCCGGGCTCACTGCCTTGAATCCACAGATCCAGTACTTCATCCAGTTCTAATGCTCTTGTCTTCAGTAGCTTCAATCCTGACGATTGCAGGATCTGCTCCACCGCCATACACTCTGTTGTAACAAAAGAAATCTTCCCTGCGCCCTCCGGCTTCCAGCTCACAATGCCCGGAAGCTCCTCCACCAGCTCAGCGTCTGCACTGATCCAGCATTCCTTCCAATTGTCCAGCAGGCTGTCCTTCTCCACCATCCCGAGCACCTTGCCGTGATGCATGAGCACAATATAGTCTGCCAGGCGGCGCACTTCATCCACGATGTGCGTGGACAGGACAATCGTCGTTTCGCCGCCCTTCATGCATTCCTGCAGCTGATGAATCATCTCTTTCCAGGCGAATGGATCAAGCCCGGAGGAGGGCTCATCCAGCAGCAGCAGTCTCGGCCTTGGCGCCAGCGCGGCCGCAATTTCGAACTTGCGGCGCTCCCCCTTGGACATACTGCCCAGCTTGACCCCCCGGGGCACCCCGAATACCGACAGCAGCGCGTCAAAATAATATCCGTCCCACGTATCGTACCACTGCGACCGGAAGGCCGCGGCAGCCTCCACAGTACTATGCTTCTCTTCCAGACTAAGCTGCTCCGGCACAAAGCCAATCTGCTTGCGAATATGTAAGGGAAGCTCATTACAATGGCTCTCATGAAGCCACGTAATCTCTCCTTCATCCGGAATGACCGCTTGAATGAGCATATTCATGAGCGTGCTTTTGCCCGATCCGTTTGGACCCACTATAGCGACAATATAGCCTTCCGGAATAGACAGTGTAATAGGCCCGATCCGCTTCGTGCGCCGATGCTTCGTTACACCATGCATTTCAATCAGTGCCGGCTCCATCATCCTTCCCCCCTTTTCCCTGGTACTTCTGCTGCAGCATGGCCTCAAACAGGACTCGAAGCTCCTGCTCGCTGCAATGGACCGACAAGGCTGTATTCACGGCTCCCTCTAGCGCCTGAAGCACCGCATCCTGCTTGAACTGCTGCCTTGCCTCCTCACCAACCCCGGCCACAAACGTTCCCGTCCCCTGCCTCGTTCTAAGCAGCCCTTCATTCTCCAAATCCTGATATACCCTTCTGACCGTAATCACACTACAGTTCAGTCCGCTTGCAAATTCCCGAATCGATGGCAGCATGGTGCCCTCCTCAACCTCACCGGTAATAATAAGTGAACGCAGCTGGGTTTCAATCTGGTGATATAAAGGCTCGGCACTGTGCTCATTGATCTGGATCGGGATCCGCACCCATGGTCACCTCTCTTCTATGTACTCTTTAGACAGCCTTGAAGTTTCATCTCATTTACATCAAATCCCGTTTTTTGATCCGGCGGCACGTTAGCCGCAGCGAGCATCCATAGCTGACAAGCCCCGTCAGCACCGTAATATATAGCCATGGAGTCATCAGCCCATACTCCTCTGAACTCGCCATGATTCGATGAATCAAGCTGAAACGCAAACCGGCAGTTTGGATCCCGATCAAGACGAGGACAAACGCGCCAACGACCGCCATGGTCATCCAAAAATACCGTTTGCCGCTCTTCATAAACTCCAGGTAAATATACATGCCGTATACCATAAGCCCGAACCCGATCCAGGTGATGCTGAACAAAATGTACGCACCCAGTGAATAATTCTCCTTGATTCCTTCTCCCGAAAGCAAATACGCAGCCCCGAAAAAAAACACGCCGTTACATACAAAAGCCAGCAAGCCAAGGATGCCCCGACTGAGCACGATCGCTTCTGTTGGGATGGGCAGGCTTTTGTAAAAATAAAGCATTTGCGTGTAGGAGTCCTCGCTCAAATACTTAAAGGCCCTTCTGGAAAGATAGAAGCCCAGCATTGGCGTAAAGATCATAAGCCAAATGTCGTAAAAAGGAAGAGGCGCGGTTTGCTGAAATGCGGTCTTTAGCATGAGCCCGAATGAAGCCCCCGCATACAGCATAAATACGGAAGTCCAAAGCACCATCCATTTATCCTGCCGGAATTCCTTGATGATAATTTGGGTGACCTGCTGCGATAAAGTCAAATTCTTCACCTCCCATTTCCAATAGACTTCAGGTCCGACGGTCCTCCTGTTTCTCAAGCGGTCTCTACCCGATGTGCTTACTTGAAAACTATGTGTGCTTACTGTGTATATCTTTATACACACTATAGATGGCGAACCCAATTCCTGTCAACCTTTAATTGCTGACTCCATTTCTTTGACCTTATACGAATGTAACAAAACAGGCGCTCCAAGAGATCCTCGATCTCTCGAAACGCCTGTACTTGCAAGTATAACCGTCCCTACTCTATGCCAAAAATCACTTTCCACATTGGCGCAGTATGACCGCCCGGGTACAGGAGGTAAAGCAGTACATATACCGCTACGCCTGTAATGGCGGTAATAAACCAGATCACCGAGGTAATGCGGCCCCATTTCCGGTGCTTTGCATATTTTTCCTTGAAGCCAAGCACCAAAGTGCTAATGCCGAACACGGCTGCAACCGTGGCCAGAACAATGTGGAAGATCAGAAACACCTGATAAAATGGCTTGAGATCATCCGGTCCGCCCCAGGTCGTATTACCGACAAATATGGTGCGCGAGCTGTAAATAATAAAGAAAATCACCGCGGCAATCGCAGCCAGGATCATCGTCTTTTTGTGCGCTGCGCGCTTGCCTTTTATGATGAGCCCCCACCCGATCGCAACCAGCACGGCGCTGATCACAATGAATGTTGTGCTGATGGTGGGAAACAAGAAATACAGATCCATGATTATCCTCCTTCGTTATGATGCGGTGATGCCAATTACTCCAGCCTGTCTTGTTTAGCTCAGCATGCCGCTCGCAGATGATACCTCTGCCGGCAGCGGATCATCCTCTTCATTCTCCCGCTTGTACCAATGGAAGAACACGTAAGCCAGCATGGAAGCGAATATAATCTCCTGGAAAAACTTCATGATAATCCCGCCGACTCTCTGATCCACCTTGGGATCCATCACACCGAAAAATTCCGGTCCGCCAAAGCGGTTCAGCAGTGCCGAAGGGTCACCAGATACACAGTATCCCATCGCCTTGGCCCAGATGGCCGGATCACTGTACGTCGCATACATCGGCTCACTTGCAAAAATAATGAGTGCACACGCCGGTGTCAGCAGCACCATATTCAAGAAAATGAAGCCCATCTTTGCAAGCCCTGTTGATCGGTCCTTCTCCGGAATCGGCTGCAGGATCGACCACCACATCAGAATGGAGGCAATGAACAGAATCAGATAGTATGCCCGGTGCACCCAGAAATTAAGCATCACAAAGTCATGGATCGCCGGGAAATGATACAGCGAGAACAAGCCGTTAAACAATACCGCTGATAATACAGGACGCGTTAGAAAGCCTAAGGACCGCCCAAACGGATTGACCCGGTCGAAGGAGCGCCACAGCCACACGGGAATGCCGAGAATCAGCAGCGGTGTCGCCACCAGATAAGACATGGCCATACTTACCATATGGAATGAGAACATCGTATGTCCCAGCAGGCTGACAGGACCGCCCTGCGCGATATACATCGACAGCATCCCGCTGACAAACAGCAGCTTTCGGCCGGCTGATACCGGTTCACTCCCTTGAAACCGGCTTGACAAGGGACCCGTCACCGCGAAATAGGCTGCGGTCAGCAGCAGCATAAAGGCGAGAAACAACGGACTCCACTGCTCTTCAAACGTAAAATATTCCAAGCCCAGCATGTAAAAAACCTCCCCCTACCGGGTCAAATCTGTCGAAATTGTGACAAGGGCCTTTAACGAGAGAGAAACGGTATAGCTGCCATCCTGGGCAGGAACCGTTTCTGTAGAAATGCAGGATCGCTTGTCCTGCCATATCCGTAATCTTGATCTTGAAAAAAAGAGGTGGCGCAAAAGCCCACCTCTTCGTATTTTACCACCAAACCCAATAGATTGCCATGACGATTGCTGTGCTTGCCACAAAGAATCCACCGACCATAAACAGAATTGGCATCAGATGGCCTTTATCCTTCAAGTGCATCCAGTAGCCCATTTGCACGAACACCTGAAGCACTGCCATAACGAGCAGCAGAATGATCGTAAAGGCCGGGTTCACATCACCGGCAGCTACTGCCGCAAAGGCGATCGCGGTGAGCACGATGGAGAAAATGAACACCACAATATGCTTTTGGGGACCTTCTGTACGATGACGATGCCTTACGGCCTGATTCTCCGGTTGCTGTTGATTTGCAGCCATTTCTTAGCCCACCTTTCCAAGAAGGTATACGACCGAGAAAATAAACACCCACACGACGTCGATAAAGTGCCAGTACATGGCGGATACATAAACCTTAGGTGCCGTAACGACAGTCAGGCCCTTTCTATACAGCTGAGCAATCAGCAAGCCGATCCAGACTACCCCGAACGCAACGTGAGCGCCGTGAAAGCCGACCAAGGTATAAAATGCGGATGAGAATGCACTCGTCGTCAACCCGAATGATTCATGTGCAACGTACTCGTAAAACTCATAAATTTCCAGGCCCAGGAACGCCAGACCCAAAGCGACCGTAACGATGAGCCATACCTTCAGCTTCTGAAGATCGTGGCGGTGCATCGCCTGGATGGCGAACACACTGGTCAAGCTGCTGACCAGCAGGATTGCAGTAGCAATCGCTGTGATCGGCAGAGAGAACAATTCCGCAGCCGTAGGGCCGTCATTGTTGGAATTGCGAAGTGCAAGGAATGTTGCGAAAAGCGTACCGAAGAGTACGGCTTCCCCGCCCAGGAAGAGCCAGAAGCCGAGCGTCTTGTTGCGGCCCTCGAGGGTCGCTTTTTCGGGCTCGTGAGGAAGCTCTCCGTTTACGTGCTCTGCGTGTGCGGATGTCATGCTTTTTCCTCCTCTTCCTGATCTTCCGGTTCAATATGATAGCCTGGGTCATCGATCAGGGAACGAGTGATCATAGCCCCGAACGTAATCAGCAGACCGACAATCAGAACAAGATAGTTGTTAAAGATAAACGACATGAATGAGTTATTGAAGCCTTCTCTGCTGAACATGAAACCCAGACCTGCGATGAACAGACCCAAGGACATAATGAACGGCAGAATGGAAGGAGACGGCATATGAATCGAGCCAACCGGCTCCGCAGGCGTCATGCCCTTGTTGCCGGACATTTTCTCTTTCCACAGGGCATCAATACCGCGTACCAGCGGAGTCTGCTTGAAATTGTACTCCGGCGGAGGAGAAGGAATACTCCACTCCAGTGTACGTCCATCTTCCCATGGATCGGCCTTGGCATTCTTCGGCTTCTTGCTAGTGATGATGATGTTGTACAGGAACAGCAGAATACCTACGCCCATCAACAGGGCACCGATCGTACTGATCAGGTTCAGGGTGTCAAAATTCTGGTTCGGCAGGTACGAAACGATCCGACGCTGCATTCCCAGCAGACCCAGGAAGTGCTGTACAAAGAACGTCAGGTGGAAGCCAATTGCAAAAGTCCAGAAGGTCCATTTGCCGATCGGCTCGCTCAGCATACGTCCGAACATCTTCGGCCACCAGTAATGGAGACCCGACAGCAGGCCGAATACCAGACCGCCGACAATAACATAGTGGAAATGCGCCACTACAAAATACGTATCATGATACTGGTAATCCGCGGGTGCGGATGCCAACATAACGCCGGTCACGCCGCCCATAACGAACGTCGGAATGAAGCCGACAGCGAACAGGTTGGCGGTCGGGAACGAAATCTGGCCGCCCCACATGGTGAAAAGCCAGTTAAAGATCTTGATCCCCGTAGGTACCGCAATCAGCATGGTTGCAATGGAGAACAGTGCATTCGCCACCGGACCCAGGCCCGTTGTAAACATATGGTGAGCCCAGACCATGAAGCCCAGGAACGCGATCAGAATGGTCGCAAACACCATGGAGCTGTAGCCGAACAGACGCTTACGGGAGAATGTAGGAATAACGTCAGAAATAATACCGAAGGCCGGCAGAATCAGGATGTACACCTCAGGGTGTCCGAAGATCCAGAAAATATGCTGCCACAGTACCGGGCTGCCGCCCGCTGCTACATCAAAGAAATTAGCGTCCAGGATCCGGTCAAAGCTCAAAAGAACCAGACCGACGGTAATTGCCGGGAACGCGAACAGGATCATGGCCGATGTAATGAAGGATGCCCAGGTAAACATAGGCATTCTCATGTAAGACATGCCTGGTGCGCGCATCGTAATGATCGTTACCAGGAAGTTAATACCGCCGATCAGAGTTCCGAGACCGGCAATCTGAAGACCGATCGTATAGAAGTCAACCCCGTGGCTGTCACTGTATGTCGAGGAGGACAACGGTGTATATGCCGTCCAGCCTGCATCCGGTGCGCCGCCCATAACCCAGCTCAGGTTCAGCAGAACACCACCGAACAGGAACGTCCAGAAGCCCAGCGAGTTCAGAAACGGGAACGCAACGTCACGTGCACCGATCTGAAGCGGTATGACCGCATTCATTAATGCAAAGATGACGGGCATAACGCCCAGGAAGATCATTGTCGTCCCGTGCATTGTAATCAATTCGTTAAATACCTGAGCCGATACGAAATCATTCATCGGCTTGATCAGCTGAAGCCGGATCAGAATCGCTTCAATGCCGCCAATTCCGAAGAAAAAACCGCCCGCAATCAGATACAGTATGCCGATTTTTTTGTGATCGACTGTGGTCAGCCAGTCCATGATGCCGGTATAGCGCTTTACGCTATGATGGTGGTCGCCATGGACATGACCTTGAGCCTGTGCTTGAGCCAAGGTTTGTACCCCCTTCTAAAGTCCTTGCTGTATTAGTAATCCAACTTGTAATTGGCCAGGTAATCGGCAATCTGCTCAATCTCTTCATCGCTGAATCCGAGCTCTTTCGGATCAGGCATGGTGTTGCCAGGCTTAACCTCCTGCGGCTCGGAGAGCCATTGTACCAGGTTGTCCTTCACCGGGCTGGAGCCTTTTGCACCGTTAATATCATTCAGCAGAATTCCAGCGATCGTCTCCCGGGAGCCGATCCCTGTCAGATTAGGGCCTAAAAATCCACCTTGGTCACCTACAGCATGGCAGGAGAGACAGTTGGTTCTGAACTTCTCAGCCAGCTGGCTGTCTTCAGGCAGCACGGCCGGCGCTTTGAATGCTTCCACCCAAGCGTCGAATTGTTCAGCTTCAACCGCTTTCACGCGGAATTCCATATATCCGTGTGACTGACCGCACAGCTCTGCACATTTACCAATGTATGTACCTGGGTTTCCTGTACTGAGACTCATATGGTTGATGGAGCCGTCCGGATTCGTATCCGTCTTACCCGCCAGAGAAGGCACCCAGAAGGAGTGAAGCACGTCTGCTGTTCTCAAACGCAGTGCTACCTCACGGTCTACTGGCATCAAGAGCTCTTGAGCGGTTGTAATGTCGTATTGAGGATAACTGAATTCCCACCAGAATTGATGGCCAGTAACCTCAACCTGGAGAACCCCTTCCTCATTCCATTTGTCTTCGCCATAAGCGAACACCTTTTGAATCGTTGGAACTGCAAGCACGATTACGAGGAGAAGCGGAATCGCTGTCCAGATAATCTCGAGCTTGTGGTTGCCTTCAACCTGTACCGGCACTTCGTTCTGGCCCGGTTTTCTGCGGAACTTGATCAGTACATACGCCGCGATTACAAACACGACCACGACCACAAGAGCCATAATCGAGATTGAAATCGTGATCAATCCCAGCTGTCCTTCAGCCACCGGACCTTGTGGATTCAATACTGACAAGTCCTCACGGCCGCAGCCGGACAAGAGCAAAGAAAACATGGCCAACAAAGGAAGAAGACGCTTTAGAGCCTGCCACCGTTTCATCATTGATCTACCCCACTTTTCCGATTTTCGTAGACTACCATCCAAGCGCGAACAGCGGTAATCTACCTGCAGTATCACGGATGAAGTAATCCTGTCCATTAAAGCAATCACCTATTAAATATAAGTTTAAGGTCACCTTTTGTCAATGATTCACAAGGAGTTCACAAATTGTTCGAAAAGATGTCAAAGTCGCGCCACGACTGAGTTTGTAAACGTTTTCATATATAGTTTTCAACAATTGCGAACCGCTTGCAGCTTCCTTGTCTTCTTGACATCGACATAATGTAACACGCACTGCTATATGTACATATTTGGACATGCTCACTCTAGCATTCATGCGGCGGCAGCCGCTAGAATAGTCCCTAAAGCCTTCGCCTCTTGGGCGCAGCCGCCTTCAAATCTCTCAATCCTTACTCCGTCAAAATGAGCGGCCCGCCCTTCGTGATCCCGATGGTATGCTCATACTGGACTCCGAGCGTTCCATCTGCCGCAGAGATCGTCCACCCGTCCTCCTCCCACAGCACGGCTCCTGTAGGACCCAGCGTAAATACCGGCTCAATGGTGATGACCATACCCTCTTTCAGGCGCCGGCCTTTGCCGGGGGTGCCGAAGCTAGGAATATCCGGCGGCTCGTGCAGCTGCTGACCTATGCCATGGCCCACCAGCATCTTGACTACACCGTAGCCGCCTTTTTGCGCAGCACTCTCCAGTATGTAGCCGATATCGCCGATAGTCTGACCGACCCGGGCCTGCTGGATCCCGGCAAATAAAGCAGCCTGTGTGTGCTCCATCAGCCTCGCCGCTTCCTTGCAGGGCGTCCCGGCCGCATAGGTCCAGCCGCGGTCTGCCAGCCACCCATTCTTGTTGACGACCAGATCGATTTTTACAATGTCACCGGCCTTTAGAGGCACCGGCTTCGGAAATCCGTGGCAAATCTGGTGATTGACCGAGGCACAGGTCGCGAACGGAAATCCCTTATGTCCTTTTTGCTCGGGATAGGCTCCGGCCTGCCGCAGAAATTCCTCCACTCTTTCGTCGATTTCCAGTGTCGTGGCACCGGGCCTTACCCATTGCTCAATCTGGCGGTGACAGGCAGCCGCGATGGCTCCTGCTTCACGTATGTAGGCCATTTCCTCTTTGCTTTTCAGGTTGATTCTCATACCGCTTCACTCCTCTGCCATCATGCTCGCCCGCGCGATGTCCTTCCTTCTCACTATATGACGGCAAAGCACGCAAAAAAACCGTTCCCGGGTAATTTCCAGAAACGGTTTAACCATTTATCATCACAAAGCAGTATCAACCACTCTCTGAAAAAAAGCTTTTCTTTAAGATACGGAAGAATTCAGACGGCCGAGCTCGTGCTCCACAACCAGGGTCAGTTCTTCCTCATACCCCCCCATGATATGGTATTTCCGGACATACTCCTTTACAAATTTCTTTGGATCCTTTGGCCGGAAAATTCGTGTCATTTCCCGCAGACTTTCTTTAACCTCATTGTGACCTTTCGTTGCCATGACGATCCCTCCCAAAACGTTTGGAATAACAATTCGTTAAGAGAATGCCGAAAAGATCTACCCGTTAAATTAAATTTCTGCCATGCTTCCCACGGTGATAGGTTGAACCTCAGCAACTTACCGTGCATCTGACACTACATACCACAAAAGCAGCTAACTGAATCATTTATGTATTGTATCATATTCCACTGTTTGTTTCATCTTTCCCAAAAAATGTTTTCTGTTTTGCGGATATGCTCATAAGCTGAGGCGTCGTTTTGGTTAAAATATCAGCAGATCGCTTATGCATTCTATATCAAAGCTGATGCTGCCTGGATTGCAATCTGCTGGCAGGGCTTAAGAGGAGGCGTTCGTCATGCCAAAGACACCCGCTGTATCTATTTTGTCTGCACCTGTACAAAGCTATTCCAGCCTGCCCACTGCTACTCCAGAGGACCAAGGGTGCGAGCCGTCTTTGCTGGAACAGGCACATCTGCAGATCGACAGGCGCTATCCCAAAATGAAAAGCTTTCTCGTGCTCCGTCACGGAAAGCTGGTCTATGAGCAGTACTATAACGGACATCATGCCGGAGCACTGAACGATCTCAGGTCTGCTACCAAGAGCTTCACTTCCATCCTGTTCGGCATCGCACTTGAAGAGAAGCTTCTCCCGCCTCTGGATACGTCGGTGCTCTTCGTACTGGGCAAGCATATGAACAGGCCCGGTCACCGCCTCCTGTCCAGCGTGAGCTTTCATCATCTGCTGAGCATGACTGCAGGCTTTCGGTGGAAAACCGGCAACAAGCTGGGTGAGCCGCTCATTCACCAATTTCACCGTAACCGGCGCTGGGCCTCCTTTGCACTTTCGCTGCCTATAGATGAAGAGCGCATAGGCAGCTTCCAATACCGGAGCACGGACTCCCATCTGCTCTCGGTTGCGATCAGCGAGGGGTCCGGACAGGATGCCTACGCTTTTGCCGCCGACAGGCTGTTCGGTCCGCTGGATATTCACCACTCCGCCTGGGCGCCCAGCCCGGAAGGGCATAGCATGGGTCACGTCGGCCTCTATCTGACCTCTCGGGACATGGCTAAATTCGGACAGTGCTGCCTCCAGCATGGAGAGTGGGAAGGAACGCAGCTGATCCCGGCATCCTGGCTTACACTTGCGCTTAACACCCAAACCGAAGGCTATCCTGCCTTTGGCGATTATGGTTACCAGTGGTGGTCGGGCAAAATCAACGGACAGCCCTACTCCCTTGCCCACGGACACGGAGGTCAGCAAATTTACCTGTTCCCGGGCCTGGATGCGGTGGTCGTATTCACCCAGGACAGCCACGTAAGTCGATGGAAAAACCCCCGCCGGCTCTTGGAGCAATATGTGCTCCAATCTATGGGGGCCGGCTAGCGCGGCGTGGCTGCGGAGCCGGGCGCGCCACCTCCATGGATAATTGGACGCGGAACTGGAGAGGTTATGTGTATATCCGCCGCTGCTGTTTATGAAGGACTGCGCGGCGGCATGGCACTATTTTCTTTTTTCGAAAGGAGCGAGACCGAAATGGCCGGAAAAGATAAAGAAATGCCTCCTATTTCCAGAGAAGAGGTGGAGGTTGACGGTGTGTATACCGATGAGGCTGGGCATGAGGAGCATCTGATGCGCGGCGAAACGTTTCCTGCCGACCCTGTGCTGGGAACGACGGAGTGGCGCCTGAGGGAATACGATTTTGAGAACCATCACGAGGGCCGCACGGATGAGCGCATGGTCGTGAAAGCTAAAAGGCACGGCAAGCAGGACAAGCTGGATCCGCGATACAGCAACGCAGACGGTCAAGGCTAGACTCCTCCCATGAGGACCGAGGCGAGGCTTGACGGCATACTTTGTCCGCTCCGTTCATAAGGTAGAGTAGCTTGCCTTAAGACAAGGAGTTGGTGCAATGTCTCCCTTTAAATCGTCTACCGGAATGCCGGAGAACCTGGCTGGTACGCTCTGCTATCTTTTTCCGATGGTGGGCGGCATCCTCTTCCTCGCATTGGAAAAAAGAAGCCGCTACGTCTTGTTCCACGCCCTGCAGTCTCTGCTGGCCTTCGGCATCCTTGCCCTAGCCCATCTGCTCTCCGGGGCCGTGCCCCTGATCGGGCTGCTGGCGACTGCTCTGCTGGGTCTCGTCAGCGTGCTGCTGTGGCTCATGATGATGATCCACGCCGCACAAGGGCGCTGGTATAAGCTGCCCTGGATCGGGTATTTTGCGGAAAAACAGATCACGCGAATGTAAGTAAGCCTGAAGCTGGGCCTCGAGAAAACTTGAAGAGGGTGTCCCGAAGTAAATTCGGGACACCCTCTTGTTTTATCTTGGCGCGGCGGTCACGGCGCCTTACGGCTCATTGAACGCGAAATACCGAACTCGTTCCGCGGTCACCACGCCTGGCGGCTCATTGAACGCGAAATACCGAACTCGTTTCGCGACTACCACGCCTTAAGGCTCATCGAACGCGAAATACCGAACTCGTTGCGCGACTGCCGCGCCTTAAGGCTCATCGAACGCGAAATACCGAACTCGTTGCGCGGTCACGACGCCTTACGGCTCAACGAACGCGAAATACCGAACTCGTTCCGCGACTACGACGCCTTACGGCTCAACGAACGCGAAATACCGAACTCGTTGCGCGACTACGACGCCTTACGGCTCATCGAACGCGAAATACCGAACTCGTTTCGCGACTACCGCGCCTTACGGCTCATCGAACGCGAAATACCGAACTCGTTCCGCGGTCACGACGCCTTACGGCTCATTGAACGCGAAATACCGAACTCGTTGCGCGGTCACGACGCCTTACGGCTCATCGAACGCGAAAAACCGAACTCGTTCCGCGACTATCGCGCCTGGCGGCCCAACGAACGCGAAATACCGAACTCGTTTCGCGACTACCACGCCTTACGGCTCATCGAACGCGAAATACCGAACTCGTTCCGCGACCACGGCGCCTTACGGCTCATCGAACGCGAAATACCGAACTCGTTTCGCGACTACCACGCCTGGCGGCCCAGCGAACGCGAAATACCGAACTCGTTGCGCGGTCACGACGCCCTACCGCGCCTCACGGCGCCCGCACCGCTCCACGCGCCCCCAGCACCACACAGACGCCCCGCGCCCACACGCCGCTCACCTACGGCTGAAAGGTGACCTCGATCTGCACGATCTCCGAGCGCGAGCCGAGGCGGATGGGCGGTCCCCAGAAGCCGTAGCCGGAGGTTACGATGGAGTGCATGCTGCCTTTTTGCAAATAGCCCCAATCATTCTCAAACAGCGCGCCGGTAATGAGATTGCCAGGGAACACCTGACCGTTGTGGGTATGCCCCGACACGACCAGGTCCGTCCCTGCCTCCTGCGCTTCGTCCAAAGCGTTCGGCTGGTGATCCAGCAGCAGCACGGGCGCGGTCAAATCGCGTCCACTCAGGATTTGCGACAGCCCCGCCCGACCTGCATCCTGCTTGTCCCGCCGTCCCGCAATCGTTATGCCCTGCACCTCGGCCGTTTCATCATAGAGCACCTGCATTCCGCTTTGCTCCAAAGCTGCGATCAGCTCGGTGATCTCTCCATCAAAGCGGTCGTGGTTTCCAAGCGAGGTGTACACCCCGTATTTACTCTGAATTCCCTTCAGCAGCTCCACCATGCCGAGGTCCAGGTAAGCCTCCAGATCATCGTCAATGACATCCCCCGGAATCAGCACGAGATCCGGCTGCAGCCGGTTCATCTCCTCTACCATTCTTTCGGCATGCCCGGCGCCGGATAACAGTCCAAAGTGCATATCTGCCGCCATCACGATGTTCAGAGACTCCACGTCTGCGGCTTTGGGAATAGTAACCTCATAAGAGCGGACTACCGGACTATAAGCGTTGTAAATTCCGAAGCCAATAATAGCGGCCGACAGCACCAGTACCGTGATTCCGGCTCTTTTCTCCGTACGATGGGAGTGCAAAGAAGCCAGCTTCATCACCCACAGCAGCAAATGCGTCAGCGGCAGCAGCAGAATGAGAACATAAAAGAGCGCCATCCAGTATGATCCGATCATACTCAGAATTGTGACGCCGCCAAAAAACCGCCCCAGAATAAACGAGGTCGAAACAACGGTCAGTATGATAATATATGCGGCCTTCAGCCAGCGGGCCGGCTTCGGACTCATCCACTTCCACAGGCTTCGGCCAATGTAGTAGACCAGCAGTGCGTAAACAAGCAGTATGGCAATCCCAGCAGCTATAAACATGTTCAGTCCCCTTTTTTGATATATACGGTATGAACTCTATTATAGCAAGCAGGCACGGGATATCCCAGCGGCGGGGTACGAGCCCCCGATCACGCCTAGAAGCCGGCTCGCTTCGGGGAGAGCAGCTCATTTAATATCGACTTCAAATTGTGGTCCTCCTGATGCTTCTCCTCACCAAGATTGAGCTCATTCACGCGAATGTAGCGAAAAGCCGGGTCCAGGCCGGCCGGCAAAAACCGCTGGCTGTCATCCGGATCCGGCACTACGTGAAGGTCCATATCCGCAAACATGCCAATCAGATCCTCCCCCGCCGGCCGCTCCCCCGCCTCCACAAAAATCAAGCCCCGCAGCTTCTTGGGCCCCTCTTTCTGAACGACAGTAAAATGAACGATACATTCCATACTCTCATCTCCTTCATGGTTTAGAACCAAATGTAGAACCATAACCAGGGTGACTTCTATGTTACCCAATGTACCCACGCTCTAAAAAAATAAACGCACCGCTAGGGTGCGCTTATCCGGTCTCTTTTTGACTGGCAGGCCGGTCATTTCCTTTCATGGCTTCAATGCCCAACTCATCCTCGGACTCCGGGCTCAGATACTCCTTCTGAATGACATCAAAATGAGCACCATAGCGCTCCTCAAGCTCCTTGCCCATATCCTGCTCCAGCTCGAACAGCACCAGCTCCTGCGAGAACTGGCTCAAGAGCAGCTCCACCATAACGGGATGCGTAGTGACGAGCGCGCTGGTGTCCAGCTCGCCCCCTCTCATGCCAATCATGCACCAGGCGCGGTCCACAACCAGCGAGAACTTGCGGCCGCCTCTTTTGCGCTCCTGGGTCCCCTTCCAGCCCGGCCAGGCCAGGGTGCGTGAGATCCCCTGCTCGCTGCTCTCGCATGCCCACAGCACGCGGACACCGCGGGATTCCGCAGCAGCAAGCTCCTTCTGCAGCAGCGCTGCTTCCTCACGCCACAAATCCACCACGATCTCCTGTCTAGCCCCTGCCAGCTGCCGGGCGGCCTGCTCCAATACCGCCTTGTCGCCGTCGCTTTGGGTAAAAGAGTCCTGGACACCGTCCGGACGGGGCAAAATCTTCTCTACAAAAGCAAGCGACGACTCCACCCGCTCGGAAATGAGCCGGGTCAGCTCCTCCGGACGCAGCGCTTTGTAACGGGCCGGCTCTCCCGGCTCCTTCAGCAGCGCGCCCTGACGCTCCAGACGCTGCATGGCCGCATACACATTCGAGCGGGATGCGCCCAGCCGCTTCGCAATCTCGTACCCCCCCGCCGGGCCGTGGCGAGCCAGCTCCACGATGATTTTGGATTCAATCTCGGTAAAACCGAGGCTGCGCAGATGATGCAGTAACTGTTCCATACTTATGTCCTCCCCGTGCTGTTTACGGCTTCTGATCTCCTGACGCATCTTGCGGATCGTCACCATTCATGAATCCGGGCCAGATCCCGCGCTGGTTGGCGTGCGGTGCTCAGACCTAATGAATCAAATTTGCTCGGCGCCGCACCGCGGACACCACTTCGAGCCTTTCGTGAGATCGCCGCTGCAGATCTGGCATTTCACCGTATCTCTGTCCAAGCCCTCTGCCGCAGCCGCATCCCGGCTCTGATTGTTCTCCTGCCAGAAGCGGATTCTGCGATCCAGCTCCAGCTGACGCTCTCTCTCCCGCTCCAGCTCCTCCAGATGACGGCGTTCCCGTCCCTTCTCCTCCTGCTGCCGGCGCACATGCTCTTCCTCCGGTTCGTAGGAATCCTCGTCGGGGCCGTAATCCTCGTATTCCGTTCCAAAAGAGTACTCATCGTCCTCTTCAAGGTTTTGGTCCTGGGCCTGCTCCTTCTCATCCTTGCCAGCACGATACTTGTAGCCTTCGTCCGGATTGCGCTCCGCCGCTGCCGTTTCTTCCCGGTACAGTGACTCTTCTGCAGCGTCCTCATACACGCTGTCCTGAGTCCGTTCTGTACGCCGCACCTCATAGGACGGCTTGCGGCCTTCCTGCTTGCTGCCGCAATACGGACAGAAGTTAACGTCCAGCGGTACGGTACGGCCGCACTGACAGAGGCGCTCATTTTTCATAACGGCGATTCGTCCGCGCAAGCTGTAAATCTGCTCCTCCAGCTCATCGCACGCTTTGGCCAGGCTGACCATTTCCTTCTCCGCAAGACTCATATCCTGGGAACGGTAGCCTTCATAAAAAACCTTCCCCATCTCGGTATAATAGCTGTTCTTCTGCTGTTCAATCTCCGAAATCCGGCTGTTCAGCTTATTGATCTCGACGACATGCTGAGCTTTTTCGGTCGCTTTGTTCGCACCGTCCTTCAGCCTCTGCAAAATATTCATATCGCTTCTCCTCCTTCATTTCCCGCGGGTAATCATCCTATTGTTTTCAATCCTTGCAAGTATATGCTCACTCTCAGGCTCTTTGGTATGGCGCGTGCGCCTTTTCATAATATGTATGCTGTAAGTTGCAAACGACAAGAGCTGACTCTATCATACCAAATTTGCAAGCCTTTGAAAAAAAAGAAGCAAGTCACAAAGCTCAGCTTCCTGCTATGATTCACCCGGCTGCGGGCAGTGTAAACAATGGATATACTTTCATTACACTCCGGGAGCCCCCGGGCAAACGAGATCACGGAGGGATTTTTTATGAGCGAGAACAAAAAGTACTATATATCGATTGCGCACAACCTGATCCAGGAAGAGCCTTACGATTCGAATGAATTTGTTGTATATGTCGATGACGATCAGCTCGTGAAATTAAGAGATTTGATGAAGGATGCCTCGGGCAGCGACAAGCATGCGTTTCTCCGCACCTTTATTCCGTACAAATCAGCGGATCACGACGAGGCGGTCGAGGAGCATGATGACACTGTAATTGCCTTGTACAGCTATATCTATCGGTTCGGAGACGAAACCGCAAGGAAGACGATCAAGGACATGAATATTATTCCGAAGCTGGTGGAGGACACGGGGTATGACGATCCCGGCTATGAAGGATCTCCGCTCAACAAATAAAATAAATGCCGTGCAGGAAGCAGGGATCCGGTGACAGGATGCCTGCTTTTTGGGCATGACAAAGGGCCAGCTTCCTTCCGAAGCTGGTTCCTTGTCGTCTGTAGGGAGAGCAGCTGCCTCTTCCTTAGCTTGGCGTTTACAGCTTGATGAAATCCGCGTCAAGATACTCCTCCAGCGTCAATCCGCTCTCGGCTATGTCCAGAGCAAGGTCTTTGCCTACATAGCGAAGGTGCCAGGGCTCGTATACATAGCCGGTTACGTCCTCTTCGCCCTGAGGATAGCGGATGATAAAGCCATACTCCGGCGCATGCTGTGCCAGCCACTTCCCTTCGGCGGTCTCGCCAAACGCAGCGCTGAGCTCATTGCCGGCACTCGGAGAAGAAACATCCATCGCAAGCCCCGTCTGGTGCTCGCTCGTTCCGGGGAGCGCACTGATTCTGGCGGCTTCAGCTTCGCCCTTGGTGCGGACATGGTTCTGATACACGGATTGCTGACGCTCGTAGGAGCGGTAGCCGGAAATGGCACGGAGCTCCATGCCGTCCTTCTCTGCAGCGGCAAACAGCTCCTCCAGTGCCGCAGCCGCCTCGGTGCGCATCAGACGCTTCTCATGGGGCTCACTGAAAGAAAACGGCACCTTCGGCTCCCTCAAATCCGCAGGCTCGTAGCCTTCCGGCAGGCTGCGCTGCTTGTTCACCACTACGGCGGGGGAGCTCTCATTGGTGACGATCCACTGCCCGCTCTGCTCACGCACCGTCGCCTGCAGCGCTTGCTCGATACGCATGGCCGTCACATGATCTGTCTCCTCGCCGGGCTGTCGATCTGCTTGCGGATCTGTCTGCGGGTCCGGAGCTGCTTCCGTACCCGGACTCTCTGCCGCCTCCTGCTGCGGATTCTCTGCAGAGCCGGATGGTGTCTCCTCCGGAGATGCTGCTTGGAGATCTTCTCGCGCTCCTTCTTCTTGCGGAGCGGCGTCCTTTATCTCTGCTGGAGGCTGTTGATTATACTGAGTCTGCAGGCTCGACCCTTCGGCGCTGCCTGATCCTTCTGACTTGCAGCCGGATAACAGGGCTCCGGTGAGTATCATGCAGCCCAGCAAAAGACTTGCCCTGCGGGCTCCTGCTTGTATATTCATTTCTAATTCTCTCCTTATGCCAATCATCGTACCCCCATTGTACTCCACTACCGAAGCCGTGGACAAACCCTTTTCCGCCGTATGAAAAAAAAGCACAGGCCTTCCCTTCAGCCCTGCGCCAGCTGTGGCGCGGGGTTGAAGGGACAGCCTGTGCTAGTGCGCGAGGCGCACGGCGCGAGCGCGGGGCGCACGGTACGGGCGCGGGGCGCATGGCGCGGGGCGCGGGTGCATGGCGCGGGGCGCATGGCGCGGGGCGCACGGCGCGGGCGCGGGGCGCGGGTGCATGGCGCGGGGCGCATGGCGCGTGACGCGGGGCGCACGGCGCGTGACGCGTGGCGCGGGGCGCTTAGCGCGCGCCCGGGCGGCGGCGCTCCGCCGCGTGGCGCAGCACCAGCGCGAGCGCCTCCTCGGCGCGGGCGCCGGGCAGCAGGCCGGCCCAGTCTCCGGCCGGCCGCAGCGCTTCCGGTGGAGGCGGGGGCTTTACGCCCACCTCCACCTCCGCCAGTAGCTGCCCGGGGCGGTGCAGCCGCCCCTCGCCTGCGGCCTCGGCCAGCCACTCGCCCGGAGAAGGCCCGGCAGGGGCCTTCTCCTTCGGCGCGGCGACCGACCCGGCGGCCTCGCTGCCGGCTGCCGGCGCTGACGCCTGCGCCCATGCGGCGAAGACGCCAGCCAGCAGCGCCTCGCGCGGCAAGCCGAGCAGCACCAGGCGCAGAAGCGGCTCTGCCGCCAGCTGCTCCCGTGCAGCGGCCAGCACCGCAGCAGCATGGCTGCAGGCAGTGCCCCCGCAGGAGCAGCCCACAACTGCTTCTTCATCCATCACAGATGAAGACAAAGGCGCCAGCCACTCTGGCAGCTTGCCCTGCAGCAAGCCGTACAGCGCCTGCGGATCGGCTGCAAAACGCGCCAGTACTTCCTCTTTGGCCCCCGCATCATGACGCAACGGAATGGCCGCCTCCAGCGGCGGCTCCCCCGGCACACTTCCCTTAATCTCGCCCTCTGAGAAGCAAAGAGCTATTTCGCCAGCCTGTCGCTGCTCCATCACATGCATCCTCCTTTACCGGCCCCTCCGCCTTCCAATAAGCCTCCAACGGCGCCCCATTTACATCCAGTCCTGGCTTTGCAGCTCAATTAATTGCTGAAGCTCCTTATCCGACATTTCGGTCAGCCACGTTTCACCTGAGCCCACAACCTGCTCCGAGAGAGATTTCTTCTGCTCAATGAGCTCATCAATCCGCTCCTCCAGTGTGCCTTGGCAGATCAGCTTGTGCACCTGGACATTCTTGTACTGTCCAATCCGGAATGCCCGGTCTGTCGCCTGATTCTCCACCGCCGGATTCCACCAGCGGTCGTAGTGAATGACATGGTTCGCACGGGTCAGATTCAAACCGACTCCGCCTGCCTTCAAGGAGAGCACGAATACGCGCGAGCCCTCCCCTTCCTGAAAGCTGCGTATCATCTCATCCCGGTCCTTTTTGGGAACGCCGCCGTGGAGGAAGGACGGAGCCTCACCATAGCGCTTCTCCAGCAGCTTCACGAGCAGCGACCCCATCCCGACATACTGGGTAAAAATAAGCGCCGATTCCCCCACATCCGCAATGCTGTCCAGAATTTCCAGCAGCCGCTCCATCTTCCCCGACTGCTCACTGCGCAGCGGCCTGCCCTCTTCTCCCTGAAACAGCACGGGATGATCACAAATCTGCTTCAGCTTGGTGAGCGAGGACAGCACCAGTCCCTTGCGGGCAATACCCGTGCTTGCACCGAGCTGGCCAACCATTTCGTCCACGACAGCCTGATACAGCGCTCCTTGCACCTCGGTCAGCCGGCAATACGACTTCAGCTCCAGCTTCTCCGGAAGATCCTTCTGGATATCAGGATCACTCTTCAGGCGCCGCAGCATGAACGGAGAGACCAGGCGGTGCAGCTCACGCAGCCGCTCCTGCTGTCCTTCGCCCAGCACATACCGCTGACGGAACGCATGAAAGGTACCCAGATAACCGGGATTCAGAAATTGAAAAATCGACCATAGCTCTGCCAGCCGATTCTCAACCGGCGTTCCGGTCATTGCCACCCGGTGGGGGGCGGAGAGCTTCATCACGCTCTGGGCCTGCTTCGTGCGGTAATTCTTAATGTACTGCGCCTCATCCAAAATCACACTTGACCACGAAATGGCCGATAGCTCCGGACCGTCCCGCCCTGCCAGATGATACGTCGTCAGCACGATATCGCAGCTCATGGCCTCCTGCTCAAATGCTGCACCGCGCAGCCTTCGGGTGCCGTGATGCGTATAAATACTCAGCCTCGGGGCAAAGCGCTGCAGCTCCCGATGCCAGTTGCCAAGGAGAGAGGTCGGGCAGACGATGAGCACGGGGCTCCGGTCTGCCGCCGCATCGGTCTGAGCGGAAGTCCCGCCATCCTCCTGCAGCTGCTGCCAGCCCGCAGCTCCGCCGAGCCCTTGCGGCCGGTCCAGCAGGCAGGTAATCACCTGAACGGTCTTACCGAGCCCCATATCATCCGCAAGGCAGACGCCGAAGCCCAGCTCCCGCATCAGGCTGAGCCATTGATAGCCCTTCACCTGATACGGCCGCAGCTGTCCCTGAAGCTCTCCCGGTACAGGGCGCAGCGGCACCTTTTTGACCCCGTCACCGGACAACAGCGAAGACAGCAGGCCTGCGCTCTCGACCTCTTCGATAAACAGTCCCTTCCACAGCCGGTCTTCGTCCAGCTCTGCGGTAAGGTGAATCCATTCCGACAGCTCCATTTCGCCCTGTTCATGCCGCTTCATAAAGCGCAGCACCTGATTGATCTCCTTCAGGTCTACCTCAATCCACTCGCCCCGGAATTGTACATAGGGCATGTTAGCTTCGGCAAGCGCCGCAAGCTCGTGACGGGAGAGGCGCAGCCCGCCTACAGCCGCTGACACTTCAAAGGACACGAGCTGATGCATGCCCAGCACCGGTGCCGGCTTATCGCCTCCCATAGAGCTGTCCAGATTCATTTTGAGAGAGAGTCCGGCCCGTTTCTTGCCTTCCCGGCTCCAGCGTGAAGGCATCTGAACCTTGATGCCTCCTTTGTTCAGCTTCGGTACCGACTGCTTCAGAAACAATCGCAGCCCGTCAAGAGGCAGAGAACAGCCTTCTGGAGCCGGGCCTTTCAACCCTTCACGGCATTCTGGAGACAGCTCTGCCGCCCGCCCCAGCTCCAGCAGCAGCTGCTCCCGAATGCCGGGATAGACCAAGCCGCGCAGTAAACGATCCTGCTCCTCCCCCTGCCAGATCGCTCTGGCGGGCAGCAGCAGGCCTTCATCCTGCCGGCTGCCGGCCCAGAACGAAATTCGCCACTGCTCTTCTCCTTCCTGAAGCGGAGGCTCCAGGCGAAGCTGAAGTGCAAGCGTCCCCTGCTCCGGCGGCAGCTCTTCTCCCTGGATCTGCGGCATCGCAGTCTGTCCCGTTTCCTCGACTTCGCGAGCCAGCTCTTCCATTTCTTCTACAGCGCCCTGAAGCGGAATGTCCCGGTGGATCGTCAGCAGGCTATTCCACCACAGCTCACTGAGCGGCGAACGTCCGCGCCGGTAATCCCTCAAATATCGGGACAGTCGGCTGCCGGCTGTCCGAACAGCTTCTCGGCCTTCAGCATCCAATAACGCGGACAAGAAAGAATAGAGCACGGTCGCTCCCGCCTCTTCCCGGCTGGCAGGCTCACTGCCGGCCAGCGCCGCCGGAGCACCGTAGCCGATCGGCGGCATACTGGCGGCCAGCTTCAGAAACACATCTGCCGCTTTCCCCGTCAGCTGAGGCTTCCAAACCGCTTTTAGCATCCGCGTCGTTACGCTCCGGCGTCTGCCGCTCAGCGGAAGCTCCGCCGTTCCCGGCGCAATCTGCCCTTGCTGCAGCAGCTCCTGTGCAAACGCCGCAGCGACTGCCCAGTACGTCATTTCTTCACCCAAATCCAGGCCTTGCTGTTTATATATATCAGCATCCAGGGTCAGCAGAAACTGCAGCGCATCCAGCGGCTGCAGCGCCAAGCCCTCCAGCGTTCTTCCACCCAGGCTTTTCCGATCGCTCCGCCGTCCATTCTCCGCCAGAACGGAAGGAAAGCGCATTTCCGCCAGCCTGAGCACAGCCGCAGCAAAAGGGCGGCTGCCGTCAGGCAGCTGTATTTTTTTCACGGTTCTTCTCCAGGCATCCACCTTAGGCTCCGACATTTCGCCGGAGAAACAAAAAAACACATCTCCAAGCCATACGCCATACAGCGGTTGATTCATCGTTGTCTCCTGTCTTTTTCCTGCTTAACAGATATTATTCCTATTCTATACGATTACCCGTCAATTTCAAAACAAGTTATAAACTTCGGTATTTATTAACCTCAAGGTTAATTTAATTAGAAATGGGTAAGTTCAATATAACGTGCATATGCTTGTTTAGAGATCCAGCTCCGCAAGATGCATTTCATGCTTTGGGTAAAAGGAGGAGACCGAATGCAAACAAAAAATCCTTACCGCTGGTGGAACCTGATTGCCTTTATCGCCACGATCGCGGTCAACTATCTGGCCAACGCTCTGCCGCTGGGCGGACGCAACACCCGGGAAATTTCCGATCAATTCTACATTTACATGACCCCGGCAAGCTACGCGTTTACGATCTGGTCGGTCATTTATGTGCTGCTGGCGGGGTTTATCATCTATCAGCTGCGCAGCAGCACGGGCTCCAGGGACTCGGTGCTTGATATTGGCCCCTGGTTTATAATAAGCAGTGCTTTGAATATTGCCTGGTTGTTTTTGTGGCACCATTTGTATATCGAGTGGTCGGTACTGGTCATGCTGCTGCTGCTGGCATCCCTCTTTATCATTCACCGCAAAACCCGTATTCTGCGGCCCACCATCGGGGAAGCCCTGCTGATCAAGCTGCCGTTCAGCCTTTACCTGGGCTGGATCTGTGCCGCTTCTCTCGTTAATATCGGTACTCTGATTTACAAGAACGAATGGTCTCCATTCGGCTTGTCCCAGCTTGGCTGGAGCATTGCCCTGCTCTGCATCGGCGCGCTTCTCGTCATTGCAATCAGTTTCCCTACGAGGGACTGGGTGCTGCCGCTTGTATTCGTCTGGGCCTTGATTGCTATTGCCGTAGAGCATCGCGAGGAAGATGTTCTCATGGTCACGGCTTTTGGGCTGGCAGCTGCCATTTTCTTGTACGCTGTGTACCTGTTTATATTCAGAAGACATCGTTCTTCATAAATCCGGTCATGCATGCAAAAAGCTGCCTGTCACCTCCATCCGGAGCGTGACAGGCAGCTTTTATGTGCATATGCCGGCTGCTGTTTATTCCTTCACCTTCGCAATAACCTCGATCTCGACCAAGCCATCCTTCGGCAGACGAGCTACCTCCACGGCGCTGCGCGCCGGATACGGCTCTTGAAAGAAGCTGCCGTACACTTCATTCATCGCCGCGAAGTCGTTCATATCCTTCAGAAACACCGTCGTTTTGAACACGTGCTCCAGGCCGGCTCCGGCTTCTTCCAGAATCGCTTTTACATTCTGAAGCGCCGTTCTGGTCTGTTCGGTGATGCCTTCAGCAAACTGGCCGCTACTAGGATCGAGGCCCAGCTGACCTGAAGTGTAGATTACGCCTCCGACCTCTATGGCCTGGCTGTATGGACCGATGGCCCCTGGCGCTTTGCTCGTGCTGATTATGTTTTTGCCCATTGGATATTCCCCTCTCTTGAATGGCTTTCGCTAAGTTTCCCTGCATGCTTGCACGATATTTTCGTTTAGACTTGCCTTACTGCTCTTGTATTGTATCATCCCCGAGGACATGAATCACATCATTCGGATACACATGGGTCCCGCGCGTCTGACTGAAGGAAATGTTCACCATGGCCCGGGCGACCTTCGAAGCAGGAACGGCCCGGTACGGGGCCAGCTTCCCGCGAAACAGGAAATCCAGACGGCGCATGAGTACAGAAGCCACGTCCTCACCCAAACGGCGCTCACTCCGATCCCCCAGCAGCAGCGAGGGACGAAACAGATGTACGCCTTGAAATGGGAGGTGTGACAACGCCTCCTCGACTTCACCCTTGACCCGGCTATAGAACGCTTTGGAGGAGCGGCTTGCCCCCATACTGCTTACGGCCAGAAATTGCGGCACTCCACTCTCCAACGCCAAAGCGGCGCCAGAGAGGACATACTCCTCGTCCACCTTACGGAATGCCTCTTGAGAGCCCGCTTTCTTGATCGTGGTTCCAAGACAGCTGAATACCTGATCCACGCCTTCAAAAGCCTTCTTGTACCTTGGCAGCTCATCCCAGTCTACAAGGATCACGTTCAGCTTGGGATGCTTGTAATCCGGCTCGCGGCGGACCAGAATACGAACCTCTTCGACGGTGTCACTTGCTAAGAGCTGCCGCGTGACCTCTTGTCCTACAAGGCCTGTCGCTCCCATTACGAGAGACGTTATTCCCATCCGTAACTCCTCCTGTCGCTTTCTTTATAAGGCCGCCTGCTTTCCGCCGAGCAGCACTCTTCGTCCCAGCAGCCATGCCGTCAGCAGCATGAGCACCCCAACCAGCAGCTGAAATCCGTAATGCTGCATCCATTCAGGCGCATCCAGCAGCAGCTTGAACACCTGGCCGCCAATCAGCGGCCCCAGAAATGCAGCCACGCCGGTAATGGCCGAATACATGGCAATGAACATGGGGCGATCCCCTTTTGGCGTATCCCCAATCATAAAATTAAAGGCCAGCTGGTTGAAGCCGCCGACGCCTGCGCCCAGCAGCATATGCGACACCAGCAGCACCGGAATGACCGGCAGCACGGAGAGCAGACCCCATGCCATTGAGGAGGCCGCGATCAGCGGCAGCGTCCAGAAGAGCAGCGTCCGGTTGGAGAATCGAGCATTCAAATTGCCCCAGACGTAGAAGCCAATCATCATCACAGCGGTCTGGGATACCGTCATCATGGACACGACGGAGTAGCTGATCTCCAGCACATCCAGCATGGCATAGGAATACAGCGGCACCACCAGCGTCTGCAGAAACAGCCAGCCGCCGAGAAACAGTGTCGATTTTATAAAGGGCTGATCTGACAGCGGCTTGCGCACCATCGGCCAGAACCGGGTTTCCTTCGAGCGCTCAAACGGCGGATCCGGATACAGAAAGAACAGCGGAAGATTCGCCGCCATTGCCACCCAGGCAATCGCGAATAGAATCAGAAAGCCCTTGCCGCCCGGATACCAGTCCAGAATCAGGCCGCCTGCGAACAGCACCACTGCACCCAGGGCGTTCAGCATCGTGTTGCGAATGCCGAAATACCGGCCTCGAACCTTGGCAGGCACCATGTCACTGATCACCGAGGTCCATAGCATGCCCGAGACCGTCCCGGCGATAAACGCAGCAGAATAGAGCACGAGAAACACCGGGATCCACCACTCTCGGTCAAACACAAACGGGATTAGTCCCGTCGTTCCCCACAAAATACGGTTCAGAGCCGTCGAGATGATCATTGCCTTCTTGCGGTACTGCAGGCGCTGAACGAGATAAGCCGTCAGAATCTGAATAATATTGAAAAAAGTCGTCACGGCGAGGACGAAGCCGATCATGCCGGACTCCGCTCCCAGGTAAAGCAGATAGCCCGTCAGGAACGGACCTCCCAGCAGCGTCTGGTACGTTACGGCAGGCACACCCTCCCAGTTGGCAATGAGCAGGTGCTTGCGGTGACGCGAGGTAAGACGCTGAGGTCTGTATGCAACTCTTACGGCCTTGATGGGGATACACTCCTTCGATGTCTTCAAATGGCTGACCCAATTCTCTTTGACCCCATTCTACACCCGGATCCGCCGCTGTCAATAAGAAGGAATGAAAAATTTTCATAGCGTTTTTTCAGGATTGCGAAGCGGCAGATACAGCGAAAAGGTACTCCCCTCTGCCGGGCTGCTGACCACCTCGATAAAGCCGTTCAGCAGCCGTGCCAGATCCCGGCTGATCGACAGCCCGAGCCCGGTGCCCCCATATTTCCGCGTAATGGAGGTGTCGCCCTGCTCAAACGCTTCAAAGATCAAGGCCTGCTGATTTTTTGGAATTCCAATACCGGTATCCGTAACAGAAACGACCAGCCACTCGATGTCAGACTCCCCATCTCGTTCAGATCTCACCGTCAGCCTTACACTGCCCTCCGACGTAAATTTAAAAGCATTGGAGAGCAGGTTGCGTACAATCTGATTCACCCTCTGCGGATCAGAGATAAAGCGTTCCGGAACGTCCTCCCCCAGCTCCAGCTCAAAGACAAGGCCCTGCTTCGCAGCCGTTACCTCAAAGGACATATGAAGCATGTATATCATTTCCCGGATGTTGATATCCTCCATCGTAATATCCAGATGTCCTGCCTCTACTTTGGATAAATCCAGCACGTCGTTCACGAGATTTAACAGATCGTAGCCTGATACGTGAATCAGCCGTGCATATTCCATCGTTCCCTCCGGCAGCTTGCCTTCATCGCCTTCGTGAATCAGCTGGGCCAGGTTGATGATGCTGTTCAGCGGAGTACGCAGCTCATGCGACATATTTGCAACAAACTCGCTTTTGTATTGGGACGCCAGCGCCAGCTCCTTGGCGCGCTCCTCCAGGATGAGCTGTGCGCGCTCCAGCGCGTCTTTTTGACGGGATAGCTCGGCATTGACGATTCGAAGCTGTCTCATTCGGCTCAGCTCCTGATAAAACTCATGAAATAGCAGCGCACAGCCCGCGCTCAGCATCAGCCCCAGCGGGAACGTTCTGACGGCGACCAGGCGCAGAAATTCCTCTACCGGAAGCACGCCAAACACGGCTATATTGATCGTATTCATCACATTGACGGCAGCCACCACCACAAAGCCTTTCACGTAGAGCGAACGGTGGCTTCGCCGGAACCAGACATTCAGACAAGCGCTTAATATACCGAGCAGCGTCAAATTAACGAAACCCGCCACGGCGGCTTCATTCACACCAAAGGTAAACCGCAGCAGCCCGATCCCCGTCCCGATGATGACCAGCGGAAAAGCCCGGGGGTAACCGAACACCGCGATAATCAAAGGCACAAAGCGCAGATCAAAGATGATGTCCTCACTGACGCGATACCCGAAAAAGGAGCAGGCCCAGCCTCCCAAAATAAGCAGCAGGATGGAAACGAAATACATCGTAAAGGTTGAGGTACGGCTGAGCACATATTTATAAAACAGATTAGCCAGATACGCTGCCGTAAGCAGCACCGCCGTATTTACCAGAAATGTCGTTAAAAACGAGTTCATGAACCCTCCCGCGCGTGATCTGTCGTTTTACGCTGTAAGATCATACTTAAATAACATGTTAGATTGTATCATAAATGCTTCATGCCTCGTTGCATGATTTCGCACCAAGCGCGGTCCAATCGCGGTCCATGAACGTGAAATTCCGCGTTCGTCGCGCCAGTTCGCTCCAATCGCGGTCCACGAACGTGAAAAACCACGCTCGTTGCGCCGCCAGCACGGATATAGAGCAAACGAATGCAAAAAACCGCGCTCGTTGCGCCGCCAGCACGGGTCTGGAGCAAACGAACGCGAAAAAACGAACTCGTTGCGCCGCCTGCACGGATACGGAGCAAACGAATGCGAAAAAACGAACTCGTTGCACCGCTAGCACGGATCTGGAGTAAACAAACGCGAAAAAACGAACTCGTTGCACCGCCAGCACGGATACGGAGCAAACGAATGCGAAAAACCGAACTCGTTGCAGCGCCAGCACGGGTCTGGAGTAAACGAACGCGAATAACCGAACTCGTTGCGCCGCCAGCACGGATACGGAGTAAACGAATAATACGAAAAACCGCGCTCGTTGCGCCGCCAGCGCGGATATAGAGCAAACGAACGCGAAAAACCGAACTCGTTGCGCCACCAGCACGGATATAGAGCAAACGAATGCGAAAAACCGCGCTCGTTGCGCCACCAGCACGGATCTGGAGTAAACAAACGCGAAAAAACGAACTCGTTGCAGCGCAAGCACGGATACGGAACAAACGAATACGAAAAACCGCGCTCGTTGCGCCGCCAGCGCAGAGCTATAGCAAACGAACGCGAAAAACCGAACTCGTTACGCCGCCAGCACGGATACGGAGCAAACGAATGCGAAAAACCGAACTCGTTGCAGCGCCAGCGCAGAGCTATAGCAAACGAAAGCGAAATTCCGAATTCATTTAGCGTCTACCGCCTTCGGGCACGCCTCAATCGCCCGCGCATGAAACGGTCGCAAGGGGATGTCCCATAAGTAACCTCAGAAACCAAAAGACAGCCTGCCTTAATCGAAAGATTATCAATAAACAAAAAAATAGCCGTGCAAGAACAACGCTCAAGCACCGCTATTTTACCTTGGACAAACTAAAAAAGGGGAGTTCCTCAATCATCTTTAATGACTGAGGAACAGCCCCTCCGAGCTTGACGCAGCACCTTTTAGGACGAATGCGGCGGTCAGGCTCGATTTGCGCTTTTTTTCCATATTGTCAACCAGGAGGTCAGCGGGTTCCGCTCCCGGCTAAGCCAGCCCCTCACTCCGGTCACTTCTTCCTCCTCGGAGCGTGCAGCGGCGGCCTGCACCATCGCAGCTTCCGCTTCAGGCAAAGAGAGGAGCTCTTCGTTCGTCATCGTGTAATACTTCAAATGATACGTGCTCACCGTATCCCCTTGAAGCGTCACCACATGATCGTCACGGATTTCAATGATTCTGCCGGTCACTACCTTGCTGTTATACATAATCATCGCCTCTCCCTGCCTTGGATTTGTGCCGCCTCGGTTTCTGCGGTCGTCGCCACTGCCTCCCGGTATCTTTACTGGTCCTACTTGTTTTGTTCCGTCCCGTCATCACGATTGCTTATAAGTGTCGTTACCCGCTTGAAGTCAGGATGAATCGGTGCTTCATGGATTACCGCTATTCATTGATGGCGACAGCCAAAAGAGCTTAATCCACTTGAATACCTGTCACCAGCAGCCTGTAGGCGTTGGAATAATTGGGGTAGCAGGTGACCAGCGTCATCCGGCTCTCCCCAGGCACCGGGCGCACAGCATCGATTTTATCCGGTGTAACCACCTGAAGACTTACCACTTTATAGCGCAGCACCCCCTCGCTCGTATGATAGCTGAATACATCCCCTTCCCGGGCCTGATGGAGTGTGTTGAAAAACTTTCCCGTAATACCGGAACGATGTCCAGCAATTACAGCATGACTTCCATCTGTCCCCGGCACATCCTCTCCCATGATGCCAAGCGCATGATTCAGCTCCTCCTCCGACACGCCGGATACCACAGCAGCATCCACCCCGATCGATGGATATTTCAAAACACCCTCCGCTGCTGTTGCTACACCTTGGATCTCCTTCGGCGCTGCGACCGATGCACTCTGTGTGCGTGCGATACCGGGTTTTTCCGATACTGCACGTGGATGAGACTGGCTGGCTTGCGGATTTTCATACACCTGTTCATGGTATACCGCTGCCTTCAAATCCTTTTGAATCCGGTCGGTTTCCGAAGTGGTGTGCAGCACCTGCACCAAGGTGACAAGGCCTGCGAGCATTGTAAAAATACCTGCTGTTACAAATCGCCGCCGGGAGCGCATTACAGCTTCCCCCGGAGGGTCGGATATGCGGTCAGGCCCGCTCCCAGGAGCAGCAGCGCCAAGGCTGCTACTACCAGCCAGCTGCTGTCGAGAAGTCCTCCTGTTCTCGGGAAGCTCCCTTCTTGAATGGAAGCGTTAGTACCTGCCAGCAATGGTGTGAATGCAGCGTTACCTGACAGAGATGCCTCTGCCCGCTCACTACTATAGCTGTATCCTAAGCTGCCGGCTGCGCTTCCGTTGCCTTCTGTAAGCGACACCTCACCAGTCCTCGGACGAGAGCTGTTTAAGCCGTCTGTCGCTCCGGCTTGCTCTCCACTACCGCCTTCAACAGCGCCAGGATCGGCATTACCGCTATTGCTTTCTCCTGTGGAACTATCTTCGGATGCGTCTGTATTACCAGCCGCAAAGCCATCTGAGCCCTCTCCGCCAGCGTTGTCACCTCCGGTATTGTCTCCGCCAGTGTTGTCTCCTCCGGTGTTGTCACTTCCGGTGTTGTCGCCTCCAGCGTTGTCGCCGCCAGTGTTGTCTCCGCCAGCGTTATCACCTCCGGTGTTGTCTCCTCCGGTGTTGTCTCCGCCAGCGTTGTCTCCTCCGGTGTTGTCTCCGCCAGCGTTGTCATCTTGTCCTGGGATGGTCTGGCTGGAGCTTGTGAGAACGCCAAGATTCAAATCCAAGGGCAGCAAGACTGGAGACAGATTCAGTCTGACTCCTGAGCGTTCCGTATAACGTGTACCGTCATCGTTACGGCTTGCGACTGTTTCCAAAACAGACAACTCTGTGTCACCTATAATGCCATCAAGCAGATCAAGATCGAGCAGCGCTCGCTCACTTGTTTTTGCGTCGCCTTGAACGCCTTCACGCTGGCTGCCCTTCACCTCATGCTCATGCTCCAGCACACCCACATGCAGACGTTCGCCCAGCACGCTTTCCTTGAGATCCAGATCCACCAGGGCACGCTTCTCCCGCTTCTGACTTTCGCTCACCTCGGGATCAGCATCGTCACCCTGAAATCCTTCACGCTGACTGCCCTTCACCTCATGCTCATGCTCCAGCACACCCACATGCACGTGGTCGCCCAGCACACTGTCCTTGAGATCCAGGTCTACCAGGGCACGCTTCTCCCGCTTCTGACTTTCGCTCACCTCGGGATCAGCATCGTCGCCCTGAACTCCTTCACGCTGGCTGCCCTTCACCTCATGCTCATGCTCCAGCACACCCACATGCAGACGGTCGCCCAGCACGCTTTCCTTGAGATCCAGGTCTACCAGTGCACGCTTCTCCCGCTTCTGACTTTCGCTCACCTCGGGATTAGCATCGTCGCCCTGAACTCCTTCACGCTGGCTGTCCTTCACCTCATGCTCATGCTCCAGCACACCCACATGCGCACGTTCGCCCAGCACACTGTCCTTGAGATCCAGGTCCACCAGGGCACGCTTCTCCCGCTTCTGACTTTCGCTCACCTCGGGATCAGCATCTTGCTCATCCATGTTTCCTTGATCTCCATACTGCTCATTATTGCTTCCTGGATCGGCATTTTCCTCCTCGGTGCTTTCGTGATCAGTACCCTCTTCGCTGTGGCCTCCTTCATGATGGCTGTCCTTCTCCCCATGCTTATGCTCCAGCACTCCCACATGCACCTTCTCGACCAGCGGGAGCTTATCCAGCCGGATTTCGAGCAGCGCGCGCGAGCTTGACTCGTTAGCATTCCTTTCCGCTGCAGCCTCCACAGAAGCACCGCCAACCGTGGCAGCAAACAACACCGGAACACTCACTGCCGCAGCCATAACCCATTTATTTGTCCATTTCATATTCATCTCTCCTTATTTTGAGTTTGTGTAATCCTCTGCAAAATAAGGAGAGCGCTGTGGCGGAAGTCCTGCAGGCTCAGCTATCCACTGACTATTCAGCGCATACAGCGAGCCGGGCCATGCAGACGGGGATGATTCCGGACTCGAAACCGGGCTTCCATCCGTCAGAAAAGATAAGAGCCAGATTCCTGTTGATCCGATCCCGGCTGTACCGGTGGACTGGGCGTTCTGGGCATACAACAGCGGCGTACTGTATATTTTGTAAAAGAAAGCGTTATCAAAAATAACTTCAGCATTCCCTCTTGCCTGCTCCAAGAATACTCCCGAATCAACACGGGGTCCCGCATTGTCCTGCGTCGCTTCTGTCATTCCCAAGACCTGAGGTACCTCCTGCGGCTCTTGCTGTCGCTGCTTCGGAGCGAATGCGTCTGCAGCTCCGATTTGGAAAGCTGCTGCAGCATCAACGCTGTTCTCTTCAGCCTCCTGCAGCTCATCCTTCTCCGATGTGTCAGGTGTGCTCTCCCGCGGTCGGTCTTCTTCCTTCTCTGTCACTCGTGAGGATGCTTCCCGCTCTTTACCGGTCACTGCGACAGGCTCCGGGGGATTTAGCCCAAGCCTTACTTTATCCTCCGAATGCTCACGATCTGCGCGGACATCACTAGGTGCCGGATCAGGCTGTGTAAAAATCGGCCGCTCCGGCTGTGATGCATCTTCCGGAATTTGTGGAAGCTCCTGCTCGGGCTCTTCCGGCGCCTCCGGCGGCTTCACTGGAGCTGGCGGCTTCGATGGCTGTGCCGGCTTCACCGGTATCAGCGTCTTTGACGTCTCCTTCACCTGACTCAACAACTTATCCGTTTCACGGAGCACATTCTCTGCCGTCTCTTCCACGGTGTTTGCCGCACCCTTACCGGTTTCCTTCACCGCAGCTACGCCGTTTCGCACCGTGCCTGACAGCATCTTGCCCGTCTCGCGGACCGTCTTGCCTGCTGCCTTCACGGTTTCTGTTACGACCACCTCCGGCTCATAAGCCGATTCCAGTACCTTCTGCACCGTCTCTCCGGTATGCCGAACAGCTTCTGAAGCCGTGCCTGCACCATTTCTCAATGTGCTTTCAGCCAGTTCCGCTGCGGGCTCCAGTGTCTCTCCCAAGCCCTGCACCGCCTCTTCCACTGTCCGCTCCACGCCTGAAGCCGTTTCCTTCACCGTCTGCTTCAGGGCATCTCCTGGATCCTCTACCGTATTACGGGCATCGGATAACGTCTTCTTTACCGAATCACTGACGCCGGACACCGAATCCTTGAGACCGCTCAGCCCCCGCTGCAACGACAGCATATGACCAGCCTGGCCCTTAACTTCAGCAGCAGGCTTTAACTCTTCTGCATAGGCGTCACTTCCGGCTTGAAGCGTGAACAGCAGGATAAAGCTGCCAAGAACGAAAGGCCATACGCGGTTGTTCATTTCACGTTTTCACCTCCTTTCTCCTCCTTAATACCCATATTCACTAATCAAGACACAAAAAATGGAACAAAACCCAACCCTTTTTCGACAGCATATAACAACAAGGAAAATGCAGGACAAAGACCCGGCCAAAGGCCGGGTCGGTTGGATAATTGGATCTCCTGCACGGCGCAAAGTCCGTCAACATTCAGTCCTTGGATTTCAGCAGCCCGCTCTTTTCCTCTTCTTCCTTACGGTCATCGCCGACCAGCTCCCGGGCCGAGGATTTGAATTCAAACAAGGTCCGGCCCACGGCTCTTCCCAGCTCCGGCAGCTTCGACGGACCGAACAGAATTAGCACCACAATCAGCACCATCATCACGCCGGCAAAGCCAACATTTTGAAACATAATCCCACTTCCCTTCATATATAGTTATGAATCGTCATCCGTGCTGTACTTCGCAATGACCCCGCTTGCGACCGGAAGCCGTAACACAAGCCTTACCTGTGACGATCAACTCCAGTCACCTGACTTTGGGATACACAGCGACGGCTTCGATTTCGATCAGCCAATCCGGACTGACCAGACTGGCTACACCCACGGTTGAGCGGGCAGGCTTCACCGGATTGGACTCGGTGTTAAAGAACTCGGCATAGGCATCAAACCAGCCCTTGTAATCAAACGCATCGTCCTTCGCAGCATCCGGCGTAATGTATACCCGCAGATATACCACATCCTTCATGCCCAGCCCCTGCTCCTGCAGCTGCTTCTCAATGGCCTTCAATACCCCGATTCCCTGAGTCTTTGTATCTCCGTAGCGCTCATATACCGTCTTTCCTTCCTTGTTCAGCAGCGGCGGCACGGTGCCGCTGGTATACAGCGTAGAGTAGCCTTGCGGCACGATCACACCACTGGAAATGGATGAGGAGGGACTTCCATAAAATCCGGGACCTGCCGAAACCTTAATGGCCTGAATGACCGGAGTCTCGGCTGGTTTATCGGCGGCATACACCGTGGCTCCTGCGAGGCTGAAGAGCAGGGCCATGGCCGCTGCATACTTCAGCTTTTGATCCAGCTTCATTTTTGTTTTCATCACAATCTTCCTCTCTATTCCAGGATCTGATTCTATACATTAGTCACAGTAAATCCGAAAGCTTCCGAGGCTCACGTTAAGCCTTCATCACCCGCTCATGCAGCTCCTTGACGACAATCTGGGCGGATTCGATCGCTCCGGACTGCCAGCCTGTCATATAGCTGAGATGCTCTCCGGCAAGATAGATGCGGCGATCCGGCTTGCATAAGATCGGGTAAAAGGATTTGCGGTCATTGGCACTGTATGAGGCCCATCCGCCTTCCTGGAATTTTGTTTTTTTCCAATCAATCGAGAAGGATGACTCGAACTCCTTGGCATACTGGGGATGAATTTTACCGCCTTGGGCAAGCGCGTGGCGCTCTCTCTCCAAGAATGACATCCGGCCCAGCTTATCGGCGTTGCCGCCAAAGGCATAGTAGCCCAGCACCACCCCTTTTTTGGAAAAATAATCGTTCGGCGGATAATAGATTTGGGTGATGTCCATGTTCGTGAGCGAGTTCCCTCCATAAAGCTGGTCGTCCTCTTCCCAGAAGCGCCGTTGAAACTGGAGTCCAATCTTTCCAGCAGAAGCGTAATTCGTGCTGGCAATCGCCTTCGACATCTCCGGGGAAAAATCAGCCGGTATATGCTTCAGCACACTCAGCGGAATCGTACAAATACAGTAATCGCCGGTGATCTCCTTCTCCCCTCCGCTGCCAGGGCTGCTATACACGATCTTAACGCCATCCTCTGATTGCGAGATTCTTTTAACCTCCGTGCGGTAGCGGATGATATTATTCCCGACTCTTTTAACGAAGGCATCCACGATTTTGTCCATACCGCCAACAGGATGGAACATCATCATCTGCTGGTCATAGCTGTACTCATTGCTGAAATACCTGCCGAAGCCGGAATCAATAATCGATTTCAGATCAAAAGGGTCCCGGCGCACCCCGCCGTCCAAGGCCCCGCCCGGCTCCTCTTTGTAGCCTCCGCGTGAAGAGCCCTTGTAGAACAGATCCGGACTCAGATCCCCCTCTGCCCGCAAATAGTCAACCAGCTTGCTTTTCTCCTCGGCGGTAAGCGGCAGGTCGAGCCGGTTCTGATGGACTGCTTTGGCGAGCATTTCCGCCGTATAGCCGCGCACGTCGGCTTTGGCTGCTCTCTTCGGCACCCGGCGGTTGGACAAGGCCCCCACATTCTCGTTGTAGTAGAACCCGCTTTCGTTTACATTGTTAAACGGCTCCACGGCAATTCCGAATTTACGGCAATAGTCCATCGTAACATGAAATTGAGGAATCCTCATTGGACCCGCGTTGAAGTAAAGCCCTTGATCAAAGCGCGCGGTCTGCCGTACGGTGCCGATCTCCGCCACCGAGGTCCCTTTACGAACCGTCCAGCACCGTCCTCCTGCAAACTCCTTCGCCTCCAGGATAGTACAGTCATAGCCGGCCAGCCCCAGCTCATAGGCAGCGGTGAGTCCGGCAATACCGGCTCCCAGAATGATAACCTTCTGGCCTTTCCGGCCACTAAGCTTTAAGTCGTTGACGCCCGGGGGCACATATTCAGCCGCTTTCAGCGTTTGTGGGGCCAGCAGCCCCATCGTTCCCATTAAGCTAAATACCGCAGCCGAGCCTCCCACCTTGCCGACAGCCGTTAGAAATTGCCTCCGCGTCATCTCCTCCGGTTTATCCTGAACTGCCATGTCACCCACTCCTTTGCCGTTAAATCAGGTTATGCGCTGATCTTAGCAAAGAATTCCGGGTTTGAGTTAAATTATGTAAGAAATCCTTACACACTAATTTTATTTTCTGAAAAATAATTGATTTTTTGATAATAATTACATAGAATCAGATTCATATCCTTATGGAAATCATTTCAATACGTGTAAACCTTAATGAGAAAGGAGGATTTAAGTTATATCAGATAACTTAACATGTTAGATTATTATACGTTCAAGAATGGAGGCGGCAGCTGTGGAGAACAAAGTCATGAGTATAGGTGTCGTTCGCGAGCTTACCGGCCTTACCGAGAGACAAATTCGGTATTATGAGCAGAGAAAGCTTATTTTTCCGGAAAGAACGAAGGGAGGCAACCGCAGATACTCGTTTGAGGACGTAAACAAGCTGATCTACATTCATCAGAAGATGCAGGAGGGATTTAATACGGTCGAGCTCCGGGAACCACCTAAACCGCGCCGGCGGGGCTGTGCCCCCGCTTGAGCCACCAGACAGCACCTGTCAAAGCCCCCTTAGGGAAGGAGTCGATCAATATGGATGTACAGCAAGCCATGAGTCTTGGCAGCCACCTTGCCGAGCTTCGCAAAAGGATCATCGCAGTGGCCGTTGTATTTGCGGGCGCTATGATCGCCGGGCTGCTTGCTGCTCCCGGGTGTCTGGCCTTTATGAAGCTGCATTCCCCCGCCTTTCAGGTCACCTGGAATGTATTCTCGCCTTGGGACGGACTACGCATCTATATGGGCATTGCCTTGGTGCTCTCGCTCATTGTAGCCCTTCCCTTCACGCTGTATCAGCTCTGGCTGTTCGTCAAGGACGGACTGCAGCCGGTGGAGCAGAAGGCGGCCCTGAAGTTCATTCCCTTCTCGGCTCTCTGCTTCATTCTTGGCCTGGCCTTCGCGTATTTTGTCGTGTTCCCTATGAGCCTGGCCTTCACGACGAAGGTGAATACGGAGATGGAGCTTGTCGAGACGTATGGTGTCGCTGCTTATTTCGGCTTTATGTTCAACATCATCGTGCCTCTAGCTCTGGCATTCGAGCTTCCCGCCGTGGTCCTCTTCCTGACCCGGATCGGCCTGCTCAACCCGGCACTGCTGCATTCAATGCGGCGCTATGCCTATCTGCTGCTTGTGATCATTTCCGCACTGATCTCGCCTCCGGACCTTATCTCCCATCTGATGGTCGCCGTGCCGATGATTGCTCTCTACGAGGGAAGCGTCCTTCTGGCGGGCTGGATGCATCGGCGGGAGCTGCCCCGCACAGACAAAACCGGACTTCGGCATACTGCCTAAGTCCGGTCCCTCCACATGCTTTATGCTGTTTCCAGATTGCGCCGCATATGCTGAACGAACATCCCTGCGAAATCAGGATCCCATTGACTTCCGCGCCCTTGCTCCAGGATGTCCAGTGCCTCGGCCCGGCTCATCCCCCGCCGGTAAGGTCGGTCGGAGGTCATGGCATCATAAGCATCCGCGACGGCAATAATCCGGCCGAACAGCGGAATGTCCTTGCCCTGCAGCCCATCAGGATATCCGTGGCCGTCATATCTCTCGTGATGGGACCGCACTCCCTCCAGAAAAGGTGCCATAGCATCCGGCGGCTCGATCTGCTTCAGAATATTTTCCCCTTGTGCCGGATGGGTCTTCACCTGGAAGAACTCCTCTTCGGTCAGGCGGCCTTCTTTGAGCAGGATGCTGTCCCGGAGCCCGATTTTGCCGATATCATGCAGCAGTGCTGTTTTGTGAAGAATATCAATACTATGGGCGTTCAGACCTGCCAATTGGCCAATAATGACGGAATATTCAGCCACTCTCAGCGAATGACCTGCGGTATAGGGGTCTCTTGCATCCAGGGCTGCGGCCAGCGCGGCAAAATAGCTCTCCAGCAGCTTGCGGTTCCGCTCCTCCCGCAGCTGCAGTCCCCGAACCATCATATTGAAGCCGGCGATCAGGCTGGAGAATTCATCCGAATACAGATTGGAGGTCTGAATGAAGCGTCCCTCCTTCACCGTATCCATTGCTTTGTACAGCTGACGCAGCGGTCGGTTGACGTCCTGCGTCATGAGCAGTGCACCAATATAGGCGAAGCCTACGCCGAGCATTAGAATGATGCCTGCCCAGCCCCAGTAGCCTCGCGATATTTCCTCATAGAACTGCCCCATATGCACCCGAACCGCCAGGCTGAACAGGAACAACGGACAAGTCCCGATCAGCATCGCACTGAGCAGGAATTTGGTGCGGATGGAGGTAAACACATGTCCTTCCAGCGAAAAGTCTACGCCATATCGAATGAGCGCGAGCCGGCGCAGCTCGCGAACAATGGGCCGGATTGCCGCAACCGTCAGGAAAAACTCGATCATCGCATGACAGCTGGCGACCATGACCGCACCCAGCACCGCAATCCAGATGTAGGACAGCGGGATGCTCAGCAGCCCGGCATGAATCATCCATACGGTAGCGATCAGCGCGGGAATGGACATGCCCAGGAGATGAGGACCGTAAATACGATAGACTGCCAGCGACGGCATCCGGTGGGTTCGAAGATAGGCTGCCTCCAGCTGATCCAGCGCGGCGTCCTCCTGCAGCAGAGCACTGCGAATGATTCCAATATGCTTGAAAAAAACAAAAAGCTCCACCGCGAGCATTACGACAAAGGATCCACCTAAAATGCTCAGCAGCCGGAAGCTTTCTATATAGGAAACGTTAAGGGTTGTGGTCATCAATGCACCGCCGACCAGCAGAACGGCGATCAAGGAGCCAATCATATAATTTCGAATTAGCTGACGCAGAAAGGACTTATACAGCTGCATGCCAGTGCCTACTTTCTCTGTAATTGTTTATATTTAGAAATATCGGCTGAAACGGCGAAAAAATCAAGCGGTTTATTTTTAGGGAGAGACTTGCAGAGATGAGATTTGCATTTTCAGAAAAAGTATGATATTATTTTCAATTGTTATATGAAGTTTAACCCCGATGGATTCCTCTTCAACTTCGATTCTACTCGAGAATGTTCACACCGAGGTTGTAAATTCCTATTTTCTAACCCAAAAGTATGAGTTTGTACAGGATGTTTGTTTTCTGATTCACACTGGAGCGGTCATCGGAGCCGCAAGGACGAAAGAGAGGCAGGGCTTTTGTTGTATTGGAAGGTTCGATTCATCTGATTTCAATCAGGAACCGTCTGCACAGCTGTTTGGCTGTCACGGGTTAAATTTTATATAGGTGCTTTGCATTTAGTCATTTGAAATATACTCAAGCACCCCCTGAAGCATCCGGCAGCGCTGCCGGGTGCTTTTTTGTGTTTGCAGTGACAGCCGCCCAGTCTTTCGCATAGGATGCCGGAGATGATCCATTCTCTCGCGAAGGAGCGTGCAGTGCTTGAAAAAACGTGGAAAACACTCCAGCAGCAAAGACCCCGGCCAGCGCTATCAGGTCAGCGCCAGCTTGAAGGAAATCGATCTGGCGCAGCCCAGTGAAAAGGCGAAGACCAAGGAAGCGTCGATCCGTCAGGCTGCATCCGCCGTCCTGCCAGCCGAAGCCGCAGCGGAGCCCGTACAAGGCGACTTCTCCGATGCAGAATACGAGGAGCCGGCTGGGGAGACAGCCGCTCCTGCAGGAGCCACAGAGCAGGCGGAGATGCTGGCAGCTTATCCGGAGCAGCTGCTAAAGGAACGGCTGCTCCCGTCCAAAGCCCCTGTTATTCATACAGAGGATATCGGAAAGGCCGCTGTCACCGAGTCCAACCTTGCAGCCCGCGCCGTGACGGCAGCCAAGCTGGCCCCCGGCTCGGTCGGCAGCGACAAGCTGCAGGATCAATGCGTCACGACCATTCACCTGGCTGACGAAAGCGTCACATCCAGCAAGCTGGCGTCAGCCAGCATTACTGCCGAGCATTTGGCTGGCAGCATTGTGACCGGGCAGAGCATTGCCGATCATGCCATCACAGCAAGCCACATCAAGCCGGGCAGCATTGATGCAGGCAAGCTGGGACTGCAGGCGGTTCAGTCTCAGCATATCGCCGATGGCGCTGTGCTTCCGCGCCACCTTAGCCTAAGCAGTGTTCCGGGCCAGCTGCTGGAGGACGAAGCGATTACGGAAGACAAAATCGCCTCCGGCAGCGTCAATACCCACCATCTCGCCAACGAAGCTGTCCATACCGCCAAGCTGGCAGAGCAAGCCGTCACCACCGCCATCATTCGCGACGGCGCCGTGAATGGTGCCAAGCTGCAGCCCGGCTCCATTCAGGGCATTCATCTGGAGCCGGCAAGCATCACCGGCCTGTCCCTGTCTCCCGGAGCTGTCGGCCGTGAACAGCTGGCAGAGCATGCAGTGGGCACCCAGCAGCTGGAGAGCGGCTGCATCACCTCTGCTCACATTGCGGAGGGAGCTATTACGGCGCAGCATCTGGCTGCGGGACTGATCGGTCCCGAGCAGCTTCAGCCTGCCTCCATCGGCAGTCAGCAGCTGACCCCCGGCGAGATTCAGACACGTCATTTGAGCGACGCCGCTGTCACGAGCCTGAAGCTGGCTGAGCAATCCGTGGGCACCTCCAAGCTGGTGGAGCAAGCCGTCACCGCTTCAAAGATTGCAGATCAGAGTATCCTGCCGCAAAAGCTCAGCGACGGGGCCGTGCATACACGCCATATTGCCAGCGGCGCCATCAAGAGGGAGCAGCTGGCGCTAGAAGCTGTGGTGTCCGCACATCTTTCGCCACAATCCATTCAAGGCGGTCATATTCAGGACGGAGCCATTGCCGCCCAGCACCTGAGTGCAGGCCTGATTGATAGTGCTGCCATCGCCCCGGAGTCCATTCAGGAGCACCATCTGGCCTGTGATTCCATCACGTCCTCCCACCTCCAGGAGCAGGCGGTGACAGCATCCAAGCTGGCCCCGGAAAGCGTGGACAGCCGCAAGCTCGCCCCCGGCGCCGTCTTTGGCCCCGCTATCGCCGCCGAAGGCGTGAACGCCGATCATCTGGTGCCCGGCCTCATTTCTGAAATCCATCTCGGTACAGGCAGCGTAAGTGCAGCTGCCCTTCAAGATCAGGCCGTGCAGCAAGAGCATCTGACAGATCGCGCGCTGATCGCGCGCCATTTCACCGAGGAGTGCGTCTGTAGCCCTGCCCTTGCGCCTGCCTCTGTGACCTCTGCCAAACTGGCGGCAGGCTCAGTAACAGAGCAGGCGTTAGCGGACGGAGCGATTTATCCGCAGCATCTGGCTGATCATGCGGTCACCGCACTTAAGCTCTCTCCGGAAAGCGTCACAACCGACAAGCTGACCGACCTCTCTGTTCATACTGCCAAGCTGGCTGAAGGCAGCGTCACCTCCACCAAAATTAAAGATGCCGCCATTACCGAAGCCCATCTGGCTGAAGGGATTATTGGACATCGGCATTTCACGCCGGAGGTGCTGGCATCCCTGTCGATCCAGGACAGCAGCATTACCACCCGGCAGCTGCAGGATCAATCCATTGGTCCGGAGAAGCTGCAGCTCTACGCGGTGAACAGCATCCATCTTGCGCCTTCCTCTGTGACAGCTGTCGCTATTCAAAGCGGAACCATCCGGGAAGACCATCTGGCAGACAACGCGATTGAGGCCCGGCACTTGGCTCCGGAAAGCATAGAAGGCCGACATGTGGCTCCGGAAACCTTATACGGCTATCACCTTAAAAACAGCAGCGTTACCCTCTCCCATCTGGCAGAGGACGTCCGCTCCCCGGATTTACTGCCCGACGGCAGCATCGGGGGCGACAAGCTGCAGAAGAAGTCACTCTCGGCAGAGCATCTGCAGTCAGGAGCTGTTACAGAGCAGGAGCTGAGCGACGGGGCCGTCAGTGGAAGCAAGCTCCAGCCTTCCTCGATCGCCTCCATTCATATGCAGCCTGGCGCCGTACAAAGTGAACAGCTGGCGGCGGAAGCCGTGGAGTCGCGCCATGTGAAGCCCCATACCATTGACAGCTCCCTGCTCGCACCGGGCGCTGTGGACGGAACACATCTGCAGCTCCATACCATTGAAGCCCGGCATCTGACGGCAGGTGTCGTTCATGCTGAGCATCTTGAAGAAAGCTGCGTGCGGGAGCAGCATCTGGCAGACCATAGCCTGTCCTCCCGCCATTTCTCTCCGGAAGCCGTAAACGGCAGCCATATTGCACCATCAAGCATCGGGAAAGAGCATCTTCAGGACGCCGTGATTGGCCGGGAGCAGCTCCAGCCGGACAGTCTGGGAGCGGCGCATCTGCAAGCGGGAGCAGTGCAGTCCCGGCACATCGCAGAAGGCGCGATTCTGCCTCGCCACCTTAAGCCAAGCAGCATTGGAGGCCGGCATCTGGAGGCCGGTGCCATTACAGGCGAGCAGGTCATGGATGCCTCCCTGACCGGCGACAAGCTGGCAGACGGGGCTGTCTCAGGACCTCAGCTTGCCGCGGGCTCGATCGACAGCTCTCATCTGACCTCCGGCGCAGTTCAGCTGGAGCATCTCGGATTCGCACCGGTTCGCAGCACTGGACCGTCCTTGCAGCAGTATGGCTTGAGCGCGTTCGTGTTTGCCGGGAATGAGCAGCAGGCTGTCGTCCAGGTCGCCTTTGACGAGGCCTATCCAACCGCCCATTACGTCATTGTGGCGATGAGCAATCATCCTGGGCTGCTCGTCTCCCTTAAGGAGCAGCAGGCCGGCTATGCAATATTGGAGGTGCTTCGGCAGCCGGGCTGCACCCAAAGCCATGGCTTTGTATCCTGGATTGCCATGGGCCCCTCTGCTTCTTAATGACAAAGGGCAAGATATATAGCCTGCTTGCAGGCACCGCCCACTGGGCAGCTGCATAGACTGCAAATATGAAAGATACCACGAATGGAGTGAATGTTTTGGGACCGTATTATCAAGCATCGCCTTACACGATGGCGCCTCAGCAGATGATGGGACAGCAGCATCAGCAGCATCACCAGCAAATGGAGCATCAGCCGACAACACAGCCGATTGTAGTCTACCCTGTTGATCCTTATGTCGTGGAGGCGTTCAAGTCCCTTATTGGCAAGTATGTAGTGCTGGAAACGACCCGCGGACGCATTGAGGGCTGCGTGAAGCAGGTGAAGCCGGATCACGTAGTGCTTGAGGTACACGGAAAAATGTGCTTTGTCCGCATTTGCGAAATCGTCTGGATCATGCCGAGCTAACGAGCTCTGGAAAGCTCCTTATGTCCTGGGAGCTCCACCCCCGTCCAAATCACAAAAATCCCCGGTACCTTCATGAGGGTACCGGGGATTTCTGCGATTTACATAACGCCCATGCAGCCGGGCTTTAATACATCTCCCGGGAAGCATTTTTCAATGCAGTATCGATCAGCTGCCGAATAATATCACTGTAGTCCGTCTGGTGGATCTCCACCAGGCTGGGATGCACCTGATCCAGCAAATCCTTGACGGTTTCCAGCACGCTGCACAGCTCCCGGTTTAGCGTATGGCTTGCGCTCAAATAGCTTCTGGCGCTTCCCGCCTGCCGAACAGCAGGCTCATACATGCCGTTCTCGAGGTTCTCATGGAGACGCTCCAGCCGCTCTGCAACGGCCTTGTACTGCTTGTCCCTGGAGATGCACACCAGATGGCCGCACTCCTCCTCATCCCAGTGCTGATACACTTCAAAGGGCAGCACCTGAGCAGACCGGGTCTTCAGAATCAGCTCTACCCGCTGATCCGTGTGATCCGGCGATATATAGGTTCTTGCCTTATTCAGCGAGCCTTCATCAATGAAGCTGAGCCAGCTGCCGGAAGCTGCAAAGAGGTCTGCTGCCGGCGAAGAGCAGGCAAGAATCTGATAATGCAGATTGACTTTGAAATAAGGCACGGGAAGCTGCTTGTCCTCCATAAGTTCTCTCACCTCATATTGAAATGCGCCGCAGCCTCGCGGCTTGCCGCTTCGTAGGATCGGAGCCAATCGTTCAGGGAGAGCAGGTCGGGAAAGAACAGTGCCCGCTCCCCCAGCGTATTCTGGAGTCCATAGCGGTCAATCAGGCGGCCGCCGATGACGATCATGGGTTCATAGCTCAGGCTCTGCAGGGCCTGAGTGTACTTCATCAAAGTCGGCAGATGATACACGATGGACGCGGACACGCCAATGATCTCGGGCTTCCAGTTCATCGCACTGACCATGGCGTTCTCCAGCGGCAGATTACCGCCATACATGCGGGTGCTGAAGCCCCGTTCCTGAAACAGGGACGAGACCATTTTAAGGCCAAGATGATGATACTCCCCCTCGACGCACAAGAACATCGCTCTTCCTCCATGTCCCTGCGCCGGCTTTATCTGGTGTGCATACCGCGTAATCATAACATCACAAACCCCTGAGGCCAGATGCTCATCCGCGACGGAGACCAGATTCTGCTCCCACAGACCGCCGATATATCGCATTGCCGGTGTTAGCAGCTGATCATAGATGTACAGACTGTTTCTTCCTGAATCCATATGACGGACCAAGAGGCTCCAGCACTCCTCCGTTAGTCCTTCCAGCATCAGCTCTGCCAGATGCTCAATTTCCATATTCAAGGGCAGCACCTTCTTATCCCCCCGGTAATATCATAACGTTTTACATTGTAATATGATCTTGAAGCTGGTGACCAGGGCTATTTTTGGCGATTGAACGTAAGCTTTGTCGAAAGTGACGAGGAAGTCTTTTTTTCTATTATAATGATCAACACAGGCGATTTCGCTATAAAAAGTGAATGAAATATGATAATATTTCCAATTACACCTTTGAAGTCTATCAATGCATTCAAGCTAGAGAAAGGATGCGGAGCATGGAAACCATAGAAGAGTACGCTGATATGATCCAGCAGGTGATGGATATGATCTATACGGCAGATCCCTCCCTGCTGCAGCGCTACGGGGAACGGGGACGTCAGAAATGCAGGGAGGACAACCTTCATCATCTGAAGCATCTGGAGACGGCCTTTCAGCTTGGCAACACCTCTGTTTTTACCGATTATGCGTTATGGCTTGAGGGAATTCTAAGCAAGCATGCAATGAAAACGCGTACACTTACGGACAATTTCCAATATATGCTGGATTCCCTGGACCTCGCCCGCAGCCTGGATGAGAGAGCCCGGCAAGCTTACCGGCAGTATTTGGAGGCAGCTATTCATGCGCTGCAGCAGCACGAAGCCCGTGAAGCCTCAATGACCACAGCCCAAGGAGAAGGGAACTAGCCCAATGAGCGAAAATGAATTACAGCCGCAAGCTGCCATCATCGTGCCGCCTGCGAGCCTTACTCACCCCAAAACGAACGAGACCGAGAATGAGGAGCATGCCCCGGCCTACGTCGTAGGACTGGGTGCATCTGCGGGCGGGCTGGAGGCGCTGGAGGTATTCTTCGACCATATGCCGCCGGATACCGGCATGGCTTTTGTCGTCGTGCAGCATCTGTCCCCTGATTATAAGAGTCTCATGAGCGAGATTCTTCGCAAATATACGGCCATGAACATCCGCGAAGCGCGGCATGATATGGTCGTCCGTCCTAACTATATTTATCTGACGCCGCCGCGCAAGATTCTAACCATCTCCGGCGGGCGCCTAAAGCTGGCAGAGCCGCTTCCTAACACCACGCTGCATATGCCGATTGATATGTTTTTCAGCTCGCTGGCCCAGGAGTGCAGAAACCAGGCGGTGGCTGTCGTCATGTCCGGCACCGGTACGGACGGGTCCCGCGGCATTCAGGATATTAAGGATACAGGCGGCCTCGTTATTGCACAGGACAGCCACTCTGCCAAATATGACGGCATGCCGAGCAGTGCGCGGCTCTCCGGCAATGCGGATGCGGTGCTGGCGCCCAAGGAAATGACCGAGCGCCTGCTGCTCCATGTGCATGGAGAAGGCTATGAGAATGTATCTACCGTCCGCGAAACCATAACGACGGAGCAGTATATCCAGCTCATCTTTGAGAAGATCCGCCAGGATTGCGGAGTCGATTTTACGTACTACAAGCGCAACAGCGTCCTGCGGCGCATCGAGCGGCGCATGGCCATCCATAATGTGCCCAGCATGGCGATGTACATGACGTTTCTCGATGAGCACCGCGAGGAGCTGCAGTCGCTAAGGAAGGATCTGCTGATCGGGGTTACGAATTTCTTCCGCGATTCGGAGGCCTTTAACGTGTTGTACGAGCGGGTGATTCCAGAGCTGTTCGAGCGCAAAAGCTTCGTCAAGGAGATCCGAGTCTGGGTGGCCGGCTGCTCCACCGGCGAGGAGGCGTATTCGGTAGCTATTTTGATGCGCAAATATGCCGAGAGCCTGGAGACGCCGTATTCCATCAAAATTTTCGCCACCGATCTCGACAAGGAATCCATTGAATATGCCAGCCAGGGGATTTACTCCGAAAGCACCATCAGCCACCTGTCCCGGGAAGATCAGGACCGCTTCTTTATCAAGGACGATGATATGTTCCAGGTGAGCAAGGAAATCCGCAAGATGGTCGTCTTTGCACCGCAGAACATCATCAAAGATCCGCCGTTCCGCAATCTGGACCTTATCACCTGCCGCAATATGCTGATCTATCTGCAGCCGGAAATGCAGCAGAAGGTGCTGTCTCTGTTTCACTTTGCCCTGAACCCTGACGGCTTCCTCTTCTTAGGTCCCAGCGAAACGATCGGGCGCTTTACGAACCAGTTTGAGGCGTTTGACCGGAGATGGAATATTTTTACGCACAAAAAATCGTCCGCCGGCGAAGAGCCCCGCATGTTCCAGATGGAGGACCGACTCGCACAGCCGCAGCCCTTCCGCAGAATGGTCTCCCCTGTCGTGCCGGCTAAGGACAGCGGACCGAAGCGGCTCGATGATCTGCAGACCACGCTCGTCGAGGAGCATGTGGCCCCGGGCATGATTGTGGACCAGAGTAATGATGTAATTCATCTGAACGGCCCGATTCATGAGTATCTGATGCTTGCCCAGGGAAAGCCCAGCTGGAATCTGTACAAAATGATCGACCCCAAGGTGTCTCCCGCCGTCTCCTCCGCGGTACAAAAGGTACGGGAGCAGCGCCGCGGTGTAACGTACCGCTCATTGACGATTCAGACGAATCTCGGTGAGCGACAGATTGATCTGCATATCCGTCCCTTCTCCCTCAAGAACAAGACCTATGAGAAATATGTTCTCATCCTGTTCATGGAGCCGGAGCAGCCGGGCTCGGAATCACAGGTGGTGATACAGCCATTCGAGGTAGACAGCGGCGTGAACCTGCGGATTATGCAGCTGGAGCAGGCGCTGCTCCGGGCAGAGGAATCTCTGCAGGCTACCGTTGAAGAGCTGGAGACGTCCAATGAGGAGCTGCAGGCCACGAATGAGGAGCTGGTTGCGGCGAACGAGGAGCTGCAAAGCGCCAATGAGGAGCTGCAGTCGGTCAACGAGGAGCTGGTCACGGTCAACACCGAGTATCAGTTCAAGATTCAGGAGCTGACGGACGTGAACAACGATATGACCAACTTTTTGGTGAGCACACGGATCGGGACTATTTTTCTGGATAAGCGGATGTGTGTGCGCCGATTTACTCCGGCGATTACGAAGGAAATCCATCTGATGGAGGTCGATTACGGCCGCCCGATTGAGCATATCTCGCACCATTTTAAATACGATACGCTTGTCCAGGACGCTCAGGAGGTGCTGCAGTCACTGGTTCCTTTTGAGAAGGAAATTCAGAGCCAGAGCGGCACCTGGTACAGCATGCGTATCCTTCCTTACCGGAAGGATGACAACTTTATTAGCGGCGTCGTGCTGACGTTCGTCAATATTACGGATCTCAAAACGGTAAACGAGGAGCTGCAGAAGCTCTCCTATGCGGTCGAGCAAAGCCCGAGCATTACGGCGATCCTGGACCCCGCTGGGCGGATAGAATATGTGAATCCCCGCTATACGGAGGTTACGGGCTTTCATCTGGCGGATGTAAAGGGAAAAAGCATTCGCGAGTGCATGCAGAGCGAGGCCGGCGAGCGGCCGATTGAGCATGTAATGAAGCTGGCTAAGGAGGACGGGCAGTGGATGGGGGAATTGACCGGCTGCAAAAAGAACGGCGAGCTGTTCTGGGAATCGGTCAAAATGATCCCGGTTCGCGACAAGCAGGGCCGCATCATCCACTACGTCAAATTCTCGGAGGATATTACCGACCGCAAGCATGCCGAGGAAATGCTCCGCAAGAATGAAATGCTCTCTGCCGTAGGACAGCTCGCGGCCGGTGTTGCTCATGAAATCCGGAACCCGCTGACCGCTCTGAAGGGCTTCACCAAGCTTATGTCCGGCAAGGGTATGGGCAATGACATGTATATTGATATTATGCTGAACGAGCTGAACCGGATTGAGCAGATCGTCAGCGAGCTGCTGGTGCTCGCCAAGCCGCAGGCTATTGATTTTGTGGAAAAGGACCTGACCCCGATTCTGCAGGACGTGCTTATGCTGCTGGAATCCCAGGCCAATATGAACAATGTCGAGATGAACGCCCTGTTTACAGAGGGGCTCCGGGTGTTTGGCGTGGAGAACCAGCTGAAGCAGGTGTTTATCAATATTCTCAAAAATGCGATTGAGGCCATGCCCTCCGGCGGCAGAGTCGATGTGCTCGCCGAGCTGCATGCGGATCAGCAGCAGATCATCGTTCAGTTTATTGATAACGGCACCGGCATTCCGGCAAGCAAGCTGGCCAAGCTCGGAGAGCCCTTTTACTCCACCAAAAACAAAGGCACCGGACTCGGGCTCATGGTCAGCTACAAAATCATTCAGAACCACAAAGGCACCATCCGATTTGAAAGTGAGGAAGGGCAAGGCACCACGGTCACCATTGCCATTCCGTGCACAGCATCACTGCTGCCGTAACTCCTCTGGTCAATGCTCGCGTGAATTGGTCGAACCGACGCATTCTTCCGCACTGGGCGCAGCTCCCGGTGCGCGGTGTTCCGCTGCATAACAGCAGTCGATCGACCACACTCTTGCTAGCCGCCCACTCAAACCGCCGCCCCTCTCGATGCACCGCAGCAGCGGGTATCAGAGGGGCGGCTTTTATCGGTTAACCTTATATTGCTGCCGGTTTCCAGGCCGGGGCTCCTGCTCCTGATCGACACTTGGAGAGATTAATCTTTGTCGCTTTGAAGCATCGCCATCAGCTGATTTCGCAGACGGTTAAATACGATCGCCGCCTCCTCGCGGGTCAACGGCGCACCGGGACGCTTGCCATCAAACAGCCCGTTCTTCACCGCTTCGTCCCACGCCGCCTGTGCCCATGGGCTGACAGTATGAATATCTCGTGCGGAATTCGGGGTTTCTGCCACTGGGCTCGCCTCCTTTGCTTGTAATCCCAAATGCTTGGCAATGCCGGTAACATGGCCGTTGACCAGCGCCGCAATGACCTCATTCTGCTTCAGCTTGGCGGCATCTGAGGCTACATCCACAAACAGGTTCTCAGTCAATACCGCTGGCATAGCACTTTCCCTGACCATGTGAAAGTTCGCGCTTTTCTGTCCCCGATCATTGACCCCAAACGGACGCAGGGCCGCCATAATGTCGGTATGCAGATGATTTTGCAGCCTTACCGACTCACTGCTCGGCTTAGTGTAGCGAAAAGACTCAAAGCCCCCGGAGCCGCCCCCGGCATTACAATGGATCGAGATCAGAATATCCGCTCCGGCCCGATTCGCCGCTGCGGTGCGCTGCGGCAGCTCCAGAAACACATCGGTGGAACGCGACATGAGCACCTGCACCTCCTGATACTCCGCCTCCAGCCGCTGCTGGATGCCTTTAGCGATCGCGAGCACCACATTCTTCTCCTGCAGTCCGTTTCCAGACGCTCCCGGGTCTGTTCCTCCGTGACCGGCGTCAATCCATACCTTTTTCACGAATCATCCCCCTCTTTCCTGACTTCATGCAGCCGGGCTCCCCACACACTCCCAGATCGGTTCCGCCGGAACCGACGGTGATTCACACCTACTTAGCTGACCTGGTGCAGTTGGCATGCAGACGCTCCTCCCCGCTGCATGTACAAACATTGTATTCAACGAATCTTGTAAACGGCTGTGCATTTGCAGGAAGACTTGCATATTCTTTATAAATGTGCGGGTGGTATCAGCTTCATTTTTGAACCCATTGTGCTAAAGTGGCGTACTACATCATATCTATTCCTTTTTATGCAGCCATCATGAATCAAAAAGGAGGTCAGAGCCATGCCTACAGCAGATGCAGACAGCGTAAGCCGCTGCTCCAGACGGTTTTGTATTTTGCTCCCGCACGGGAAACCACAGCCCGTTTGGCGCTGAGATTCTCTGTAGCAGCATCGCTCGTCTTGAGATGAAGACAAGATCCTATGTTCTTTTAGCTGTGATCTTACTCGCCGTCGCCGCCTCTCCAAAACTGTATGCACTCTACCAGGAACGAATCCATTTCAACAAACCGCTGGTTTCCATCATTGCCTTTGCTGATCTTTCAATTAAGGGTAAATTTGCCCGGGAGGAAAAATATTATTTGGAGGTAGAAATAGAAAGAGGATATTACACCAAAGCTTATGATATAGACGACCCCGTCAGGACCTACGCATTGTCCGGCAAGGAGCTGTATGACCAAATTCAACTGGATGAAAAAACCGATTACGCCGGCGTAACCCTAAAATCCGTCGTACATATCCGGGAACTGGCGTCTGATGAGGCAGAGCGGTTAAGAATGGACCCGTTTCTCATCATCTCGGATCAGAAATACAGCAAGTATGTAGAAATCATTAACTTGTCCAAATGAGGGCCGCATACATGCTGGCCTTGGAGCAGGGCGGCGGTTCGCCGCTGCGCCATGGCCGGCACGGGTGCGGCTCGGCCGCAGCAGCGCTTTGCCTCGGGCCGAGAGCTGCATGCGATGCGGTACGCACGCAGCGATTCCGCGGCCAGCCGCTGTGGAACAGCTACTGCCCCAGCTTCTCCATGACCGACTGCAGCTTCTGTCTGCTGGAGCCCGCCTTATCACGGCGATCGTCGATTTTGACCGAAGTGGACACCCGCTTCGCCCCACACATAAATGGCGCTTCATGCAGAGCAGCAATCGCCTTCCAAATATCACCCAGCTCGCCTTCAATGATGGTGCTCATGGAGGTCAGCTCGAAAGTAACCCCCTCCTGCTGCTCCAATACCCGCTGCATTCCCGCTACATATGCGCTCAAAGACGTGCTCTCCGTACCAATCGGTATAACGGTCACCTCTGCAATCGCCATACGTATAACCTCCTGCCTTCAGATTTAGGATACCTTTATTCTAACAGCTTTATGATGAAAAGAAGTAGTTTTCATGCACGCACGTGTGCTGGGCGTGTCTTGGCACGGCTGGACGTTTGCTCATCAATATATATGCGCACACTCAAGCATAGCTGGCTTGCCTACTCGTGTGTACGCTTCTCAATACATTAGCCCATGATCCCAGTAGCTCATGCTCTAACTTACTTATGCTCTGCTCTGCTCAGCTCAGCTCATGCTTTACACTAGTCCGTTCTCTCAGTAGCTTATGCTTTACACCTTCTAGCTCACGCACTCAGTCGCTCATGCTCTACACTAGCTCATGCTCTCCTCAGCCCATGCTCTAACGGTTGCCACAGTGCTTATTGTTGCTCTATCGGGAACAAATTAATTCTAACGGTTGTGAGCGTGCTTATTTGGTGGAAACAGTCGCTGTGAGGCATCAAATTGCTTAAATAACTCGTGTGGCAACCGTTAGAATTAAAGTAACCCTGGATTTGACGCATTAGCGCTCGTGGCAACCGTTAGAGAGCCAGAGTCAGAGTCAGATCCGCACCCCCTCCCTCCCCTCGCCCCCACACCCACCAGCGAAGCAGCCCATACCACACTCCACTGCACACAGCCAGTGACAAAAATAGCAATCTCTCAGATCCGGTGAATCTGCGTAAAAATTGACGCATTTCGTCAATATCTATGGATTCCCACTCTCTTTTGTGAGTTTCTACATTGGCAGTTTGCCCGGTCATTTGCTATAATTCATTTTGTGCTTTTTTGAAGATTATCGTTTACAGATACAACATATTGGGTTAAATTAAGTATCACTAACCAAATATAGTGTGTGTAGGGGTTCTGAACATATTTACATATGCTCCGGACCGAACGGGAAGCATGGCGAAAATCCATGAGCTCCCTCCTATATGCCTAGCACCTGCTTCTTTCGGGAATCAGGCACGTGTTTGCGGATCGCGTCTGTACATACACACTCAGACAGCATTTTAACCCACAGCGCACAATAGCATTTTCAGCCTTCCCAGGGAGGTTGGTCGAAAATGTTTTTTTCTTGTCTTGCTTTTTTGCTTTTATTTTTCCTAAGGAAGGTAGGGAATTGATGTATGCCACAACTCGTAGTCAAGCCCAATAACCGTCAGCTGGCTTTTGATGAAATCCGCCTCTCTGTGTATGCGGACCGTATTTTGAAGGACCTGGATATGCTCGATAAGGAAAGACTGCTGCGCGGGGTAACTGCAAAGCTTCGCGGTGAGCAGGTCTCCGGTGAGGAGATCAGCAATGCGTTCACCATGTCCGCCCTGGAGCTGGTCAGCAAAGAGGAGCCCAACTGGAAATTCGCGGCAGCCCGCTCCCTCCTGACGTCATTATATAAAAAAGCGGCCAACCACCGCAGATATAAAGCTTATCCGGAAGAGCCCTACGGCGCTCTGTACCCGCTCATCACAGAGCTGGTGCAAAAAGGGATTTACCGCGAAGAGCTGCTCTCCTGCTACACCAAGGCTCAAATTGAGGAGCTCGCAGATACGATTGACTACTCCCGCGATCTTCTGTTCGATTATATCGGACTGCTGACGCTGGCCGAGCGGTACCTGGCTACGGATTTTGACGGCCGGGTCATGGAGCTGCCGCAGGAGCGCTACATGGTCATCGCCATGTACCTGATGCACAAAGAGCCGGAAGACAAGCGCCTGGAGCTCGTGAAGGAAGCCTACTGGGCTATGAGCAACCTGTACATGACGGCCGCTACGCCTACCATGTCCAACGCCGGCAAAAAAGTCGCCGGACAGTTGTCCAGCTGCTTTATTGATACGGTGGATGACTCGCTGGAGGGGATTTTTGATTCCAACACCGATGTAGCACGCCTGAGCAAAATGGGCGGCGGCATCGGCGTATACCTCGGCAAGGTACGCGCACGCGGCTCAGACATCCGGGGTCACAAGAACACCAGCTCCGGCGTGATCCCGTGGATCCGTCAGCTGAACAACACCGCTGTCAGCGTGGACCAGCTGGGTACCCGCAAGGGCGCCGTGGCTGTATACCTGGACGTGTTCCACAAGGACATTCTCGCCTTCCTCGACTTGAAGCTGAACAACGGGGATGAGCGTATGCGAGCGCACGACGTGTTCCACGGCGTATGCCTGCCTGACCTGTTCATGGAGGCGGTTGAGGCCCGGGACGAGTGGAGCCTGTTCTGCCCGCATGAAGTGAAGAAAGTGATGGGCTGGAAGAGTGAGGACGGTCGTCCGCTCGGTCTGGAGGATTTTTACGATGCTGCCCAGGGCGATGGCGAGTTCCGCCAAAAATATGCAGAGGCAGTCGCTAACCCGGTTCTGCCGCGCATCACCGTACAAGCCATCGACATTATGAAGCGGATTATGAAGTCCCAGCTGGAGACCGGCACGCCATACATGTTCTACCGTGATACCGTCAACCGGGCGAACCCGAACTCGGCGCATGGCATGATCTACTCCTCCAACCTGTGTACGGAAATTATGCAGAACCAGTCCCAAACGGTCGTTGAGCAGGAAGAGCTGGTTACGAAGGACGGCCAGACCCGGATCGTGATTTCCAAAATCCCTGGTGACTTCGTGGTGTGCAACCTGAACTCGATCCACCTGGCACGCGCAGTGCCTGCTGGCGTCCTGGAGCGTCTCGTGCCGATTCAGGTCCGGATGCTGGACAACGTCATCGACATTAACAATATTGAAGTGCTGCAGGCCCAGTACACGAACAGCCAATACCGCGCGGTCGGCCTGGGAACGTTCGGGCTTCACCACCTTTTGGCTCTGGAGGGCATCCGCTGGGAGTCTGATGAGGCGGTCGCTTATAACGACAATCTGTATGAGCATATTAACTATCTGCTGGTTAAATCCAGCATGGAGCTGGCCAAGGAAAAAGGTCACTATCCGAAGTTCAAGGGCTCGGATTGGGAAAGCGGCGAATATTTCACCTTCCGCGGCTACACTGACGGCGAGCATGTAGGCCAATTCGTGACCACCGAGCAATGGCGCGAGCTGCAGCAGGAGGTTCAGCAGAACGGTGTCCGGAATGCATGGCTGTTCGCCATCGCTCCGAACGGCTCCACCTCGATCATCGCCGGCTCCACCGCCAGCATTGATCCGTTGTACGAGCTCTTGTCTTATGAAGAAAAAACAACCTACAAGATCGCAAATCCGGCTCCGGATCTGTCGGACAAGACAATCTGGTATTACAAAACGGCATTCCTGATTGACCAGCACTGGTCCATCAAGATGGCTGCGGCCCGCCAGCGTCACGTAGACCAGGCACAAAGCTTTAACCTGTATGTCCGTCCGGACATCCGCGCTTCGGAGTTCCTGGAGCTGCACCTGCATGCCTGGAAAGCAGGCATCAAGTCCACATACTATGTACGCAGCCGGGCACTGACGATTGAAGAATGCGAGTCCTGCGCAAGCTAAAGCTTTTCGAATCCCTCCCAAACCCTCCCTTTCCAAAGGGAGGGCCCCAAGGGCTCTGCCCTCTGGACTCCCGAAAGTAAACCCGTGCAGGGTGCGAGTGTGGCGGAGATACGGAGCTTGGGTGCTAGGAGCGCTTTCCCCCTTCGGGGACGCTTCACGATGGTGCAGACCCGATGGAGCGGCTGTGGTGCTTGAGATGAGGTCCCTTCCTGCTTGGAGCGCTCTCCCTTCGGGATTTGCTGGAAGTTAGGTGCAGACCCGATGGAGCGGCTGCGGCGCTTGGGATGAGGTACTTTCCTGCTTGGAGCGCTCTCCCTTCGGGATTTGCTGGAAGTTGGGTGCAGACCCGATGGACGGGCTGCGGCGCTTGGGATGAGGTGCCTTCCTGCTTGGAGCGCTCTCCCTTCGGGATTTGCTGGAAGTTGGGTGCAGACCCGATGGACGGGCTGCGGCGCTTGAGATGAGGTCCCTTCCTGCTTGGAGCGCTCTCCCTTCGGGATTTGCTGGAAATTGGGTGCAGACCCGATGGAGGGGCTGCAGGCCCCGCTAAAGCGGGCTTGTACGATAGAGCATCGCTGGCATCGTTTGAATAGACTAAGAAAAAAACTTCGTAGGGTGAGGATATCTGATCTGAGGACGCCTTTGCGCGGACAACAGTGGAGAAAGAGCAGATATCCGAACTCCCCCTAATATAGATTGCAAGGAGAGAGAACGAGCATGCAGATGCAAAAGATTTTTAACACGGAAGCGCCGAACCGCTCTACCCGTATCATTGAAGGAGAATGCTCCGGCATTCTGAACTGGAACGACATCCGTATGCCGCATATGTACAAGCTGTACAAGGTTCTGCTTCTGAACCACTGGATCGCGGATGAGATCCCGATGTCCAAGGATGCACAGCAGTTTTCCCGCCTGGATCCGGAGGAGCAGCGCACCTTTAAAATCAACATTTCACTGCTCGCGGTGCTGGACTCCATGCAGACCATGTTTGTCAGCGATGTGAAGCGTTACTTTACAGATTCCTCGCTGGAGGCGATTTCCGCGATTATCGGTCAGCAGGAGGTCGTGCATAACCAATCCTATTCTTACGTGCTGTCTTCAATCGTATCCGAGCAGGAGCAGAAGGAGATTTTTGAGTATTGGAAGCATGATCCGGTCCTGCTGGACCGCAACCGGTTTATCGCTGATATTTATCAGTCCTTCCGTGACAATCCGTCGCCGCAGACGTTTTTTGAAGCGATGGTTGCGGATTTGATTCTGGAAGGCATCTTCTTCTACAGCACGTTCGCCTTCTTCTACAACCTGGCCCGTGATCAGAAGATGATGTCCACCAGCCAGATGATTTCCTATATTCAGCGTGACGAGAACCAGCACTGCTACTTCTTTGCCGAGGTGTTCAAGCAGCTGCTGAAGGACTTCCCGGAGCTGGATACCCCGGAAAACAACGACTACATCTACCGCACGGTAAACCGCGCTGTCGAGCTGGAAACCAACTGGGCGCACTATACGCTTAGCAAGGTTAAAGGCATTGATCTGAACGAGCTGGCGGACTATATCAAGTTTATTGCTAACCGCCGCCTGAGCATGATGGGTCTCGACAAAGCCTATGAGGGCGTGGACGTGAACTGCATGCCGTGGATCAAGCCGTTCTCCGATGAAGCCTTGAATGCGACGAAAACGGACTTTTTTGAAGCCAAATCGCGCAACTACGGCAAGGTCGGCGACGATAACGGATTTGACGATTTGTAAGACTCCGATCAGCAGTCCGTGTGCTGAATCAACAACAAGAACCGTTCTTTCCCTTCGGGGACAGGACGGTTCTTTTTTGGGCATAAGGTCAAGCTGGGCGGTTGTGTACTGGGATATATGTTATACTATAAACAGGAATGTAAAGGAAATATAACCAGGAGGTATACGAAATGGCAACCTTAACACTACGAATTCCGTTGTTTATATTTGCTTTGGGGGTATCGGTGTTCTTATGTGATCTGATCCGTGAAAGCCAGGTTGTGAATAGCTTTGTCGCCAGCATGAGCTTTTGGGTCGTTGCTGTCGCATTCATGATCGGATTTGAGAAAACGGGGTTGAGCGAGAAAAAGGTACCTCTTCTTTATGGTGTCCTCGTGGCCCTCGTCGGGGTGTTTATCGAATTTCTGGTGGAGCCGCAGGATATATTATCCTTGTTCCCGCTTTGAAAAAGCTTAATCCCGTAACAGCTCCCGAAGCATGCCCTCCCGGTGATTCACGAATTCCTTCATAATCAGAAAGTGGTCGGTGTCTTCCAGGCTGCAGCGCTCCAGACCGTCGTCGGTCAGCTTGTAGATGAGGGCGTCGGGGTATGCCATGACAATTCGGTGAATGCGTGGATATAATAAACTGGGACTCCGCCTTGACCAGATCATGAATGCGCGTCAGCAGCGCCATCTGGCGCAAGGGAGACAGCGCCGCCTCCGGCTCATCCATGATGTACAATCCCTGACCGCTGAACCGGTGCAGAAATGCCGCAAAGAAGGATTCCCCATGTGACTGCGCATGGAGCGAGGTTCCGCCGTAGTTATGGGATGCTTCCAGGACATCCACCTCCGAGGCAACGTTATAATAGCTCTCCGCCCGGAAGAAAAAGCCGTCCTTCGGTCGGCGTGCTCCCCGCACCGTCCGAAGATATTGATGAAGCTCCGAATGCGTCTCGCGGGTCGCAAACGAGAAGTTCACCGTTCCGCCCTCCGCATTAAAGCCCATGGCCACAGCGATGGCTTCCAGCATCGTCGATTTGCCCATGCCATTTTCCCCGACAATGTAAGTAACCCGTGGATGAAGCTCCAGCTGCTCCAGCGCCGATACGGCCGGGAGATGAAAGGGATAGGCGTCAAACGAAGGAACCTGCTCCTTCAAAAGCTGCACGCTGCGCAAATAGGCGGTTGTGAAGTCGAGTGCCATGGGTTGTCCTCCTCTGCTGCACAAAAGCGGCACCTCCAGCATCTTCGCCGGAACATGCCGCTTGTGGCCTGATCTGTTATGCTCCTGTTACAAAACGGTACAGCCCTTCTACCTTCTCCTCGGTCAGCGGACCGCTGTTATCAAACACAAGAATCGAGCTCTCCGGGATATCCCAGTTCACCTCGGGCACGAAGTTGACGCGGGTCTTGAAGTCATCCCAGTGCTCCAGCTTCCATTGGTCACGCTCGGTTTGACGGTCGATGATGCGCTCCTTCTGCAGCTCCATATCCTCCAGGGCGACCACCACCACCTTCACGTCTACCTCCTGCTTGCTGCGTCCCGCTGCTGACAGCACGTCCTCCATCCACTGGGGATTCTTAAGCTCGGAGGTGAACGGGGAAATCATGAATACGTTCTGGCCGGCATTCAGATTCTCGATGCAAATATCCTTCGTCGTATCATATTCCAGGTCCCGCAGATGCTCCTTGTAAAATGCGGAGTCCCGATCATTGGGATCCAATCCGTTGCTCTCCAGAAATTTCTCCACGAAACGCCCGCCCACCGTATCCCGGTCCAAAAAAGCGGCCGGAATGCGCACCGCGAGCTTCTTCGCAACCGTTGTCTTGCCGGTTCCGGCTACGCCAACAAAAAAGACCAGCTTCTGCATGTCTATCTCTCCTCTACATTGTAAAGCGTATTCTTTACTTCTGCTCCTGCCTTTGGGCAATCCGCAGCCCGGTTTCGGCAATAAGCTCCTCTAATGCGGCATGAAGCCGCTCCTGCAGCACCTCGGCGATCTCAAGGCCCCCCTCTTCCGTGCGGGCGACCTGGGCATCTACAGCATAAACGCCGCCCAGGATGAATCGGGCGCCCATCGACGAGAGCACGGGCTTCAACGAGTAGTCGATGGATAACAGGTGCGCCAGGCTGCCGCCGATAAACAGGGGCAGGATGATTTTGCCGGCCAGCCCTTTTTGCGGAATGAGATCTAGAAACGTCTTCAGAACACCTGTAAAGGACGCCTTGTACACCGGACTGGCAATAATGACGGCATCAGCTTCAGCAACCAGGCCATTAGCCTTGATCACATACTCGCTATCGAACCGGGCCAGGATCAGATCCTCTGCCGGCAATTGAGCGACATCGATCCGGCTTACCTCATAGCCTGCGGCCTCCAGACCCTTCTCCGCCTGTTCCATCAAAGCGGTAAGGCGCGAGCCGGGCGTGGGACTGCCGTTAATGATAACTGCTTTCTTCATGCTGTATCCTCCTGTCTTTCGGAAATGGGTATACAGCCCTGCAGGCCAAGCTGGCGAAAACCGGGGTGCGGGTGCTCAAGCGAGCCTGCAGGACATCCGGATTCAGACAAAAAGGACCTTACAAGCTGCTGCAAAGTCCCTCCGGGCTCAACACGTTTGAGGTCTTCTGATATGTATCTGATCTGGGTGAAAAGCCTTTGGCTTCAAGTTGTAATCATGTTATCAATCTGCTGCGCTGTTTGTCAATGCCGCGACACCTCACTGCATTCTTGCCGGGCAAGAGAGTAAACCTGGCGTAGAACCTTGCATAAAACAGGCGTAGAATCGGCGCAAAGCCTGCATAAAGGCTGGGATAGCGTCTTTTCATCGTTCACCGGGTTAATGCTTCATGCCGTAAAGCCTTCATGTCTTAAATGATTCAGGCTGGCGAAGCATTCACCCCGTGAAGCTTCACCCTATCAAGCATTCATGACAATCAAGCTTCATGCCATAAACTTCAAGGTGCCCATCGCCCATAACTTGATGGCATGACATGAGGATGAACAAGGTGAATATTCATGGAGCCCCTCGCAAGTCCCGGCACGTTCCGCAGGGCCGCGGCATAGTTATAAAGCACAGACCTACGGATTGTAATATGGACGCAGGAGGGACGGCTTGATGGAATCCGGAAAAATCAGTACAAACAGCCGGATGGATGTCGGTATCTATGCATTGAACAAGCTGGCGGGCGCCGGCACTGTGCTGGTGCTGCTTAGTCTGCTGTCGTGGGGCTGGCCACAAAGCTGGGAGAGCTTATCTGCCATGCTGGGGGCAGATATCCCGATGGAGCACTGGGTTTACGGCTATGCCCTGATCGCCTCGCTCGTCGCCGATGCGATCATTTCGCTGCTGCCGGCGTTAAGCCGTGCCCGGCAGGCGGCTATCTATGGAGCCGCCGGCTTCTTGTCGTTTGCTCTGCTGACCGGGGAGGATGAGCAAATGATCTGGCTGCGCGGAGTCGTGGGCATGGCTATTCTCCTGATTTTTGTCTGGAGCCGAAGGGTGCTCGCCACTCGGCCGCTGCGGACGATTCTATGTGCTTTGATCATTCCGCTGTTCTGCCTGTTATAGCGCCTCGATCAGATCTCCGGCGGTAACGGAGGAGAAATGGCCGCGTAAAGCCGCGGCTCTTTCACCTGCCAACCCGTGCAGGCGTACGCCCAGGGCTGCCGCCTGTGGACCGGACAAGCCTTGAGCCAGCAGCCCGGCGATGATGCCGGTCAGCACATCGCCCGTGCCGCCTGTAGCCATGCCGGGGTGTCCTGTCACGTTGACGAAGGCGCGACCGTCCGGCCCGGCAACCACCGTCCGGGAGCCCTTCAGGACAAGCGTCACGCCATGGCGCACGGCATAGCCGATCGCGGCGCCGATACGGTCCTGCTGCACCTGGGATACGGTCATCCCTGAGAGGCGGGCCATTTCTCCAGGATGAGGGGTAAGTACCGTCTCGGAATCCCTGGGTGCCCAGTCGGCGAAATCCTCTGCCGCTGCGAGGGCATTAAGCGCGTCAGCATCCAGGACGAGAGGGACCGTGGACTGCTCCCACAAGCGGCGAAGCCACCGGCCGTCTCCGGAAAAGCGCCCGATGCCGGGACCTGCCGCCAGAACGTCCCGGCTCTGTAGCAGCTTCAGGATGTCCGTCGCGGAGTCCTCGTGCCAGCTGCCGCTTGTCCCCTCGGCAGCCTGCACTGGCGAGAGCATAAGCTCCGGTGCTGCGCCGCTCATCGGCAGCAGCAGCTCGTCCGGCAGCGCCCAGGTGACAAGGCCGCTGCCGGCGCGCAGCGCGGCACGTGAGCACAGCAGGCCGGCGCCGCTCATTGTGCGGCTGCCTGCTGTGACCAGCACATGGCCGTACGTGCCTTTATGGCCGTCGGCCGTGCGGGGGCGCGCCGGATCGCAGCGAAGCTCGGCGCGCAGCACCTCCGGCGTGAGGAGGAACGACTTCACGCCGTGGCCTTGACACAGCGCCGAGGGAATGCCGATGGAGCGGACGACGACCCGGCCGGCGGCCTCCGCGCCGGGGTACTGCACCAGGCCTCGCTTGAGGAACGCGAGGCAGACCGTCACCGCTGCATGGATGCAGGGCTCCTGCAGCGCGCCGGTATCGGCGTCCAGTCCGCTGGGAATATCCGCGGACACGATCGGCAGGCCGCTGTCATTCGCGGCCTGAATCATCGCGGCGTAAGCGCCGCGGGGCGCGCCCTGCGCGCCCGTACCCAGCAGCGCGTCCACGATGCCGGTGTACGCGCCCCAATCCACGGCCGACGATGCCCGGCCGTGGACCTCCAGCGGGATGCCGAGTGCCTCGGCGGCATCCCGCTGGAGCGCAGCCTCGCCGGCCAGCGCCTCACGCTCGGCCGCGTACAGGATCGTGACGCGCACACCTGCGTCACGCAAGTGCCGGGCGGCGGCTGCACCGTCGCCGCCGTTACTGCCCTTGCCCGCGAGCACCAGCCAGTGCTCCTCGGGATCATCCGGCAGATGCAGCGCGGCATCTGCCTCAATGCCGGGCGAGGGATAGACAGCCTCGCCGCTCTCCCCCGGCGCAGCATGCCTGTCTCGCGCCGCGCCGGGCTGCAGCTCGCCAGGGGCAGGAGCCGCCGGGTCCGTCATGCCAACATGACTCTGCCAAGCGCTGGCGGCCTCTCCTGTTGCAGACAGGCCCGCAGCGCGATCTCCTCTTGCTCCAGCCGCACCGTGAGCCCTGCCTGCTCCTGGAGCCGCCGTCTTCCTCCGGCCTTCATGGCCCCGCCGCTCCCGGCACAGGCGCAGCACCTCCTCGGCGATGGCCTTGCCCGCATTTTCCATCAGCGCTACGGCAGGAATGCCGAGAACCTCGATGGCATGGCGGTCCAGCTCCCGCATCTGCTCTCTGTTCACGATATACATGCAAGCCCCTCCTTTGCGCGTTGCTTATTTTACGACCGGCTGATCAGTAGCCTACAGTAAACCGCGCCCGGATAAACTGCGGGTCCTCCAGCTCGTCCAGCATGGCCACGGCATAATCTTCAATTGAAATACGGCTGGACCCGCTCTCGTCCACCACCAGATGATCCATGCCAATGCGGAACTGGCCGCTCCGCTTGCCCGGTTCGATCATGGCTGCGGGACTCAGATAGGTCCAGTCAAGATCTGACGCTTTATAAATCTCCAGCGCATCGCTATGCGCTTGAGCGACGGGCCGAAGCTCAGCCGGAAATTCCGCTGTGTTCATCAGCATTTCTCCGTTCTCGGCCACCAGGCTTCCCGCCCCGCCTACAACCAAAAGACGGCTTACCCCGCTCCGCCGGCAGGCTTCCAGCTGATTGCGGGCTGCCTCCAGCAGCTCCTCTTCCTGCCCAAACTGCGGGCCGTAGGCACTGATCACTGCCTCTGCGCCGCGAACGGCCTCCGTCAAGGCATCCGGGTCCAGCGTGCTGGCTTCAGCCACATGGATTTTGTCCCGATAAGCTTCCAGCTTGTCCGGATTGCGCACCACGGCCGTCACCTGATGGCCCCGGCGCAGCGCCTCCTCCAAAATACTTTTGCCAATACTTCCTGCCGCTCCGATAATTACTGTTCTCATTACGTATTCGCTCCTTTGCTGTTGTCTCAGATCTACCGTGCCATGCGCCAGATATAGTATGTTATGATTCATAGCGATCCCATTCGCTTCTTCATGAATCCTTTTCCGGCCTCGGCCTTGTGATAGCAGCTTTCTTAAATACTTAGCCCTCTTCTTTTCCTTTCAAACGCTTTGAGCTGATTTCACAGCACCCCTTCTGTAACCCCAAAGCGACAAAAAAAGCACCCGTCCTCTCCATCCCCTCCCCCCTGCAGACACCATGCCTGATCGGCGGATGACGCTGCAGTATGCTGTGGGAATGGTTAAGAACGAATGCTTCTATCGTATACGCTCTTCCTGCATTTGCCCAGCATTCCTGCTGGCTAAGCGGCAAGAAGGAGAAGCAGCACATAGCCGACGGTCAGCTTTGCCCGCTGTACAGGCGCTTTAGAAACCGTAACCTGATTCATTCTCGTTCCCCCTTTATGAGCAGCTTTATTTGTATACTTGCGTTTATTTTTTTCTTATAACCAATAATGTTTCCTTAATGCAAATTATAAGGGATGGAAAACGTCCTCGCAAGTCTTTTTTCGCCAAAAACAAGCCTATTTCTTGCTTCCATCAGCGACAATTCCGCATCCAGGGGATGTTGTCCCGAATGGTTCGCATAGTAACAGGTCGCGCATTTTCTAAGCAGCATGAAGGACGGGATAACCCCCGCCAATCGGCGGCCGCGAGCCGGTGTACTGCCGAGCCTCCGCACTGTGCCTGGCTCCATCGCGGCAAGCCTATAAAGCCCGGAGCCCTTCGCCATTTATATGACCAGCATCGAGGGAGAACATCCCCTCTGCCACGCCCGGCGCGTCACGGTATGACCTTTATGGGTATTTCATTACACTGTGCCTGTCTTGAAATCATGTTCTTCTTATGCAATAGTGAAATGTAGAATATGTAAGGAGGGATTGGCTTGTCCCTTGCGGAATGGATTGACGGTTTTTTTGGCTCTATAGAAGGGCTGCTTGCAGTCCTGCTTGCCGCTGCAGTGTTTCTTGGCTTATACATATATACCTCCTCCCGGCTGCAGGCCGAACGAACCGAAGCGCTGGAGCGGATCCGGCAATCCCTGACCTTGTATACGCAGCTGGCCGGACCGCTCTCTGCAGCTGTTAACCGGCTGGATCACGACCCGGAAGCAGACGGGCAGCTGGCCGCTCTCCTGCTGGAATGCAAGGCGGCTGACCGCCTGACTCCGCAGCTGCTGGAGCAGATCAACGCGTACCTGAAGGACCGGGATCACGCCCGTCTGCCCCGGCTTAGCCGGTCCCTTGAATCCGAGATGAACGCTCTCGTAGCGGAACGCGGGGAAACCCTGCGCCGCCTGGAGACTCCAGGCTTCGGACTTGGACTCTGGCTGCTCCTGAAGCCGGCGGTTCCCGGCCTGCTGTTTCTGGCGGTAGTGCTCCTGAGCTCCGCCCTGATCACCCGGCTGCGGGAGCCGTCCAGCTGGACACAGCCGGAGCTCTGGCTGCTGTGGCTGTCCTCCATGCTGGCTGCGCTGTCCGTGTACCGGCTCCTGATGGATGCCCGGCGCGGGCTTCCCGGATCACTCTTTTACGGACTTCATCTGCTCATTGCAGCGGCGGCTCTGCCTTTGTTCTTTTGGCCCGAGGCGGCATACTATACGCTGGCATCGCAGCTGATGCTCTATGCCGCCGGCTTCTGGTTTCAATCGGCTCCATCGCGCAAGGAAAGGCCTTACGCCGGTCACCCCGAGCTGCTGGAGCAGTTCCGCGAGCGCACCTCTGCTTCTCCGGAAGCTGAAGGCAACGCCGCCGGGGAGCCGGTTCGCCGTGCACCGGAGCCACGAACTCCGCGCCGCGGCAAAGCGCGCCGAAGCCCGAAGAGCTAGCGACGGCACAGGTCGCGCTGCTCGCAGCGCACCTCGATACCGCAGGCAGGATCTCGCGCCCTCACACAACGCAGGCAGGATCTCACGTCCGCACATAACACCGGCACGATCTCACGTCCGTACAACGCAGACAGGCAGATGAGCAACGCTCATCTGCCTGTCTTTTCAACTTGCCCTGGCACCTCCACGCTTGCCGTTAAACATCACGAGAGCTTATGCCTTCACCGCCGGCAAGACGCATACGGGATGCGGCAGCTCCAGGCTGAAGCCGGTCTCTTCCAATCGTCCGCTGTCGGAATGAATGCGGTAGGAGACGATGCAGTTGCTGTCCTGGTTGGCTGACAGCAAATACCCGCCCGGCACGAGAGTAAAGTGACGCGGCGTTTTTCCGCCGGAGGACACCCAGTTTACGGCTGACAGCATGCCGCTGTCCTCGTCGATGTTCATCTGCACCAGGCTGTCATGTCCCCGATTGGATGCGTACAGAAAACGGCCGCAAGGCGATATCGCAAGCTGCGCTGCTGTATTTTCCTCCATCACAACATCAGTGGGCAATGTGGACGTATGCTGCATCGTCTTTAAATCGCCGAAGGTGGAGTCGTAGGCGAAGAACGTAACGGTATTATTCAGCTCGTTAATGGCATACATCCATCTCCCGTTCGGATGAAAAGCGACATGGCGCGGGCCTGAGCCGGGAGGCATTTTGACTTCACGGTGGGTGACCAGCTTGCCCTCCTCCAGCCGGTACATATTGATGCTGTCCATCCCAAGGTCACAGACAATGACATACTCCTGGTTCGGATCCTGGAACACCGAATGCGGATGGGCCTCCGACTGGCGGTCATCCCGCTCCCCGCGGCCGCTGTGGCGAATGAGGGAGGACAGCTCCCCCAGGGCGCCGTCTTGTTGCAGCTCCAGTACCGAAATATGTCCGTCCCCATATCCTGTAGTGAACAGATATTTCCCGTCTCCCGAGCGTGACACATGGCATGCACCGGAAGAGTCGGTGCTCTTGCGGTTCAGCTCCTCCAGCTTCTGCGTCTGCGGATCGGCCGCATATGCAATCACCTCGCTGTGCTCCTGCTCACTGGCAGCATACAATACATTGTTTAGGGCGTCCCAGTCCAGAAACGTCGGATTCGTAACGCCGGCCATACCATGAAGCGCCTTTAGCTCTCCAGTCTCCAGATTAAGAGAAGCCAAGTGGATGCTCTCCTCCTCCTTCGCCCGGTATGACCCTATGTAAACATAAATCAGGTTTTCATTATCGACTGTCATCCCTGCACACTCCTTCACGTTATGATTCATTATGTATTACCCACACGCATGTCGTGCTTACCTTCCTGCAGCTTATTTTTATGACATACTGTATATTTAATCATCCCAAGTATTTCTTTTACAGATAGTTATTGCCTAGTCGCTTGTTGTCTTGTACGATAATTCAAGCGTGACCTGCGCTGAATATTATCGAAAAGGGGAATGCAATCCATGTTCAAAAAGAGAATAGGGCTGCTCGTTGCTGTGCTCCTGCTGCTCCTGGGCAGTACGGTACAACCGGCTCCGGCCCACGCCCAAAGCTCTGTCACCGTTCTGTTGGACGGCAAAGCGGTCTCCTTTCAGTCCGCTCCCGTGATCAAGAACGGAGTCACCTTCGTTCCGTTCCGCCCGCTGTTCGAGGCGCTCGGCTACAAGGTCAGCTGGAGCTCCGCCTCCAAAAAGGTGACAGGCTCCTTCCTGGACCAGCAGCTGGAAATGAAGGCAGGCTCTACTCAAGTCTCCGTCAACGGAAAGACGACAGCCCTGCAAGCTGCGCCGTATATTGCCGGTGGCAGTACGCTGGTGCCGCTGCGCTTCGTGGCTGAATCTACCGGATATCCGGTAAAATGGGATGCCAAGAGCCGTAACATCCTCATTGACCGCCAATCAGCTTTTGCCAAAGCCAGTGTCGAGATCAAGAAGCTCTATGCTGACATGGCAGCGGCTGTCACCCGCGGGGACTACAAGGCTGCCCTCACTGCAATTCATCCCAATTCTCCGCATATCAACAGCTACATCATGAGCTATGACAATATGGCCACCCGAAGCGGCAAGCAGAGCGCTTATGTGTCGGACGTACAGGTGATTGGCAGTGTTGCCGTTGCCACGGTCGTGAAGACCCAGGTGCGTACTGGCGGGCCTTTTGACTGGGATTATACCATTGCGAAGCAAATGATCCTGAAGCCGGACGCCGCCGGTGCCTGGAAAGAATACGACAGCTTGAATGACGAGGTATTCGTGCACGTGCCGGATGGTCTGATCGAAGCCCGGCCTGCGGTAGAGGCAGCCGACAAGCTGGCGCTGGAGAACGTGCTGAAGCAATATACACAAGCCTTCAACCAGAAGGATCTCAAGGCCGTCCGTTCCTTTGTAGTTCCGGACTCCCCTTACGACTATGAGGTTGTTACAGCTGCCGAGGAAGGCTTCTTCCAGCTTGACTTCACCCTGGAATCCGTGCCGGTGGCTGTCGTGCATTACGATGAGCAGGATGCGGTACTGCTCGTGAAAGAAATCTTTGACGAAGACGGCGAGAAGAGTGCAGCCGAGCTGCTGTACTGGTTCAAGCAGGAGAGCGGCACCTGGCGAATTGCTGAAGTGCTGTTCGTTGAAGAGGAATAGCTGCGGCGGATGGCAATCGTTTTTTGGACAGGGAGTTCAGGTCGGTCTGAACCGGGAATGCCTTGCACCGTGGGTCTTTGGGCCAAGGTTTGGGTAAAAGGTTAGCATTGAGAGAGGTGCACGCTACCCAAGGAGGCTAAATTGCGATGAATATAGAATCCGAGATCCAGGTTCGTTTTCCTTGCCGCCAATGTCAGGACAGCATTCAGGTCAGCTTCACCCAAGAACAGCTTGCCCATGTCCAATGTACACAATGCGGCTATGATTATACATTGATGAAGCCAGCCATTGGTGAAGAGATTTTGCTCGACTGGGAACAGGAGGCGGCCTATCAGAGGCTTCGCGCCGAAAAAACCGAGCAGGACAAGCTCGCCCTGATGTCTCTGGTGATCAAGGTGATCGAGCTGCTCACCTGGCGCGATGAAGGCAGCGGTCATATCCGCGCCCTGGAGACACTGCGGCAGTGGCTGCTGCTGAACGGCGTACCCAAGCCGTTAATTGAGCTGCTAGACGCCAAGGCTCCCATCCCCTACGAGATGATCCAGCGGGAGATGAGCAAGCCGCAGAGCCAGGTATAAGCTCTGCCATAACATAGAAGCCGTACCGCAGGATGCAGCATCTTTGCGGTACGGCTATTGGCTATTGCTGCGCTTTATGATCTTAACGGATGGGAAGCCCATCGGCTGCTTCATGACCTGAGTCTGCCCCCCCAGCTCGAACACTAACGGTCCCTTGTATGCCTGTGGCTCAATGTGCACCTCAAACGTCGTTACCGGATACTCATTTCCATTCGAGCCGCTATAGGAGCGGCTGATTGCCGTACCGACTACGTCGTAGGCTTTGCCGGTTCCATCCTTGAATATGTAGTCAACATACAATCCTCTCGACTCCTGCTGACTCTCATATTCAAAAGTGAGCGTATATACCTTCTCACCGTTCACATGCTCATTACTCCGGTATCCACTGTATGTCATTCTGCCATATTCAGTTCTGACGGGCTCCATCTGCCCTTTTTCCAGATCCACAATCAGCTTTGGACGTAATGCCGCAGGGACGCTCAGGCCTTGAGCTGTAAGCGTAATGGACCGCGCCTGCAGCAGACGGGGATCTTCAAAATAATAGCTCTTGCTGCCCTCATCATCCGGTCCAGCGGCAAACATACTCGTTAAAGACGACAAAGCCCCGCTTCCTTCGACAATCTCCAGTGACATCCTCTCTAATTCAACCCCATTGCTGGTGTTCTGAGATCCCGCCGTCGTATGGATCACTGCTCCCGTTGCGGATAGAACCGCTTCACGGATCGTTACCTGCTGCCCCCCTGCTTCCACGCTGTGCTCCAAAGGAATGATGCGCGTGAGCTTCAGAACCGCTTCCAGGTCCAGCTTCAGCGGAATCTGAAGCGTAAACGCATTGGAGACTTCCCCGCCGTAACGGGCTTCGGGAGAATCGGGAGCCAGAACCGCTTCAAAGACCAGGCTTTCCGGGAAGGTTTGGCTTAGTAGAAGCACAAAACTCACTTCAAACATATGAGATCCTCGGGGTACAAGCTCCCCGCCTCCTATAAAGGAGCTGTTTAAAACCGGCTCGTCGCTCAGCGCATTCTTCATCGCGGTATTCATGACCACGGCCTGTTTGCTGAAGTCGTGCTCCACCGTGTAGATGACCTTAATCATATGAGTGCCGGTAATGACGCCCACAACGGTCAGGCTGTAGCCGCCGGCCTCCGCTGATTGTCCAGCATGCTGAATGAGCCCCAGCTCGCTATATTGCTGCAGATGGGGATACCTGGTGAAATCCATTGCCAGTGCAGGATAAGGCCCTGGCAGCCTATGCTGCTCCGCCAATTTCGGAGACGGCCCCAGTCCTGCCCACAGCATCCAGATGGCTGCAGCCAGTGCTATAGCTGCCACCAGCCCTCTCTTACGCTGTTTAGTCCGTTTCCCTCGAACCATTCCGTGCCGGACAGCTTCCTCCAGCTTCTCGTCTGTCACCTGCTCTGCTTCACTTCTGACGTGATCCATGTATTCCCGCAGCCGGGTCTCCTCCGGGTTATGCATGTCTAAAGACGCCTCCCGGCTGTACCTCAAGCTGCAACAGCTTTAAGCCCTGGTGCAGCCGGCTGTTCACTGTGTCTTCGGGGCATTTCAATACAGCAGCAATATCGGCAGCCGTCAGATCCGCAGTATACCGCAGCATCAGTACATGTCTGTACTTGGGCTTCATACGCTCCAGCCTCTGCTCCAGGTCCGAATCACGGTCACTCGTCATTTTCCCGTGATTGTCTGAATAGATTCGTTCCGAGGGAATCCCTCGTCTTCTTACCTTCTGTTCATCCGCACAGCAGCGAATCAGAATCGCGATCATCCACGGTGTGAACAGCTCCGGCTTCCGCAGCCTTCCGCACCCGGTCCAGGCGCGTTCCACCGTTTCCTGCAGCACCTTCAAAGCGTCCTCCTCGTTACGTAAATAGCTGTATGCAATGCTGTACAGCCTTCTTCTCAGCAGACTCATTAATTCGGCAAATGCAGTCTCGCTGCCTAGGCAGGCACTTCCCGCCAGGTCGCTATAGGTTCTCTCTTCCATCCTGAAGCTCCTTCCCATTCACCTCATATAAATAAGGCCACCCCTTAAAGGACAGCCTTTAATCTGCTAAGGATGATGATTTCATTCAGCGGCTCTTCTGCTTGTGCAGGCTCGTCCGGTAATGCACAACAGCGTATCCAATGCTGGAAAGCAGCAGCACGAGTGCTGTAAACCAGATGACGGGCAGGAGGTAGGGAGAATATTTGCCGGCCAGATAGAGTAAAAAAATCGTATTTCCATACAGGATCACAAGTCCTGCTGCACGATAATAAAGCTTCATCCCTATTCCCCCTAATAACCGCGTCAAATTTAACATACCATGGCATTTGTTAACAATATGTTAACTCATATGGAAGAAAATTTCACTCCATATTTGGAAAAAAATAAAACTTTATGTAATGCTCATGTTCATCACCGCCCTGTTTCTGCTTGTTTCCAAGAGTAGGAATTTGCTAGAATCAGATGATAAGAATTGAAGTAGTGAGGTGATGTTTGTTGAAAACCACAGTTCTGCATCAGGTCACTCAGCTGACATTTATGCCTCTCTTTTTTCCGGTTAATGTGTACTTGGTGGAAGAAGAGAATGGATTAACCTTGATTGACTGCGGCATGTCGTTCATGCAGCAAGGAATTACAGAAGCAGCCTTCCGCATAGGGAAGCCGATCACCACAATCCTGCTGACCCATGCTCACCCGGACCATGTCGGCGCTCTGGACGGACTGAAGCAGAGGTTTCCCGAGGCGGAGCTTGCCATCTCTGCCCGAGATGCGCTTCTGCTGCGGGGGGACACCTCACTGGCGCCCGGCGAACCAGATGCTCCGGTGAAGAACAGCCTCAAGGGTATACAGGCCGTCCCGGACCGGTTATTGAAGGACGGAGACCTGATTGCCTCCCTGCAAGCGGTAGCTTCGCCGGGACATACACCCGGTCACATGGCATTCTTAGATCGCCGCAGCGGTGTACTCATCGCCGGAGATGCCTTTCAGACGCGCGGCGGCATGGCCGTTTCCGGGGATGTCCGCTGGAATTTTCCTTTCCCCGCCTGGGCAACCTGGCACAAGGCAACCGCGCTTCACAGTGCCCGCCGGCTGAGCGATCTGCGTCCACAGGTCCTGGCCTGCGGTCATGGCAGCATGGTGCTGCAGCCATACGATGCCATGCAGCAGGTGGTCGCGAGAGCAGCATCCCGTTTTGAAGGCCATCGGTAAGTTCTCAGATCACTTCTCTCATGTTGCCGGCGATACTTCTATGATATAATGGTTTAAGCATAGAGACTGTGACATTATTCATAGAAAGAGGTCCTGAATTGTGGTGCAACTGGATTTTAACTCCCCAATTCTCCAAATAGGCTCCACGGTTGGCATGCTGGTTATGGCTCTTGCAGTTATCCTCATCCGCGTAAAAGCCAGCCATCGCCCGGTAACGGTCCGGAAGATTATTATTCCCCCGCTCGGAATGACGACCGGCTTCCTTATGTTCGTAGTACCTGAGGTTCGTATTCCCCTGCTGTGGGCCATCGTGTCCTTTCTCGTGGGCTGGTTTATTTTCTCCTATCCGCTGATTCGCGGCACGCGGTTTGAGCTGGTAGAGGGACAGGTATTTATCCAGCGCTCACGCAGCTTTGTATTCATCCTGCTGGGACTGCTTACGGTGAGGCTGCTGCTTCATACGTATATTGAGCAGCATATTTCCATTCCGCAGACCGGGGCGCTGTTCTTCCTGCTGGCCTACGGCATGATCACGCACTGGCGTGTGTCCATGTACCGGCAGTACGTCCGGATTACCGGACCGAACCCGGCAGCCTGACTTAGGCGCAGAGAGCTTCATAGCTTCATAACAGACAGAACGAAATCGTCCACGTTTCTCATCGGCCCTGCAAGGCCGCTGAAAGACGTGGACGATTTTTAGATTTGAATATGATATGCACCATGCTCACTTAATGAGCATCAGGAGGTCTTCTGGTCGTAGACGTGCATCAGCCCGTCCTCCGCCTTCGCCACCCGGTTGCGGCCGGATTCCTTGGCTCGATACAGTGCCTGATCTGCCTGCTCCAGCAGCCCATCTCCCGTGTCCTGCTCCTCTAGAACCCGGCTATGCAGGCCGACGCTGATACTGAGCAGGCTGCTGGTCCTGGACTGCTCATGCGGGAGCCCAAGACTGACGACGGCCTTCCGTGCATGCTCTCCGAATATCGCCGCCTGTTCGCTGTCACCCTTCTCCATAATGACGGCAAATTCCTCACCGCCATACCGGTAGGCTGTCGTATGCGGGAAGGTGATTGACGTCTCCATCAGCGCCCAGGCTACCCTCTTCAGAGCATGATCACCGCGCAGATGACCGTAATGGTCATTGTAGGCTTTGAAATGATCAACGTCGATCAGCAGCACTGAAAGCGGCGTTCCCTCAGCTTTGGAAGCCTGCACTGCCTTGTCCAGCTTCTCGTCAAAGGCCCGGCGGTTCGGAATGCCTGTCAGTCCATCTACCTCAGACAGGCGTGTCAGCCTCTCATTGGCTTCCTCCAGCCTCATCCGTGAACGCAATAGCTGCTCCCGGTTCCGGATGAGCCGTACATACAGCTTGTTGACCTCATACATGAGCGAGCAGATGACCACCGTGGCCGAGATCAGAGAGTTCGTGCGGGCAGCATACCAGCCCAGGCTGTAGCGGGCTCCCGAGTACAAGGTCAACGTCACATCCATTAGAAAAGCAAATACCGCTACGCTCAGCCACAAATGTAATACGCTTCTTCCTCGGTGTACCCACAATAGCAGCAGGAGTGCCACCAGATTCAAGCCCCAGACCACGGGCCCGATCCCCGACTCCAGCAGGACGCGGAAATTTCCCTTCTGGATAATCCGGGGCAGCATATCGTTCCCCAGCGTGACGAGCAGATAAAGCAGAAAGACGATACCGAGCACCAGCAGCACCGCGATCAGCCCCGCCGTCTTGATCCGCTTGACGGCTACCGGGGAAGCCGACTTCCGTCCGCTCCACAGGTACAGCAGAATGCCAATGGGAAACCCGCCATGCCACAGCACCCACAGCCATACTGCGCTCTGATCCCCCGCTCCGATAAGTCCTGTTTCCGAGAACACGCCCGGAAAGGTAAGAATATGGGGAATGGTAATTAATGCGGTATATAAATAGGTACAAGAAAGGACCAGCAGCGGCAGCGACCGTGTGGCCCGAAATTGACTGAATAGCAAATAAGACGTCAGAAAGTCACCCAGCACAAACCAGGAAATGAATCCCGGCAGGAATGGCTTGATTTCGATCAGCATCCGGGAGCCGAAGGGCAGGACGAGAAGGGACACCACAAAAATAGACAGGGCTACCCAAATCGCAACACGCTTCTGCGTGCTGCCCGATGGGATGTGGAGCAGCTGATGGGATTCTCTTGTGATCTCAAGCATGGGCAACGACCGCACTTTCTATCTCAATAGATTGGAATTTAAAGTATCAATTTATACGATTTTTCGTCAAAAAACAAGCCCTTTTCTACACCATCTTGCAATTGGTAAAAAAGGGCTTGGGACCTTTGGATTATTCTGTGATTTCGCTAACCTTTACCAGCTGCTTGCCGAGATTATCACCCGTAAACAGCCCAAGAAATGCCTCCACGGTATGCTCAAAGCCGTCCACAATGTGCTCAGCGTGCTGAAGCTGTCCGCTTTGGAGCCAGCCCGCAAGCTCCGGCAAGGCTTTGCCAAATTCCGCGGCATAATCGCCGACGAGAAAGCCCTTCATGAGCGCCGTATTTTTGAGAAGCTGGGTCTGCATCCGCGGACCGTTATCCGGCTGTTGAAGATTATAGAGAGCAATCTGGCCGCAGATCGGAATTCTTGCATTCTTGTTCAGCAGGGACAGCACCGCGTCAGAGATCTCTCCGCCTACATTGTCGAAGTAGACGTCGACGCCATTGGGGCAGGCTTGCTCCAGAGCGCTTTGCAGATTCGACTCTGTCCGGTAATTCAGGGCGGCATCAAAGCCCAGCTCCTGAACCAGATAGTTATTCTTCTCGTCCGAGCCGGCAATGCCGACCACGCGGGCGCCTTTAATCTTGGCAATCTGCCCTACAATCATCCCCACCGCACCGGCGGCACCGGAGACAACCACCGTCTCGCCTTCCTTCGGCTGCCCGATATCCAGCAGTCCGAAATAAGCGGTGAGCCCTGTCATGCCCAGCACACCCAGCGCCGTCGAGACCGGAGCGAGTTCAGGGTCAACACGACGCAGCGTGTCGGTAGCTGCCGCGGCATAGCGCTGCCAGCCCCACAGGCCGGCTACAATATCTCCCTGCTTCCACTCGGGATCTGTAGACTCCATAATCTGCCCGATGCTGCCGCCCTTTATAACGTCTCCCAGCTCATACGGAGCCGCGTAGCTTTTGGCAGAGCTCATACGTCCCCGCATATAAGGATCAACCGATACATACAGCGTCCTCACCAGCACCTCACCAGCCTGGGGTACCGGAAGCTGCTCCTCCTGAATCGAGAAGTCCTCTGCTGTCGGCATACCTTCGGGACGATTTGTAAGAATGATTTTTTCGTTTACAGACATGTTTGTCCGCCTCCTTTATTACGCTGCCGATCCAGCTGCTGCATCGGCGGCGTTCTCAGCCCAGTGCTGCACCCTGTATTTATACCCCATTTTGCCGGATCATAATAATACTGCGCTATTACATCTGCCTATGATCTCACTGCACAGCGGTTAGGTCCAATCTCCATCTCCCGCTCGCGGTCCGGCGCTGCGTCAAGTCTTCCCATGTTTCTCTGGCGAATCTCTTCATAGCTGTTCGGCTGGGCAGGCAGGTTCTGACTGACCAAGGACATAAATTCATCGGAATCCTTCAGGTTCAGCCCGTGATTCTCGCGGTACAGCTGGCCCAGACTTCTTGCGACCGTGCCGTCCTCATTCAGCTCATCCACGTTCATATAGTGAGCCGGCAGCACAATCAGCGCTTCCGCCAGCTCTTGGTAGCGCTCGTATAGGGTGCTTCTGAGGTGCTGTGCCCATTCCCGGGCCTGGCCTGCAAGATCCGGACGACCGATGGAGTCGATAAACAGGATATCCCCGGTCAACAAGTACCGCTCATCTACAATCAAGGATGTGGAGCCGATGGTATGCCCTGGGGAGTATACAGCCTCCACCTGAGTCCCCTGCATTCCAAGCGGCAGCACCGTACCGTCAGTCAGTGCGTGGTAAGCAAAGGTGACCTCCTGCGCGTCCTCTTCAGGAAGCCAGTATGAAGCCCCGGTCTCTTGTGCCAGCCTGCGGCCGCCGGAAATATGGTCTGCATGCAAATGCGTGTCGATAACATGCGTAATCTGAATCCCCCGCTCTGCTGCAAAATCGATATACAAAGACGTCATGCGCGACGCATCCACGACAATTCCCTCATTGCCGGATATGACCATATAGGAGAGACAGCCCTTACCGTAGCGAAGAAACTGATACAGCTCCCCTCCGCCCTTCAAATCTCCGATCTTCACAGGCACCAGATGCTCACTCCAGGCCTTCATGCCGCCCTTTAAATAAGCAGCCTTTCTTCCCTGCTCCACCAGCATGTCTGCCACCATCACCGATGAGCCCTCTTTAGCGCAGACGACCAGCACTTCCTGGTCCGCGGGCAGCCGATCCACAATATCCTCCACCCCGTCCAAAAGCTCAAAGTAAGGAATATTGAGATAGGTGAAGCCTTTCCCTTCCAGCTTCCATTCCTTAAAATCGGACGGATTACGCACATCCAGAATAAACAACGGCTTTTGTTCCATGATACGTTGTGCAGCTTCTTGCAGCTCCATCGCTCTTGGTGTCACGGTTTCTTCCTCCTCTTCTCTATGAATGACATCCCCTTCAGCCGTCCTTGGCTGCAGGTTAAAGCTGGCTTCTTATATCACCGCTCCATTCCTTCATACCCGGCACGACGTTGATCACCTGCTGGAATCCTGCCCCCTTCAGCAGGACCGCCGCGAGATCACTTCGTGTTCCGCTGCGGCAGATCACATACACCGGTTTGCCCTGATCCAGCTCGCTTGAGCGGCTCTCCAGCTCCCCAAGAGGGACGGATACGGCTCCGGGGATATGGCCGAATACGTATTCCGCCGGCTCCCTCACATCCAGCAGGATGAATGGGTCGGCAGAGTCCAGCTTCTGCTCCAGCTCCGCGAGACCGCAAACCTCTGCAAACTGTCGTTCCTGCCCCTCCTCCCCCGACGCTTTGCGGAGGTAATGCTTCAGCACGCCCTCTGCTTCCACCGTCCCGAGATACTGATGCTCCATCCCTTCTGCCCAGGCCTTCATATCGGCTGTCGAGCCCGGATCTGTAGCCTGTACCTCCAGCACCCGTCCTTCCTTCAGCTCCTTCATCGCCTTTTTGGTGCGGACAATCGGCAGGGGACAAGCCAGGCCCTTGGCATCCAGCGTCATATCAATGCTCATGTTCATACCGCTCTCTCCTTTTGTACCCCCATGGGTATATTATAGTCTAAAAAAACACCTTCACACCGGGATCTTCACGTAAATGCGATCATATAAACAGATTCACGTTCCCGTCCTGCGCTTCTCCCAGATAAGCTGCAACGCCGGCGTATTCGATATCCTCCAGCAGCTCTTCCTTTTGCAGACCCAGCAGGTCCATCGTCATCGTGCAGGCAACCAGCTTCACATCCTGCTCCTTGGCCATCTCAATCAGCTGCGGCAGCGGAACCGCATTGTGCTTGCGAATGACCTCCTTGATCATTTTGGGACCCATGCCTGCAAAATTCATCCTGGAAAGGCCCATACGATCTGCCCCCCGCGGCATCATGCGCCCAAACATCCGGTCCAGCCATCCCTTCTTCCTTCCCGGCTTCACCATTTCGTCCTTGCGGAGTGTGTTGAGACCCCAGAAGGTATGAAAAATGGTCACCTCATGATCGTAAGCCGCTGCCCCGTTCGCAATAATGTACGCCGCCATGGCTTTATCGTAATCGCCGCTGAACAGAACAATGGTCGTTTTTTTCGTTGGATTCAATGGAAACGGCTCCTCCCTGTCATGAAGCTGCAATCAGCTGCACGACACTTCATCATTTTTAGTACCCCGTAGGGTATATATAAAGCTAAAAAAATTAACCCTTACGGATCAAAAACGTCAAAACACCCTTGTCTTCAGTATGCTGCAGCAGCTCATGTCCGCCGGATTTCGTCCATGCCATCATATCGCTAAGCGCTCCCTGATCCGTGGCCTGTACCTCCAGTACCTGCCCGGATTGCAGCTCCTTCATAGCTTTTTTCGTTTTGACGATCGGCATCGGGCAGGCCATGCCCTTTACGTCGAGATGGTGATGAATTGGATTCATAGATGAATGACCTCCTCAGAATTGTGTTATTTTTTTTATTATTTATAATACCCATAGGGGTATATTAAAGGACAACGCAAAGGCTGTCAACCTTTACGTGTACACACCTTCTGCGCGCCTGCACTCATCTGCTCTTGACCAGCAGGTTCACGGCTTGCTGAACGAGCTCCTCCGTGCTTTCTCCGCGCTCCTCTGCTTCCTTGACGCATTCCACCAGATTGGAGCTCACAACAACACCAATGGTGCGGTCAATGGCTGTCCTCGCGGCGGATAGCTGGGTAATGACTTCCTTGCAGTCCTTATGCTCCTCCATCATCTTCAAAATGCCGCGGAGCTGGCCTTCAATACGCTTGACCCGGTTCTTCATCTGATCATTATATTCCATCGTTCGGGCGCCTCCTCGCTATGCTTCATGCCTTGCTATATCTCCACGACCGCTGTACGCAGCCGCTGCGGGTTCCTTGAATGACCCCAATATATACCGCTAAGGGTATACTGTCAACTGTGTACTTCCTGTAAAAAGAGGCTACGGCGCACCAAAAAGCCCGCCCCTCGATGAGGAACGAGCTGTGATACAGAATACTCGTGAAGGCACCCGCTTGCTTATGCCTTGGAGGGCATCTCGCGCTGCGGTACGAAAAAGCCTTGCTCGACATCCCAAGCCGGCAGCGGTCTGCTGTAGAAATAGCCCTGAATTTTTCGGCAATCGCTTTCGGTCAGAATGTCCAGCTGTTCCTGGGTCTCAATCCCCTCTGCCACGACATCCATATTTAAGTGCTGGGCCATGGCGATGATTGTGGCCACAATCGCTTTGTCGTTGGCATTACTCGCAATGTCGCGGATAAAGGAACGGTCAATCTTCAGCTTCTGGATGGGCAGATGCTTCAGATAGCTCAGGGAGCTGTAGCCGGTCCCGAAATCGTCCAGACTGATTCGGATGCCATGCTCCGTGAGGGAATGCAGGATGCCCGTGGACACGGTAGGGTCCATCATCATGCTCTCGGTAATTTCCAGCTCCAAATACTGCGGCGGAAGCCCGGTCTCGTCCAGGATGGAGATAATAAACTCTGCCAGATTCTCCTGGTGAAACTGCTGGGAGGACAAGTTGACGGATACCGGAATGAGCGGACCTCCGGCAGTATGCCACTCCTTCATCTGGCGGCACGCCTCGCGCAGCACCCAGGAGCCCAGCTCATGGATGAGCCCCGTCTCCTCGGCAATCGGAATGAACACCCCAGGGGAGACGATTCCCCGGGTAGCGTGCTTCCATCTCACAAGCGCTTCAATGCCAATCATCTTGCTGTCGCTGGAGCGGATCTGAGGCTGATAGCACAGCATGAACTCCTCCCGCTCAAACGCCCGGCGTAAATCAGCCTCTAGCTCCATTTTTTCACGAAGCTGCTCATTAAGCTCCCGGGAATACAGCCGGTAGCCGTTCTTCCCGTTCTTCTTGACCTCATACATCGCCGTATCGGCGTTCTTGAGCAGCTGCACAGCATTGTCCCCGTCCATAGGATACACGGCGATCCCGATGCTTGCCGTGACATAGAAATCGGTATCCTTTAAGCGGTAGGGCTGGCTGATCATACGGATGATATCCTGGGCCATGACGGCCACATGTTCCTGATCGAATTCTGCATGGCTGAGGAGTGTGAATTCATCGCCGCCCATCCGGGACAATGTAACGTGGTTATCTTTCAGCGCCACCTGAATCCGGCGGCTCACCTCCTGCAGAAACATATCTCCGTAAGTGTGCCCCATGGAATCATTAATCATTTTGAACCGGTCGATATCCAGGACCATGACCGCAAACGGAGTATTCTTTTCCTGAATCTTCTCATTCAGAATCTGATGGAACCTCCGCCGGTTCGGCAGTCCGGTCAGCTCGTCATGATGCGCCTGATGCTGGATTTTTTCCTTCGAGCGCTTGTCCTCGGTAACATCGCGGGCGATGATATAATTGCCAACTACCTCTTCATTGAGCTTGACGGGGATGTTGATCACACTCAGCTCCACTCGTCGGCCATCCTGATGATAAATCGCCGTCTCGTACCGCTGGATGACGCCTTGCAAAGAGGCCAGAAACTTCATCCGGGTCTTCTCCTGCTCCTCTTCGGCAATAAAGGAAAAAATCTGATCAATCGTCTGCCGGCGCAGCCAGTCTCCGTCCAATCCGGTCAGCCTGCAGACGGCATCGTTATACTCAATAATCCGGTAATCGAGATCTACGGAAATGATGCCGTCCTGATTGTTGTCGAACAAGGACTTGTACCATTTCTCGCTGACCTCAAGCTCCGATTCTTTGCTGGAGAAGCGGTTGGATATGTAAATCCCGAACAGGGACAGTCCCAGCGTCATCAGCGTGGCTCCGGCGATCAGATAGGCGAGCAGCTTCTGATCCAGAATGACGCCGCTCTCGTTGACAGCGACACCTGGATGAAACTCTGCCGCATACATGCCGGTATAATGCATTCCCACGACCGCAGCGCCCATAATCAGGCCGCTTGCCAGCTTCTTGATCGACTCCTGCCCCTTATGTTTACTTCCGAAATACAGTGACAGCCACAGCGCAGTAATCGAGGCCACCACAGCAATCAGAATAGAGGCCGCGAACAGGAGGGGCTTGTAGGTAATGTGGATCTGCATGGCCGCCATCCCGATGTAGTGCATGGCTACAATGCCGCTGGCGAGCAGAAGTCCGCCGGCGACCAGCTTTTTACGGCCTATGGTGCCCCGGCCGACGATGAACAATGCCAGGAAGGAAGCCAGGATGACCACTACGACCGATAACAGGACGGTCAGCAGATCATAGGCAATCGGGACGGGCAGCGAGAAGGCCAGCATGCCCACGAAATGCATGGACCACACGCCCATGCCCATCGCAATCGAGCCGAACAGCAGCCAGCCCCATCGCTGCCAGCCGCTGGACTTGCTGATTCGGACGACGAACCCGAGAACGGTATAAGAAGCCACCACGGCTACAATGTAGGAAAAAACGACGAGTGCCGTATCATAGCTGCCCTGCCATGAGTGATCCATAGAATGATTCACAGCTTAAACCCCTTCCCCAGATGCTGTCTTCCGACCCGGCATGACCAGAAACCGCTGCTGCAGCGCGGCGCTAAGCTGCTTCAGCTTCAGGATCTCTTCCTCCACCTGATTTGAGAATTGTACCTGCTGATCGCACCGTGCGGCGAGCTCTTCCATAGAAACCAACCCTTCTTCAATAAATGCACTCATTTGATTCATATCACCGGCTGCGCCGGACGTTTCTCCCTGGATTGTGCTGAGCTTGCCGTCGATCGATTGCATGAAGGAGAGCACCTCTTCCATCGCGGCCTGAACCTGCTCAAAATCCTGATGGAAGGTCGCGAACTCCTGCTCTGTCTGCAGGATCGCCGCCTCGCTTTTTTCCACCTCGGCCACGGTCTCTACGGCTTCCCGGTAGATAGCTTCCATCATAGACTGGATCTCTCCAGCCGCCTTGCGGCTGTGCATGGAAAGCTTTCTCACCTCTTGGGCGACCACCGTAAACCCAGCCCCATGCTCTCCTGCCCGGGCCGCCTCTACCGCGGCGTTCAGTGACAGCAGATGCGTCTGCTCAGCCACCTCCTGGATATTGCGGGACATGGACTGTGCGGCCTCCGTCGATTGCAGCAGCAGGCTCAGCGTATTCTTGACGTGATCAGCGGAGGATCTCACCTGGCGGTTATGCTCCGCTAACTGCTGCACCTTGCTCTGGCTCTCCTTCATTTCGCGGCGCTTCCGCTCTGCGGTGGCGTTCATGACCTGCGACGCTCCATACGCCTCCAGTACCGAGGCGTTGATGGACGAGAGCCGTTCATCCATCTGATCCATCGACTGAACCTGCTCTCCCAGCCCTTGGGACATCTCGCCAGATGCGATGGAAATCTCGCCGGTCAGCTTCCGGTTACCCTCTGCCTTGCTGCTGACGAGAGACAGCGCCTCGTCCATGCTCCGGGACAGCTCTTTCGTTTCTTGAATCAAGGTCAGCAGCTGACGGGATTTCTCCTCCTTCTCCGCTTCCAGCTGCCGGTGAATGCTCTGCTTGGAACGGATCTGGAGCACCGTTGCGCTGGAGGTAAGAATCAGAAACAGGGCGTGGATCACCAGCATCAGGAACGGATAATCGCTAACGCCGAACACTAGCATCGGTACTGCGAAATAGCCACCCAGATGCTGAATCGCAAACAGGACGGTCATGATCAGCACAAGCCGGACACTTTCGTAATAGGCGATCGTGGCCAGCACCATAAAGATCGAAAAGTGAAACTCAACCGAGCCCCCGCTGCCGCTGATGATAGAAATACTGGCAAAGGTCAGGGCGGTTGCGATCACGCCCGGAAGCCATGTCGAAGAGCCCCTGCTGCGCCGGAATAAATAGATACACACCAGCCAGAGCGCCAGGGAAATTAGCAGCAGGACATTTTGCCCCGCAAGCACTGAGGGTGAGAGAACCATGGGTCCGGCATGACCGCCGTGGACGCCGGCATCATGCCGGAACGGGTTTACTAACCGGGTCATTGCAAATATCAACACATTTAAAATAACAGCAGCAGTGACAATCCATAGCATCAGCTTGTTTTTCCGCTCTAACATGAACGTATATTCTTCCTTTCATCCGCACCTTCGCGGTCTGTTTATGTACCTTTATTGTAATAAAAGGGTTTGAAACATTTCTGAAACCAAGGTGCTGATTCATTCTGCTGTATCCACTGCTGCCTGTTTGTCCCCTGCCCGCTCAGTCCAGCGAGCGGTCCTGCGAACGGCTCCAGCTGCGGAACCAGGTCTGTATTTCTTCCCGCGGCGCGGCGTCGAACTGCTCCTCCAGCATATCCTCCAGCTGTCGGTACTGGTGTTCTACCGAAAAGCGATCCTTAAGCCGGGCATAGATGAGCATGAGCTCATGATAGAACAGCTCCTCCTCCGGGAGAATGCCCTGTGCCCACCGGTATAGCTCGGCTGCCGCCTCCAAGGCCTCCTGCTGCTGATACCAGCCTGCGATGCCCTGAACGTGCTGCAGCCACTTATGCCTCAGCCTGTGACGCTCCGGTTCTGCCCAGGCATAACCGTACCGGGATAAATAATCGCCGGTATACATCTCACAGATCGACAGATGCTGGGGCAGCGTATGACTTGTAAGGGGAGGCGCCTCTCGCAGCCTTTTCTCCCAGATGTCCACGTCCAGCTCCATCCCGCCAGGGTCCAGGCGGTACCCCTCCTCGCTGTTCAGGATCTGAACAGGCAGCTGCTCGTCCTGCATCAGCTTGCGGATTTGGTATACTGCGGTGTAGAGCTGGGTGGTTCCTTTTTTCCACTCCGTCTCCGGCCACAGCTGCTCAATGATGACCTGCTTGGGCATGAGCCTGCCCCGGTGATGCAATAAATAAAGAAACAGCTCCTGAGCCTTGAAGGTCTTCCATTTCAGTGCCTGTGGACCGGCATCCCGGCGCCCAAGCTGGAAGGAGCGAAATAACTGGAGCACAGGGGCTTCAGCCGGAAGTGCAGGCGCTGTATACCGCATACAGTGCTGCAGCCGCTCCGTCAGCTTGATGAGCCGGTCTCGATAAATCGGCTTCAGCACATAGTCCTGAGCATACAGCTCAAACGCCTTGACGGCGTATTCTTCATATACCGTCACGAATACGATGAATAGCTCCGGGAGCTGCTCTCTTACCACTTCGGCCAGCTGGATCCCGCTCATTTCCGGCATTTCAATATCCAGCAGCAGCACCTGCGGCTGCAGCTTCAGGATATGCCCCAGCGCCTGCACCGGGTCCTGAAAGGTCCCAATGATATCCCAGCCGCTAATGCTTCCAAGCTCCTCTGCGAGGTGCTCCAGAGCCAGCGGCTCATCATCCACGAGAATCGCTCTCACAGCGTCCACTCCTCTCCAGCGGCAGATGGACCGACACCTCTGTCCCCTCTCCGGGCACACTGATGATACTCAGTCCCTTGCCGTAAATTCGTCTCAGCCGGGAATCAATGTTGCGGATGCCTACGCCCGAGCTTGATGTGCTTGATGTGCTTGAAGAGCCTGGAGATACAGAAGCTCCGCGCCCTTGCAGAGCCTTGCCTGCATCCATACCGACACCATTGTCGATCACCTTGATTACAATCTCTCCGGCTTCTTTATATACCTTTACCTGAACCAAGCCACCACTGGACTGCTTCATGATCCCGTGACGAACCGCGTTCTCGACCAGCGGCTGGATGGTAAGCGGCGGCAGCCGGAAGCTGTCACACTCAATGTCCAGCTCATAACGCAGCCGCTCCCTGAACCGAACCTGCTCGATGTGAAGATACGATTTGACCAGCGACAGCTCTCTTGCAAACGGACTGAGCTGCTCGGCAGGGTCAAAGCGGAAGCTGCCCCGCAGATAATTGCCGAGCTCCATCATCAGCTCCATCATTTCCCCCGGCCGGCTCTTGCTGAGCGCGGCAATGGAGTTCAGCGTATTGAAGAGGAAATGAGGCTTGATCTGTGCCTGCAAAAAAGCCAGCTCCATCTGGATCTGCTCGCCCACAGCACGCTTGAGCTCCAGCAGCGTCTGCACCCGAACCCGCAGCTCGGACGGCTCGATGGGCTTGGCCAGAAAATCATTGGCTCCCGCCTCCCTCGCCGCGATCGCATGGTTCGGGTAGCTTTTGGAGGTCAGGAGAAGAACGGGCAGCTCCGCCAGAGAATACTGCCGCCGCAGCTTCCGGCATAGCTCCAGCCCTGATAAGCCCGGCAGCGCCTTGTTCAGAATGAGCAGGTCGCTGCGAGAGATCAGTTCTGGCTGCTTCAGCACGGCTAACCCATCCCTCGCGGTCATGACGTGATGTCCATCCAGCTCCAGCAGCCTTTTCACAATCACAACATTCATCTCATCCTCATCCACCAGGAGAATGCTGCCCCCGCGCTGAGGCTCACGGCTCCAAGAAAGCCATCCGTCTTTCTGTATGCTCTCGCTTGCCGGAAGAGATTGCATCATCGGATCCCGGAGGATTTCAGGCGACGGTCTTCCGGCCTCAGAGGCCTCAATATGTTCCACTTGTTTCCATACTGGCGGCTGAGGAGCTTGCGGCAAAGGCTCTGCATCCTCCGGTGCCCGGAGAAGCGTCAAGTCCATGTCCAAGCCGTTCTCGCGGAAATCGAGGCTTGCCTCGTGCAGGCCGGTCAGCTGCTTCAACAGCAGGAGTCCAAGCTGCTGACTCTGGCTGGCTTCATCCCATGGCTGCTCCTCTTCCCATGCCTTGCGAAACTGGGCGTGAGCAGCAGCCGCACCACTACCGGACAACGAGATCCGCAGCACCGCCTGATCCCCGGCTTCTTGCGCCTGCAGCGTCATTGCACCGCCGTCCATCTTCCGGTTAAGCAGTCTCAGCAGGATCCCGAGCAGCTGTACCAGCCGCTTCTCGTCAGCCTGAACGTACAGGGAGCGCGGCACCTCCTGACAGACCACCTCACCGTGGCCGTGCAGCGGCTGGGACAGCTCATGCAGCCGCTGCTCCATAACCTCCTCCAGCACCCGGGACAGGCGTACCGGGCGCAGCTGAAGCGCTAAGTCTCCCCCGCGAAGCCGGCTTACATCGACGGCTTCATTCATCAGCTCTGTCGCTGACCAGCCGATCGCCGTTATCAGCCGGAGATCACTTTGCAGCTCCGGCATCAGCGGTTCAGGGCCATGTAGTCTGGCGTTCGCCACACTAAGGATCGTCTGGATCGGAGTGTGAAGCTGCTGGGAAATGCCCAACAGAAGCTGATCCTTCCGCATGTCTGCTTCTCTCCACTCCCGGATGGAATGACGGGCTTGCCGATAAACCCGGAAGAACTGCAGTACCAGAAGCATGGTCATCATCATGCTGAAGCCCAGAACCTGTCCGAAATAGAGCGGCTCTGAAATGTCGTATCCCAGAATGCGGAGCATGTTCAGCAGAGAGAGGGCGGCAAACATACAGAATGCCAAAAACTCAAACCTTGCCTGCTGTTCCCCTTGCTTCATAGCTGCAACCAGCAGCGCCAGCACAAGCCCGTGAATCAGCGTTGATATCAACAGCCAAAGCCATAACAGCGTCGTCGTCACAGAGGTCGGAAGGATCAGCACACCGACAACGAATGCCAAAGATACCCCCAGAATACGGGTCCGCCACATGTGAACCGCCAGATATTCATACCGGCTGCTAACATATAGAAACAAAAAAATGACAATGCCGATGGAGCCCGCCCAGTGAATAGGAATCACGTGTCCGCTCTCCACCGAGGGCCACAGAACGTAAATCCAGCGGTATCCCTGCATCATCGTCACGAGCATATTACAGACAAAAAAACAGGCCAGATAGAAATAGCCGCCGCCGCGGGCATGGGCATGAATGACGCCGAACAGCAGCGCAAACAGCGCAAAGGCGACCAGAATGCCGAATTCAAACGCGGCCTGCTGCTGCAGCTTCCGGTCAACTCCGGCGGATGGTCCCATTTCAATCGCCTGAATGATGCCGCCGCTAACCGCATGGTCATAGTTAGACACCTGGATCAGCAGCTCCATAACGCCTTCGCGGTCCTTGACGTCTGTGGCGTAGGGCCGCACCTGTCCGACGTGGCCTTTCTCGCTTAAGGCCACCTCGCCATCGTCACCTGCCAGTGTGCCGTTGACGTACACTCGGTGCGCACTGCGAATGAGCGGCACGAGCAATGATTGCGGACCTGCCCGCTCTGGCTCCAGCAGAATGCTCAGGCGAAACGTGCCTGAGGTCAGCGCGCTGCCGCCGGGTTGTTTCCAGTTCCCTGGCACCTTCTGAATCTCAGGCTCCAGCACGGCATGGGCGGGATTGTCCAGCAGCTCGCCCGGATAGAACTCCCACTCCCCTTTCAGCGGGATGATCTCCTGCCCAAGACCCTCCCACGACCTCAGATCGAGCGTACCCTGCTCCGCCGCCGGAGGGGGATCTGTATCTATAAAGCTGATTATATTTACGATGGTCAGCAGCACCAGCAGTGCTGCCGTGAATCCCGTCCATTTCACATTGTTCAAGGCGGTTTCCTCCAGTATGTACGGGAAGTCTGTCTCTTTTGTATCGGTCAGTAACCTTAAATTTTTGGTACCTTTCAGCAAATCTTCATGTTGTATATTTAAGGAAACGGGTAATTTTATAAAAAGCTGTCTGCCGCCATCTTGCTCAATAGAACCAGCCGTGTTATATTCTTAGTAAATCGTTTGCACAAACGGTAACAGCATAAATTTGAAGGCAATGTTATCTTAAAGGTACAACCTCGGCTATACTTAGTCCTGGCTGTACCTTTTTTATGATTCCATTGGAGGAGGACAATGATGATGTTATTGGAAGCTGTATATCACCGTCCGCGGAAAAACTGGTCTTATGCCTATGATGGACGCACGGTCCACCTGAGAATTCGCACGAAGAAAAACGACATGACAGAAGTGTATGCCCTTACAGGCGACAAATATTTATGGGATCAGACGATGGAGTACATCCCGATGGAGAAGCTTTCGTCTGATGAGCTCTTTGATTATTGGGAGTGTGAGACCCAGCCTCCTTACCGCCGCCTGAAATACGGCTTCCTGCTGCAGCAGGGACGGGAAAAGCGCTGGATGTCCGAGTACGGCTTCCACGAAGAGCCGCCTGCAAATCCGGACCGGCTGTTTGAGTATCCGTTTATCAATCCCGTGGACGTGTTCCAGACGCCGGATTGGGTGAAGGACGCGGTATTTTATCAGATTTTTCCGGAGCGCTTTGCTAACGGCGACACCTCGAACGATCCAGAGGGTGCCCTGACTTGGGGCAGTGCGGAGCCGAGCCGGGACAATTTTTTTGGCGGGGACCTGCAAGGGGTTATGGACCACCTGGATTACCTTAGCGAGCTGGGCGTCAATGCCATCTATTTCACACCGCTGTTCACAGCGACGACGAATCATAAATACGATACCGAAGATTATATGATGATTGACCCGCAGTTCGGGGACAAGGACACCTTGAAGCAGCTTGTAGATCTCTGCCATGAGCGGGGTATCCGAGTGCTGCTGGATGCGGTGTTTAACCACTCCGGGCGCACGTTCGCTCCCTTTGTGGATGTTCAGAAGAACGGCGAGAATTCCCGGTACAAGGACTGGTTCTATGTTCGTTCTCTTCCGCTGGAAGTGGTGGACGGCATCCCGACCTATGATACTTTTGCTTTTGAGCCGCTGATGCCGAAGCTGAACACCGAGAATCCGGAAGTGAAGGCGTATTTGCTGAAGGCTGCGGAGTATTGGATCACCGAGACGGGGATCGACGGCTGGCGCCTGGATGTGGCGAATGAGGTCGGTCATCAGTTCTGGCGCGAATTCCGTCAGGTCGTCAAAAAAGCGAACCCTGACGCCTACATCCTCGGCGAGGTATGGCATGAATCCTCTATCTGGCTGGAGGGCGACCAGTTCGATGCCGTCATGAACTATCCGTTCACGAACGCTGTGCTGGATTTCTTCATACAGCAGTCGATTGACGCCGAGAAGTTCTCCTTCATGCTCGGCAGACAGCTGGCCGGTTATCCGCGTCAGGCCAGTGAGGTGGCGTTCAACCTGCTGGACAGCCATGATACGGCACGTCTGCTGACGCTCGCAGGCGGCGACAAGCGCCTCATGAAGCTGGCGGCGATGTTCCAGTTCACTTACTCCGGCACGCCTTGCATCTACTACGGCGATGAGATTGGTATGGAGGGCGGACATGATCCAGGCTGCCGCGCATGCATGGAGTGGGATACCGCCAAGCAGGATCGGGAGCTGTTCCACTTCTACCAGAAGCTCATTTCTCTGCGCAAGGAGCACTCGGCTCTGCGTACAGGCTCGTTCCATTTCCTGACGGCTGAGAATCAGAGCGGGAAGCTGGCATACCGCCGTGAGGACGATCAGGAGTCCATCATCATCCTGGTCAACAATGACAAAATGGGCCAGACGCTCAGCGTCCCTGTCGATGACGCCAAGTGGACCAATCTGTGGACCCAGGAAGAAGTACAGGCTGCAAAAGGCCGTCTCAGCGTGAAGCTGCCGGCGTATGGCTTTGCCATCTTGAAGGCCGACGCATAGTTAGGCCGCCCCATCTGCCCCAGCAATGAGTTTGATTGCTGGGGTTTTTTTGTCTTCATCGGCTGCGACGTCGCTCGCTTGCGATCGGTTTTTCGCGTTCGTTTAGCGCGGGGACGGCATACGGACGCATCGGGTTCGGTTTTTCGCGTTCATTTGGCCGGATGCAGCATGCGGTCGCATCGTGTTCGGTTTTTCGCATTCGTTTACTCCATATCCGCCACAGTGGCGCATCGAGTTCAGTTTTTCGCGTTCATCTACTCCAGATCCACGCCAGTGGCACATCGTGTTCGGTTTTTCGCGTTCATTTACTCCATATCCGCCACAGCGACGCATCGAGTTCAGTTTTTCGCGTTCGTTTGGCGCGGGGGCGACATGCGGGCGCATCGAGTTTAGTTTTTCGCGTTCGTTTGGCGCGGGGGCGACATACGGACGCAATGAGTTCAGTTTTTCGCGTTCGTTTGGCGCGGGGGCGACATGCGGGCGCATCGAGTTTAGTTTTTCGCGTTCGTTTGGCGCGGGGGCGGCAGGCGAACGCAATGTGTTCGGTTTTTCGCGTTCGTTTGGCGCGGGGGCGGCATACGGACGCAATGTGTTAGGTTTTTCGCGTTCGTTTGGCGCGGGGGCGGCATACGAACGCATCGAGTTCGGTTTTTCGCATTCGTTTGGCGCGGGGGCGGCAGCCGGACGCATCGTGTTCGGTTTTTCGCGTTCGTTTGGCGCGGGGACGACATACGAACGCAATGTGTTCGGTTTTTCACGTTCGTTTGGCGCGGGGACGACAGCCGGACGCATCGTGTTCGGTTTTTCGCGTTCGTTTGGCGCGGGGGCGGCATACGGACGCAATGTGTTCGGTTTTTCGCATTCGTTTGGCGCGGGGGCGGCAGGCGAACGCATCGAGTTTAGTTTTTCACGTTCGTTTGGCGCGGGGGCGGCAGCCGGACGCATCGGGTTCGGTTTTTCGCGTTCGTTTGGCGCCGTGGCGGCAGGCGGACGCATCGGGTTCGGTTTTTCGCATTCGTTTGGCGCGGGGGCGGCAGGCGAACGCATCGTGTTCTGTTTTTCGCGTTCATCTACTCCAGATCCACGCCAGCGACGCATCGAGTTCGGTTTTTCGCATTCGTTTGGCGCGGGGGCGGCATGCGGGCGCATTGAGTTCGGTTTTTCGCGTTCGTTTGGCGCGGGGGCAGCATACGGACGCATTGAGTTCGGTTTTTCGCGTTCGTTTGGCGCGGGGGCGGCAGCCGGACGCATCGTGTTCGGTTTTTCGCATTCGTTTGGCGCGGGGACGGCATACGGACGCATTGAGTTCGGTTTTTCGCGTTCGTTTGGCGCAGGGGCGGCATGCGGGCGCATCGGGTTCGGTTTTTCGCATTCATTTGGCGCGGGGGCGGCATACGAACGCAATGTGTTCGGTTTTTCGCGTTCATTTGGCGCAGGGGCAGCATGCGGGCGCATGGAGCGCTTCCTCTACCCGAGGACACAAAGAGGGGCCGCCCCCAAAGATATGACATCTTCAGGGGCGGCCCCGCCAGTTAGGGTAAGCGTCCGCTAATTCACAGCCTTCAACCGCACCCACATGCTGGAGAAATCGCCATGCAGGGAGGACACGGGCAGTCCGGCAGCCATAAGCCGGTCGCCGCCCATCACTTCTCCATCGGCTCCTATCTGGTAGTCCTTGCCGGCATCCAGCCCTGCCAGCTGGACGCGCTGCAGTGGACCGTTTGGCTCAGCCAGCACCTTGAAATAGAACACCAGTGCTTCGCTTTTGTCCGGGCTCACGAACATCCACGCCGTCTCATTACCCTCGAACGGGCTCAGCAGCCGGTACAGATCGCCCTGCTGAACCAGGCCGCGGATTTCTTTGTAATCCTTGACCTGCTGTGCTGCAATCTCCTTCTCTTCCTCCGTCCAGCGGGTCAGATCCAGCTCATAGCCGAAGTTGCCAGACATGGCCACATCGCCGCGGAACGAAAGCGAGGTCGTCCGCTCCACCTGATGGTTCGGCACAGCCGACACATGCGCTCCCATCGTGGATACCGGATATACCAGACTCGTTCCGTATTGGATTTTCAGGCGCTCAACGGCGTCCGTATTGTCACTCGTCCAGGTCTGGGGCATGTAGTACAGAATGCCGGGATCAAAGCGTCCGCCGCCGCCGGAGCAGCTCTCGAACAAAATATCCGGAAACTCTGTTGTAATCCGCTCCAGCAGCCCGTAAAGCCCCAGCATATAACGATGCGCCGTTTCCCGCTGCAAATGTGCAGGCAGCGCCGCCGAGCCAATCTCCGTCATGTTGCGGTTCATATCCCATTTCACATAAGAGATCGGTACGTTTCTAAAAATATCACTCAGCCGCTCATACACATACGCCCGGACATCCTCCCGCGACATATCCAAAATCAGCTGCTCGCGGGCTTCCGTCCGCCGGCGGTTCGGCACATGGAGGCACCAGTCCGGATGACTCCGGTACAGGTCACTGTCCGGAGATACCATCTCCGGCTCAAACCAGAGGCCAAACTGCAGCCCCGTCGCCCGTACCCGCTCCGCCAGATCCGCCAGGCCGCCCGGCAGCTTCCGCCGATCCTCATACCAGTCTCCAAGCGAGCTGTTGTCCTTGTCCCGGCGTCCAAACCATCCGTCATCCAGCACGAACAGCTCAATCCCCAGCTCACTGCCCGCTTTGGCGATCTCCTCAATCTTATCTGCATTGAAATCAAAATAAGTCGCTTCCCAGTTGTTGATCAGAATCGGCCGCTCCCGGTCGCGGTGAACGCCCCGGCACAGACGGGTGCGGTACAAACGGTGATACTCGCGGGACATCCCGCCCAGCCCCTCGTCCGAATAGACTAGCACGGCTTCCGGGGTCTGAAACCCTTCTCCCGGATTCAGCTGCCAGGAGAAATCAAACGGATTCATTCCGATCTGCAGCCGTGCCATCCCGAACTGCTCCACCTCAGCCTCCGCCATAAAGCTGCCGCTGTATACAAGGCTGAAGCCATATGCATCGCCTGTATGCTCTGTGGTCTCCGGGCGAACCAGCGCCATGAACGGGTTCAGTTGATGCGAGCTGGAGCCCCGCCGGCTGCCGATTGAAGTGCTTCCCGGTGCCAGTCTGCGGCGCTGAATATGGCGCTCGCGGGCCCATGCCCCGGACAAATACAATACCTCATATCGGCTGTCCGCAAAATCCAGGGAAGCGCTAAGCGCGCGCTCCAGGGCAAGCGTCTCTTCTCCCCCGTTCTCGAACCGAACCGAGCGTGTGATCGCGCTGAAATCTGCAAACACCGAATAGCACAGCACTACCTTCAGTCCTGTAACGTGATCGGCAAGCGTCAGCTCCAGCGTCTCCGCCTCGCGTTCCTGCTCGACATAAACGGCTGGCAGTCCTTCAAGCTCGGGCTTCCCAGCATAAATGGCATGCGATTCATAAACCAGCTCCGTAATCCGGGAGCCGTTCTCTAGCTTCACCTGGTATCCTGGACTTCGGAAATCACTGGATCCATACTGCGGATATTCCTGTGGAAGCGTATCTAATGAGATCGTTTTGTCATCCGGAACCGTGTTCGGAGTGAATGAGGAACGAAGCTCATATTTCAGCATCCCTCCCAGATTGCTGCCCTGGCGAAGCTTGGGACCATAATAGACATGGGCTGCGTAGCCCCGGACAATTTGAATGATATAGCTGGAGTTTTTGGATTGAAGATGAAACAATTCATGGTTCTTGTCAACATAAATAGGCATCAATATACCTCCTGAATAATAGGATGAGCATGACTTCATTCTACTAGCTTATCCAGGAGAAGTAACTTCATTGAAGTGATTCTCTGTATGGACTTTTGTGTCATATTGCCTTTCCCTATACTTCTTTTCGCTGGATATAGACCAGTCCGGCAGCAAAAAACAATATGAATCCGCCCATCACCATAAGCATCCATGTTTGCAGCGGTACTACAAACGCTCCGAAGCCTGTTTCCCCTGACGGCACCATCGCCAGCAGTGGCTGGGCCCATGGATAGTAGGGAGCGTACTGCACCGAGTTCGCCACAAGCATATTCGGAATAGTAAACACCACATTCAGAGCTAGCGGAGCAGCAAAGCTGCTCCAGATTGTAGATAATAACAGCTGTAAGGCCGCCAGCGGCAGACAGGCTGCCCAGCCCCCAAGCAAGCTTGTTGACAGCATATCCCAAGGTAAGGGGGCATGCACGCCATAATACCAGCCTGCACTGAACACCGCTGCCAGAAACAGAAGCTGCACTCCGCCAATAAGAATAGCCACGACGGTGAGCTTGGCGCAATATAGCGCCGTGCGGGAAACCGGAGTCACCAGCAGCTGCTTCCATCCGCCGCTGGCATGCTCGTAGCGGCATATCATCGCTCCAAATATCCCGGTCAAGATCGGCAGGAAGAGCAAGGCGTGCACGCTTGTCATCGTTCCTGCCAGAACATGCCAAGGCATGTCGCTTTCGGGAGCTCCATTTCCGATGCTGATCAGCAGAGCCAGCAAGGGACTGAGCAGCAGATGCAGCCAAATTCGAGAAGAGGACAGCTTCAGCCATTCGGATGACAGAGCTCTGAAGTAATACGTCATCATGCCTAGTCTACATCCTTTCGGTGGAAATGAATCGCTCCTGCCAGGCCGATTAACGCACTCAGGACCAGGCCGGCTCCAATCACTTTGCCTTGTCCGGGACCCTGATAAGCCAGCAGCGGCCACTTCAGCGGAGCATAGTCCGGCAACTGGATGGCAAACAAGGACACAATCGCTGCCGTTACACCGATGCTGACAGGGATGCCTTGATTCTTGAGATGAATGGACATCCACAGCTGGATGGCAAGCAGCGGCAGCGTCCCCGCTAGCGGCGCGAAGCTAATCCGCAGAATGTCATAGACCGGCATCTCATTCACTGGCATTCCGAGCATGAGGCCCAGACCAATGATACCGACGAACAGCAGCGCACATGAGAAGCATAGCAATATACAAAGTACCACAAATTTTGAACTAAACACCGCGGTCCGGCTGATCGGCAAAGCCAGCAGCTGCTTCCAGGAGCTGTGCTGGTGCTCCACATTGGCCAGTAGCGAGCTGAGTAATGCCGCCCCCAGAATGAGGGCAATGGGCACAAAGCTAAAGATGTTCTCCAGCAGACCGCCCCACATATCCGCAGCATAAGCCTTCATCAAGTAATCGAAACGCAGTCCGTAATTCAGCGCCTGCATGCCAATGAGTCCGATGGGACCAATCACGGCCAGCAGCCAGATGCCCTTCCCCCGGATCTTCAGCTCTTCCGCAAATAACGCCCGGCTCATCATAAGCTGTTTCCCTTTCCGACGATCTCCATAAAGATGTCCTCCAGCGACCTGCGCTTCTCCTCCACCCGGTATACCATATGGTGCTGTTCTACCAGCTGCCGAACGACATCGGCTACTTGGACATCCGGCATCGGTGCAAGGTCCAGCATACCGGCCCGCAGCCTGCCACGGCATCCCAGCTTCAAAGCGAGTCCCAGCGCATCTTCAGGATCAGATACGCTGAACGTAAAGCCCTCGGAGGCTTGGGATACCAGCTTACGTACGGTGTCCTGATAGACCAGTTTGCCTTCTCGAATAATCCCGACCCGGCCAGCCATTAATTCAATTTCGCTTAACAGGTGGCTGGATACGAGAACCGTGACCCCGTATTGCATGGGCATGCTTACGATCAGCTCCCGAATCTCCTGAATGCCGGCGGGATCCAGCCCGTTCGTCGGCTCGTCCAGAATAAGCAGCTCAGGACTGCCCAGCAGCGAAGCGGCAATACCGAGCCGCTGCTTCATTCCAAGCGAATATCCTTTAACCGGCCGCTTGGCTTCCCGGGTCAGTGAGACCATGTCCAGCACCTCGTCAATCCGTTGTTTAGGCACCGCCAGAATGCGGCGAAGTGCTTCCAGATTTTCAACAGCGCTCAGATGTCCGTAATAAGAAGGGGACTCTACGAGCGAACCTGTCCGCCTTAAAATAGTCAGCTTTTCCTTCTTCAAATCCCGGCCGAATATCTCAATGACACCGTGTGTCGGCTGGATCAAGCCCAGCAGCATGCGGATGGTGGTCGTCTTCCCCGCCCCGTTCGGTCCCAGAAAACCGTAAATATCTCCCTTCGCAATTTGCAGATTCACCTGATCCACGACGGCACGCTTTTTGTACATTTTGGTCAGCCCTTTGGTTTCAATAACCCATTCAGCCACATTCATCACCTCGGAATTCACTTTAAAGCTCCAAGGTTAAATACCGGTTGCCTCCCTGTTTAAAATTAGATTAAAATTCACGTCCTCCCTCACGTCCTGCTGGCTGCGACAACGTAAACACCGTCCCTTGCGTCCCGGATTGGATTTGACAGTCAACTTCCATTTCTTTCGCCAAAAAATGAACGATGGCCAGGCCTATTCCAGACCCCGTTCCCGGCGTTTTTGCATCCATTCCCGGACCCTTGTCGCTGATCAACAGCGCCTGTACCCCGTTATCAAGCACGGTCCTATGAATGCCAATATAACCGCCGCCTTTAGCATGACGGACTACATTTTGGAACAGATTATCCAGCAGACGCTTGAACCAGAGCTCGTCGATCCTCCACACCCAGGCTCCGTCCTGCAGCTCGATGTCCAGCTCAATCCCCTCCTTCTCCCAGAGAGGATACCAGGCCGCCGCGCTTTCCCGAACGAGCCGCAAAAGGTCAAGGGGTTCCCGCTCCAAAAGCACTTTGCCGCTCGTCAGCAAGCTATAAGAGAGAAGATTGTCGATCAATGCTCCCAGGTCTTGGATTTTGGATTCCATCAGATGCAGTGATTTACGGCCGTTGATTGACAAGGCTTCCTGCTCCATTGAAAAAATATGGCTGCGGATCACGGTCAGCGGAGTGCGGAGATCATGCGACAAGTTGGCAATCAGTGACTTCCGCAGCTCCGCCTCCTCCTGCTCCCGGTGCCTGCTTTTCGCAAGCTGCTCTACCATAGCGTTATAGCCAGCCTCCAGCTGACCAATCTCATCGGATCTGTGCATCACAACCGGCTCTGGCAGCGCATGGTCATTGGAGGAGGTCATCGCATCCCGAAGGCGAAGCAGCCTTTTACGAATCCGGACAAAAAACAGCCAGGAGATTACGATAAACATCAGGGCTATCAGCATGAGCAGAATGAAGTACAGGATGGACTCTCCGCTGCTATTGGCGCTCTGATAGAGATGTTTACGCGGAAGCTGAATAACCATAAAACCCTGGCCGCTGCTCCATTCGCCCCCTATAAAAGCGACAGAGGTAAAGGGATCTCCGTTCACCGCCCGCTTCATAAAAGCTACCGCCTCAACCGCTGACCACAGCGCTGGCACAGACTCCCCGTTCGAAAGCGTCAGCCGGGTCCGGTTCTCCCCATCTACCCAGAACATCGATGCCTCCGGATACATATCCTTCAGCTGGACGAGCCGCTCTTCAATCTCGGTGGGAGAAGCAGTATTCAATGCTTCTGCTTCCGCGTGCCATAAAGTTTCCAGCTCCACTCCATTGGTGTAGCGCTCGTCCTTGGATACCGCTTCGTTCTGTATTAAATCGTTCACATACCCATACATCACGCCGCTCAACGGAAATACAATCGGTAAAAAGAGCATCGCAATGCATACAATCAGCAGATAGCGGGATGTGAGCGAGTTCCGGTAGCCTCTTCTCTTCCGCTGCCAAGGCAGCCGTGTCATGACCGCACCCTGTAGCCTAATCCACGTACAGTTTCGATAACGGTAGGAGCGGCAGGGTCGTTTTCCAGCTTTTCACGCAAATATCGAATATGCACCATCAGGGTCTTGTCTCCTTCAATATAGGACTCCCCCCACACGGCCTCATAGATTTGCTCTTTGGTCATCACCCGGCCCTGATGGCGTAACAAGTACTTGAATATCTGAAACTGCTTGCCGGTAAGCATGACTTCTTCGCCGCTCTCGATATTCACCACCCGGTTCTCTTCCTCATATACCTTTAGGTGCTGCAGTATGGCTGGCTCAGGGGAGGATACCGAGAAACGCCGCCGCAGCACTTCGATTCTGGCCGCCAGCTCATCCGGATGAAACGGTTTCGTGAGATAGTCGTCCGCGAACTGGAGACCTTCAAGCTTGTCATCAATGGAGGTTCGTGCCGTGAGCAGCAGGATCGGAAGACCGGGACAGGCTTTTTTCAAGCGCTGACCCACTGTAAAGCCGTCAAGTCCTGGCAGCATCACGTCCAGGATGGCCAGACTGCAGTCTTTTGCGCTCTCTATAGCCCGCTCACCGCTTCTCAGCCACACAACGCTGTACCCTCTTTCTTGCAAAAAGCTGCTGACCCACTGGGCAATATCGCGATCATCTTCTATGTATAACAAGCTTCTGTTCACTTGAGTTGATCCTCCTTCATCTCACCATCTGCTATGCATTATAGCATGCACGTAAAGACTACCTTGTGAGCTGATCACTGGCTCAGCGCAACATCAAAAAGAGCCTGACTCTCCTTGCGCACTGAGTCAGGCTCCTTCCATTATTCCAGCACTACCGTGGTGTATCCCGGCAGGCTCAGCTCACGGCCCTGCAGCACCGCTTGCTCCGAGGTGGAGCGGGACAGCGTTGTGAAGCCGCCGGCTGCAGCTTCATCGAGCGTAATCCGGACCTCGTCTCCTGACAGGTTATGCATCACGAGCGCCTGCAGCTTCTCCGTGCTTCGGGTATATGCCATGACGCTGCCATGACCAGAGGCGTACTGTCCGATGTTCCCGTCCCGCAGCGCAGGAAGGTCGTTACGCCAGCGAATAAGATTCCGGTAGCGTACCAGCAAAGAGTCTTCACGCTGCAGCTGCTCACTGACCCCCTCCGTGCGGCCGCTGCCATTGAAGGTCATCGGCTCCCAATTCGTCTGGGCAGCATCCTTCTCCCCGCTTGACCAGACCATGGGCTCACGAATGCGCTCATCCGGCTTCGCCCCCTGCATGCCGATCTCTTCGCCGTAATAGATGAATGGATTTCCTGGCAGAGTCAGCAGAATGCCGGCCGCCATCTTCGCTTGCTCCTCCTGATTCCGCAGCTGCGTCATCACCCGGTTCTGATCATGGTTCGCGAGGAATACGGCATCCGTAAACTGCCCCCCGGACACTTTGCTGAACAGGCCATAGGTCCGCTCCAGCGTAAAGGCCAGATTATTGTCTTTGCCGCTCTGAACGGCACTCAAAATTTTCTCCGCCAGGCCAAAGTTAAATCCGGAGTCAAACGCCTGATGAAGATACGGAGCAATGGAGGCCGCTGAATTCTCCCACACCTCGCCCACAATATATGCATCCGGATTCACCTCATCCATGCTCTTGCGGAAATCCTGCCACCAAGCGGTATTCTTGGCTGTGGTGCTTTCAGACTTATCTGCCGCCAGGTCCTCGTAAATATGCTTCGCTGCATCGAGGCGAAATCCATCCACACCCTGCTTCAGCCAGAACTGCCCGATGTCCTTCATTTCCTTCTGAACATCTGGATTGTCCAGGTTCAAATCCGGCATGCCGCCCCAAAAAATACCGAGGTAATGCGCTCCGTTCTTCTCATGCCATGGGTTGCCTCCACCGGCTGCGCTGACGCCGGTCGGCTCTTTTCCCTGATCCTCTGCCCATACATACCAGTCTCGTTGATCCGAGCTCACGTCTGATGAAGCTTCCAGAAACCAGGGATGCTCCACACTGGAGTGGTTCACGACCAGATCCATAATGATCTTGATTCCCCGCTTGTGTGCTTCGTCCATCAGGCGCCGGAAATCCTCCAGCGTGCCATACTCCGGATGAATATTCCGGTAGTCTGTGACATCATATCCATGATAGGACGGAGACGGATTAACCGGCATCAGCCAGATTCCGGTGACGCCAAGATCATCCGTCGTTTCGGGCTTGCCGTCGTTCAGGTAGTCCAGCTTGCTGATGATGCCGTTCAGATCCCCAATGCCGTCTCCGTTCGAATCCGCAAAGGACCTCACAAAAATCTCATAATACACCTCGGACGGCTGTTCATCCACAGCTGCCGCCGCACCGCTTTCCTGTCCTTCTCCTGCTCCGGCACCGCCTTCAGCGGGAGCGGCCTTCTCTGCCGCCGGCTGCTCCACTGCCGTTCCCATCTCACCCTCCGGCTCTCCTGCTTCCTTCCCGCTGCCGCACCCCGTCACAATCCCGCCTGCCAGAAGGGCCGAGAGCGCCGCTGCCGCCCATTTTCGCGTTGCCTGTCTCTGTTTGCTCTTCACCGTCATCCCTTGTTCTTCCTTTCGCTATAAAATGGTGCAAACGATTGCTTAGACACATAGCTTCAGTCACTCATCAAGTCTTTCTTTCGCTGATTCAGCTTGAATAAGATCTCAAACCACCCTTTGTATCCGCTTTCTATTCCTTGTTAATTCGCTTTCAATTCCATTTCTATCTTACCTTAATTCACGCTAATGTTAAACCGTTTGCACAAAATTTCTGTTGAAGTGTGTCTGCACAAACCCTCCCGATCTCATTCAATCACTTGAAATCAGCATAATTCTTTGTTTTTCAAACGTTATCTTCCTGAACCGGACCGGTGCTGCATGTATTTACAAGTACCGGAATACGCGATAAGATAACAGTATGTAACCGTTTAATTTGTAAATGGGCATCAACAAAGGCTAGGCAGTGACATCCTATTACAGCCGCCGTACATTCAATCGCTTGATTTCAGCTTCACTTTTAATCTATTTCAATGAGTGACTATAACTTAGGCAAACGGTTCCACCGGAGGAGGTTATCATGTCTGTAACAATTAAAGATGTTGCTAAAAAGGCGGGCGTATCTCCTTCCACGGTTTCCCGGGTGCTTTCCAATCATCCCAGAATCAGCAGAGAAACCTCTCGCCGCGTCAAGGATATTATGGAAGAGCTCGGCTACCACCCGAATATTATGGCCAAAAGCCTCGTTTCCAAAACGACCGAAAGCATTTGCGTGATCCTGCCCAAGCCCGCTGAGGAGCTGTTCCTCAACCTGTTCTTCATGGAGCTGATCCGGGGGATTGTAGCCCAGGCCAACCGCGCCGGGTATGATGTTCTGATCAGCTCGGGCGGCAATGAGAAGGAAGAGGTTGAAGCGGTATCGCGCCTGCTGCACGGACGCCGGGTAGACGGCGCAATCCTGCTGTACTCCCGCCAGGACGACCCGGTCGTCAATTTTCTGAAAACTCATGATTACCCGTTCGTACTGGTCGGTCGAAGCGACAGCTACCCCGATATTTTGTCCGTCGATACCGACAACGTGCAGGCTGCCTATGATGCGACCCGGCATCTCATTGCTCAAGGGCATGAGCGGATCGGCTTTGTCAGCGGTCCTCCGAATCTGGTTGTGTCCAAGGACCGGCTGGAAGGGTACAATCGGGCACTGTCTGATTGCGGAATTGCAATGCGCAAGGACTGGATCGTCGAGGGAGAATTTCTGCAGGACAGCGGCTACCGCGCCATGTCCTTCTTTATGAATCTGCCGGAACGCCCGACAGCGCTCGTCATCGTGGATGACATTGTCTCCTTCGGTGTGCTGCGCGGCCTGCATGAGCTGGGCTATAAGGTGCCGGAGGACGTATCTATTATAAGCTTTAACAACATTTCGCTTACGGAGCTGTCTACCCCGCCGCTAAGCAGCGTAGATATCGGCATTTACAATCTGGGCTATACCGCATCTCAGGCGCTGATCCAGAACATTCGTCATGATGGAAGCTCGGTGCTGCCGAACCGCTATGTCATTCCGCACCGGCTTATGATTCGCGAATCGTCCATGTACTCCATGCCGAGATCGCTCTAGTTGGACTCAGGCTGACACAGCCCGGCTGATCAAGAGACTGCCAGCCGGGCAAGCAGCAAAATAGAAGCATATCAATGCTTCTATTATTTTTAAGGCTCGTTCAAACGTTTGCACATAAAAATAAATCTGATTTATGCGCCCGGCGAGCATACTAACCCTACAGGGTCGCCGGGATGGACATTGAAGGAGGAGAAACCTATGACACCGATTAAAGCCTGTCTGTTCGATCTGGACGGTGTTCTTGTAGACACCGCCAAATACCATTACATTGCCTGGAGGCAGCTCGCACAAGAGCTGGGCTTCACCTTTACGGAAGAAGATAACGAGCGGCTGAAGGGCGTTAGCCGCATGGCCTCGCTGGACATTCTGCTCAGCATCGGCGGACTGGAGCTGACGGAGGAGGAGAAGCTGCGACTGGCGGAGTCAAAGAATGAACGCTATGTGGAGTACATTTCGGGTATGGATGCCTCGGAGATTTTACCGGGTGCGCTGGAGCTGCTTCAAGCTCTGAGATCACAGGGCATCAAGGTCGCTCTCGGCTCCGCCAGCAAGAATGCGATGTCAATTCTGGACCACACGGGCCTCACCCCGTATTTTGACGCCATCGTGGACGGCAATAAGACCGTGAGCGCGAAGCCGGACCCCGAGGTATTTCTCTTGGGCGCCAAAGAGGTGGGCGTGCTGCCTGAGGAGGCGGTCGTCTTCGAGGATGCCGAGGCCGGGATTGAGGCTGCGCGCCGCGCCGGGATGCGCAGCGTGGGGATCGGCTCGGCGGACCAGCTGGGCCAGGCGGACCTTGTGCTGTCCTCGCTCTCAGGCTTTTCTGTGAAGCAGCTTAAGGAATTGGAACACCTCCCTGCTCCAAGATAAGCGCAGCTTGTGCTGCCGAGCTTTTTTTGCAGCCTGGATTTCGCAGATATGCAATTTGCCGATATGGCATAACATATGCAATCTTATCATTCATAAAGGAGCCGTTGATCATGAAACAATATTTGAAACTGAACGAATGGTCGATTATCGAGGAAGGCTTTGACCCGCATAACCATGAAATTTCCGAAAGTATTTTTAGTATTGGTAACGGATATATGGGACAGCGCGCCAATTTCGAGGAGCAGTACAGCGGTCCATCGCTGCAAGGCAGCTATATGGCTGGTGTCTACTACCCTGACAAGACGCGCGTCGGCTGGTGGAAGAACGGGTACCCTGAATATTTTGCCAAGGTGCTGAACAGCACGAACTGGATCGGCATTGACGTTGAGATCGACGGGACGCCGCTGGATATATTCCAGTGCACCGTGAAGGATTTTGTGCGGACCTTGAACATGAAGGAAGGCGTTCTGTCCCGCAGCTTTACGGCGGTGCTGGAGGATGGCAAGGAGCTGAGAGTTTCCTCCTCCCGCTTTGTCAGCATTGTGCGCCATGAGATCGGCAGCATCCGTTATAGTGTGACCCCGCTGAATTTTGAAGGCACCCTGACCTTCACGCCTTACCTCGACGGTGACGTGAAGAACAAGGATTCCAACTATGACGAGAAGTTCTGGCTGGAGGTGTTCCGCGAAGCCGGGGAGTCCACCTCCGTGCTGACGGTGAAGACGAAAAAGCTGGATTTCCACGTGACCTCTGCCATGACCTTTGAGGCAGCAAGAAGCGGCGAGAAGCTCACGCTCACACCTCAAGCCGTAGAGAAAGAGAAATATGTCGGCAGCCGCTTCAGCATTCAGGCTGGTCAGGGCCAGGAAGTTACGCTCTTTAAATATGTGGCCAATGTCACCTCGCGTGATCACGGTCTGGGCCAGCTGAGTGATCAGGCCCGTCATCTGCTGGAGCAGGCTATTCAGGCCGGCTACAGTGAGCTGGAGCGCGAGCATAAGGCAGCCTGGCTCGACAAATGGAAGGAAAGCGATATTGTCATCGAGGGCGATGTTGCGGCGCAGCAGGCGATCCGGTTTAATATTTTTCAGCTGAACCAGACCTATAGCGGCGAGGACGATCGCCTGAACATCGGACCCAAGGGCTTCACCGGCGAGAAATACGGCGGCAGCACCTACTGGGATACCGAGGCCTATTGTCTGCCGTTCTATCTCAGCACGGCGGATGCCGGCATCTCGCGCAATCTGTTAATTTACCGCTATAAGCACCTGGAAAAAGCCAAAGAAAACGCGAAGAAGCTGGGCTTCACCAAAGGCGCGCTGTACCCGATGGTGACGATGAACGGCGAGGAGTGCCACAATGAGTGGGAAATTACGTTTGAGGAAATCCACCGTAACGGCGCGATTGCTTATGCCATTTATAATTATGTGAATTACACCGGGGATACGGCGTACCTAGGCCAATACGGCCTGGAGGTGCTGGCGGAAATTTCACGCTTCTGGGAGCAGCGTGTCCAGTATTCTGAGGTGAAGCAGCAGTATGTAATGCTCGGTGTTACCGGACCGAACGAATATGAGAATAACGTCAATAATAACTGGTACACAAACCGCATTGCGTCCTGGACGATGGAGTATACGCTGGAGGTGCTGGAGCAGCTGCAGCGCGAGGAGCCGGAGCGTTATGGAGAGCTGATCTCCAAGCTGGAGCTGAAGGACGAGGAAACGACTCAATGGCGTCATATCATCGACAAGATGTACTATCCGGAGGATGCAGAGCGCGGCATTTTCCTGCAGCAGGACGGCTTCCTGGACAAAGAGCTGCTGCCGGTGAAGAGCCTCGATCCTGCCCACCTGCCCCTGAATCAGAAATGGTCATGGGACCGCATTCTGCGCTCTGTGTATATCAAGCAGGCCGATGTGCTGCAGGGACTGTTCTTCCTGGGAGACCGATATGATCTGGAAACGAAAAAACGGAACTTCGATTTCTATGAGCCGTTCACTGTCCATGAATCCTCGCTCTCCCCATGTGTCCACTCCATTCTGGCCTGTGAGCTGGGATATCAGGAGAAGGCGTATGAGATGTACCTGCGTACGGCGCGCCTGGATCTGGACAACTACAACAACGATACCGAAGACGGCTGCCATACGACCAGCATGGCAGGCACCTGGATGTCGGTCGTTCACGGCTTCGGCGGCTTGAAGGTAAGGGACGGCGTCCTGCACCTGGATCCGTTCGTTCCCGGCCACTGGACCTCCTTCTCCTTCAAGGTGATGTTCCGCGGCGCCCGCCTGAATGTCAAGGTGAGCGAGCAGGACATCGTCATCCTGAACGAAACCGATACGGCAGTGACACTGAAGGCGGCCGGCCAGGACTTCCATCTGGAGGGACGCGGTGAAGCCAAGGCTTCCCGTACAGTGAAGGCAGGCAGCTAGGATTGTTCTTTTCTCCTCTGCTCCCGATTTCGGCAGACATCCGGGCCTTCAGCCCCTAACCAAAACCAAAAGGCGTATTGACAAGCTCCCTGGAGGAGCCTGTCAATACGCCTTTTGGTGCTGTAATTATTGTTCCGTTACCGAAGCAGCTGAACAAGCCGCTGCAGCGCTGCCGAATGATCAGCTCCAGCCGGTCTGCGCCGCGCTGCTGTGCGAGCAGCGCATCCTCTACGGTGGATGCGATGACTTCCAGCTTGACCCTCATGCTCAGGTTGCCTTGCGTGTACGGTTGTAATCCAGCGGCGGCTGCGGAGAAGGCTTGCCGAACAGATAGCCCTGTGCCAGATCCATGCCGATCTCGCGCGCGAATTGAAACTCCTCCGGTCGTTCAATCCCTTCGGCCAGCACATAGGCTCCGAAGCCCTTGGCCGTCTCTGTAATGATCCGCAGCTTCTGCTGCTTCTCCCCGCTTTCATCACAGCGGTCAATCAGGCTGCGATCAATCTTGACATAATCAGGCTTCAGAAGCACCATTTGCTCCAGTGTCGAGTAGCCGGAGCCGACATCGTCCATCGCAACGGAAATGCCATTGCGCCGGTAAACCTCAAAGATGGATTGAAGATGCTGGGCATTGTCCACCTTTTCAGTCTCGACCACCTCAAATACAAAGTCCGCCGGATCAAGATTCAAGCGGTTAATCGCTTGGAACGTATGAGTCAGACAATAATCGGGATTATAAATGGAGGAGGGCAGAAAGTTCACGAAGCGCTTGATGCCGTTCGGGAGCCACATCGCGCTCGTCTCAATCGCCGAAATCCGGGCGGAGCGGTCGAGGAACGAGTGCAGGCCCGTCTCCCTCGCCGTTTCGAAGAGCTGATAAGGCTGGAAGTACGTCCCGCCCTCCCTTGGACGGAGCAGGAACTCATAGGCGACAATGCTGCCGCTGCGGTCAACAATGGGCTGCATGAAGCTGGTAAACTGCTGCTCGGTAATAATCTGCACAACGTCAAAATGCTTCAGGCGTTCCTCAAACTGACGCAAAGGAATCCACTTCTCCCGAATGGGCCGAACTTTTTTGCCGGTAATCATCAGATCCAGTTCTTCTCTCTGGCCAACAGACAGCTTCTTCATGGACTGCATCAGAAACAAAATGTCCTCCCGGCTATGGTAGGCTGCTACGCACCGGCCTTCATGCTCACGCACAGCTAGCCCGCCGCTCTCCAGCAGCAGGGTCACCTCCGAAAGCACCGGCCGTATGTAAACGTATCCTTCATCCTCAATCGGTTCTGGTATGGAGCAGCTATCACATTGCATCGTATTCCTCCTAGGCAGATCGTTTATATATCTTTTTTATCGACACAATCCCTCATAAATATTTAACAACCGGTTAGGTCTTAAGGATTAATTATGTATAACCTAATCATACTTATTGCCCAGCAGGATGTAAAGTTTTAACTATAACTTGAAAAAAGACCTGCATATGCAGGCCTTTCCTTTGTCGAATCTTCGCTATTGATCAATCGTTGCTTACTTCTCCCATACCTGCAGCTCCCCGCCGTGAGGGGTATACTCAATGCGCTGCGCCTCGATTTCAAGAATGACATAATCCGGATCATCCGGGCCGCTGAACCAGCGCTTGAAATCCTCGTTCCACAGCTCATTGCGCAGCTGCTCCTGCTTGGTAACGCGGGCGATGCCCTGCAGCTCGATCACGTCCTTGGAGCCGCCCTCTTCATAGCCGGCCAGGACGTAAACGTTCGGATTCTCTTCCAGCTCTTCTACCTTGTGAGTCTTACGGTCTGTCGCCAGGTGCAGGTTCACTCCATCATGAAACAGTGCCATATATCGAACCTTGGGCTTGTTGCCCTCCACGGTCGCGAATGAGCAAAATTTGTTGTGGTTCAGCGCTTCAGCAATCTTCTTCTCTAATGTAGTATGGTCCATCATGCATGGCTCCTTTCCAAAATAGACATCGTATCTATAGTGTACCCGTTTGCCCGGATATGAACCTTGACAGTGCGATTTGACATGCTATGCTTGGGCTTGTTGGTTCATTCAGATTTTAAGGAGGCGGCACTCATGGCAAAAAAACGACTGGATCATGTCGGTATTATGGTGCGTGACATGGATCAGAGCATTTCTTTTTATACCTCGGTCATCGGACTGGAGCTGAAAGGAAGAATGATGCATAGCAACGGCGTCATCGAGCTTGCATTCCTTGGCTTTCAAGGCGACGAGGAGACAGAGGTCGAGCTCATTCAAGGCTATAACGACAATCTTCCGGAGGAAGGCAAGGTGCATCATTTTGCAGTCAGCACCGACGACATTGAAGAGGAGTACGCACGCGTAAAGGGATTGAACGTTCCCCAGCTGGATGAGGACATCGTTACGTTGCCGAACGGAAGCCGTTATTTCTTTTTTCAGGGGCCGGAAGGCGAGCGCATCGAATTCTTCCAGAGGTAACGCTTCCTTATAAAAGGTGAGCTTGCTGGACAAGCGGAAACCTGCAGGTCTATAATTACTCGTAATCATCAAAAACATGCAGTCCAACTTCATCATCCCACGGGGAGCTGGGAATCGGCCGGCTGAGATTGTGTCCCATACTGACACTGACCCTTGAACCTGATCTGGGTAATGCCAGCGTAGGTAACTTGCAGCGGCCAGCTATTGAAGCTTGGCTTGGAACCTGTTCTGCTGTGAACCGCCCCGCTGACGCGGGGCGTTTTTGTTAGGATTCAGATTCATAGGTTGAAGAGTGGGACTGCCCAAAAGGAGAGAAGCTTCATGATCAAGCATCCGAGATGGCTCGCACTGCTCATCTGCAGCCTGCTTCTGTTTACAGCCGGCTGCGGAAATGTACAGAAGGAAGCATCGAATGAAGGAGAGCAGAGCCCTGCCGGCAGTCCGGCGCAGCAAAGTGACGTTACGCTGATGCTCGACTGGACCGCCAACACGAATCATACCGGTCTGTATGCGGCCCGGGATTTAGGCTATTACGAGGAAGAAGGTCTCAACGTCAGCATTGTCCAGCCTGGGGCCGGCGGGACTGACGCCATGGTAGCTGCAGGTCAGGCCGAGTTTGGCGTCAGCTATCAGGAGAGTGTCACTCTGGCCCGGACACAGGACGTGCCTCTGGTATCTATTGCCGCTGTAATACAGCATAATACCTCCGGCTTTGCTGCTCCGGTGGACCGTAATATGAAGACTGCGGCTGATTTTGAAGGCAAGAAGTACGGCGGCTGGGGCTCCCCGGTCGAAGAAGCGGTCATGAAATCCATGATGGATCAAGAGGGCGCTGACGTCAGCAAGGTCCAGATGATTAATCTGGGAGATGCGGATTATTTTACGGCGGTGAAGCGGGATATTGATTTTGCCTGGATCTTCTACGCGTGGACAGGCATTGAAGCCGAGCTTCGCGGAGAGCCGCTGGATATGATCTACGTGAAGGATTACTCTGAAGCTCTCGATTACTACACCCCTGTGCTCGTCACCAGCGAGGACCTGATTGCACAGCAGCCGGAGCTGGTAAAGGCCTTTATGCGTGCAACCGCGAAGGGCTATCAATACGCGATCGACCAGCCGGAGGCTGCGGCAGCTCTGCTGTCCAAAGCGGTACCGGAGCTGGATCAGGAGCTCGTCTTAGCGAGCCAGAAGTGGCTCAGCCCGAAATATCAGGATGATGCCGCCCGCTGGGGCGAGCAAAAGGCCGAGGTTTGGAAGGGCTATGCAGACTGGATGTTTGAGCGCGAGCTGCTGGACAAGCAGATTGAAGCAGATCAGGCGTTCACGAATGATTTTCTGCCTTAACTGCCTTTAGGATAACGACAATATAGGAAGGATGAGATCTATTGGCTACTACCCTGCTGAGCATTCAGGTCATTCCCAAGACGCCGGACGGACGCGACAGCATCCCGTTCGTCGATGAAGCGATCAAGGTTATTCAGCGCTCCGGCGTGAAATATGAGGTACACGCCCTGGAGACAACTCTGGAGGGCGAGCTGCCCCAGCTGCTCCAGATTGTGAACGAGATGCACGAGGCTTTGCTTCAGGCTGGCTGTCCCGGCGTCATCTCCCAGGTCAAAATTGCCCAATATCCCTCAGGCATCAGTATGGATCAGCTAACGGAGAAATACCGCCCATGAACATGTGGTGGAGAAGCGTGTGGCCGCCCGTTGTGGCGGTCCTTCTCTTTTTGGGGGCATGGCAGCTGGCTGTTGTATGGCTCGGGATCGAGTCCTGGATTCTGCCTTCTCCTGCCGGCATTGCCCAGGAGGCCGTGAGTGGAGCACCCGGACTGGTTGGACATACAATGGCCACGCTGCGCCTGACGCTCTCCGGGTTTGCCATCGGCACGGCGGTGGGACTTGCCCTTGCACTGCTGCTGCATCTGGTACCCTGGCTTCGCACGGCCCTATATCCCTTGCTTGTGATCAGTCAGAATGTACCGACGATTGCGCTGGCTCCGCTGCTGATGATCTGGTTCGGCTTCGGCCTGCTCCCGAAGATCATCGTCATTACACTCGTCTGCTTTTTTCCGGTTGCTGTTGCTGCCCTGGACGGACTTTCCCGAAGTGATGTAATGATGATGAATTATATGAAAATGGCCGGCGCCGGAAGATGGCAGACCTTTACCAAGCTGGAGCTGCCCCATGCACTGCCGGCCCTGTTCTCCGGTCTGCGGATTGCCGCTACCTATTCTGTCATGGGAGCTGTGATCGGAGAGTGGATCGGCTCGAACAAGGGCATCGGCTACTACATGCTGCTCCAAAGATCGGCTTATCGGACAGACCGGGTCTTCGTTGCCATTGCCATCATTGTACTGCTCAGCCTTATCATGGTAGGGCTGATCGCTATGCTAGAGAAGCGCCTGGTCCGATGGGGCCACAATAACCGGGATGACCATGATCGCGGATCACGCCAGGAGGTGAGCGTATGACCAGCAAGCGGCAGGAGCATTCAAACCGGGAGCAGCCTGACACGCAGGCCCCCGCTCTAGAAGTAAAGGGCATTCACAAGACGTTCCACAGCCGCCGCCACCGTGTTCAGGTGCTAGAAGGGATTAGCCTCACTGTTCAGCCGGGGCAGTTCGTGTCCATGATCGGACCTTCGGGCAGTGGCAAAAGCACCCTGTTCCATGTGATCGGCGGGCTGATCCACCCCGACCAAGGCAGCATTATGATGCATGGCGAGGAGGTGACCGGCTCCAAGGGCAGAGTGGCCTATATGCCGCAGCAGCCAGCCTTGTTTCCTTGGCGGACTACGCTGGACAACATCATTCTGCCTCGTGAGCTTGCCGGAATGTCCCGCGAGCAGGCCCGAGCGGAAGCCGCCCGCCTGATGGAGCACGCCGGCCTGCACGGGTTCGAGCAGGCATTTCCCGAGACGCTGTCGGGCGGAATGCAGCAGCGTGCCGCATTCCTGCGCGCACTGATGAGCCCGCAGGAGCTCATGTGCCTCGATGAGCCCTTCAGTGCGCTGGATGCACTGACACGCAGCGACATGCAGCGCTGGCTGCTGGATCTGTGGGAGGAGCATCGCCGCTCCGTATTGATGATCACGCATCACATCGAGGAAGCGCTGCTGCTATCGGACGTCATCTATGTCCTCTCCCGGCGGCCGGCGCAGATTCTGAAGACCATTCATGTCCCGTTTCCGCGGCCTCGAAGCGAGGAGCTGCTCCTGGATCCGGACTTTCTTTCATTAAAGCAAGAGCTCGCCGAAACGATGCGGCATGAGATACACAGGTAGCCAGCCTGCGATCGGCGCATTCATAGAAGGAATAGAAGGAGGCAAATCTCCCATGCAATCATCTTACATCGATACTCATATTCATCTGGACGCTTACTCAGCAGAGGCGCAGGGTACTATTCTGGCGGAGCTGGCCGGCTGCGGCGTGACCTCGTTGATCAGTGTTTCCATGGGGCTGGAATCTGCCCGAAGCAATCTTCTGCTCTCACGTCAGCATGCCTCGGTAAAGCCGGCCTTCGGCTTCCATCCCGAACAGCCTCTTCCAACGGCGGAAGAGGCTGGTGAGCTGTTCTTATTTATGGAGCATCATCTGAAGGATATGGCCGCGGTAGGCGAGGTGGGCTTGCCTTACTATACCCGAATTGAGGCTGAAGCCCGGGGCGAGACCTGGGACAACCGGCCCTATGAGGAGCTCCTGGAGCGATTTATCGCATTTGCTGCCAAGCACGGCAAGCCGATTGTGCTTCATGCCGTGTATGAGGATGCGGATGTAGCCTATGCTCTCCTAAAAAAACACGGCATGCTGGCTGCTGCGCACTTTCACTGGTTTAAAGGCAGCGCCGATACCATCGAGCGGCTTGCGCGGGGCGGCTCCTATATCTCCTTCACCCCGGACCTTCTCTATGAGGAGGACATTCAGGAGCTCGCCAGGCGCTACCCCGCAGAGCAGGTCATGACCGAGACGGACGGGCCTTGGCCATTCGAGGGCCCCTTCGCCGGCCGTCTGACCCATCCCTGCATGACTGCTGAGGTTGCAGCGGCCTGGGCGGAAATTACCGGCATAGAGGCTCAGTCCGCAGTGGAGCTGCTTTACCGCAACGCCCTCAGGTTCTACCGATTGGAGGAAGCCGCTGCAGGATCAGAGTTTTGATACCCTCTCAGGCAAGTCGATGCATAAGGACACCGGACAGTGATCACTGCCGTGGACACTGCAATGGATGTCGGCGTCTATCAGCTGATCTGCAAGCGAGGCCGAGACGAGAAAATAATCAATTCTCCAGCCAATATTCCTCTCCCTTACCTTCGGCATATAAGACCACCAGCTGTAGACTTCGCCTCTGTCCGGATACAGGTGCCGGAATGTATCCAGGAAGCCGGCGCCTAGCAGCTCGGTCATTTTCCCCCGTTCCTCCAGGGTGAAGCCGGAGTTGCCCAAGTTGGCTCTGGCGTTCTTCAGGTCGAGCTCCTGATGGGCAACATTGAGATCTCCGCATACAATGACCGGCTTGCTAGCGTTCAGCTGTAGCAGATAGCGGCGGAACCGATCCTCCCACTCCAGCCGGTATGGCAGGCGGCTCAAATCTCTCCTGGCATTCGGCGTATACACATTAACAAGGAAAAAGCTTTCAAACTCAAGAGTCAGCATTCGCCCTTCCGGCTCATGATCCTCCTCCATCCCATAGCGTACCGACAGCGGCGCAAGACGGCTGAATACAGCCGTCCCGGAATAGCCCTTCTGTTCTGCGTAGTTCCAGTACTGTCGATACTCCGGTCCCAAGTCCAGCTCAATCTGCCCTGCCTGCAGCTTGCTTTCCTGCAGGCAGAACAGGTCGGCATCCAACTCTCTGAACACGTCCATAAACCCTTTCTTCACACAGGCCCGCAGGCCATTCACATTCCAAGATACAAGCTTCAACTGTGATGTCCCCCTGATCTGGCAGCTTTGAGGTCTTCTCCCTCACCGGCTACCGCCTTCTAGCGCTTCAGCAATCCCCGCCGCTCCAGATAAGCCTTCATATGCAGCCGCACCGGCTCTGCCAGTCGCTTGGCCATGAAGGCTGACCATCCCGCAGGCGGCTGGCCTCCTCCAGTACGTTCACTCATGTAGGTGCGGTAAGCTTCATCATATTGCTGCACCTGGCCTGCGATCCCGGAAGCATCATACTTGCCGTGATGCAGCACGCCCTCTAGCGGCAGCCGAGGACGCACGTCAGGCTGCTGGTCCGGATAGCCGACACACATCCCGAATACAGGGTATACCCGCTCCGGAAGCTCCAGCAGCGCTGAAATGCGCTCGATCTCATTACGAACGCCTCCGATATACACAATGCCCAGTCCCAGCGATTCTGCCGCTACAGCCGCATTCTGCGCAGCCAGTGCGGTATCTACCGTCGCAACAATGAAATTCTCCACCGAATCAATGTAAGATTCCTGTTCTTCCATATAAGGCTTCCCCGCCTGCTGCAATCGGTATAGATCTGCACACCACACGAGAAATACCGGACACTGCTCGATATAAGCCTGATGCCCTGCCAAAGCCGCTAGCTCACATTTCATGCCGGCATCCCGTATGGCAATGACGCTGTAGGCCTGCACGTTACTGGAGCTGGACGCCATCTGACCTGCCGCAATGATCTGCTCCAGCTGGTCGTCACTGACCTCTTTAGAGCTATACTTACGAATCGAGCGATGATTCATCAGCACCTCGATAGTTTCATTCATGTGAAATCACTCCCCTCCATACGGGATCAGCTATTCCAGAATTGCTGCTTCGTAGCCCTGCTCTTCAATGGCAGCAATAACTCCTGCCGGATTCACCGAGCCTTCATTGTATTCTACCGTGACCAGTCCCGCTTCCAGATCCACCGTACCGGATACACCAGCCTCCTTCAACGCGGCCTGAATCGCGTTCACGCAGTGTCCGCAGGACATTCCTTGTACCTTTAATACCGTTTGCTTCATTATAAGATTCCTCCCGGATTATAAAATGGTTTAGAACCTCATAGTACTATACCCCCCTACTTTATGTAAAGGATTGTACAACACCAAGCTCTGTCAAAAAAACCTGGCGAAAATCGCTGAAATGAGGATTTAAATTCCCAAAAATTGCTGATATAATAAACTGGAATATATTTCTCTTTGGCATCTGAGCATCTCTGACAATATTTTTTCTTTTTTTCTCGGCAACAAGAAGGATTTTCCTTTTTCAGGTCGAATTTCATTAATCACAAGCTTCATGAAGAAAATCGACGATAGAGGAAAGTGAGATTGTTATGGTTTTTGATGGCATTATCCTAGGTCTGATTGTCGGTATGATCCGGGGTGGTTTGAAGCAGGGACTCCATGCTTTTGGACAGCTCAAGCTGAAGGGCGGATGGATATTTCCGGTGCTGCTTCTGATTCAGCTAGTTATCTTTGCGGTGCAGGACCAATCCTCCTTCGTAGCCTCAATCAGCAACTACATGTTTATGGGCATTTATATCGTAGGTATGATTTTTTTATGGCTCAACCGGGATCAGCACGGATTCGGCTTGATTCTGACCGGCGTGTTCCTGAACTTTCTGGTTATGGCCGTGAACGGAGGCCGGATGCCCGTATCGCTGCAGGCAGCTTCCGTGCTGGATCCCTACTATGTGGACATGCTGAGTCAGGGCACAGTGATTACCAAGCATTACCTGCTTGATGAATCTACACGCCTTCCTTTCCTAGGCGACATTATTCCCTTATCTCCCCCGTACCCGAGAAGCCAAGCCATCAGTATTGGCGATATCGTAATGAACGTCGGGATCTTCGTCTACATTGTCCAGCTCATGAGTGGAGACAAGAAGAAGGCGGAGAAGAATAAGCCGCTGGAAACAGGCAGCAGCGCCTAACCTTTGAGAACTACATAATTCACATACATCAGATCACTTTGGAAAGGAGGGGACGAATATGAAAAAATTCGAGAATGTTAAATATTCCCGTATCGTATTTAACGCAGTAATCGTAGCATCCGTACTGGTTGCTCTGACCTCCGGCTTCAAATTCATGTAAGAATAAGATATACAAAAGAACAGGCTGATATCAGCCTGTTCTTTTGTATATCTCATTGTTTTGATTTGATTTATACTTTAAAATGTGGAGACACCATCAAGTATTCCGAGGAGAAACAGCCCATGTCGTTTTTAAAGCGGGAACGGACCCTGAAGATCAGCGCCAGCCAGTGGTATTTCATTATTATCTCATTGTTCGGAATTATCGTGTTTGGTTTCGTCAACAAGGCAGAATTCCTGAATTATACCTTGCAGGAGTGGACTTGGCTGTATGCGTTAACCGGAGCTACCTTAATTCTGGACCATTTTGCCTTTCAGCTTCCCCCTAAAGGCAACGGACAATCCATGGACTCGTCGGTTTATCTAGCCTGTATGTTTATCTATGGCCCAGCGTTTGCACTCAGTGTATGTTTACTTACTTTAATTATTTCGTCGGTATATTATAAAAAGCCCTTCTGGAAAGACTTGGCTAACTTTAATATTTATGTGCTCATGATCTCGGGCGCCTCTATAGTATTTACGGCTACCGGTGGAACAATTGGTACGCTGGAGAACGAAAAAATCCTTTCCTACCTGGCTGCATTGACAACCTATTTCTTTATTAATGTTCTGGTGATCGGCTTCTTCTATGTAATCCTCATGAGGAGCACGCTTTATGAAGCGCTAAAGTCTTTTTTCAAAGATATTATTCTCGTCTATTTAAGCACCCTGATTCTATCTCTGGCGTTAACGATTCTAATCAGCAGCAACGGGGTGTTCGGCCTGACCCTCTTCATTGCACTCAGCACGATGCTCTCCTACTCCTTCAAGCAGCTGTTCACCATGTACAATGACATTCAGGAGAAGGCAACGCGCGACCAGCGAACAGGACTGTTCAATCATAGTTACTTCGAAAGTCTGCTGGATGAAGAGATTGTAAAGGCTTCCCAGAACGACACACCGCTGTCTCTGGTTATGATTGATATTGATGACTTCAAAAAATATAACGATCAGTTCGGCCATCTGAAGGGAGATATGCTGCTCGGATTTTTGGGCCATTTTCTCCATGAGGAGTGTGAGCCTGCAGAGGTCGTAGCCTCCCGCTTCGGGGGTGAAGAATTTACGATTCTGATGCCGGGGTACGATGAAGGCGCCGCCTCAGAGTTTGTGAACCGGCTGCGCAAGAAGCTGAATGACACGTACTATGAAGGAGTGGAAATCTTTCCTTCCGGCTGCCTGTCCTTCTCTGCCGGCATCGCCTCCCACCGGGTAGACATTCATGATAAAGCCCAGCTGGTGGATTTTGCCGACCAGGCCATGTACTATGCCAAGAAGCAGGGTAAGAACAATGTACATATCTACGGATCCAGCTCCGCTAAGGAGCATGAGATCGATTTTGCCGAGGATGTACGGGATATTGAGCAGCAGCTGAAGCTGTTCCTGTACAAGGATGTTGACACCTTCAAGCACTCCAAGCGGGTCTTCCGCTATGCGATGGATATGAGCACGGTGCTGAAGCTCGACAGTGTGGACCGGCGGCATTTCATCCTGGGCGCGCTAATCCACGATATCGGCAAGCTGGAAATACCATGGGGCATTCTGAACAAGAAGGGCAAGCTGACCGCCGAGGAATGGGAAACGGTGAAGAATCATGTCGTATGGGGCAAGCGCATCGCTGAAACGAACGAAAAGCTGAAGGAGCTGGTGCCATTCATCGAGCTTCATCATGAGCGTTACGACGGCGGCGGCTATCCTCACGGCTACAGCGGCAAGCAAATTCCGCGCCTGTGCCGGATGCTGACGATCATTGACTCCTTTGACGCCATGACGACCGAACGGCCTTATCAGAAGACGAAGACCTACGAGGAAGGCATTGCCGAGCTGCGCCGATGCTCAGGCACCCAGTTTGACCCGGAGCTGACCGAGCTGTTTATCGGATATATGGAGCAGCGTATGCTGGAGCAGCAGCAGCCGGCAGCAGGTATGGAATCCTCTTGACAGGACCCGAAGGGTTTCCCCGTTATGTTTGATTCTCCTCCAAAACAGGTAAAAAGGAGTATCAAACTAAACGAGGTGATTTCCATGCCACAATCTAATAAAAACCTTCCTCTGGATCACGGACCGGGTCATACCGACCATGCCGAGCAATATCCGACAGAGAAGGAGAGCCTGTTTGACAAGTTCAAAAGCGAAGAAACCGTGGACTCGATCCCTATGGAGGACCTGAACCTGGAGAAGCAGGAAGAGAAACGCAAGGACGGGACCTCCAAAGACAGCTCCTCCAGTGAGGACAAATATCACAGCGGCTTCTAGAAACAGCCGGGAAGCTGTCCGGCAGGATCAGCCCCTACTCTTTGGCTTCTCATATGACTAGCATTTTAGCAGCGGCTCCGTGTTTACGGAGCCTTTTTTTACGCCGCGCTATGGGGCTGGAGCGCCTGAAATTTAGAAGGAGAGGAAAGCCGGACTTTCTTTCCCGCTCCCGTTTCATTAAGATAAGAGATAGAACGAATATGATAAAAATGGAGTGGACAATTTGTTTTCCATCTGGTCCTTGAACCGCCTGAACCGCAAAGTGCTCCTGGGGCTCATTGTCATTGTGTTTCTATTGTCATGCCTGCTTGTTGCAGCCGGAGATTCCAAGAACCCGAGAGCGGCTGTGATTGAAATGGAACAGCAGTATATGACCAGCGCCCTGCTGATCAGCCGTGACGGAGCCGGAGACGGCTCCAGCGCCGTTTCCGGCGTCATGCCAGGGGTTCCGTTAATGATCTTCGCCCTGATCCAGCTGTTCGGGGAGGAAGACACCGCCTTTACCGCATACCGGATCATCCAATGTATCCTGCATGCCGTTTCTGTCTATCTGGTATTCGTGCTGGCAAGGTACATGTTCAACACCACGACTGCACTGCTCGCTGCTATTATCTACGCCTTGTACTGGCCTGCCTACGGTCTCGCCCGGCTCATTCTGCCGGATATGACCATGCAGACACTGATGCTGCTGCTCGTATGCTCAGTAATTGCTGCATTAGAGCTGAGGCAGCTAGCCTGGTATGCAGCCGCCGGCGTACTGACCGCCGCCGTTGCCTGCTTCAATCTGCAAGCACTGCTGTATCCCGGGGTATTTCTGATCCTGTGGTATATTTACAAAAGTCCGATGAGATACATACTATGGGGTACGCTCCTGATCGCCGGCGGCTATATCCTTGTGCTGTCGCCATGGTGGCTTAGCCTGCCGCGATTTCAGAAGCTGATGTATCTCCCAGGTCCCTGGAATCTCGCACCACTATGGCTGGAAGCCCGGTTTATTGAAGGGAATCCGCTGGTGTATCTGTTCCGCAGTGTCTTTGGAGGTCTGTCCACACGGTACGCAGGCCGCTTCGCTGACCCTGACACCCGGCGGGTTGTGCAGTCCGCGCTCGACTTCGTACGGCTGGTGCTGCTATATGCCGGTGTGGTCGGCCTGATCTGGTCTGTATGGAAATACCGGCTCAAGCGCCAGCTTCCGGTTCTGCTGACGCTGGGCTACTTCATCGCCGCCGAAGCGGCAGTTCCCAGCATTGACGGGACCGGCTTTCCGTACGGCGTATTTATTCTGCTATATACGGCGTTCCTGACTAATAAAGCCGTCATTTATGGACATAAGACCAGTCTGCTCCGTAGTCTGGAGCGCAGCCGGTAAGGCACGGCTTCGCTCGCAGCCGTGCCCGGGAGACCCGCTGTCTTGGTACTGTAGCATCACGTAGAAATGCATGTGCCTCACAGCTAACAATGATATCTATGGGAGGTTATGAATGATATGAGCATTATGCCTTTAAACCGCCGGAATGTGCCGGCAAGCCGTCTCGTGCTGGGATGCATGGGGCTTGGCGGAGATTGGGACGAAAGCCCGATTACGTCTTTACATCTCAAAGAAGCCCATGAAGCCGTGGATGCCGCTTTGGCGGTAGGAATCAACATGTATGACCATGCGGACATCTATACGCGCGGCAAGGCCGAAGAAGTGTTCGGCCAGGTCCTGAAGGAACGTCCCGAGCTTCGGGAGAGCATGATTATTCAGAGCAAGTGCGGAATCCGTTTTGCGGAGCAGAACGGGGTGCCAGGGCGCTATGACTTCTCCAAGGAGCATATCATTCATAGTGTGGACGGCTCGTTAAAACGGCTTGGCATTGAATACCTGGACCTGCTGCTGCTGCACCGTCCTGACCCGCTGATGGACCCTTCCGAGGTCGCGGAAGCGCTGGAGGATTTGAAGGCATCCGGCAAGGTTCGTCATTTTGGCGTCTCCAATATGCATGCCGGCCAGATTTCACTGCTGCAGGCCTATACGAAGGAGCCATTCATCGTTAATCAGCTGCAGATGAGTCTGCAGCATCTGGGCTGGCTGGATGCAGGCGTTCATGTCAACCAGGAGGCTTTTCAGAACCATACGTTCCCGGCGGGCACGCTGGAATACTGTCAGCAGAACAACATCCAGATCCAGGCCTGGGGCTCTCTTGCCAGAGGCTTGTACACCGGACGAGCTGTGGAGCAGCTGCCCGAGGATATTCAAGAAACGGCTGCGCTGATCCAGCGCCTGGCTCAAGAGAAGGAGGCATCCCCGGAAGCCGTGCTTCTGGCCTGGCTGATGAAGCATCCGGCGGGCATCCAGCCGGTGATCGGCACCCGTAATCCGGACCGAATCCGCGCCTGCGGCGGTGCGGAGCTGGTTGAGCTGACGCGGGAGGAATGGTATTCCCTGTACGTAAGTGCGCGCGGCAAAGCTTTGCCATAAGCGGCATCCCGTACCGTTAAGAGCTGCACCGCCAGGACCACAAAATCCTGAGGGCAGCTCTTTTCTTTATGCTATTGGTCTATTAGTCTATTGGTGCAGGCTTCCCGTCACGGTCTTCCTTGCAAGACATCAGCAATTTCCTTTGCCAGTCCGCTGCAATTCCGGTACACTGGGAGGGCTGTTTTTAAATTACAATGACAGGTGATTCACATATGACTCATTTCTTTAAACGACCCTTCGGCAGTCAGCGGCGTGACCTTCCCTTTGCAGGGCTGACCTCCTCCCGCAGCAGCCGCGAGCTGGTGCGCAGTACAGACCGGGATGCTCCCTTCTTCCGCGGCCTGGAGGAGCAGGGGCTGTTCCTGAATGCAGCGCAGATTCAAGCGGTACGCCACGGAGAAGGCCCGCTGCTGACGCTGGCCGGAGCGGGCTCCGGCAAGACGTCCGTGCTGGTCAGCCGCTCCGGGCATCTCATTGCTGCCGGCGGAGCAGACCCCGGCTCCATCTTGCTGGTCACATTCTCCTCCAAGGCTGCAGCCGAAATGAAGGAGCGGATTCGGGCACTGCCGGGCATTCGTAATCGGGAGGCCGAGCAGGTAACAGCCCGGACCTTTCATTCGTTTTTCCTGTACATTTTGCGCACGCGCGGCTACCGGCAGGAAATTCTGAGCAATACCAGGCATCAGCAATTCATCGTGAAGCGGATTTTGCGGGAGATGGGCCTTGCGGACCGCTATGAGGCCGAGACGCTGTTATCGCTGTGGTCCGCCTATCGCCTGAACATGGCAGGACTGGACGAGCTTCCGGCCAGCACCCCGGCAGAGGTGGAGACCCGGCAGGTTTTTGCCAGATATGAGACGTGGAAGGAAGAGCATGGCCAGATGGATTTTGACGATATTCTTGTCTGGGCCCACCGCCTTCTACAGAACGATCAGCCCCTGCTGCATTCACTGCAACGCCGCTTCCGTTACGTCATGGTCGATGAATTCCAGGATACCGGCCTGCTGCCCTATGAGCTTATCCGAATGCTTGTGAAGCCTCATCGCAATCTCATGGTGGTGGGAGATGACGATCAGACCATTTACAGCTTCAACGGCGCCCGGCATGAGTTTATTCTTCACTTTGACCAAGCCTTTCCCGGTGCCAGGGTCATTACCCTGGACATCAATTACCGCTCGCTGTCGAGCATTGTGGGGCTGGGCAATGAGATCATCCAGCACAACCAACTTCGGCGCCCCAAAACACTGCAATCCACCCGAAAAAGCGATCAGGTCCCGCTCTACCTCCGCCCCAATGATCCGGATGAGGAGGCCTCGCTCCTGCTGAGCTCGATCCAGGAGTCCGTAAATGAGAACCGCAGACCATACGGGGATTACTGTATCCTGTACCGGACCTCGCATAACAGCCGGGCCATATTCGAGCAGCTGGTGCTGGCGGGACTTCCGTTTATCCACTATGAGCAGAACGATCTGTTCTATGAGCAGTGGATGGTGAAGCCGGTGATGGAGCATCTGAGGCTGTCGCTCGATCGTCGCAATTTCCAGGCGCTGGGCGGGATTTTGCCAACGCTGTATATCAACCGGGAGAGAGGGATGGAGCATATCCTGCAGCAGGACACCCCCCGCCCCAAAAAAGGTCCCCTCTCCCATCTGCTCACCTTCCCCGGCTTGAAGGATTTTCAGATAGAGCAGGTTCGGGAGCGGTCGAAGCTGATTAAATCTCTGAAGCTCATGGAGCCGGCAGAAGCGATTCGGGAGATCCGGGTGCGGTTCTACGACAAATTTATGGAAGCCGACCGGGGCAAGGATCTGACGCTGCATAAGGAATTCATCCAGGAGGGACTGGATGAGCTGGAGGCGTCCGCCAAGCGGTTCAAGGATATTCCCTCCTTCCTTGCCTTCGTCGATGCATTGATTGAGGTTCACGGGGACATGATGCACCGCAAAAAGGATGAGCATGCCGACGCCATCAAGCTCATGACCATTCACAAGTCCAAGGGGCTGGAGTTTCCGGTGGTCTGCCTGATCGGCGCGTCTGACGGCATTCTGCCGCACACCTCCGCCCTGCAGGCTGCACAGCGCGACGACAGCCGCCCGCTCACGGCCCGGGAGCAGAAGGGCGACGAGGCGCTGGAAGAGGAGCGGCGGCTTGCTTATGTTGCCGTCACCCGCGCCCGTGATGAGCTGATCATCAGCTCGCCGGGCTACTACCGGGGACGGAAGATGGAGGTATCGCGCTTTCTTCAGAGCGTCTTCCACATCAAGGCGCAGCCGGAGAGCGGGGATGGACGCACTGGCAGCGGCGGCCCGGCTGCCAGCGACGGTGCGGGCAGGCGCTGGGCGCTGCAGCGCACGGACGCCGCGGCCCCCGCTGCCGGGCGGCGCGGCGCGAAGCCAGCAGGCCGCGGCGCGGCGCAAGCAAGCACGGCGCCGGTGACCCCGCAGCGGGCGCCGGCCGAGCCGGTCCGCGCGTGGGTGTGCAGCGGGGCCGGCTGCCGTGGCTGGCAGCGCATGGACCACCCGGCGGGCCCGAGCAGCGCGGCGGTCCCCGCTGGCAGCAAGGCCTGCCCGCTGTGCGGCGCGCCCATGCAAGCGGGCATGAAGCAGGCACCTGCCGCCGGCAGGCGCCCGCCAGGCTAGCCCTCGCCTTGCCGAACATCCCGCACTGATGCATCCCAAGCCAGAGGCCAGCCGCCTCTGGCTCTTTAGTTTAGCTGGCGCCAAGCAGCAACCTCCCCTTCGCCCCAGCGTTTTCCTGTTTTTCCTGTTCGTCTTGCCATGCTTATCCTGGAAGGGCTAAAATAGAGACAGCACGTTGCTTTATATACCACTATATACATACAAAAAGGAGCCGTAACGAATGAATGCACAGCAAAGCCATATCAAGCTGGTCGTCACCGCGCTTCTGCTCGGTATTCTGATGTCCGCGATGGATAACACGATTGTAGCGACGGCCATGTACACCATTGTGGAGGATCTCGGCGGGTTTGATCAGATCGTATGGGTCACCTCGGCCTACATGGTTGCCGTCATGGCCGGTACCCCGATCTTCGGGAAACTGTCGGATATGTATGGACGGAAGCGCTTTTTTGTATTCGGTCTGTTGATTTTCCTGCTCGGCTCGGCGCTGTGCGGTCTGGCGGACAGTATGATGCAGCTGATCATCTTCCGCGCTATTCAGGGTATCGGCGGCAGTGCCTTGATGCCGATTGCCTTTACGATTGTGTTCGATTTATTTCCGCCGGAGAAGAGAGGACGGATGACGGGACTGCTCGGCGCTGTCTTCGGCACATCCAGCATTCTGGGGCCCCTGCTCGGCGCTTTTATTACAGACAGCATCGGCTGGGAGTGGGTCTTTTATGTCAATCTCCCCATCGGGCTAATCTCCCTGGTGCTCATTCTCGTCTTCTATAAGGAAACCTTGTCCCGGGTTCAGCAAAAAATCGACTGGACCGGTGCCGCAACCCTCGTCGGCGCGATCATCTGCCTGATGTTCGGTCTGGAGCTGGGAGGGCAGGCTTATGCATGGGACTCTATTCAGATCCTGAGCCTGTTCGGGGGCTTTCTGCTGCTCTTCTTTCTATTTATCTGGGCAGAGAAGCGGGCGAGTGAGCCGATCATTTCCTTCAACATGTTCCGCAAGCGTCTGTTTGCCGCCAGCAATGCTGTCGCGCTCTGTTATGGTGCAGGCTTTATCGTCGCCACCGTCTATATCCCGATCTTTATCGCCGGGGTTTATGGAGGCTCTGCGACCGACTCCGGCTTGATGCTGATGCCGATGATGCTGGGCAGTGTAGCCGGAAGTCAGATCGGCGGACTGCTGACGACCAAGACTACCTTCCGCAACATTATGATCCTCTCGGTCATCTGTTTTGTCACCGGCCTCTTTGCATTAAGCACGCTGTCGCCGGACACGCCGCGGGGCTGGCTCACGGTTTATATGATCCTGACAGGCTTCGGTGTGGGCTTCTCCTTCTCCGTGCTCAGTATTGCGTCGATTCACAATTTTGAAGCGCGTCAGCGGGGAGCTGCCACTTCAACCAACTCGTTCCTGCGCTCGCTCGGGATGACGGTCGGCATTACAGTGTTCGGCATTATCCAGCGCAATGCCCTGACGAACCGCCTGGCGGATACCGCTTCCCAAGCCCCGGGCAGCCTGCCGATCGATTCAGAGTTTACACCGAGCACTGAGGCGCTCCAGCAGCTGCCGCCGGAGGCTCGGGAGCTCGTGACTGGTCTGCTGGCCGACTCCATCACCCAGGCCTTTGCCTGGGCGCTGGTTCCCGCAGGACTGGCCGTATTCTTCGTGCTTATGATGGGGAAGGAACGGGTTCAGGTGAACAAGAAGCCGGCCATGTCCGGCTCATAGTAGATGGACACAGGCGCAATGAATACGACAAAAAGAGGCCTTGCGGACTTCCCCGCAAGGCCTCTCTTCTTGCTACACTTCTTCTCTTGCTTAGATCTTGATCAGATCTTGCTTAGAACAGGAATTCGTCCGGGTTCGGACCAAAGCGCTTGTTCTCGTTCAGGCTGTCCAGCTGTGCCAGATCCTCTGCCGACAGCTCGAAATCAAAAATATCTCCGTTCTCCCGAATCCGGTGCTCCTTCACGGATTTGGGAATAACGATAATGCCATGCTGGAGATCCCAGCGCAGAATGATCTGAGCCGGAGTCTTGCTGTATTTTGCAGCCAGCTCGGTAATGACCGGATGATCCAGGTGACCCTGCATCAGCGGGCTCCAGGCTTCCAGCACAATGCCCTGCTCCTGGCAATATTGAAGCAGCTCCTTCTGGCTGTTCAGCGGGTGCAGCTCAACCTGGTTTACGGTCGGTACGACACCGGAATCCTCGATAATATCCCGAAGGTGATGAATCTGGAAATTGCTGACCCCGATCGAACGCACCAATCCCTGCTCCTGCAGATGGATGAGCGCCTTCCAGGTTTCCTTGTACTTATCTTTCCCCGGCCAGTGGATCAGGTACAGGTCTACATAATCCAGCCCCAGCTTCTTCAGACTGGTTTCACAAGCCCGAAGAGTCGCTTCATACCCCTGATCATCATTCCATACCTTGGTGGTAATGAACAGCTCCTCGCGCGGCACGCCGCATTCGCGAATGGCCTGTCCTACCCCTTCTTCATTGCCATAAATGGCCGCAGTATCAATGCTGCGGTAACCGGCCGCAATGGCAGACTTTACCGCGTGGATGACTTCTTCGCCTTCCTTACTCTTGTATACGCCGAGGCCCAGCCACGGCATCTGAACGCCGTCACGCAGCGTAGGCCCTTCATTCAAAACAGGATGCTCCGGATGAGTCATAGTCAATTCCTCCTAAAGGCAAGTTGGATTCGGCAGGCAATTGCCGCCTATACAGTATACTCCTTCCGGCGGAACGTCTCAAATGTACCTCTATGACCCCTCCGCAGCGTTAGCTTCAGTCTCTGACACCTGCATTGCTGCCGCCGCCAGAGCTACGGGCTCAAGGTCACATCGAAGGCAGACCCGGCAGCACCCAGGAATACGATAGAGCCGTTCTCTGGCAGCTTCACCGCCTGGTTACCGGAGATGATGGAATAATACAGACATGCCCCTTGCCCGTCATAAACGGCGAATGCGCTATGAAGCGGAAGAGCCACCTTCATCGCCTTACCGGCCGCCGCAGCCGGAATTGTAAACCAGCGGGCATAGCCGTCATTACCGATCGTCACCTTCGACCGCTTGCCGGCATACAGCCCCTTGATGCTGTCTCCGCTCACGAACAAGGTTCCGGCTGCTTCCAGATATTCTTTGCCTTGCTGCTTGTAGAAGCTGAAATCCATCGTATCCCGGCTGCCCACGCCCGGCACCTCATGCTGACTTCGCGCAGTGTTCGGACCCGTAATCTTCTTGTCGAGCAGATAACCCTTCATGCTGGGGTCCCGCACAATGGCTATGGAAGGCTCCTGCAAAAAGTAAGCCATGGAGCTGTACTTCTCGTTCAGCGGATAATATTTCAATCCTTCCCGCTGCTCCCACGCGGCAGCCGAAGCTTCATCCAGCTTGTGGCTTTGGAGCTTTTCGCCTGAGTATAGTGATGTTGCCATCTGCCCCAGTCCCGGTGCGGATGCATATTCCTGAACCCAGATGTACGTGCGGCCGTTACTTTCCGTTACGAACGTAATCTTCACCGTGCCCTCATCATTCAAAAAGCTGCCATCCTTCGTGTACACATACTCCTGTGCGGGAAGCTCCGGCATAATGGGCATAGTCAGAATCAGACGTCCCTCTTCCTTCACCGTTGCCTGAAGCACCTGATTCGTGGAGACATAGCGGCCGGCAACATCCATAACCTCTTTCGGCATCGGTGCAGCCACCGGCTTGCCGAAGGATTTCTCCGGCTGGATGGCTTGAATCTCCCCCTTCGCTTTCAGCTGCTGGAGCAATAGCTCGCTCGCCATGATCTGGTTCAGCGCGCTGCTGCCGCCAGAGGACAAGACGGCCGCTGCCATATCATGCTCCGGAAGAACGATGAGAGAAGCGTGGTACACAACCGCATCGCCGCCTTTGGCTAATGCCTGAATACCATAATTCTCGAACGGGAACAGCCGTACACTATCCCACCCCAGTCCATAATCGACAGAATTATCGGCATCCTTCGGCCAGATCCCTTTCTTGTACTCCTCCTGTGCCATGATCTTGGCAGAAGAGAAGGACAAGACCGATTCCGCCCCTCCTGTAAACACCTTGGAGAATTTCACCAAATCCTCCGCTGTGGAGTAAATCCCGCCGGTGCCAATCGCATTGACGACTGCATCCGGAAGCTGGACATCAAAGCCGGGGTAAAAGATGCCTGCCCGTGCAGTGTCCTCTAGCTGATCCTGAGGAGTCTTCGTATGCTCCAGCTTCAGGGGCTCCGTAAAATGCTGATGAATAAAGGCCGTAAAGGATTGACCGCTAACGCGTTCAACCAAAAGCTCCGCCAGCGTAAAGCTGTCATTGCTGTAAACCGAATAGGCCCCAGGCTGTGCCTTCAATGTCTGCTTCGAAAGGTTGCTCAACAGGCTGTCATGCGCAGCCGTATCATGATCCTCAAACAAAAAAGCGTTAGCCAGCGTGGACCCCTGCAGGCCGGAGGAATGATTAAGCAGCATACGCGGCGTGATCTGCTTATACCGCTCATCCTTCATCGTGAAATCCGGCATATACTGGATAAGCGGAGTGTCCAGCTGAAGCTTGCCCTGCTCCACCAGCTTCATAACGGACGCGGCGGTAAACATTTTGCTCGTCGAGCCGATCCCGTACATCGTTTGCGGCGTCAACGGAATCTGGCCTTCTGCATCATGGATGCCGCTGACCCCCGATAACACCAGCTCCTCTCCATCCAGGAGTGCATACTGTACACTTGTTACACCGTACTGCTCTGTCAGCAGCGACGCTTTCTGAGATGCCAGAGTCTCCAGCTTCGAGGCGACCTCCGTCTGCGAGACCTGCTTCTGATCTTCAGCCGCCATCGCGCCTGGCGACAGGAGCGGATTGAGTGTGAGTGTAACCGATAATGATAGCAGCCACAGCCATTTCTTCTTCAACCTAACAACCTCCTCAGCAAATTTTTCCTTACTTAGTACGGTTCAGTCATCCAATCGGTTCAAAAAAATAAAAACCGGATTTTCTGCGAATAATAGCAGAAAATCCGGCTCTTCTTGCCGGCACAAGCGTCCCCTTGATTGCCGGTCTTATCTTACGCGCTTAAATATACCTACGGCCAGCAGGATGCAGGCCACGATAAATACATACGGTCCGCTGCCGGCAGCATTCACACTGCTGCCCAGGAAATCTACAGACTTTGAAGAAATATAAATGATGCTGAAAATAACACCTGCAGCTGCAAGTATATACCCCAGCAGCTTGTTCAGGCGCTGCTCGCGGATCACCACGATCAGCGGATACAAAAACAACAGAAAGAAAAACACGGCGCCCTGCCCGAACCCGTTCTGGGAAGCGAACCCGATATCCACCCAGTCAAAAAATAAAGATACAAATGCTGCACAGGCTGCAATAAAGATCAGTTTACCGCCTATATCCCATTTCTGAAAATTCACTACAATAGCCTCCTATGTACGTTCATGTCGTTTAGCCGGGGACTGGCCTTATTTCGACAAATATAGGTCTATTATACCAACATTTTCAGTAATTTGGTAGGCTTTTGGGCAGGGTTATGATCGATTAAGACCCATTAGGAAGGAACGATTAGGACTCCAGACGGCGTGTTGACTGGTCAATAAAGGTCGTCTTGGATGCAGCGCTCTCGCGGCGGCCTTCCTTCGGCGTCATGTCCGGCTCTCCGACGTAAAGGAAGCCGAGCATTTTATCCTGTTCTCCTAAGCCAAAGACTTCATTCACCTGTGGCTTGTAGCAGAAATCACCGGTTCTCCATACCGCGCCAAGACCCAGGCCATGGATTTCGAGCAGCATGTTCTGAATCGCAGCGAACGCAGCCCCGTATTCCTCCAGCTCAATCACTTTAGGATCATCGGCTGGCGCGACAGCAACACCAATCACCAGTGGAGCCCGGTAGGCTCGGCCGATCGCTGCATCACGGGCTGCAGCCAGCTCCTCTTCACTTTTGTCTTGAGCACTGGCTTCGGAAATGTCAGCCATGACATGGCCCAGCAGGTCACGTCCACCGCCGGTCATGACGAAGAACCGCCAAGGCTCTGTATGTCTATGCGTCGGGGCCCAGGTTCCTGCCTCCAGAATCTGCTCGATCTTGTCCTGCGAAATCGGTGTATCCTGCACCTTGCCGATACTGCGGCGAGTTCGGATCGCTTCATGAATATTCATACGTTAGCCTCCTCGAAAATCGTTATACAATTAGCTTCTATTGTATCAAATAAAGAGCGCTCCTCATAGGGGAGCCGGATAAGGACACATACGAAGACAAAAGCTTGTCTGATCAAGATGTTGTCGCCAAAATTTGCAGAAAAGCCCTTGCAATTACCCCGGAACCCTTTATAATAAAGATAAACATACCTGATAATGATTATCATTACCGAGTCAGTGAGCATCAAAAGCCTCCACGCTGACCGGTATGAATTCCAAACATAAAGGAGAACCGGATCCCCTATGAAAGAGCACCCTCGGCGTACGAACCTGCAGGTAGATGATTACCTGGATCTGTTGAATCTAGCCATTCAGCTCGGTGATCTGAAGTGGCAGAAGGAAATTGCACGCAAGATGGAAATGAATCTGAAGCCTGTAACCCCGGCTTAATTGGATATAGATGTGGTAGATCAGAACCGGATGCCTCGCGGCTTGAATGCGCGGCATCCGGTTTTTTTTGCAGGACAATTTAAAGACGGCCTGCACCGCAGGCCGCTCCCTCGTTAACGCGCCTAGTCCTGATTCTGATCCAGATCCGGCTTGTTCACATAGTGGTACATAAAGGCCATAAATACACTGCCGCCAATCAGGTTCCCGAGCGTCACCGGCACCAGATTGTAGACGGCTCCAGAGAGCGAGATGGTGTCCGGATGATCCACGACAAGCGCAATGGCGAAGGTACACATATTTGCGATGCTGTGCTCATAGCCGGAGATGAAGAAGCAGAATACGAACAGCATCATCGCAAACAGCTTGGGCCCGTCAGACTTCATCCCCATCGGGATGAAAAAGGCCAGGCAGACAAGCCAGTTACACAGGATTCCCCGGAAAAAGAGCTCTGTCCACGGCGCATGCATCTTTTTATCGACAACAGACAGCAGAAATCCATTCACCTCAGGAGCATGAAATAATCCTGTGAGATAGATCAGCAGTGCAAATACGGCCGCTCCGACAATATTGCCGAAGTAGCTGGCCACCCACAGCTTGATGGTATCGACCCAGCGGAGCTTTCGCCGCAGCGCACCGTAGGTGTAATAGAATGCATTTCCTGTAAACAGATCCCCTCCCCCGAAGGCGATGAGAATAATAGCGGCCCCAAACGTCAGCGCAGCCATAGGGTACATGGCCGGAGAGTCCACCGCGTAAAAATAACTGCCTGTTCGGAAGGCCACAATGACCCCGAAGCCGATAAACATACTGGCTAACGCCGAGCGCGCCAAATAACGAAGCGGACTTTGCTGAAACAGCCTCATTTTCTTGAGGGCCAGCTTCTCCACTTCATAAAGTGATTGAGTTTCCATGGTGCCACATCCTTTAGCTTCATTCCCATTATCTGATTCTCAACGACTGACTCCTAGTCACAGTATACCTAAATTCTCCCATCTAAACTGTGATATAGTTCACAATTCAGGAAAGATCAGGTTATGCTGCCGTTCCAGGATTGCTGCATCAAAAAAAGGCGCGAACCGCAGACCTCCGTCTCCGGCTCACGCCTTTTATATGAAACAGTCATTACGCACCCGAAGCGGGCCCGCTTTAGCCAAGCCTACTTGTCGTCGTTTTCGTTCTCACTGTTTTCCAGCTTACTCTCATGCTCCATCTGATACTTCTCCCGCATCAGCTTCTGCATGATAAACTTCTCCTGCCCATTCAGGCCTTCCTGGTTGTCCTGCAGAATCATGTTGTCGATGTTGCGTTTCAGCACCTCATTTTGCGTATTCAAAATACGGTTCCTCCTTTGGAATTTATGCGATTTTCCGCATGTTTTTATACATAACCCCTAAAATAGGGGATCATGTAATAACTAACCGCTGCCGTCTATTTTGTAACGGTCTTGCGTTCGTCAGACGATGCGGGAGTCGTACATTTTCGAAAAGATACCGACCGTATCTGCGCCGCTTTCGTGGCCCTAGCCGCTATTTCCGATCAATCAGAATCCCTTTGCCAAGTGATTTTTGCTTCTTATTCGTATTGACGAGTAAGGGCAGCATCCTGCTTTCCTTCTCCATCGGAGACTGGCAGAGCTGACATACCGGCTCTGTTGCAAAAGCAAAGTCATCCCGGATCCATCCCTTGCAATCATCCTTAGTACAGGACCACACCTCGGTCATTTCCTCCGGCACAGCTTCCATCGCATTCTTGCGCGAATACATGAGTACGCCTCCTTGTCCCGTCTTGCGAATATTGGCTTTAATCCTGGTAATACAGCTCACCAGAACCTGAAAACAAAGCTGCCCTTAATGTCACACATTAAGGGCAGGCGTTGTTACATTATTACAGCTTTACCACGTTTTCAGCTTGTGGTCCGCGGTTTCCTTCAACGATGTTGAATTCTACGCGTTGACCTTCGTCCAACGTTTTGAAGCCGTCGCCTTGAATCGCGCTGAAGTGAACGAATACATCGTTACCGCCTTCAACTTCGATAAAGCCGAAGCCTTTCTCTGCATTAAACCATTTAACAGTTCCTGTTTGCATAGTAGTGTACCTCCTTTAAAGATTTACATGACCTTTTTTACTTCGTTAACGAATAAAAAAATTCACATATTGTACAAGGTTATTCATCATATAACAACCCTCTACAATGTGTAATTTCAGGTCGCTCTAGTGATACCTATATTATCACACCTGACGTGTGTTGGCAAGGTGAAGCATAATTTCGTGAGCAATTTATAAACTTATCTTATGCAAATATTGCCTGAAATATAACTTGTTCTTCTAAAAAAAGGCGGCGGACGCCGCCCCTCCCCTCATTGCCTTAGCTCCTCCAGCGTTTCTCTCCAGCGGGCCAGCACCTCCTCCGGCTGCTTAAGCCGGTAGGTTACGCCACATACAATATCGGCGTAAGGAGCCGTGTCCTCCCGGATGGCCTCCATCCTGGCCTCGAAGCGCTCTCGCGGATGCCGGGCGGAAGCCAGCGTCGCCAGATGCACAAGGACGAGGCGGATGTAATAAATTCTTGCCCCGTGAACCAGTACGATCGTCGCTTTACCCGTCCGTATCACATTCCCGGTCGTCATCGTTCCCGGCCAAAGTGCCAGCCGCAGCACGTCCTCCTGCAGGGCGATCATCTCCCCGGCACCGATCATTGCACAATGCGGCCAGCCGTCCTCGCACTGCGTGAGCAGCTGGATGCCTTCGCCCTGTTTCTCCTCCAGGTTCTCTCCATCCAGCAGGCGGCACAGCTGCTCTGGAAGCTTGATTGAATGAGACATGACTCTCTCTCCCCGTGGTATTCATATTCGTTGACGTTATTTTACCAATTCAGATATGTCAATTTCAACAGACCCTGTGACGGGGTAATGACTTAGCAAAATCACATCCTGCGGGAGGTAGCTCTTATGAAAGCAATATGGCGCATTCCGGGCATCGTGCTGATCCTTTTGGTTTTGTCCGGTTGTTCTCTTTTGGAAGATGTAGATCAATCTTTGGATTACAGTGATGAGGCGACCCGGTTCGTGAATGAAACGGTGGCGTTTGCCAACCAGGTTCCACAGCTGGCAGAGGAGGCTGCGAACAACAGTGAGATTTTGCAGCAGCTGAAGGAGCGGCTTGGGGACATGAAGCAGAGCATCTCGGAGTTTAACGGCCTTGAGGCTCCCGCTTTTGCACAGGATTTTCATGACCAGCTCACAAGCTATAACGACACACTTAGCGGCCAAATTGACGAGTACTCCACTCAGCTCGAGAACGGCGTGACGAATTTTGAGAACACCAAAATGGCCGATACCCTGGGGCAGATCGAAGGCGCCTTGAGTGAGCTGGGCAACTTCGGAGAAGGGGAATAGCCTTGGAGTATTAATGGAGCGAAATCAAGAACAAGAGCAGGCTATCGATGCAGATAGCCTGCTCTTGTTCTGCGCGCGAAAAGTCATTTGACAAGTAGTCTCAAATGCGTGGCGAAGCCTCTTGATAAACGACACCACAATTACGCCTCCGAATACATCTCCTGCAAATACGCTACAGAATGCTGGATCAGCTTGATCAGAACAGACTCGTCAATGTCTGCCAGCTTGTTTACATATACACAGGATTTGCCGGTGGTATGCTTGCCGAGCTGCTCCAGCAGCGCCTCTCGTTCCGGGTCACAGGCGGACAGGTACAGACTGATCTTCGCCTTGCGCGGAGAGAAGCCCACCAGGGGCGCATCTCCTTCGTGGCCGGTTGCATACTTGTAATGGTAAGAACCGAAGCCAATGATGCTCGGCCCCCACATGACAGGAGGATACCCGGTTGTCTCCGCAAAAATATCTAACAGCCGGTAGGCATCCTCTTTTTTCTTCGGATGGTCTACAGCCTCTATAAATTCAATAACATTCTCGTCACTGGGGAGGGTCTTTTGCTCGTACATGGGCACGGCTCCTCTCGATTAAAATGGTTCCTTCATTAGATTACCTCTATTTCTAACATGCCGGCTGGGGCGCGTCAACCGGAACGTATTCCCGTGGATGGACAGGCCTATATTTTTGAAGCATTGATAGGTTTTACCCCTCCCGTTCGTATTCTCTAATGTATTATCCTTAAAGGAAGCAGCAACAAGCAGAGGAGGGAAGCACGCGTGGAGATCACGGAAGACAATATCGTGCAGCAGCTTAGGGAACGCAATGAGAACGGCATTGCCTTCATTATTCATCAGTATGGAAGCCTGTTATCCGGCATCATTCGGCGCCATGTCCATTATAACCCACAGGAGCTTGAGGAATGCCTGGACGACGTGCTGCTGGCCATCTGGAATCACATTGATGATTACGACGAAAGCAAGAACACATTTGTTCAGTGGATTGCGGCCATTGCCAAATACCGTGCCATTGACTACCAGCGGCGGATGATCCGCAATGAGCAGCGTTTTGTACAGGGCAAGGGTGAGGATTCGCTCCGAGAGGAAAGGCCGCCCATGACAGGGCCGGGACAAAGAGATGCTGCCGAGGTGCTTGCCCATTTATCGGAGGTCGAGAGGAGCATTTTTGACAAGTACTATTTACAGGGTGTCCCGTCTGCTGAAATCGCGGCGGAGCTGCAGGTCAAGGAATCGTGGATTCATAACAAGCTGTCCCGGGGCCGCAAAAAGCTGCGGCAGATTTTTATTCCAAGTGCAAAGAGGTGCGAGTGATGTCTATTTATAAAGAGCTGAACGACGTTAAGCTGGACGTGTCCTGCTACGAGCAGGAGCCGTTAACGGCCCTGGAGCAGAAGCAATGGGAGCAGCGCGTAAAATCCAAGCTTCGCTCTAGGCGCAAGCGGCTTCCAATCAAGCGTAAGGCCGCAGCATTAACTGCAGCCGCGATGATGATTCTCCTCGCCATGAGCCTCCCGCAGGTCTCGCTGGCCCGAATCCCGGTGGTAGGGGGATTAATTGAGAATTTCAACAGTAATCACAATGCCTTACAAGCAGACTATTCTTCCTACAAAACAGCGGTCGGGGAAACGGCAGAGAACGAATATGGAAAGCTGACTCTGAATGAGGTGCTGGTCGATGCCGACCGGCTGCTGATCAGCTCTACCCTGCAGCCTGCACAAGGTATGCGATTCGACTACAAAACCCATCTTCCCGTGGAAGTAATGATTCATGGAGAACGCCGCCAGCTGTCCGCCATGAGCCAATCGGTTCAAGAAGACGATGGCAGCTATACCGTATACGGAGATGTGTCTTTCTCAGAATTGCCGTTGCCGGAGAATAATCTTCTGGAGCTGCAGATCGCCTACCATACCGTTAACCGCGAAGCGCGAAGCACGACACTGGAGCAGCCTTGGGTATTTGATGTTCAGCTATCTGCCGAGGCCATGAGCCAGGACACGAAAACCGTAGAGATTCATAAAACTCTGGATCTGAACGGGCAAGGAACGGTGACGGTACGTAAAGTCGTGTTTACACCGGTCTCCACGCTGCTCTACTTTGACGCTTCCGAGGAGACACAGTCGGTGAGCTTCAAGCTCACTTCGACCCGCGACGGCAGCGAGATTCCGCTCAGTACGGTCACGCTGACCCATGAACCCGGCACGGCCTCTTATGCCCGCTTCTGGTCAGCCGATGCTCTTCAAGGTCCCTATCAATTGACCCCTGTAGACGGGATGGATCACGAGCTCGAGCTGGGATCGGGATTGATTCTGGAATAGGGCGGGTAGCCGCAGATGAACCGGGATCAAGCCTGTCCGTTAACGCGCGGGACTGCTGCCCCCGCTGCCTGCAGCCGGATGCCGGACTGCTGCAGGGCGCTATGAATCTTCTTCGCAAAAGCGGCGGCATGCTCGCCGTCTCCATGAATACAGACCGTGTCTGCACGGATGGAGACGTCGATGCCCTGCTGTGACAGCACCTTGCCTTCGTCAATCATCCGAATGACCTGAAGCACCGCCTCATCATCGTTAGTAATCAGCGCATCCGGCAGGCGCCGGGACGTAAGCGAGCCGTCTACCTGGTAGGTACGGTCCGAGAATACCTCGCTCGCGGTTCGCAGGCCTGCCCGCTCTCCTGCGGCAATCAGCTCACTGCCGGCCAGACCGAACAGCATGAGGCCGGGATCCACCGCATACACGGCTTCCGCTACCGCCTCCGCGAGCTTCGGCTGGTACGCTGCCATATTGTACAATTCGCCATGCGGCTTCACATGCTGCATGGCTCCGCCTTCAGCGCGGATAAAGCCCCACAGCGCGCCGATCTGGTATACGACCAGATCATAAGCCTCCTGCGGCGTAATATCCATTCGCCGGCGGCCAAAGCCGGCCAAGTCCTGCAGGCCGGGATGCGCTCCCAAGGCGGCTCCTTTGTCCAGCGCCCTCGTCACCGTCCGGCGCATCGTTGCTGCATCCCCTGCATGAAAGCCGCAGGCGATATTGACCGAGGTTACGTACTCCATCAGCTCCTCATCAGAGCCCAGTGTATACGCGCCGAAGCTCTCACCCATGTCACAGTTCAGATCTACTCTCTTCATCATGCCCCTCCTCTACCGCCTGAATTGCAGTACAATGCTCTGTTCTAATTGCCGCAGCCTCAGCTCTGCCTGAAGCAGGAGCTCCTGGGCCTCCTGCAGAGTGACCCGCTGAAACCGTACCCGGCAGCCCGGCTTTCCCTGCGCCAGCAGCGGCAGATCGGCAGTAATCACCTGACCGGCTCTGGGGTAGCCCCCGGTCGTCTGCCGATCAGCCATCAGCACGATGGGATGTCCGTCCGGGGGCAGCTGCACGGTGCCAAACGTGACCGGCACTGATGCCAGCTCCCTGGAAATGCCTAGCCGCAGCGGCTTGCCGGCCAGACGGCAGCCCATCCGGTCCGATTGCGGCTGCAGCGTGAACGTTCCAGAGAACAGCTCACTTTGGCTCTCCTCCTCCAGCCAGTGCAGTTCAGGACCTTCCAGAAGGCGCAGCACGGGATGCTCTTCATACTTCGGCAGCAGCGTCTCCGAGATCCGCCAGCTCACCGTGCCAAACTGCGCCTCCCGGTCCATTCCTTTCAGGATTGCGGTCAGCAGAGGCTCTATCGCTTCGTCCCTTGCCCCGACGGGCAAGACATCTCCGGCCCTAAGCGCTCTGCCCTTCAGGCCGCCGAGGCCGGCGCGGAGATAGGTCGAGCGGCTGTTCATGACGAGCGGCACATCCAGTCCGCCGGATATCGCCAGAACCCCCCGGCAGCCCCGCTTCGGGGCATCCACGGTAAGAGTACTGCCCGCCGGCACATATACCGGCCGCCACAGCGGCAGCGGGGAGCCGTTGATGTGCGCGCGGAAATCGCCGCCGCAAATCGCAATCAGCGCGGCATCCTGAAATTCCAGCACCGGGCCCAGCAGCGTCATCTCCAGCGCCGCGTACCCCGGGGGATTTCCTACCAGCAGGTTACCTGCCCGATGGGCAAAGGTGTCCATCGGGCCGCTGACCACGACGCCATACTGCTGAAAGCCATAACGCCCGCTGTCCTGAATCGTCGTCAGGAGTCCGGGCCTGTGTACATGAATGCTCATGGTGACGTTCCTTCCCATGTCTCATATTCCCGGCGCGTGATCGGGTAGAACCGGAGCATGTCGCCTGCCTTCAGAAGCGCCGGAGGCTGCCGGTCGGGGAGGAACAGCGCTGCCGGCGTCCGGCCAATCAGCTGCCAGCCGCCCGGGGTGCTGATGGGGTACACTCCGGTCTGCTCTCCCGCTATGCCTACAGAGCCCGCAGGGACGAAAAGCCGTGGTGTCGCTTTACGCGGAGCGGCAATCCGCCGATCCATGCCTCCCAGATACGGAAAGCCCGGAGCGAAGCCCAGCATATGCACCTGATACGGCACCCCGTGATGAATGGAGATCACCTCCTCCACGCTCAGTCCACTCAGCGCTGCGACCCCTTCCAGATCAGGACCGAATTCCCCGCCGTAGCATACAGGAATGCAGACCACGCTTTCAGGGGGCACCTGCTGCTCTTGCAGGGTCTGCACGAGAGCGTCAAGTTTCCCCACAACGATCTCATAGGGAAGAAGAGTCCCGCTCCCGAGTGCCTGACCTTCGGCCTCCTTATACACCAACACGGGATCATAGATCACGGTCACGGAGGTGAATGCCGGAATGTATTCCACCATGCCCTTTAAGGGCTGCTCCGCCAAAGCTCGTGCCAGCATGCGTACGCCGGCGCGGACGACGCTGTTGTTCTCCTTCCCGAAGGAAACGACGACCGCATGGTCGCCTTCAGGCTGAATCTGTATTTGCTGCAAGCGCCTGCCTCCTCTCCTGACCCTCCATAGATAGGTACAGCATAGCATAGCAGGGACGGAGACGTCAGCCGCATTAAAGGCTCTTTCAGCAGCAGAAAAAGCCCCGGCTTCCACCCTTCCAGGGAACCGGGACTCCTATACAACACTGCTCAGCAGCTTCAACAATCACCATATTTGAAGACCGTCCCCATCACGGATGACGCCGAACCATAGGCGTGATACGCTTCCTCCGCCGCTTGTACAGGAACGATACGCGAGATGAGCGGCTTTATATCGATCCGCTTCTCGGCGAGAAGACGGATGAACTCCGCCGTATTGCGCCCTTCCGTCCAGCGTACGAAGCCGATGGGGTAATCCTTGTTGTCCAATTCATAGCCAGTGTCATAGCGTCCGGGGCCTCCCGCACGCGAGATGAGCACCTGGGCTTCCTTCCGGAACATCTTGCCCCGGCTGAAATTCATCGTCAGATCACCGACCATGACGACCTTGCCCTTATCCATAATCCAGTCCAGCGAGGCGTTAATCAGCTCTTCGCCGGGACCGCCGGCGCAGAGCAGCACAGCGTCCGCCCCGTGACCACCCGTGAGCGTGTCCACGGCCTTCTCCAGCTCTTCCTGCGTGTCATAAGTATGGAATATGCGTTTCTTGAGGCTGTCTGCCCGCTCCGGATTGAGATCATAGCCAAGCACCTGATAGGCGGCTGCAGAAGATATCTGAGCGATGATTTGGCCCAAGATGCCCAGTCCGACGACGACGACCGATTCGCCGAAGCGCAGATCGGCCGTCCGCAGCGCATGAATGGCAATGGCACCCAGGCCTGCAAAGGCAGCCTCCTCCAAGCTGACCTCATCCGGAACTGGAGCGACCAGATTGGCCGGAACGCAAAGCTCCTCTGCATGACGCACATACGGCGCCCCGTAGCAGGCGACGCGCTGTCCAAGATGAAGACGACGTACCCCTTCTCCGAGCTCTGTCACGATGCCGGCGGCACTATAGCCGATCACGATCTGCTTCTCTGAAGCCCGGCGGATAAAGGTCATCTCCGTTCCCGGACTGATGGCCGAATACACGGTTTGTATCCGTACATGCCCTGCTGGCAGGGTTGGACGCTCAACCTCGGCCAGGCTCACCTTTCCATGCTGTGTAGCAACTGCTTTCATCGTATGGCTCTCCCTTCTCCACCCTGCTCCGCGGCTTTCTTCCGGTACTCGCTGGGAGATACACCGCAATATTTCTTAAACGTGGTTGTGAATGTCGATGAGTTCGTGTACCCCGTCTTCTCGCCGATCTCGGCAATACTGAGGTCAGAGTGCTTGAGATATTCCCTGGCATGAGACAGCCGGACCTTGTTCAGGTATTCCACAAAGTTCACGCCAAAGGTTTTCTTGAAATAGTTGGAAAAATACTTTGAGCTGGTCTCCAGCACCTCCGCCATATGATCCAGGTACAAATTCTCCATATAATGAAGCTCGATATATTGAGAAATAAACGCCGGATCCAGCTTGCTGCGGGAATCCACACTGCGCATCGCGCCGATGCGGCGCAGCCCTTCCTGCAGCGTCTCCCGGACAGACTGGGCATGTTCCGACTCCTGCAGCCGTCTCATCACCTCGGTTTCAAGCCGGAACAGCTCATAGCGGCTCCCCTCCGTGACATCACCCTGCCGGAGCATCACATACATCATGCTCTTGGCCATATGCACCAGCTGATGATGCTGAATATGGCGCTCCGTGTATTCCTCAATGACGTCATCTACGAGCTCCGCGGCCTCATCCTGCTTGCCTGCCAGCAAGCAGTTCGACAGCTTCTCGATCTTGTGGAGCGGAAAATGGATTTCCGCGGCCTGAAAGCTCGCTTCCGCATCAATCAGCGTCTCCCGGCCTCCGGCATCCCGGTACTCAAAGCCCGCCTGGATTTCCTGGTAGGCATCCCGGCAGTTCACAATCTTGGACTCATACACCCGGCTGACACAGCCCTGAAGCCGGAAGCCCTGCAGCTCCTGCCGCTCTGCCTCCTTCAGGACCATCTCCAGAGTGCGCAGCAGCTGCCGCCGCCCTGCCGGCAGCTCTACAGAGAGCAGCAGCAGAAATTTCAGATGGTCCTCATGAAAGACGACAGCCTGCTCCAGCCCCCGCGTCACCGCTTCCCGAAGACGCGCTGTCACCTCTTCCATCGTAAGCTCCGGCGCGCCTCCCGGCGCTGCAGGGGTCAAGTGGACAGAAGCCATCATGAAATACCTGCGCTGAAACCAGTCCGCATAATGATTCTGGAGCTGGATTTCGTACTCCCTGGAGTGGGAGTAGCCCTCCAGCGTCTGCAGAAAGACGCCCCGCTGAATTTCGGCGTCCACCAGCTGCATCTGATTTTTGAGAGATTCGTTCTCCCGCTGGATCTTCACAATGCCGCTCTGGATTTTCACAAAATCATTGCCCTTCAGATTGGAGCTGCCCAGCAGCTGCGCGATATTGCGGACCGGCCGGTACAGATAGATGCTCAGCAGAATTGACAGCAGTCCCGCAAGCACAATAGCTCCGTACATAATGAGCTGGTTCGCACTCGTGACCGAGCCGATATTCTGGAACTGATAGGGGAGCTTGTTAATGTAAATAAAGCCGTTATAGTCCGATTTGTAGAAGTTATACTCGAAATCCTCCCGCTTGAGCGAGCCCTCACTGGATGGATTGAAGTAGACATCGTTCAGGATATCCACCAGATCCAGATTTTTCTCCGTACTCAGAATGAGATTGCGGTCACCATCCATAACGATCAGCGAGGCCCCGGGAATCATTCCCTTGAGGTCGATGCTGTTCAGCAGCCGGTTCACATCAATAAGCACCATAAGCTTCTTGCTGGACATACTCAGCCGGCTGCTGTCTACCGCAACGATCAGCTCTCTCTTCGTGCTGGAGTCAATCTCCTTGTACGTCTCTGCGGGAAAGACCGTGAAATCATGCTCCGAGCGGATAAAGTTCTGCCAGAACACGGAATTGTACTTGAGGTTCGTATACTTCCGGTCGAACAAGGCTTCCATGCTGCTGGTGCCTTTGGGCGTAATGACGAGCTTGTAATCGTACGTAATCATGGCATTTTCCACAAAATCCATCGTCGATACCATCCGCGCCAGGCTGTCCTCCAGCGACAGCACCTTCTCCATATCCGTCTGCCCGCTGCTGTTCGTAATCTGATTGAACGGCAGCGCGTGGATGTTAAACATCAGGTTATTGATCGAGGTGAAGCTGGCGTCAAACGACTGGATAATGTTGCGGATGACCATCCGGTTGTTCTCCGTCACCTTTTCATAGATGCCGGAGATGGAGTTTTTGTAAACCATATAGTTGAAGATAAACATGATGCCGACGACCAGCTGCAGAGCGAAAAAAATCTGTAGCAATCCTCTGTTCGCGATCAATCGATTCAAATGGATCACCTCTCTTGATGCCATTCCTTATTAACACCATGTTATACTCCCGCGGGACTGGCGTCACCCTTTTTCGGAGCCGAGCATGACGCCCTTGGCGAAGTATTTTTGTGCAAAAGGGTAGATCAGCAGCACAGGCACCATCGCCAGCACGATCGTAGCGTTCTTCATCGCCTGCGGCGCCAGGGCCGAAGCATCTACCAGATTGGCGTTCACCCCGCCCTCCGAGAAGATGAGCATATCCCGCAGCACTACCTGCAGCGGATACATATTCGCATCGTTCAAATAAATCAGCGGCAGGAAGAAGCTGTTCCAGTGACCCATAAAATAAAACAGCCCGATCGAGGCCAGCGCCGGCTTGGAGAGCGGAATCATAATCTGGAACAGAATCCGGTACTCCGAGGCTCCGTCCATGACGGCGGCTTCGCGCAGGCCTTCCGACATATTTTCATAGAAGCTCTTCAGGATGATCAGCTCGAACGTCCAGATGGCATTGGGCAGCACGAGCGCCCACACCGTATCAATCATGCCCAGCTCCTGAACGATCAGATAGTTGGGAATAATGCCGGGATTCAGGAACATGGTCAGGATAATGGCCACCATGAAAAACTTTCGGCCGAAAAATCCGGCCCGGGACAGCGGATAGGCCGCGATGGCTGTAAAGAGCAGATTAATCGTCGTCCCCAGCACCGTATAGAAAATAGTGTTCAAGTATGCACGCGGTATCCGGTCATCCTGCAGCACCTGGGCATAGGCATCCAGATTGAAGCCGACCGGGAACAGGGCGACTCTGCCCTGCAGCACGGCCGCTGTGTCACTGAACGACACCGCCGTAATATACAAAATCGGGTAAATCGTAATGATTGCCAGGCAGATCAAGATGATGGCGTTAACGACAGAGAACAATGAGAGGTGTTTGACGCTGAATTTTACCATAGTCCCTTCCCTCCCAGTCTTCGGCTCATGTAGTTGGACGACAGCAGCAGAACCATGGCCACGAGAGCCTCAAACAGACCCACAGCCGCCGCATAGCTGTAGTTCGCCTCCAGCAAGCCCTTCCGGTACACGAAGGTGGAGAAGACATCGGCCACATCGTACGTCATCGGATTGTAGAGCAGGAGCACCTTCTCATAGCCGATCCGCAGCAGCTGGCCGGTCTTCAGGACAAACATGATAATGATGGTTGGCATCAGAGACGGAAGCGTAATGTTAAAAATCATATGCCGCCGCTTGGCACCGTCCACCCTGGCCGCCTCATACAGTGAGGGGCTGATGCCCGCAATGGCCGCCATATATATAATGGCCTCGTAGCCGGTATGGGTCCAGATATCGGATATGATATAAATCGGGCGGAACCAGTTCGGATCAATCAGGAAATACTTGCTCTCGAACCCGAACACCGAAAGAATCTGATTGATGATGCCGTTATTCGGTGACAGGAAATCAATGACCATACTGCTGATAATGACGACCGACAGAAAAGAAGGCATGTAGCTGATCGTCTGAACGGATTTCTTGAACCATTTCACCCGCACCTCGTTCAGCAAAATGGCCAAAATAATCGGAAACGGGAACGAGAACACCATGGAGGTGACGCCGAGAATGAGCGTATTCTTGAACAGCTTCCAGAAATCCTGGCCGCTGAAGAAGTTGATGAAATGCTTGAGGCCCACCCAGGGACTTTCGATAATACCTGTAAATACACTGTAGTCCTTAAATGCAATGAGCAGCCCGTACAGCGGGCCATAACGGAAGATCAGATAGAACAGGAAGCAGGGAATGAACAGAATCAGCAGCTGCCTGTCGCGCTTCATGTGCTGAAAAGCTGTCAGCTTGCGGCGGGGCGCCGATTTTTTAGGTGGTGTGCTTGCTGCTTCCACGCCGGCCTGTGACATGAGGGTTCCTCCTTTAGATCATGAGCAGCATCCGGCAGAGCGGATGCTGCATTGATCTTTTTTTACAGGTTCAGTGGCTTACTGGGAAGCCGAATCCAGACGCTTCTGGGCATTGTTGAACACTTCTGCCAGCTTATCTGCACCCTGAGCGGTAGCCGTCTTCTGCCACTCTTCCCACTGTGCATCACCGTAGCTCTTGTTCAGAATGTACTTGGAGTTAAATTCATTGGAAGCCTTCTGTAGGTTCACCTGAAGCTCGGCAATGCTCGAAACCTCTTCATCGGTAAAATTCAGCACCGGCTCCAGCGGCTCAAAGCTGTTCGCTTCCAGGCGCTTGTCTTGAGCCTCCTGCTCCTTCTCCGTAAAGCTGTAGTAGACGCTGCGCTGATCGGAGTTCACGTACATGCCCTGTACCCACAGGCCATAATTGTCTTCCAGCACCTTAATATCTACGAGCGGCACATCCGTCAGCTCCGGATACACGGCTTTGCCGTCCTTCATCTCGAACGTTTCGCCTTCTACCCCCATCGTTACCAGTGTTGCACCGGACGGGCTTGCGAGGTAATCCAGCAGCTTGAGCGCGGCTTCCTTGTTCTTGCCGTTGCTGACCGCGATGCTGAAGTCCGGCGTGATCTTCGGCAGTGTCGCACCATTGCCTGTCGGACCTACCGGTGTTCCGTATCTCAGGTCATAATTCGGGTTGGTATCTTTGATCTGGTTGTAGAACATATCCAGGCGGCCAATCCAATCCCAGGTCACGAACGCTTTGTTGCTGGTCGTCATCTTGGCCGTCCAGTTGTCGGACGTATCGGTCAGGAATTCCGGATCCATCAGACCCTCGTTATACAGCTTCTTCATGAAATCCAGCATGTCCTTATGCTCTGGTTGAATGGAAGCATATTTCCAGGTCTTGGAATCCTCATCATAGTAGATCGGATAGTTTGGTCCGCCGATGCCCCAGCCATAAGCCCAGTCCCGGAAGATGTATTCCTTCGTCTTGGAAGCATATGGATAGGAATCCGGGTAAGCTTCCTTCAGCTTCTTGAGTGCCTCATAGAACTCTTCAGTATTGCTCCACTCTTCAATCCCCAGCTCGTCAAATACATCCTTCCGGTACAGGAAGCCATGGTTAACATCACGGGCGATGTTCGCGACCGGCCAGGTGTAGATATTGCCCTTCTCATCGCCGTAGGATGGAATCACCCAAGGGTTCTCCTCGACGAACAGACGCTTGAAGTTAGGGAGCATATCGAGATGCTCGTTAATAGCTACGACTGCATTTTGCTGGCCGATTTTTTTCAATTCACTGGATTTCAGGCCGTGGAAAATGTCCGGAAGCTTCCCGGAAGCTACCACCACTCTCAATTTATCGTTATACGTTGCAGGAGAATACGCCTGGAAGTCGATCGTGATGCCTGTACGCTTCTCGATTTCCTTCGCGATCAGAGAGTCATTCAGATCCGTCTTCTCACTCGCTACCATAAAGGTGACCGTGGTCGGTTCATCCACCAGTGGGAGCGCCAGACCGCCAGTATCGCCGTACTGATCCGGATCTGCCGGCTGCTCGGCCTGCTTATCCGGCTCCGCCGGCGTTGGTGCAGGCTCTGCGGCTTCCTTGTCTCCGCCGCAAGCCGCCAGCAGTGTCATCAATAAGGTAAAAACAAGTGCCATACTCAGCCATTTCTTGGACATGTTTATTCCTCCTGTCGTGCTTCATTAGAATAGGTGTTGCTCCTTGCCAAATTGCTTTGCAGAACCCCCGAGCTTTTGTTGTTCATACTCCTTGATGTTTCAACAGCCTCAAAAAACGCCTCCTTTCTGCCGCTTTCCTTTCCTCTTTCGCAAGAGGCAGATCCGGTGTATGCCCGGCAGCCACTGCGGTTGAAAGCGTCGGTTTTTTCTACCCACCCCCATCTTAAAAACGCTTCCACTTATCGTAAAGCGCCGTATTTCATCCAGCTGTCGATCCGGAAGGGCAAACCTGCCAAGTTAACGAAAAACGTTGATATATCAACGTTTTTGGCGTGTAGAAAATGCTAAAGTGGTAGAAATAGAGCAAATACAGATTGTATTTTTGTTCAAATTCCATATTTCACAAGCCGGCTGCAGATCTCCATCCCTGACACCTACCTGTCCTGACCATGAAAGGTCTTGCAGGCAGGGCAGCTATACTGTTACCCTGATTCCTTGCTTCCGGCTGATCTCGGCTGCCTCCAGAAATGCAATCACCTCGATCGAGTGCGAGAAGGGAAGCGGAGACTGCCCGGTCTTGAACAGGTTCATGACCTGCTCCAGCAAATCTGCATAGATTGGCTTGCCCGACGCCTGGGCATCTACATAGGTATGGCTTCCGATGCGGTGAAGAAGCGCGCCAAAGCGATAATTCCCTTTCCGGTTCCCTCGTATCGTTCCGATCCGTCCATCCTGCCATATGCCGGTTAACAGATCATGCTGCGGTGAAGAAGCGGCATACACCTCCCGGCAGCCCGGTCCCATGATGGAAAACAGCATCTCTGCCGCATGAATGCCGTACCAGAAATAATGGGACTGTGTCGGCTCCACCTCCATCGGCCCATGCACCTCAGCGCCGAGTATGGACTCCCGTCCGTCAGCGAGTGCTTGGGCCAGGCTGTCAGCATAACGCAGGGCAGAGGCGCTCATCACTGGCACTCCGTACTGCTGCGCCGCTGCCTGGATCTGTGCGGCGTCCCAAGCGCTCAAGGCGAGCGGCTTGTCAATGAACACGGGCTTGCCGTAAGGGGCCAGCCGGCGAAACAGCTTCGCATGGACCCGCCCGTCCCCTGACAGCAGCATCAGGGCATCACAGGCTTCGGCCGCCTCCTCCGGCGTCTGCGTTATGAAGACACCATAATGATCCCGGAGGGTGGCCGTATAGCCACCGACCCGGGAAATGCTCCGCTCTATATCCGGAGAGCCGCCGGGGTATGCGGCAGTTACCACACCCCCCGGAACATGCCAGGCTCCCTCTTCTTCATGCAGCAGCTTCGTAAAGGCGACGCAATGTGAGGTATCAAGGCCGATCAGGCCAATCTGCATGGCCCTCATTTCCGATCTCCCGGGTCCTCAGAGGTTTCAGAGGAGGTATTGCAGGAATTGCCGGGGGAGGTGCCGTACAGATCCTTTAGAATTTTTTTGCCGGTCGGTGTCTGAGCCAGTCCCCCCTTAGCCGTCTCCCGGTGCTTGGACGGCATTGCTGTGCCCACCTCCAGCATGACCTCCACAACTTCGTCGGAGGGAATGACGCTGCGCACGCCGGCGAGCGCCATATCGGCCGCTGCCAGCGCCGTTACAGCCCCGAATCCGTTGCGGACGATGCAGGGAATTTCGACCAGCCCCCCGACGGGATCACAGATGAGGCCCAGGGAATTTTTGAGCGCCAATCCTACAGCGTGTACCGCCTGCTCCGGGCTTCCGCCCCGCAGCTCCGTCAGCGCTCCGGCCGCCATCCCGATCGCGGACCCCACCTCGGCCTGACAGCCGCCCTCGGCACCGGAGATGAAGGAGTTGTTCGCAATGACATAGCCGATCGCTCCCGCTGCGAACAGCCCCATCACCAGCTGCTCATCCTCCCATCCCAGCCGCTGCTGCGAGCTGACAAACACGCCGGGGATAATGCCGCAGGAGCCAGCCGTCGGCGTCGCTATAATCCGGCCCATGGAGGCGTTCACCTCCGAGACGGAGAGCGCATAAGCAAGAGCCGTACATGCCTCGGCTCCCAGGGAAGGCATGCTGCTTCCCAGGTAGTCCATGACCCGTACGGCATCTCCTCCCGTAAGTCCGCTGCGGGAGGGCACCGGTTCATGAATACCGCGGTGGACGGCCTCCTTCATCACTTCATAATACTCTGCCATCTGTCTGAAGATCTGTTCCACCGGCTGGCCGGTTTCCTTACCCTGCTCCGACAGCATCAGCTGCCCGATCGTGCTGCCTTCCTCGCGACAGCACTCTACCAGCTGCGATAACGTTGCAAATTTCATCCTTCCTGCCTCCTCTGATTGAGATCGGCCAAGATCACGCGGTGGACGTGGTCCAGGCTGCGGATGACAGCCATCAGCTCCGGCGATACCGCCTCGTCGGTCTCCACTACGGTTACGGCCTCGCGGCCGCGCCCCTTACGGTCCACATCCATATAGCCGATGTTGACGCCGGAATGACCGAGGATGGTTGAAATCCGGGCCACCATGCCCGGCGTATCCTGATGAAACACGATTAACACGGGATAATTCATGGTGCATTTCACGTCAAAGCCATTAATACCGAGCAGCTCTACATTGCCTCCGCCGATGGAAGCCCCGAGAATCGTATCCTCCCGTCCGCTTGCCTCCTTCAGCTTCAGCAGCACGGTGTTAGGATGGTAGGCTGCATGGCTGGCGGTCTTGAAGCTCAGCTTCATACCCGCCTCCTCAGCCAGCGTCAGAGAGTGGCGAATCCGGATATCATCGGCCGGGAAGTCCATCAGCCCGCCGACCACGGCCAGATCCGTGCCGTGCCCGCGGTAGGTATCGGCGAAGGAGCCGTAGAATACGATCTCCGCCTCCGCAGGAAATGCGCCGAATATGCGCCGCGCTGTCCTGCCAATCACTACCGCACCCGCGGTGTGAGAGCTGGAGGGCCCCACCATGCTGGGCCCAATAATTGAGAAAACATCTTTAAATCGCACGGCATTCCCTCCTCTTCTGCTGCAGCCAGCCTTCACGGTTGGATGAATGATTCTAAGCTAATCCGCGAGCCATTGTGCCAAATGCTCCCGCACAAATGCATCATCATTCAGATGCGGATAATCCCGGTATACGCGGTCAATCTCCTCCATTTGTCCCGGTGACAGCTGCTCTGCAGGATTCAGGCACCATGTACCCTCCAGCAGGCCTTGACGGCGAAGCACCTCATGAATGCCCGGTATGCAGCCATGGAATTGATTCCCCGGATCGAAAAAGGCAGCGTTACTGTCGGTCACTTCAATGTTGCGGGTCAGCCATTCCGGGGAGATGGGCCCGCCCTGGGCGCGTAATTCCTTGATCTCCTCCAGCAGTTGAACGGCTTGGTGCGTCCATACGGCCCAGTGACCGAGCAGGCCGCCAATGACGGGCTTCTCCACGATCTCTTCCCCTACCTTGAACCGGTATGTCGTCAGCAGGTCATTGATAATGTTGTCATCATTGCCGGTGTACAGGGAAATCTCATCCCGCCGGCTGGAGCCGCATACTGCACGGGCTACGTCGATCGTCTGGTAGCGGTTGAACGGAGCCATTTTGATCGCCACGACATTCGGAATCTCGGCAAATCGCTGCCAGAACGGGAAGCTGAAGCTTCGACCGCCCACTGACGGCTGCAGGTAGAACCCGATGACCGGCATTCGCTGTGCAATATCTTCGGTTCTGGCCAGCAGATCGTCCTCGCCCAGGTCCTGGAGCCCGCCCATCGACAGCAGCGCCGCATCATAGCCGAGCTCTAGCGCGGTTTCTGCTTCTTGTATCGCCTGTTCTGTCGGTCCGCATACCCCGGCTATCATCAGAAAAGGCCGCTCCAGCTCTGCCTTGCGGATCTCCTCTGCAGCCAGGCGCAGCACCGGCTCATAGAGCTCTACGCCCGGGTCACGGATTTCGAACTGGGTTGAATGAACGCCAACAGCGAGGCCGCCGGCACCAGAAGCCGCATAGTAACGGGTCAATGCCCGCTGCCGCTTCTCATCCAGCTTGCGGTCTGCATTCAGCGCGAGCGGATGCGCCGGAATGACCAGGCCCTCAGCCAGCGCCCGCGCTTTGTCGGGAGAGAGTCTGCTTGCGTCCATATCAGAATTTCCCCTTTCTTTCCTGAAAATGTGTCGGCTTGTTCCAGGTATGTCCGCCCGCCTGCACCCATTCCGTCGTCCAGTCGATCAGCTGCAGCAGCGATACACGGGGATAGCCGAACAGCTGATGGGACCGCGATGCATTATTCAGCAGCGCCGTGTCCGATTCGGTACCGGTCAGCAGCGCTTCCTTCCCGAGCCGCTTCGCCAGCTCTCCCGCTGCCCAGCGGATCGACATCGTCTCGGGTCCTGTTACATTCAGAATCGCCGGCGGTGTGCCGCAGTGATTCAGACAGCGCAGTGCCATTTCATTGGCATCCCCCTGCCAGATGACATTCGCGTAGCCCATGGTAACGTCAATCTCCCGTCCCTCCTGAATCGCCTTCGCCAGCTCCAGCAGCACTCCATACCGCATATCAATGGCATAGTTCAGGCGATAAATCGTCATCGGAGTTTGATTCTGATGGGCAAAATATTCAAACACACGCTCTCTGCCCAGACAGGATTGCGCATATTCGCCAATCGGCTCGGGAGCTACGGATTCATTCACCCCGCCGCTGCCGACCGGAGAGAACGGATAGACGTTGCCGGAAGAGAATACAACGATGCGCGAATGCTTGTATTTCTCGGCCACGCGTCCGGGAAGATAGGCATTCATCGCCCATGTGAAATACTCCCGCCCTGTCGTGCCGAATTTATTGCCCGCCATATAGATGACATTTCGAGCGTCGGGGAGACGCTGCAGCTCCTCATCATTCAGCAGATCGCATGCGATCGTCTTCACGCCCGCCGCTTCCAGCTCCTGTCTCGCCTGGGCATTGGAGAAGCGGGACACCCCGATAATTTGCTTGCTGAGCCCTCCCTGCCGCACCGCATTTGCCGCTAACCGCGCCAGGCTGGGTCCCATTTTGCCGCCTACACCCAGGATCAGGATATCGCCTTCCATGGCAGCCAGATCATCTATCAGCGCCTGTGATGGCTCCGCGAGCCGCGCTTCAAGCTCCTCTACCGTCTTCATATTCTTCAGCTCCTTTATGCTTCTTCTCCCCTTCATCATAACGAGCCGTTAAATATAAAGACAAATCTTTTAATCGTCTTTAAATGAAGCTGCTCACGCTTGAATGAGCCTTATTTCTCCCGGTTACAGAAAAGCTTTCTCCAGAAAAACAAACCGAAAAATCTGCCGCGGCCGTCCGCGCGGCACCTTCTCCATACCGGATATTTCAACAAGTCCGTTGTCGATCCACAGCAGGAGCAGCCGGTGTGCGCTACGCACGGTAATGTCCAGCAGATAAGCCAGCTCGTGCACCTTGTACTCGTATTTGCCAAACCGGGCGCGCTGATGCAGCAGCTTGCTGAGATAAGCGCTCGTCATGCCTGCATCCTCTGCCTGCTTGATCAGGGCAGCATCGGTGAAGGACAGCACATCCCGTACAGGGTCGGCCATCTCCAGCGGCCCGATCAGGGTGCCGTTCTCCCGGACGATAAAGCAGGTATTGCCGCCAGCCTCCTTCGCCTTGCGCATTGCTGCGCGGGCGCTCGTGCCTGCCGCGCTGGCCGTACGTCCAAAGCCCATCCCGATGCTCAGGGAAATGCCATGTGTCTTGTTCAGCTCCTTCGCGAGCGGAATGCTCTTGTATCCTCCGCTTTCTCTCTCAAAAATACCGCGGGTCGTAAAGAACAAATACTCATCGCCGCCCATAGGAGTCAAATAGCCGTCAAGCGCCTCCACATAATCGAGCACCATCCGGTGAATGTCCAGCTTCAGCTTCTGCACCTCATGCTCCGTGCTGCGCTTCAGCGCCTCACTGCTGAAGTCATCCACATTGATCATGCCGACCACGATCTGGCTCTCCCGGTTCCGCCGGGAGCTTGTGGACAGCAGGGCCCGCTCCAAAGAGACCACAATGTCCTGACTGGACGGCCGCAGCCATACACTTGGTACGCCGCGGTTCGCAAGCTCCACAGCGGCCGACTCCAGGCCGGTAAAGGCGATGGCGGATGCCCCCGACCGATAATGCGCTTCATGGAAGTCTGCCAGCTGCGCTGGCGCCGCATAAGCCGGACCGTCATAGATCTGGACATCGCTATGCTGCATACCCATCTCCTTCAGACTGCGCCGTACCATGGCTTCGGTCAGGCTGTCTACCGAGAAGCCGCCGGTAAGCCTGCCTGTGCGGAGCGCATAAAAGAGTCCCCGGTACAGCCCAGCTTCCGTCACCGGCACATAGCTGACCGGAATAGGCAGGGTCAACTGCTCCTTCACCTTACGCCGCGACAGCGGATCGGCAAGAAGCAGCACCTCGACATCTGGAGCCAGGTCTGCAGCAAGCGTCACAGCCTCGTCCTCCCCGGTACAGCTTCTTGCGATCGGCGCAAAGGAAGGAAACGATTCCAAAACACGGAGAATCTGCTCCACCACTTGCTTCGGACCTATAATTCCAATTGAAATTTGCGGTTCTGGCCGTTGCTGCTGGTCTGTCATCATATCACTCTCCTCACAGGGCACAGACCCTCCACCTCGCAGTGCCTATACCCGGGTCTTTATGTCCCATCATAAGGCGCCGGGCTGAGTCTGCGCAATGCCCCATACGCTTAGCTGCTCTTCCTGGTGCCTTGTACCGGTCCTTCCCCGGCTGCATTCAGGGGGTCAACAAGCGGGAGCTTTTGTATTAGAATAAGAGATACCTACATTCAAGAAATCACATGAAAGGCGTGTCCCTATGTCCCGATTAATGGTCGATATGTTTCATTCTCCGTCGGATAATCCACTGGATCTCCGTCTGCGTTTTTTTGGCAGAGAGGAATGCCAGCCTGGACACGCCTGGGGGCCCGGTCTGCGGGACTCCTATATCATTCATTTTATTCATAGCGGCCAAGGCCGTTTTCATATTGGAGAGCACAGCTATGATCTGCAGGCAGGCCAGGGATTCATGATTCCGCCCGCCACGCTGGTCCATTATGAGGCAGACCTGGAGGACCCATGGATCTACTCCTGGTACGGCTTCTCCGGCGTTCAGGCGAAGCCGCTGATGCAGCAGGCCGGGATGACGGTGACTCAGCCGATCTTCGATACCCGCGGCGGCGAGCCTTCGGAAGACGGAGGATTTCACACCTTTCACCAGGAGCTTGTCGCGGCCCGCGACAAGCGCAGCCGGGATGTACTCAGCCTCAGCATTTTGTACCGCCTGATGGCTGAGCTGATTCAGTGCTCCCCGGAGCAGGCTCCCTCCTCTGCCGCGCAGCCGTCCTCTCCGAAGGAGGCCTACATCCGCCAGGCTGTCGCCTACATCGAGAATCATTACAGCCAGCGGGTGACCGTCCAGGACATCGCCGATGAGGTGGGCCTCGACCGCACCTACCTGTCCGGTCTGTTCAAGACCAGGTACGGTCTTCCGCTGCAGGCCTTTTTACTGGAGTACCGAATGAGCCGGGCCGCCGAGCTCCTGCGGAATCACGCCCTGTCTGTCAGCGACGTCTCCCGCTCGGTCGGCTACACCGACCCGTTTCTGTTCTCCAAAATGTTTAAAAAAGCAACCGGCCTCTCCCCCACCTCCATGCGCGATAAGCAGTAACAGGGGGCTGGGGGCAGGTGGATACGAAAGCGAGGAATTATCATGAAACGAGGGTCAGCTCATTTCCGGAATCTGCCCTTACAGCTTCAATAGCCATTGATTCTGTTAATGAAGACCAAGTATTTCGGGCAGAGCAGCAAACCGGTCAGGGAACACTTTTCATGATTTCAAAGGGCCGGGAAGAACGAGGACATCTGCTTGTATCGAGCACATTAGGACAAGAAGGAGATCAAACTTTTCAGAGCGATTATGCCGTAGTCTATAGGCAAGATAATCATGACAAGGTGTTTAGAGCTGCCTGCCTTTCTATTTATTCAGACCACTGATGAAAAGCTCCCCTTTCAGCATGTGAGCTTTACAAATGCCGATGTTTACATCCTTACTCCTCAACACAAGACGGGATATGGTGTAGAAGGATACGTATTTGCCGTGAATAAGCATCATGGCGATGCATTTCCATTAGAAATGCATCGCCATGGCAAAACTGATCAATCTCTTCTCTACTCCCTTTTTGTTCGCTTGGCAGCGCAACCGACTTAGGAGTGAAAGTCTCCAGCACACCGTGAGGTGGCGAAAGTGCAGAGCTGACAGTGCGCAGTTCGTGAGGATGCTTACGGAGGGTCTAAGGGCAAATCCCGGGGCGTAGGATTTTATATTTTACTCATATGTTTATATTTTCCTCTCGACCGTTAGCGGCTCCATCAATGAACTTTACAGAAGAAAGTCTGGTGATGTAATATTATTCCATGACAAATTGTAATATGAGGTCCGACACCTAGAAAAACAAAAGGCCCACGCTGGTTTCGTGTACAATGGAAGTCACCACAACATCCCATTTAGACACAGGAGAAACCAAACATGAGCTACTCTCATCTTAGCATAATTGAACGAGGACAACTACAAACATTACAGCTTGGTTGATCCACAGGAAAGATAGCCCGCCAACCAGGCCGTCATCACGCTACAATTGCGAGAGAGATCCGTCGTGGCTGTACCCCAAACGGCTATGAAGCCGAGCCGGTTCAGCACGCTTACCACGAGCGTAGAGTCTCGAGTACGCCTGTAGGTAAGTTCACCAACCGAAACGCTTGCTGAAGAGTTGAATCTCAAACTGCAGGAGACCTGGTCGCCTGAGCAGATCGTAGCGAAACGTCGAATCGAAGGCAAGACGTTCGTTTCTTTTAAGACGATCTATCGATGGCTATACCAGGGCCGTTTGGCAGTTGGAGAAATTAAAGTGCTGAGACATAAGGGCAAACGTCGGAAGCCTCTTGAAAAGCGCGGCCGTTTTCTCATCGGTACTCCCATTAGCAAAAGGCCGAGAAAGGTTCGTAAGGGGTCGACATTTGGCCATTGGGAACTCGATACCGTCGTCACCAGCCGTGGCAAAAGCAAGGCATGCGCCGCCACGTTTGTCGAACGAAAAACGCGTTTGTATGTCGCCTTATACTTACCCGATCGAACCGTTCACTCTATGGAAGTTGTTTTCGGAGTCGTAGCAAGCCAATATCCGCAAGGCACGATGAAGACGGCCACAACCGATCAAGGGAAGGAATTTGCTTGCTATGCGAACCTGGAAGCTGTTTATGGAGTCAAGGTTTATTTTGCAAATCCTTACTCTTCCTGGCAGCGAGGCTCAAACGCTAACGGCCTCCTCCGTGAGTGGGTTCTTCCCGAAAAGGCACAATTTCTCTTTGGTTTCCGACGAAGAATTGGCTAGCGCCGTCCGATTGATTAACAACCGGCCTCGCAAATGCCTAGGATGGCGCTCAGCTCACGAAGCTTTCATGGAAGAAGTGTCGCACTTAGCTTGACAATCTGCCCTATAAAAAAACAACTGAACTTAATAATCAAGGGGGGGAATACAATCATTATATACAAGCTTTCATTGCCACACACCGACTTATTGATTGATGTAGCAGAGGAGACAGAGGATGAACCTCATGAGCATTCAGATAAATATCAATTGCTCATCCCTTTAAGCGGCAAAGTAGATTCACACTTTTCTGCTCATTGCTACTCATTAAAGAATGGAACTGCTTCCATTAAGAATCCCTCTGTAATCCATTGGCATACGATTAAGGAAAAAGCTAAATCTGTCATTATCTCTTGGAATCGCGAAGAGTTTCACAATTGGTGTATTTGCTCAGGGTACATGGATGAAATTGAATTCTACGAGATCCAGTCAATCAATACCACTGAGTTTATGAAGTATATCAACAAGTGGACGGTTAATTACCTTAATGACAACAATAATGCTGAACCAGAGACTATTCAATCTGAGGTTTTTGAAGTCCTCAGCAAACTCACAACTGGCAGCCATGAACACAAGAACTGCTCGCTCTTCTCCCATGTGGTGTTGGATCAATATATTAAACAGTCCGTGGAGTATATCCACGAACATTATACAGATAACATTTCACTTGAGATGCTTATGGCTGTTTCGAAACAGAGTAAGTACCACTTTATACGCTCCTTCAAAAAACATACTGGCTATTCACCATATAATTATTTGCTGCAAGTTCGAATCCGTAAAGCTCAAGAGCTGTTAAAACAGAAAAAATTAAGTATCCAGGAGATTAGCGAACAACTTAGCTTCTCAAGCCAAAGCCATTTCCATCGGTCATTCGTAAACATTATTGGTATAACCCCTAGTGAATACCGCAAAAACTATGGTCCCTGATGCCACAGCTACACGAATGAAAGGCCTGGCTGAAATGAATTCAGCCAGGCTTTATTAAGCTGGTCTGTATACCGCCAACTTATGCTCAATCTCCTGCATAATAGCATATTCCTGCCGATGAATATGCTGCAAAGCGACTACAATCCGGTCAATGACTTTGTTATCCTTGACTCTCTTGTATTTTAGTAAGTAGTTCCGCAATAAGACTGTTTGCTCAACAAGCGGTCCATACTTCTCTAGTACGGAAGCGTCTAGCACTTTTTTATGTACCAGCCGGTTAAGCCTCTTCAGCATGACATGCTTATGCTCCCACATCAGATGGGAGGGCCGGATATCAAAGGTCGTATCTCCTTTTTGCAAAGCGTGCAAATATTGGATGATATACATATACGTCTCAAGACCAAAGCAATCCGTTTTTTTCCATTCCTCCTTGTATAAGTTTCGTTGAGTTGAATACGTGTAGTCGTGGATCAGCTGGCTGATACGAGTTAGATCCAACCCATAGCGTGCTTCTTTATAGTGTCCCAGGTGTAGATGGGATTGCCAGTCCTGCTCATTCTTATTCGCATAAAATGCTTGCTCAACTAAGGCATACGGAATCTCCGACGGCAAATACTGACCGTCACGATAGCCGAGCAAGTTGAAGGTTTGTTTACGGTCATCGTAACCGTAGATTTGTTTGCCGGCAATATAGTGCGTAACACCATAATCGCTCGAATCAGGTAAATAATAAACATCAAGAAACGGCCGAACATAGTACTGGTCCTGCAGGGCGCGCTTAAAAAATTGGACGACGTCCCCTTCGCTTCCAACGTATTGATTTGGAATAGCGTAGGTCCACATGAATGGGCAAGAGTTATAGTTGCTGTGATAATCATCGCCGTTATCGCAATAATTAATAGAAACGTTTCGATTTGTTTCAAAGTCACGACTGCACCAAATTTGAATATAATTGCTGTACAACCAATCCAAATAATCATCTTTAAACGAAATACCAGCAAATACTGTTGCATGATGCTCATAGGTCGAAATCATCGGTTTCAAGTTAACCGGCAGCACGATTTGATCTATTATTTTCAAATGACTAACCCCTTATCGAACAGCTTGTAATTTGACATGCAGGCTCTAATTGTATAAAAACCTCCTGCGGGCAGCGAAAGCTCCTTCCTCTGATTTCAGGAAGCGCTAAGCCTTGCCTCGGTGCTATGACATAGCGCTTGAAAAACTCCTTGAATATCAGTTCAAGTTCTTTCTGGGCAAGCAGTGTTCCAATGCAATGGTGACTGCCGGCTCCAAACGCCATCGTATGCTTTTCCCTGCGGTAAATATCCCAGCGATCGGCATGATCGTAGATCTCCTCATCCCGATTTGCACTTGCTAGCAGAAGCTGAACCGCCGACCCCTTTGGGATAGTAACATCTTGGATGACCACCTTCTCCTTCGCTATTCTTAACGTAGAGTGAAGCGGCGGCTCCAATCTTAGCGTCTCCTTAATTACGCGCGGCAGAAGCTCAGTATCTTGCTGCAACTCCTTCAACGTCTCAGGGTTGCGGAGCAGACAGGTAATTACGTTGGCGATCGTACCCATCGTCGTGTCTGTCCCTGCTGAAAGTAGGAGCATGACATGACGTACTAGCTCAGCCTCCGTCAGCAGCTCGCTCCCCGGATTGGGCAGAAGCTCGGCAAGCAGTGAACCAGGCTCGAAGGAAGGCGTAAGACGAATAGTTTCCAGAATATACGCCTGAAGTTGATCCGCGGAAGTTAACGCTTGTGTCATACTTTCCTTAGAGTTATCCAGGTAGCGCATGATGGGACGCATCACAGTGAATACCCAATCCGAATGCTCGACAGGAAGGCCTAATATCCGCATAATGACACCGATTGGGATCGCTGCAGCAAAGCCGCTGATTACTTCTAATTCCGTACAGGCGCCTAATCTGTCGAAACGCTTCTGCACGACTTCGTTAATGATTCCCTCCAGCACGGTGTTAACTTCGCCTGATTTGAACTTCTTTCCCAGTGCAGCGCGAATCCGCTGATGATGCTCGCCCTCCATATCGATAATGGTAGGGCCGAACAGATGTCTGGTAGTTCGAAAGACATGTTCCGCCGTAAAGTGATCCCGATCCATCAGTATATCGCGAATTAAAGAAGCCTTTGATATATAAAAGCTGCGGTTAGCCTCCGACCAAAAAACCGGCTTGTTATTCCGTAAATAGGCATAAACATCCCAAGGGTTCCGCTGATATTCGTGACTTTCCAGCTCGATGTCGATCACTCTCATTGTCCTGACACCTTCCTTCAATTTGTTTAAGCTTCAAATTTCAGCTCCGCTTTACCTGCAACAAAGTCATGAAGTCCGCACAAATCCGAAAGCCTTTCCCCGCCTGCTATCCGCTGCCGCAAATCTTCTTCCCGGTTCCGGAGCATCATGGCTGCTTTGTAGACCGTCTTCATATACTTCTTCTTTATGAGAAGAACGCCGTCGCTGTCAGCGAAAATCCAGTCCATTGGCTCGAGCTCTATTCCATCCAGTACAACAGTTGCGGGTATGGCAGCGGATGCCGCTTTTGCTGTTTTCGCCGATACGAAAGTTACGCTGTTTGAAAACACCGGGAAGCCCATATTCTCAATCACATCGATATCTCTGACTGCACCGTTAACAATCAGCCCTTCGAGCCCTTGCTGCTTGGCAGCTGTTACAAAGATATCACCCGCCAATGCTTCCGATTTACCGCTTTGGTTTTGCACGAACAAAACCGAACCGGTCGGAGCCGCGTCAAGCGCTTGCAAGCAAGGAAGCATGTCGTTGTCGGTTATGACCGGAAATACGGGACCTGCCAGCTTCTTTATTGATGTACGGGTAGTTAGGGAAATCTTTAAGTAAGTACTATACTGCATAGCTGCATCATGCAACTGCGCACACCCCAAGAGCTGAAAACTCTGCTTCATCTCGGTCTCAAAATCTTTCATCGTGATAGCCATCGCTTATGCCCCCAACCGTTACTTTATTCGCAATAAAGATATGATAAATGCCCTCAATCGTATAGAAATTGCGAAGTTGATAGTTTTCAATAGCAATCTCTTCTCCCGTCATTTCTTCCAAGTAAATGATCATCTCGACCATATTGAGGGAATCGATATATCCGGCCTCCAGCAGGTTAGTGGTATCGTCAATCTCCCTTACCTCCTGATCCAAATTGATCGATTGGAGAAATGTTAGAAATTGTTGTTTGAACTCTTCTTTTTGCATTGTTTTAGCCATCCTTTCCCAAATGAAATATTGAATAGCGTTACGAAGTTGCTTGTCGACTGTATGCCAAGAGCGCTTTTGTGTCGATCTTTCCGTTAATGGTTACCGGCATTACATCGATAAAGAAAAATCGGGATGGCAGCATGTAAGCAGGCAGAGCCAGCGCACAATACTTTCGCAGTTCCTCCTTGACCGGAGTTGTCCTCGGAGCAGGCACAAGGAACGCCCAGATCGCCGCTCCTGCCTCCGTACTCTGCAGAATGATCTCCGCCTCATGAACATCTGGGTGAGCCAGCAGACGGTTCTGGATCTCCCCGAGTTCCACCCTGTTGCCTTGTACTTTGACCTGATGGTCCTTGCGTCCCTTGTAGAAAAAGTGTCCGTTCGTCCCCATGTAAGCTAGGTCCCCCGTCCTGAAGACCTTTTCTTTGCCTTCTGGCCGGAGAGGATGCGGCACAAGCGCCCTTTGTGTAAGCTCCTCATCCTTCCAATAGCCCGAGAATAGGATCGGTCCTCCAAGATATAGCTCGCCAATCACTCCTACCTCCTTAATAGGCCGCCCCTCTTCATCGATTAAGAGCATTTCGGCTCCCGGTATGCCTCGCCCTATGCTGAGGCAGGATGGTTTCGACTCCAGCTCCGGCTTAACATCGTGAAAAGTGCAGGCTACTGATTCCGATTGGCCAAAGCAGTTAATAATACGGCTCAATCCTGGTAGGATGGATTTAAGCTTAACAAGCTCTATTACCGGAAAGCTTTCACCGGCGAACAGGACTGCTTCTAGGCTCAGCAGGTCGTAGATGGGCTCGCTTACCTTCTGTAGCAAATGGCGCCAAATCGAGGGCACACCGTTCATTTGGGTAACCTGATGGTCGCATAAATACCGAACCATGCGCTTAGGCTGGTGCACGAGAATATTGGGAACCTGGACCAGTGCAGCACCGCTTCCAAGTGCTAAACCCAAATCTAACAGGGATAAATCAAACTGCAGGGGTGAGATCGTGCCGATACGAGCATGAGCTGAAACACCACATGTCTCTATCATTCCTTTGTAAAAGGCTACCACCGCCTGATGGCTCATCATAATCCCTTTCGGAAGTCCCGTCGTACCCGAAGTAAAGATCATGTAGCATAAATCTACCTCGCTGCTTACTCTTGTTACTTGCGTCTCATTTGGCTGAAGCCGCAGTGAAGTTCGATGGATGAGCCACTCCGCCTCTACATGAATCTGACAGATCCCTTGCGTTTCAAGCACCCTTTCGCCCTGTTTATCCTGAATGTGAAGTACCGCACCGGTTAATAGAGCGATATCTTCCAACCGAGCTTGGGGAGAATCAGGACTCACCGGGACAAAGACAGCCCCCAGTTTTGAAATTGCAATCAGCAGCGCCACTGCGGTCGGAGTAGGATGCATCTCGATTAGTATACGCTCCCCAGCTTTTATTCCTATTTTTTTCAACTGAACTGCAAATTGCAGAACTCGTTCATTCAGCTCCCGATAGGTCCATGGTTTGCCCCGATGGATAATTGCTTCTACTTCCGAACGGGTTTGCACATGCTGTAATAGGAACTCATGAAATAGAACAGGCCTTTCGTTCGTCAATTAACTTCACTCCTTAACAAATTCCAGCACGTCAACCTGTGATTTGTGCATGGATTCATACTCATAGAGAGAAAAGTAATGCCCCTTACTGCTCATTAACTCCGCATGAGTGCCGGACTCTACGATCTCTCCGTCCTTAAGAACGAGGATCGTGTCTGCGTTCAAGATGGTTGACAAGCGGTGTGCGATAATTAAGGTGGCAAAGCTCTCCTTACGCTTATAGATGGCGCTCATGAGCTGCTTTTCGGATAAGTAATCCAGTGCAGAAGTTGGCTCATCCAGAATTAATAGCTGGGGGCCAGACTTAAGCAGAGTCCTCATTAGTGACATTTTCTGCTTTTGGCCTCCAGAGAATCCAGAAAGGTCGTTGGAAACAGGGGTGTCATACCCTTTTTCCCGCTGTTCAATAAAACGGTGAATGCCAAGCTGCTTTGCCAGCTCGACCACCTGTTGAAACGGAGCCTGAGAACTTCCATAGGTCAGGTTATAACGCAGCGTTTCTGTAAAAAGAAACATCTGCTGCTCAGCGTAGGCAACTTTTTGTCTCCAGGACGTCCCCTCCATGTCAGCCAGCTTATGATTTGCGTTTACAGTGATGCTTCCGCTATTAGGAGCATGGAGCTTCAGCAATAACTCGCAGATTGTTGACTTCCCTCCACCACTCAGCCCGACTATGGCGATCACCTTGCCACGCTCCAACGTGAAGCTGACATTCTTTAATATGGGCTCTCTGCCCGGGTAACTGAATGCCACCTGGTTAAAGTCGATGCGCTCAATTTTCTCTGGCGGTACAGCTCCCTGCTGGTAAGTATCCGGGGAGAGCTCCAGTACTTCCGCAATACGGAACGAAGAAATTCGATACTTTTTGTACCGATGAACCCACTGAGACGCAACCCCGAAGGTTTGAATAAGCGGAAAATATAATGAGATCGCAGTCACCAAATAACCGATTGTAATCTGCTGCTTTAGGAGCAGATAAGCCGCTGAGCCATAGATCAAACCCGTAATGATCGCCTCAATGGTTTTGAGAACAGCTTCATTCATCCACGATAGCCTTGAAGTATGCTCTTCAACTGCCCTTGACTGCTGGACGACTTGCGATAGTTTCCTTCGCTCCCACTCGGTTTTACCCGAGATGATGGTCAGAGGAAGAATCTGAATGCCTTCCCGGACATATTCGTTATACAGGTCCCGAGTCCCCATGTTCCTTGCATAGACCTGTGACAGCCTAGGGGCTATAAACTTTGTCTGAAGCATATACAAAAGTCCTCCGAGCAGGACAATCACCATCAGGACCGGATTCAACCGCCAAAGCACTACAGAAATCAAAAGGAATACAGCACAGTGTTCCACCATTTCAAGCTTCATCTTTTCATGATCAGTCGCCTGTTGAACGTCATCTGTGCTTCTCGTTACCACTTCGCCTGTTTTGGAGGTTGAAAAAAACTGAATAGGTACCTGGAGTGCTCGTGACAGCAAACGGCTTCGTAGTCTGGCCGCCCGATGCTCGCTCCAGTTCGTTAAACTAAAGGCTCTTCCCCACTCCAATAAGCCTTGGGCGATCGGTATCACGCAAATTCCGATCAATAGGACGACATACCCTTCCCAATTACTTGCTGTTAGCAAATCAATAAGCTGCCCTGTAATGACAGGGAAAGAAAGTATCGTGAGTTGAAGTAGCAGCGAGAACAGAATGGTGAAGACAGCATATTTTCTTTTCACGCAGACCCCTCCACACTTTCTTCCAGATTAAATCGATACTGTTCACGATAAAGCTGGAAATACAGCCCTTTTTCCTGGAGCAGTTCCATGTGTGAGCCCGATTCGGCAATTCGCCCATCCTCTATGACAATGATCTGATCCGTGTGGTGAAGAGTAGCAAGGCGGTGAGCTATGATTAAGGTTGTCTTATTCTTGCACAGAGGCTCCAATGCAAGCTGAACCAAATGCTCGGATTCAAGATCCAGCGATGCCGTGGCTTCATCAAGCACGATAATTTCTGGATTCTGCAAGAAAGCTCTTGCAATTGAAAGTCGCTGCTTCTGCCCCCCAGACAACTGGATTCCTCTTTCCCCGATTAATGTATCTAATCCGTTCTCAAGGCTCTCGACGAACTCCTTTAAATAGGCAGAATCAAGCGCCTGATAAATTTCCGTATCGCTTTTGCCATCCAGGCCGTAAGTGGTATTGGCTCTTATGGTGCCATTAAGCAGATACGGCTGCTGGGTAATGAAGCAGATACGGCTTCGCACATGGCTTATGCTCCAATCCGCAAGTGGCCTTCCGTCCAGTCTTATCACCCCCTCCGAGGGAGCCTCAAGTCCGATAAAGAGATTGGCAAGTGTCGTTTTTCCCACCCCAGAAATACCAACTATCCCAATAGATACACCTGGATTAATGTCAAAATTAAATCGGTCCAACACCTTCATCTGGTCGTATTGGAAAGTGACATTTTCAAACGAGATACCTCCACGAATTGAATCGACATGAGTCCATTCACTCCCTTTTCCGTACGGCTCATCGGGCAGTTGCTCAATTTCATATAAACGCTGCACATGGACCTTGAACTCCTGCATCATCATGCCATAGCGAGATACCTGCCAGACAAAGGCGCGAATTTGTCCCAATAGCCCTGCAGCAACCAGAATATTTCCAATTGTGGTCTGTCCCGTATACACCTTATAGCCTAGGTAACCGTAGACGATGATTTCCGGTAGCAGAATCATCAATATGTTCAGGAGAAGTAAAGAGCTGAAAACGTGAATATGGTGAAGCTGAATCCCGATATGCTTTTTCTGGACTAGTTCAAACCGCTCTTTCTCCTGCAATTCCGTTCCGTTCAGCTTAATGCTTCTGATCCCCTGGATTAGCTCCCGAACAGTACGAATGATTTGGCCGTTAGATTCCGCCTGCTCGTTAAACGTGTACCCTTTCTTTCTAAATATTAAGACTCGAAAGTAGATATAGGGTATGAAAACAAGCGCAAACAGCAGCGGAATCATAGGATCAATATTGGCAATCACCACGAAGCTGATAACGGCTGATAAGGTTACGGCACAAACATCCCGCATAATGAGCAAAATCTTTTCCTGAATTACCTGGACGGTATTGGTCGCTCGCTGATATAAGGAATCTGTCCCTATCGCCATAAGGTCGCGTAGACGTTTTTGGTGGAATAGTGTAAAGAGTCTGACTTTGATTGAACTGATGACTTGATGAATCATCATGTCGAGTAAATATTTGGACGTCGATTGCAACAACGAGCTTAATACGAAAGAACCAGCGATTAAAACCGCGTATAAAGCGACCAGCTTGACTTCCATGGAAGGTATGGCGACATCAACCATTCTTCCCACCATTACATGCGGTACAACGATAAAAGCGCTCGATACCGCCATGACCACAAACCAGGTCCAAAGCCGTTTTTGCGTGCCGGCAAATAAACGCCATGTATACCGGAGAAGCTCCATATGAACCCTTCTTTCAGACCAAAGAATGCCCAGTCTTTAATACAAGTGATTGAATGCTATCAAGGATTTCGCTGAGGGAATGTTCCAACATTTCCAGAGTTATTGTGACTGGCGGAGCAATTCTCACCCGCTCACCTTTTGCCCCACCGGTAAAAATAAGAATCCCCTTCTCCATACAGGCCTGCACCAGTTGTTTTCCTCGAATGCCTTCCATCTCAAAGGATAAAGTAGGACCTGTTACGTACAGCTTCTTTACCTGCTCAAATCTGGACACTTGTCGACCGAAGTTCAATAGAAATTCCTCTACGATGCGGCATCGTTCCTCGATATTGTTCGCATCGATAAATCGAGCCACTGACATTGAAGCGTAGCATCCAAGCGCCGAGGTCTGGAATGTATGCGCCAGAAACAAATCCTCTTGAATCTGCTCCGCATAGGCCTTCGGATACACCACTGCCGAGAATGGATACAGCCCATTGGTCATTGATTTGCTAAATAAGTGTATATCCGGTTGGAGTTCGAGCTGCTGTGCCATGCTCAGGCTACCATGCCGATAATACCCGCATTGAATTTCGTCTGCTATAACAACAACACCATGTTCTTGAGCTGCATCGATCAGCCGGTTCAGCCACTGCCGGTCAAGCGGAATATAACCGTTAGCTCCCTGAATGGGTTCAAAAACAAAGCAGGAAATGTCCGACCAATTAATATAAACCTCATGCCCGAATGGAATTTCTACACCGTACGGAGCCAATGCGTTAAGCAGACCGGTATATTGCAGGGCATGCGTTTTATGCGTGTTGGTAATGCTCAATGCGTCCAATCCCAGTCCATGGAAGGAGCCGCTCAGGTATGCCACCTTTCCCTGTTTTATTCGCTGCGCAATCGAAATTGCTGCAGATACAGCTGCACTGCCTCCCACCTGGTAGAGCACCTCATGCTCAGGCAACTTTAATTTGCCAGTCAACCACTCGCTGAAGTCCTTTGCTTCCTCCGGATAGAAGCAAGCCGCAATATCTGCGGGATAGGCTTCAAACGGAACAATTTGGCTGTTGCAATGACCAAAGTTGCAAGAGCCATAAGCGCTCATCATATCCACGTAAGTCCTCAAATCCCCATGCTCATCGCGAAGCACTAGCGTTTCGTTATGAGCCGTAACCAGCGTCAGGTTTTTACCATATATCGACTTCTCGTCAAAATTACTTAGTGACACGTTCATCATTCCTCTTAATATCGATTTTGAATAAGCTGGTTCAGTACCTTTAAATCCTCGCTAGACGAATGTTCTCTCGTCGGCTTGGTCAGCTTCCACTGCTGATAGCGAATCAGCTGCCTGGCTTTAGCCACTGGAACCGCATCGTTTATTCTTACATCCAGTAGTAAAGGACGTTCATGGTGCCGAAAAAATTCACATGCCTCTTCCAGGGCCTCGGGACTTTCAATTAGCATAGCTTCTACACCTAGGGATTCACCGAACTTGACAAAATCTATGGGAGCATAGGTTGTTCCGACAATGTTTCCATCGTAATAAGATTTCTGAGCAGCATAAATCGATCCATACTTCTCATTGTTTAAATTCACCCATAGAACCGGAATGTTGTAGCTGACTGCCGTGGCCAGTTCCATTGCAGTTTGCCTGAATCCTCCGTCTCCGAAGACAGCGACCACATAGCGGTCGGGCAATCCTACCTTCACACCGATTGCGGCAGCTGGTGTATATCCAATCGAGGCTTGGTTCACCGCTTCAATATGACGGTTGGCACCGGAAAGCTTCAGATGGGTTTCCGTCCATGTCACTGAGTCCGAGACCCAAACCGTTTGCTCAGCCGGTATAGCTTTTTGGATCAGCTCAACTACTTCCACAGGGTGAAGCTTCCCTTCTTCTTCCGAATGGACGACTCTCTGTGCTCTGGCAGCATCAAACTTTGATTTGGTTGCTCGCACCGCCTCCTCCGCAGACTTCAGGCCCTTTTTATGCTCACCGGCCGCCTGAAGCAGAACCGTCAGAAACGCCTGCGCATCCGCATGGACAGCCAGATCCGGTTCATAATTCTTACCGATTTGCGTCTGATCAATATCGACGTGAACAAGCCGCGGCTTGGAGAATGACGGGTCCCAACACTGCGTAGTAAATTCGCTCATCGAAACCCCTACCGCTATCAGCAGATCTGCATGGCGATCCAAATAATAGTTCGCGCTTGAATCGCCGTACATCCCCACACAGCCTAAAGCTAAGGGATGCGCCTCGTCCACGATCCCCTTTCCCCGGAGAGTTGTTGCAACTGGTATGCCTTTATCAGCTAGACGCTTGGCTATTGAGGCCACTTCGTCCGTTTGGCAGCCCGCTCCAAGCAGCAAGAGAGGCTTCTCTGATCCCTCTGTTAATCTATGAATTTCCCTTATAGTGTTTTCAGGCATAACCGGCAATGAACGGGTGAGTGACGGCTTGAGCCCGAAGAATGGTATACGTGTTTGTAGCACATCGATAGGTATGCAAAGATGAACCGGCCCCTTTCTCCCTTCCAGTAGGGCATGCTCAGCAACTTGTAGCGAATCCAGCACCTCTTCTGCGCTAGTCACCATTTTGGAAAGCTTCGTCACTTTGGCGAAAAACTCTTCCATATGAATCGAACGTCCGATTCCAGCCGATTCCTGCAGAGCTCCTTTCCCAAATTGGCTGGTCGGAACCTGCCCTGTTATGAAAAGCACGGGCTGGGAGTCCGAATAGGAATTGTATATTCCGCTTAATGCATTCGTTGCCCCTATACCTGTTGTTGTAATGACACACCCCACTTTCCCCGTAGCTTTGGCATAACCGTCCGCCATTAGCGCCGCACCATATTCATGCTGGGACAAAATAAACGGGATCTCATGGCGAGCTGCCGAGTCAATAAGGGGCAGCACATAGCTTCCAGGAATTCCAAATAAGCGGTCTACCTTCAACTTTTTCAACCAAATCGATATAATATCTTTTACGAATTCGTTATCCATTACAGCCCCCTAAAAAGTCATCCAGATGAGCGGCACAACACATAATCATTTCGTCTGGCTTAGACAGGGTCAGCCTGCACCATCTGCCGGTTTCCTCCCCAAACTCACTGCCCGGTACGAGCAGAACACCTGTTCGTTCGAAAAGATCAGAGCAAAAGCTGTGATCATCCTTAAAAAGCGACGGAATCTCAAACCAGACAAAGAAGGTGCCCGTTCCCTGAAAGTACTTGATACGATGCGTGTCGAGAATCTCACTTATAATTCTGAACCTGCGCGAATAGCAACTGTTGTTCGCTTCGAAGTACGATTCCAGCTCGCCATTCCGATCTGCTTGAAGCAGGCGCGCTCCAGCATACTGAACAGGCTTGAAGACGGAAATATCAGTAAGCGTCTTCACCTGCTTCAGCTTTTGAATAAGATGCGAATTGCCTGCAGCAAAGCCGAGCCGTATCCCAGGAAGATTATAGTCCTTGGAGAACGAATGCATTTCTATACAGCAGTCCATTGCCCCCGGAACGCTAAGGATAGAGTAATCCTCGAATATCTCGCTTTTTGAAATCCTCCCGTAAACGCGGTCTAGGCATAAATATATGTTATGGCTACGTACCCATTGAACAAGCTGCTCTGCCGACTCCTTTGTCAGGACCGTTCCAGTAGGATTATTCGGGTAATTCATATACAATAGCCGAACGGGTCGAGAGCCAATCTTCTTTAAATCAGGAAAATAATTTTCATCGAACATCGTATGCAATGCAATTGGGATTCCTCCAGCCATACGGATCGCTTGCTTGTAAATAGGATAACCGGGCGTTACGTATGCGCCGTACTCTCCTTTTTCTAGTATACCGAGAGCTAGGTGAGCAATCCCCTCTTTCACCCCCAGAAGAGGCAGTACATGCTCATGGCGATCTAAGGTTGTGCTATATTTAACTCGATACCAGTCTTGAATACTGTTCAGTAAATAATCCTCACCATAGAGTGCAGGATAAGCACAAGCTCCATCTTGATTCAATCCATGAGCAAGTTCTTCCCAGAATTGAGACGGAGGAGGGAGATCTGGCTCGCCGATACTCAAATCAAAAACAGCCTTGCCTGCGCGTTTGGCCGCTTTGATCTGCTCATCAATTTTGTCGAAATAGTTTTTCTCCGATTCGGATCGTGTGACTTGGTCAAACACTGCGCTCATATAACTCTAACCCCTTCAACAGCGAGTAAATACATTTCATGCTCCATCGCCAGCTCGCGAACCCATTCCCGATAATCTTGCTCCGCTGCCGAACGGTCTGCCTCTGTTAAATATTGATCCTCTACTAGCTGATGCCCCCGGCTCGCAGCGACTTCTGCCCAAATTCCTGCAGAAGTCTCAAAACCTTCCAATTCTCTAACGCTTATTTCCGATTGATTCGTTACGCTCACCTGAGTTAATGCATTTTGCTTAAAATAAACTTCCAGCTTATCTGCAATTGCGTTATCCATTCCGACATCGCTCCGCCAATCTAAAAACCTGCGATAGAAATGGGCCATGGATGCAGGAAGCTCCGGTTCTGTGCGGAGCTTTTCATGATTATAGTCAAGCACCAACACCTTTCCTCCTAGCTGTACTGCCTGAATCATCCGCTGTAGAGCAAACTCAGGCTGATTCAGCCATTGAAGCACCCGGGATGCATTGACAATATCGAAGGCTGCCTCATAACCCATCTGATAAATATCCATCACTTCAAACGACAGCTGCGGAATATGCCGGTACCGTTCCTTTGCTTCTATAATTAATGCTTCGCTGCTGTCTATACCAACGACTTTGCCGCCAGGGCCAACCAGCTCTGCAATGCCGTAGGTAATCGCCCCGCTTCCGCAACCAACGTCCAGTATGTGCATGCCTGGCTTGACTAATTCGCTCAAACGTTTGTTTGAGTGGTGAATGGACCTGCTGTTCAAGATCCGGTTAGTACTTTGCGGCATCTTTGCTCTGTTTAATGCTTGTTGGCTCATCATTAGCCGCCTCCTTTTATCCTCCCTTGGTTAATTTCATATTATTGAAATGGTGACTTGTATACTATTGTTAAAGTTGCTGAAGCTGGGAGCAACTTTTAACAATTTAGCAAAAGGGAATATATTCTTGTCCCTCTACATGTACCGTTAAAGAACAAGAACTGTACCCATTGCTGAGACTTGCACCCTTTCACCTTGCTGCAATAAAATAAAACCCCGTTAGTTTTAAATCTTCAACGGAGAAATGTTAAAATTGTCCTGCATTAGGCTGTTTATCGAGGTTTTAAATTCACCGACTATTATTTAATAACTGCACTTGCCAATAACAACTTCAATAATTTGTAAGTTTAAAAATCCGACAGGATCCCTGTGCAGCTCTGAGCTCCGTTTTAATTTGAGCTAAGGTAGCCCCGGCTTGAGTTTGGTAGTAAATATACTCTATTATGCTCTGCCTTTTTTGTGAGCGATAGCGTTGTATGCCATGGATTAAACTCGTCTGCCCAGCATAGATGCAGCACATCGAAGCGAACATGAGTAACGTCAGATAACGATCCATCGCTTCGGTGGAACGAACTTGGTAGCGATCCATCGACAGTTGAACTTTGCGGTTCGGAAATAGGTTTCAATGGTCCAGCGCTTGCTGTAATAGCCTAGAATTTCTTCGTTTGTCAGTGCGACATCCGTGCTTAAAATGCCTTCATTCGTTTAGGATCCAGTTCGTCACTTTCTTCCCAACACAGTAGCAGCACAGAATTCTCTATCCAATTTAACTTCCTTTCATAGCGATACACCTGATAAGCGGAGGAGCCGATGGTCACTAGATCAGTATCCGATTTCGAGCTTATAGGAAGCAAAATTTTTGAGCGACTGCCGAATACCTTGAGGATAGAAGATGCGATTGGTTTTTAAACCACTAATGACATGAAAGCCCTGTTTTACGCTGCATTGAAGCACCGTAGACGACGGATACCAAGAATCCATCAGCACGTAGGTCGGCTGATTCGACGTCGGAACAGATTGGATGATGTCGCAGGCCAGATCAATTTTGCTCTTTCCTTCAGGATCGTAACGTTCCAAAGCAAATGGATATACCTTATCGCCTGTACGAAGTAGCGCTTGAACCACCGTATGGCCATAAACATTTCCGCCTTTAAGATGAGAATACTGGAACGAAGCTCCTTGTATGGTGTCCACAGCCTGTGACGAAGGCTTCGTTTTTCACACAAGGTATCGTCCAGGATGACAAAAATGGGACTCTGGTCTTGCCTAGCAGTCTTGTTGATTTCTTGAAAAGCAACACGTTGAGTAATACACTGGATAAAAGACAAGACCTGTTCCAGTTGCCGTGAGACAAAAAATGGCTCAACGTTCTGCGGTCTCGTTCGTGTAAACATTCCCGATGAATGTCGGTCAAGGTTCCAGTGAACCCCGCTGAAAGCATGCCATCCACAAAATGATGGATGTGACGAAGCGCTGGTTTAGTGAAATAAAGGGGGAGCTTCCACTGCTTAAAATAGTTGTTCCAATGGCCATGCTGTGATAACGTATTCGTATGAGACATATCTTTTCTCTCCTGCGTAGGTAGTTGGTGGTACTTCTATTTTACGCTTGAGAGTTAAGTATGTCTCTATTTACATTTCGTGGAATTGATTTTGAGCAAGTACAGTACTTAAGAATCATGATAATATTGCAGAGTTTATAAGAACTTCTGATGCTCATCAATATAGGGAAAGTCTATTAATTCGTCAGGAAAGCAAGCTGCTATTAGCAATATTAAATCGGGTTACCTGGAAGTTGCTGCAAGTCAGGAATAAAAAGTAGAAAGGAGGCTACTAGGTTGGAGAATGAGATACGACAAGATGTAAATGAAGCGAAAGACAGTAAACGTGGAGCAAAATGGCTCTTTGGAGAAATATTTATCATTTCGATAGTTCTAGGCATATATTATTCCTCATGGTGGATATTTGGAGGAACAATTTCAGATTCTTTAATTGCATTAACTCAACTTTCGCAGCTTAAATTTGCGATTCCAGAAGTTCCTTATAAATGCTGTTTCCGCCCATGGAGATCAGAAGTTGCATCACCGTTTCAGAGGGCAATTTCTTCTTGCGAGTAAAATCGGTTTCAGGTTTTTGACATAAGGTGCAGGCGTGGCTGACATGCTTCGAATGATGGATGTCAGCGTTTGTTCTAGCGAATTCGCGTACTCATTCATTGAAAAAACCTCCTCGTTTTTCAAGGGGCTTCGCCGCACACTTCCAACTGCTTATCAAGTTTTTTTGTTTTTCGCACGAAAAAGAGCGGGCTATCTTTCGATAACCTGCTCTTTTTCGTGATATTGGTCCAAGACCTTAACTAAATGTCATTGTCCCTCCGGATGCCCTTCCTTCTCATCGCGCTTGCGGCGCTTCTTACTTATGATTGTTCAGAAAGCTGACGACCTCAGCCGGGTTCAGGCGCTCGGTGTAGTTGGCGTTGGAGCTGGCCAGCACGACTTTGCGGTCGGTGTTGATGACGAAGGTGCCCGGTACCGGCAGGCTCCATGGCTCGTCAGTGCCGTTGTACTCGGACAGCTGGATGTTGAACTTGTCAGAGTACGTGCGGATCAGCTGATCCGGCAGGGTAAAGTACAGGTTGTACGCCTTGATTACCTCATAGGTATCATCACTGAGCACTTCAAAGGACAGCTCGTTCTTCTCCTTTGTGGAGAGAGACGCGTCCGGCTTCTGCGGGCTGATCGCCATCAGGGACGCTCCGGCCGCTTGAAGCTCAGGCAGCACGTTCTGGTATGCTTTCAGCTCCAGATTGCAATACGGGCACCAGCCGCCGCGGTAAAACGTCAGTACGACAGGGCCTTTCTCCAGCTGTTTATATAAAGAAACCTGGTTTCCGGCTGCGTTCGGCAGCACAAAATCCGGGGCCTCCTCGCCGACTTGAAGACCGGTGGCCACGCCAGATTCAATTAACTCCTTCGTTGCCGCCTCTACGCTGTCTAGCACCTCCTGCGGTGCGTTAGCCATAAAGCCTTCTCTTGCCTTGGTCAATTCTGCTGTTAAATCCATGAATGTGGGGCCTCCTTTAAGGTTTTATAATTCGATAACTATCGAACATAGATACCATAGCATGTTTTACTCCAGGATTCAAATTCGGCAACAGTCTGCCGCCGATAGGTTGCCCCAACACCCATTTAAATATCTTCGTCTTTAACCGAGACCAGCGATTCCAGCAGCCCAGGGAACTTTTCGTTCATTTCCTCCTTGCGAAGAGAATAAATATGCTCCTTCCCCTCAATTCGGCCTTGAATAAGGCCGGCCTCGCGAAGAATCTTGATATGGTGGGACACGGTAGATTTGTTCAGCATAAGAGAGTTGGAATACGCCGTGCAGTTGTTCTCTCCACTGTGGTATAGGCAGCGCACCATTCGTATGCGGTTGGGCTCACTTAGCGCCTGAAGCACCTTGGAATAGGGGATGGTCTCCAGCGGCGGGTGATATAAATTTTTCATAAATGGCATTGCACCTCCAATCTAAAGCAGAGCTTTCTGTCGCCACATGCCGCAGATCAGCCTGGATCCTTGGCCAAGCGTTGAAACAGCACCTCGTAGTATTCTGGCGTCTGAGGAGTGATGTCCGCGGCGCTTACTCTGCGGCTGACAGAGCGCAGCTCCCCGGTAGTCTCATCGTAGAGAACGCCCTTCATCACCACACTGTCGCGGCGACCGGAGATGAGCTCCATGAATTCCTGAATCGTGGGGCGGAACAGCCCGGAAATTTCGCTTTTTTGAAAATCATACTCCTCCAGCCGCCGGCCGCATTCGTAGATATAAATATGTGTCATTTCCCGGTCCTTCAGCTTCCCGTCAACGTAATCCTGCCGTACCTGACCGCAGTATTCGAGATCCTGTACTTCCGCAGTCACGCCCAGCTCCTCCGCCAGCTCTCTCACGCCATCCTCGATCTTCTCTCCGGCGAGCAAATGTCCGGCGCAGGAAATGTCCAGATACCCCGGAAAGGTATCCTTATCCTGATGGCGCAGCTGCAGAAGCAGACCGTCTTCCTCATCACCGGACGAACCGTAAACCCAGCAGTGAAAGGTCTGATGCCAGTACCCTTCCCGGTGTACCTTCTCCCGTGTCTCGGTGCCCAGCCAGTTCATGCTGCGATCGTAGATATCCAGCAGCTCATGCTCCGACATCGTCTGCTGCACCGCCTTTCTGTCCGCCAAGTCCCAGCTTCAGCACCAGCGGCTTGATGGATAAGCCCTGCACGAGCAGCGAGAAAAGCACAACACTGAACGTCAGGACGAGCACATCCTCCCGGCCCTCAAAGCTTGAGGGAAGGCTCAATGCGAGCGCAATAGACAGACTGCCCTTCAGGCCGCCCCAGTTGAGGATAATTTTCCATGCGCCGGAGAAATCCTTTAGCCAGGAGAGGCTTACATAAAGCGCAAAGGTACGGGCAGCCACCACGGTAACCACAGCAGCTGCGATGAGGCCCCATTTGTCGGTGAAATCAATGTTTTTGATCTCCAGGCCGACCATGAGAAAAATCAGCGAGTTCGCCACCAGTGTCACCACATCCCAAAACGAGTTAATATTCGTCTCCGTCGTCTGCGACATTCCGATGCGAGAGCCGTAGCTGCCAAAGATCAGACCGCCCACGACCACGGCAATGACGCCGGATACATGAAAATGCTCCGCAATAAAGTAGCTGCCGAAGAACAGCAGCATGGAAAATGCAATCTCGAGCGGGTAGTCATCATACAGACGGATTAGCTGCGAGAAGAGGAAGCCCAGCACCGCACCTACCGCAATCCCGCCCAGACTGAACTTCAGGAACAGCAGCAGGCCGCTGCCAAGCCCGGCCCATCCCATCTCCAGATAGGTCAGAAGATACACGGACGAGATCTGAAACAGCACGACGGCAATGCCGTCATTAAACAGCGACTCGCCTTCGATGATGGTGACGATCTTTTTGGGAACACCCAGTGATTTAAAAATAGAGATGACACTGATCGGGTCGGTAGCGCTCATGAGCGCCCCGAAGGTAAACGCGACCGCGAGCGGAAGGCCCAGCATATAGTGACCGGTCAGTGCCACGATCAGGAAGGATAACAGCGTCCCGCAAAGCGCGAGTGCCAGGACCGGCTTGCTCTGCTCGCGCAAATGCGAGAAGGGCAGCTTCAGCGTAGCATCTCCGAGCAATATCGGCAGAAACAAGGAAATGACAATGGCCTGAAACACGTCCGATTGGGTAATAAACGCCTCCGCTTCCTCCAGGAAAGGAACATTCGTGACGCCCAGCAGCAAGCCGACGATGACGAGAGCGATAGAGTAGGTCAAGTTGATTTTTTTGGCAATCGCAATGACTCCGACCGAGACCGCCAGCAGCACGAGCAGCTGGATAAAAATATCATGAAACATGCCGTGACCTCCTGTTGCTTGATATGTATATATAAACATTGTACCACCTTCTTGCAGCCCCTGTTGAGGAAACCGGTGCAGAGTTTATACATGAAAACGGTGAACACCCAGAACGGGTATTTGCACAACTCGCGAAGGCCAACGTATTCTCTAAATTACTCACTGCTCCTTCTCATGGCCCGATCTGGGCTGGCGTTAATATCGCGAAGGTAGATGGGTTTTAATTTACTATATTGTCGAAAAAAAGCTTAACCTCCTCGATATCATGGGTTGTTAACTTAATGTCTTTGTTATTAGTAACTAAAATAGTTGGAAAATTGTCAATATCTAGTGATTTTATTTTTGACTGATTATCCTTCCTGTCTACATCGTATACTTGGATACCATTAATGATTTTAAGTAATTCATCACTAGAATTCATATAACTGAGTAACTCTTCATCTAATTGAGTTTTATACTCATAGAATAAGTGGATCATATAAGTATCATCTGACTTAGAATAAAGGGATTCAATCTTTTCATCTTTACTCGAGCCCGTGCACCCTGCCGTTAACAAAAAAAACAAAAGAATGAGCAGGAATTTAGTTTTTTTCATATTTGCACCTCGCTTTTTTATGATGTACACAACATTATCATATGCAAAAAAACCAGTAAATGTAAAATTCTGGTGACTTACTCAAAAGATGTTTTCCTCCATGGTGGACCTCACCACCAAATTATTGCCCATGCCAGGCGCACATAAAAGATCCAGGCCCCCGGCTAGCGCCGAAAAGCCTGGATCTTTCGCTGTCTATTGGTTCAGCAAAAATTGCTCACCTGCAATGCCTGGAGAGGTCATATGATACGGATCCAGAATGACGGCAATCTGCTCCTCGGTAAGCAGCCCCTTCTCCAGAATGATTTCCTCCACGCTCTGCCCGGTCTGCTGTGCCTCCTTCACGAGCCGGGATGCCACATCGTACCCCAGATGCGGATTCAACGCCGTAATAATACCGTAGCTCGTATCGACATAATGGCGGCAGCGCTCGATATTAGCTTCCAGCTCCTGGATCAGGTTCTGATGGAAGACCTCCATGCCGTTCTTCATTATTTTGATGGAATGCATCAGATTGTTTGCCGCCACCGGCACCATCACGTTCAGCTCGAACTGTCCCGCCTCGCAGGCCAGACAGATGGTGTGGTCATTGCCCATAACCTGGAACGCAATCTGGTTCATAACCTCCGCCATGACCGGGTTCACCTTGCCCGGCATGATTGACGACCCCGGCTGGCGGGCGGGCAGAAGCAGCTCGTTGAAGCCGGCTTTCGGACCGGAGGCCATCATCCGGATGTCATTGCACATTTTGGAGATATTTACGGCGCACACCTTCAAGGCTGCGGAAAGCTCCAGATAGGCATCCGTATTCTGCGTCGCATCTACCAGGTCATCCGCCAGCGCCAGCGGAATTCCGGTCTGCTCCTGCAGCCGGGAAACGACGCTGTCCATATACTCTACCGGTGCATTCAGCCCGGTACCGACCGCCGTTGCGCCCATATTAATCTTCAGCAGCCCCTCTGTGGCCCGCTCGATCCGCACAATGTCACGGTTCAGCACTCTAGCATAGGCACCGAATTCCTGTCCCAGGCGAATCGGAACCGCGTCCTGCAGATGGGTGCGCCCCATCTTGATCACATGATCGAACTGCTTTGCCTTCTCCTCAATGCCCTCCACCAGGCTGCGGAATGACGCCAGCAGCTCATGCGCCAGCCGGTAAGCCGCAATCCGGATGGCCGTCGGGATCGCATCATTGGTGGATTGGGACATATTGACATGGTTGTTCGGACTGCAGTGAAAATAATCTCCTTTGCTCTTGCCCAGATGCTCCAGCGCCCGATTCGCCAGAACCTCATTCATATTCATATTTATGGAGGTGCCTGCACCCCCCTGTATAGAATCGACGATAAATTCCGAACGGTATTGACCGGCCATGATCTCGTCAGCAGCCGTGATGACCGCTTCTCCGATCTTCTTCGGCAGCAGCCCCAGCTGCATATTTGAAAGTGCTGCAGCCTTCTTCACTTCTGCCAGAGCGGAGATCAGCTCCGCATGGACGGGCACCCCGCTAATCGGGAAATTCTCTACCGCGCGAACGGTATTGATCCCGTAGTACGCCTCGGACGGAAGCTTCTTCTCCCCCAGAAAATCCTTCTCTAACCGGTAATTTACGTCTGTCATTGACATCACCATAACCTTTTTTATTTCATTTCCGGACCAAAAGCTGACACGGCCGGTTACATATACATTCGATCCCTACAGACAGATTCCTTTATTGCTCCCGCCGCAATTTCAAGTCCAGCTATTACTGTTCTTCTATACTATGCGCAAGAGATCCATCTTGCCGGTCTGCAACCTCAGCCAGCACGCCAAAATGATCCGACACCACCGTTCCCCGCTCCCCGTTCATCACCACGTAATGGCTCTTTACCTCTACCGGCAGATGGGAAATGATGTAGTCGATGCGGAGTGGAGACTTGTTGTTCTCCCAGCCGGCAATGCTCTTGAGCACGGTAAATCCCTCGTCCCGCTCCCTGGCCAAGGTGTACAGGTCATGCCAGCCATGCTGCAAAATATAGTCATAGCCTTCTTGACGTATCTGCGCGACATTATTGAAGTCCCCCATCACATACAGCGGTCCATCCCGGTACGGCTTTAATCGCTCTTCTGTCTGATCCCATTGTCCGCGAAACGGCTCCTCATCCTCCCACCAGCCATAGTGTCCGTTCACGAACCAGGTGTCCTCCCCTTGTGGACAGGTTCTTACGCCAAGGATTTTGCGGGTACGGTAGCTCTCGTAATCACGGAGCTGAGATACATGATGAGACCAGGCTTCCTTAATGGGACTCCTGGACAGTACGGCCAATCCCTCATCATATACAGCAAAGCCGACGTGCACCGGCACCCAGGTCCAGTAATAAGAGAGGCCCAGACCCTGCAGCTCCTGCTGCAGCACATAGGCATAATTATCCTCCGTGATCGGTACCCCTTCTTCGACTGGAGCATAAAGCTCCAGCTCGCAAGTCTCTACCAAAGGCGCGTTCATACCCTGGTTGACCTCCTGCAGCGCCACAAGCTCTACCGACTGCTCCTTGATAAAATGGGCCAGCTGCCTGATCTTGTCCCGCTGTGCCTCCTCCTGCCATGCATGAGTATTCAGTGTCATTAGCTTCAAAATATCACCTGCTGTCGTTTAGATTGAAATGTTTTATTTATGCCCTTACGAGACAGAGTTCAGACTATAGAAGGATCTGCTGTCCCTCCTGAAGGCTTCCCTGCACAGGCCGCCCTTTCCTGCTGAAACAGGATCGTTTACACTTTGGATACGAGAGCATGACCCGTTAAGAATCCGAAGCCGCCTGCGCCCAGGCGAGTGATCCCTAAAGGAGAGGTTCGCCCGTGACAAGCCCCCCCATTGCCCTCATTCAAGGGTTCAAAAAAGCAAACGCCCTGCTGAACGTGACCCTGCAGCAGATCATCCATCCCGAAGCTGCGCTTCATGTGCATTACTGGGGATTTATGCCGCAGCATTTCGATAATACGGAGCATAAGCACTCCTTCTTCGAAGCGTGCTATGTGCTGGACGGCACCGGCTCCTATATTGAAGGAGATACCGAGCATCCGCTGGAGGCCGGAGCCCTGTTTCTCTCCCGCCCCGGCATCCCGCACCAGATCCGCAGCCGGGACGGTCTTGCCTTGTGCTATGTCGCCTTCGAGCTGCTCTCTCCCCCGAGAGAGCGTTCTGGAGCGACAGCTGTGAAGGGCCCGGCAGACGTCGCCTCAGGGTCCGGCGGCTCAGACGCCTTTCGCGGTGCCCTCAGCAGGCTCGCAGCGGAAGGCATCTGCGTGCTTCCCGGCGGAAGCCTGGCCGCCCAGCCGGCGGTCATGCTATGGCATTCCTTGCTGTCCTGGTTTCAGCCGGGACGTTCCGAGGCGGGGGTGCCGCCCCTGCTGCTGAAGAGCACGGCTCTCTCGCTCCTCCTCGCCCTGATTCAGGGGCATAGTCCGCCCAAGCCGCAGCAGGCTTCACCACCCGGCCCCGCCGAGGAAGGCGGAATGCTGATGCGCCAAGCCGAGCTGTTCATTAAGGATAATCTGGGCGAGGCGCTGTCTCTGGAACGGGTCGCCGGCTATTTACATATTACCCCGCGGCATTTGACCCGCAGCTTCCGGAAATTCAGGCAGCAATCCTTCGTCCATTATGTACAGGAGCAGCGGGTACAACGAGCCAAGCAGCTTCTCCTCCACACCGAGCTTCAGATCAAGGAGATTTCTGCGCTGTGCGGGTTTGAGTCTGTACATTATTTTACCCGGATCTTTACGATTAAGCTCGGTGTCAGCCCCGCCCGCTTTCGGCGCTCCCAATTCACGGAAGGGCGCTTCGATTCCCGGGACCGGGCGAGCGCGCCCTTCTCTCCTAAGGCGGAGGACAGTAATCTCCCTTCTTCCGGCAACGACAGTCCGTAGCCTCTCTCCCCTTCTCCAGAGAAAGGCTGCGGATTCCGACTCTGCACTCTCCATGTCCTGATATTACAAAAACAGATCCTCTTTTTGCAAAGACGCTCTGCTGCTCTCCTTCTACAATGAACCTATACGCGATTGTTGCAGAAGGAGGGAGTTATTGTGGAGCAGCATTCCCACACATCATTTAACCGTTACCCCATTAACCGGCTAAAATCAACGGAGTTCGTTAATGAGCTGCAAAGCGGCATCGACGCTTTCACAGCGCATATTCTAACGGGCGCGGATCATCCGGAGCCTGCCGGCCCTCTTCGGGTCTGCCTCGACGGAACCCATGGCGCCCATTTCAAGAGCCTGACCTCTGCGCTGGAGCAGGTCTGTATAGAGCAAAAAAAATCACTGCACATCCTTCACACCGCTGCCTATCTCAAGCCGGAGGCTCAGCTACGGGAGGAGATGGCCCGTTATCTGACAGATAACCGGGCTTTCGGCTATACCGCGCAGGAGGTGCGGCCGATGAATTATTTTCGGGAAGACGCCTTGGCTCAGGTCCAGCAGGATTTGAACGCCCCCGGCATTGACATTTGTGTGCTGGCAGGGCCTGGTGCCGCTCTGCTGACCCCGGGTTGGCCGCAGCTGTCTTACTATATTGACCTTTCCCGGGAAAACCAGCAGCTGCTGCATGCACAGGGTATGGGCAGCTTCGGCCTGGGGAATACCGCAGACAAGGTTGAAACCTATAAGGACTGTTATTTCCTGCAATGGCCGGTCTGGGAGCCGTACCGCCGGGACTGGCTGCATCATTTCGGGCAGCTCTCTGCAGCAGGCCATCAAGCCTGCTATATGGATCTGAACCGGGATGAGCAGCCGGTATTTCTGCCGGTTACTGCTCTGCATCGTATGCTTGATCAGCTGGCGGGCCAGCCGTTCCGGGTAAAGCCGTTTTTTGCACCGGGCATTTGGGGCGGGCAGTATCTGAAGGAGCTGTGTGACCTGCCCAAAGAGTGGGACAACTGCGCCTGGGGCTTTGAGCCGATTGCGCCGGAGAACACGCTGCTGATCGGGGTGGAGGAACAGGTTCTGGAGCTTCCCTTCCCTCTCCTGATGGAAGCCGCGCCGAGCTCCATTATGGGAACGCGGAATGCGGAGCTGTTCGGGGAGTATTTTCCAATTCGGTTCGACTTTCTGGATACGATGGACGGCGGGCGCTTGAGCGTGCAGGTGCATCCGCAGCAGGAGTATATTGAACAGGTTTTTAATGAGCATATGACACAGCAGGAATCCTATTACGTGATGGAGCACAAGCCCGGCTCGACGGTGTATCTGGGATTGACCACGGGAACGACCAAGGACATTCTGCTGGACGCCGTGGAGGAAGCTCATGCCACCAGCGTTCCGCTCGATGTTCCCCGATATGTAAATGAATATACAGCGGAAAAAGGGGCGCTCTACCTTATTCCGCCCGGCACCGTGCACTGCTCCGGACAGAACAATCTCGTGCTTGAGATCTCCTCGACCCCGTGGTGGTTTACGTTCAAAATTTACGATTATTTGCGCCGGGATGCCGATGGCAAGCCGCGCCCGATGAATCCGGGGCATGCCCGCCAGAACATCAAGGACGACATGGACACCCAAGCCGCCGAGAATGGCCTGATCCCAAAGCCTGTCGCCGTTCGGCGCCAGGGCGACAATCTGGAGGAGCTGCTGGGCCAGCGGGAGGATCTGCTGTTTCAGGTGAAACGGCTGAAGCTGACAGATGTCTGGACCGATGACACCAAGGGTGAGTTTGTCATGTTTAATCTGGTGGAGGGCCAGCGGGTCCGCCTGATCCCGTTAGACAATACATCCGCGGCGGTGGAGTGGGGCTATGCCGAGGCGTACATTGTTCCCGCAAGTCTCGGGCCTTATCGGCTGGAGAATGCATCAGAGGGCCCTTGCACGCTGATTGCCGCCCGGGTCAGCCCGGAGTGGAATCACCCCCTGCTGCCATTCACCCGCGCGCTGAGCGGAGCGCAGTTCCAGTGACGTCTGTCGTGACGGGAACAAGTGTCAAGGACGCGGCGGTGCGGCCCAAGCTTACACTAGTCCTGGATGCCGGAGGCACCATGCTCAAGGGCGCCGTGCTGCGTAATGGCAAGCGGGTGCCCGGCATTCAATTGAAGCAGCCTTCCCGCGCCCAGGACGATGCAGCACACATCGTCGCCGGATTCGCCCATGCCTGTATAGACCTGCTGGAGCAGTACCTCTCTCAGGAGCAAGGGCTGGAGGGAAGGCTGAATGCAGGGCGACTGGAGGGGCTGCAGAACGAACGGCTGAAGGTGGCCCATCCGATAGGGATCGGCTTTGCTTTTCCGGGACCTTTTGATTACAAGGAGGGCATTGCCCTTCTGCAGGGGGTCGGCAAATACGATGCCTTGTATGGTCAGTCCGTTCGCAGCCTGCTGAAGCAGCAGCTTCTCTCGCTGAAAACAGCTTTTCCGGCGCCGGCCTTGAACGCGCTGGCTGAGGCTGACATCCGTTTCGGCAATGATGCGCTTATGTTCGGGGCAGGGGCAGCCCTGCGGTACCCTTGTGAGCGGCTCATCTGCCTGACGCTCGGGACCGGACTCGGCTCCGCGTTTATCGACCGGGGCCGCGTCGTCGCCGGCGTTCAGGGAGTGCCTGCGAGCGGAATGCTGTATGCACAGACCTTTGAGGGAGCGCCCGTGGACGACCAGTTCGGGCGGCGCGGCCTGCTGCAGTTAGCCGCCTCTCAAGGCTTGCTGCAGCCTGATATGGATGTAGCGGAGCTGGCGGCGGCAGCGGCGGCAGGTGATGAGCCTTGCCTGGCGCTGTTTCACTCCTACGGCGAACGGCTCGGAAGCATGCTGCTGCCTTATGTGATGGATTTCCGTCCAGACCGAATTCTCCTGGGCGGACAGATCTCCAACAGCTGGGAACTGTGGAGAGCTGCTCTGCAGCGCATCCTTGCGCCCAGCGGCGTCAGCCTGGTTCAGCTGCCGGATACGATGTCCTGTGTGTACCAGGGCATCCATCGGCTTTTTGAAGAAGATGAGCAGGATTGAAAACCACTTTACAGCCAAGCCCGAAGCGGCTGGTGATCCGAGCCGAGCCGAATTTATTTGAAACTGGAGGTCATTTTACGATGAGCGCTATTCCGAAAAACAATCATAAGCCTTCCCGTCCCTGGACAATCTACGCCATTCACCACTCTCATACAGACATTGGCTATACCGAGCGTCAGGAGCGGATTGAGCAGTACCATGTGGATTTCATCCGTCAAGCCGTAAAAATATCCGAAGCCGCGCACCGTGGAGAGCGACCGGATTGGAAGCCGTTCCGGTGGACCTGCGAGACTTTTTGGGCGGTGGAAAAATTTCTGGAGTCTGCTTCTGCAGAGGAGCAGGAAGCCTTCCAGCAGGCTGTCCTTCGGGGAGATATTGAGCTGTCCGGTACGTATCTCAATATGACAGAGCTGCCGGATTACGATCTGCTGCTTCGCAACCACAGCAAGGCGCAGCAATATGCAGCCACCTTTGGCCACCACATCGACAGCGCCATGACCGCCGACATTAACGGCTACAGCTGGGGGTATGCCTCGAGCCTGCTTGAGAACAATATTCAGCACCTGTTCTCCTGCATTCACACGCACCATGGCATGTATCCGCTGGGACGCAAGCAGACGCCATTCTGGTGGGAAACGCCAGACGGTGAGAAGCTGCTCGTATGGAACGGCGAGCATTATATGTTCGGCAACGAGCTCGGGTTCTGCCCGGATGCGCTCGGCAAGTACATGGCCCGGGATGAAATCCAGCATAACCTGATGGAGCCGGAAGAGCTTCACAATGAAATTGCCGAGATCCGGATTAACCGCTATTTGTGGAATCTGGAGCAAGAGGAGTATCCGTACGGCTTCGTGCCCATTATGGTATCGGGTCTGGGAACGGATAACGCCTCTCCGAACAGTGATATTGCAACCTGGATTGCGGACTGGAACGCCCGGTACGGCGAGCAGATTACGATTCAGCAGACTACGCTGACTGAATTTTTCTCGGTGCTGAAGCAGCAGGATCTTTCCGGCATTCCGGTGCACCGCGGCGACTGGCCGGACTGGTGGACCGACGGTGTAGCGTCGACCGCGATGCATACTCAGATTTACCGGGATGCCCAGCGCACGCTGCGCAAGGTCAAGTCTCTGGATCCGCAGTATCAGGCGGTTTCGGCAGCGCGTGTAGAGGAGGCGGCCCAGGCACTGACGATGTATGCAGAGCACACCTGGGGCTACCATTCCTCCGTGTGGGAGCCATGGCATCCACAGGTGCAAATGCTGGAGGTCCGCAAGCAGGCATATGCCGCTCAAGCAAGCGTGCTGGCGCACCGGGCACTGGATGAGACGCTGGCGGCTCGGGGCAGTGCCCTGCTGGCTCCGCACCGGGCGCTTCGCTACGAGGTGATTAACACCGAGCCCCGTGAAGCCACGCTGCAGGTGACGCTGCCGCTGGACTCTTGGGAGATGGTCATTCTCGACAAGCAGTACGAGCTGATTGATGAAGCTGACGGCTCGAACCTGGCATGCCAGCCGACCCGCTCGCTGCAGCTGGTGACGGAGCTGACACTGGCACCGGGAGAATCCCGGAAGCTGCTGCTGCGCCAGGTTGATCCCAGCGAGGCCTCCCCGTCCCAGCGCATCATGACTGCCCGGAACATAGCTTCTGTCGCGGCGGATGGTGTGGACGATGTCCGCAAAGCGACTGCGCCGGAGGGCCGCATCGTATTCAGCAGCCAGGCGGTGGAATCGGACAGCCTGCGCATAGAGTGGCAGGAGGGCGTCGGCATTACCGCATGGTATGACAAGCAGCGTGATGCAGACCTGCTGGACCCGGAGCGCAAGCATGCTCCGTTCACACCGGTGTATGAGGTCACGCCGGCAGCCGATCTCAGTGATGCGCAGCAGGTTGTGGGCGCCCGCTCCCGCATGGGGCGCAACCGCAAAGGACCGAATGTCCAGCGGGACGCCGGTCGTCTGTCCCAGGTGAAGCTGCTGGATAACGGACCGCTGTTCGCGCTTGTAGAGTTTGTGTTTGAGGTTAAGGGCATGTCCTACTACACCCTGCACGTCAAAATGTATACGCAGCAGCCTCGCGTTGAGGTCGGAGTGCGCTTCCATAAGGACAGCGTATGGCTGGCGGAGAATGTTTATGTGGCGCTGCCGTTTACGCTGGGTGCGGACGCAGAGCTATATGCAGATAAAGCGGGCAGCCCGGTTCGCCCATGGGTCGATCAGCTTCCTTACAGCCTGCTGGATTATACCAGCGTGCAGGAGGGTCTTTTCTGGCAGGACGCCGGGCAAGGCGACGTGCTGGCGCTGTCCATGCCGGATACGCCGCTCGTGCAGCTCGGCTCCCTGGATCCGCAGCCTCGCCTGCTGCACGGTATGCAGGCCGAGGGCAGCCGTCCATCCACGTATGCGTGGATCCTGACGAACTACTGGGAGACCAATTTCAAAGCGACGCTCGGCGGTTTTTACGAGTTCCGCTATGCCGTGGAAGCACTCCGCGGCATAGCCAAGCCGGAGCAAGCCGTGCAGGCGCTGCACGCCTCCACGGGCGGCTTCACCGTGCACCGCATTTAAGAAATCATCCCCGCTGTGTTTGGTCAAGACCGCATTTAGCAGACATGGAAAAAAGCCCTAGGCTGCAAGCTGACGCCGGTACTCAACCGGCGTCAGCTTATTTAGTTTTCTCTTTGCTCTTCCCTTGTTGTGAATGTGAATGTATTCCTCCATTCGCCTTTGTGCCTCTTCAATGCTACTCATGTGATAAGCAATAATTTCACCGCTGGGGAAGCTTTATTTAGTGAATACATAAGCTTTAAGCTCCTGAAATTCGTCCTTTTTCCCCTTTAGCCATTCCACTTCATCATGACTTGCCATTTGATATACATGATCCTCGTCGAGAATGATTTGAACTGCTGGTATTAACTCCTTATTCCCCTCATCCATTTCATCTAAAATAAAAGAAATAGCCGGAACACCAAGATCCACCAATGCTTTAATTTTTCTTCGTCACTCAGCTTGTTGGAGCTAACAGTTTCATGAACTTTGCCTGGCGTTAAAGATAGCTGCTTTTTCCATTGGAGAGAAAACTCATTTCCTGTCTCCCAAGCTCCTCTTCTCTTAAGATCGACTTTAGAGATTTTTTCAGCAGCCATAGGTGTGCACGAGTGCGGCGGCACGGCGCAGGGGTACCGGGCGGAGGGCCGCGGGCGCTTCAGCGGGGTAACGAACGCGCTTTTTCGCGTTCGTTGGGGCCGCGGGCGCTTCGGCGGCGGAACGAACGCGCTTTTTCGCGTTCGTTGAGGCCGCGGGCGCCTTGGCGGCGGAACGAACGCGCTTTTTCGCGTTCGTTGGGGCCGCGAGCGCTTCCGCGGGGTAACGAACGCGCTTTTTCGCGTTCGTTGAGGCCGCGGGCGCCTTGGCGGCGGAACGAACGCGCTTTTTCGCGTTCGTTGGGGCCGCAGGCGCTTCGGCGGGGTAACGAACGCGCTTTTTCGCGTTCGTTGAGGCCGCGGGCGCATCGGCGGCGGAACGAACGCGCTTTTTCGCGTTCGTTGGGGCCGCGGGCGCTTCGGCGGCGGAGCGAACGCGCTTTTTCGCGTTCGTTGGGGCCGCGCGCGCCTCGGCGGCGGAGCGAACGCGATTTTTCGCGTTCGTCCCGCCCGCCAGCGCACCCGCACCCACGCTCCCCCTCCCCCACACCAAAAATCCCGCCGGCGCACCGCAGAATCAACTCTGCACATGCGCCAGCGGGATCGCCGGCTTGACTTGCATTCACTTTTACAACTGGTTCAGATAGTTGTTCTTCACCCAGTTCATGCTGTTCTCGATGCTCTGCAGCGGCGGGTTCTGGCAGACGTCCTGCTCCACGATCAGCCACTGGGTTCCTGCGTCCGAGGCTGCCTGGATGACCGCCGGCAGATCCACAACGCCCTGGCTCAGCTCCAGGGTCTTGATATTGCCCTCAGCATCCTTGTCAAAATCCTTCAAGTGCAGCAGCGGCAGGCGTCCGGCATACTTGTTGATGTAAGCAATCGGGTCATGACCGGCAAACTGGACCCAGCATACGTCCATCTCTACCTGAACATATTCCGGAGAAGTCGCCGCGTACATCGCATCAAATACGGTTTCGCTGCCGACCTGATCCGTAAATTCAAATGCGTGGTTGTGATACCCAAACACCATTCCCTGCTTCGCAGCTTCCGCTCCCGCTTCCTCCAGGAACGAGAACAGCGCTTTCCAATCTTCCTCGGTTTCCCGGTCTTCCGGGGCCACGTAAGGACACATCATGTACTTCGCGCCAATGGTTTTCAGGTACTGGATCTCCTTCTGCAGATCCTCCCGGAGCAGATGCAGTCCCACATGTGCGCCGATCGCCTTCAAGCCGTGCTCGTCCAGCAGACTCTTCATTTCCTCTGCCGGGATACCGCCGTAGCCTGCAAATTCCACGCCCTCATAGCCGAGCTCTGCAACCTTGCGAAGGGTGCCCTTGAAGTCAGCCTCCGTTTCGTCACGCAGTGTGTACAATTGCAAACCGATACCCATTTTTCTCATTTGCGAAGACACCTCTATTCAAAAGTTTAAATGATTGCTCTATCTGGTACCATCATAATGTATTTTAAGCTAAAATGAACATAAACTATATTCCATCTACATGAACTATCTGCTTATTTTTACATTGAGGTGTTGATTTCATGCCAGAGGCCAGACTGCTGATCTGCGACTATTCTTACCATAGCGCGACATTTCATACGAGTCACAAAAACGGATTGACCACCTATCTGTTCCGTCTGCAGACCGAAGGGTCATGTACGGTATTTTGCAATGGCCAGGAGCACCATGTTCAGGCAGGAGATCTGCTGCTGCTGGAGCCGGGCGATGTATATGAGCTGCAAATCCGGGAGGATCAGGACGGGCGTTTGGCGAGCGCCGATTATTATATGTTCTGTGACGGAGAATGGATCAAGCAATGGTGGAAAAGGATGAACCGCCAGCGGGTCAGCCGCATTCCGATGGACGACCATATGCTCGGTCTGTGGAGACAGCTGCTGCTGGAGAAGCGCCGGGGACTGGAAGGCGAGAATGGCGAGCTGATCGGGTATTTGCTGCGGGGGCTGTGTCTTTGTCTAGACCGGGCGATGACGGAAAATAAAACCGCTGACCGCTCCGCCTTTACCGCCTTGCGGCTGAAACGGTTTATCGAGGAGCATGCGACCGTCACCTTCAAGCTGGAGGAAGCGGCCTTGCATGTCGGGCTGAGCCTGTCCCGGGCCGTCCAGCTGTTCAAGGCCTGCTATGGCAAAACGATGATTCAATATGCGTTGGAAATTCGCCTGAACGCCGCCGTGGAGCGAATGAAATACAGCTCCATGACGCTGGAGGAAATTGCAGAAACCTGCGGCTTTGCCAGCTATTCGTATTTTCACCGGGTGTTCCGTTCCAAATACGGCATGCCGCCAGTGAAGTACAGAGAGAAGAAGCAGCAGATGACGCTCCCGGCCGAGCCGCTGCCATAACGCGGGAGCCTGTGAGGGAAACCCTCGATCTGCGGTTTCAACGCAACTCGGGATATGTTAGATTAGAGCCAGAAACTTTGCAGCTTTATAGGAGATGAATAGGATGAATCTTGCCCAGCCGCTGGATGACCTGGAATGGCAGGAGCTGATTGAAGATACTGCACAATATTTTAATGAAATTATGCTGAAGCGCGGCTTCCAGTACTATAAGCAGCAGCGCGTACGCGACCTGGAGATTACGGATTCCGGAGACATCAGCGCCGGTGTATCCGGCACCGAGCCGTATTATGTACGCCTGTATCCTGCCGATCTTCAGCGCAGCATATGCAGCTGTCCGGTCGAAACACGCTGCAAGCATCTCGCTGCGGCCTTGCTGGAGGCCGCTTCCCGGCAGGGACGGTCGATCACGGCGCTCGTGAACGCCCACTCCGCCCCGCTGCTGTCACGCCGCAGCAAAGTGACTTCTGCAGCACGCGGCACAGGCACCCCCCAGGACGAGCTTGATCACGGTAAGCCTCAGCTCCAGAAGCTGCTTCAAACCGCTCCGCGGTTAGGGGAGCTTTCCATTGCGGAGTGGCATGAATTTTTCCACCAAGCCTCGCTGCTGCCGGGTGTCGCTGTGACGCATTCGATGTACTCCCGCAGCGCGATGGATGCCATTCAGCAGCTCAAGCCAGCAGGCGCAAAGCTGAGCATGGCGTCCTTTACTACGCTGTATGATTTCAACGCGAGCCTGTTTATTCTGGGTCAGCTGATTGGACAGTCCAAGAACAGCAATGGTGCGACCCTGTTCATGGGCTACCATGTGCAAATGGCAGCAGAGCAGCTGCTGAATAGCATGACGAACCAGCTGGACTCCGGCAAATGGAGCTTTCGCATTCAGGAAATGAAGGAACGCGAGACCTTGCTGCTGCAGGGTACGATTGATTTTTTGCGTGACAAGATGCTCTCCGGTGCACCCAAAAGCCCAACCTACTATCAGGTGTACAGTCTGCTTTGGGCCCGAGGAATTGCACCCTACAGCTTCAATGCCGCCTTTTATGAGCGGGAGCTGCAGCAGCTAAAGACGGCCGCTAACGAGAAGCAGCCCCCGGCTTCGAGCTCTATCAGCCTGATGGCATCTGCCCTGATGCACTTTTATTTGAAGCAGGACGAGGCTTGCTGGGACAAGCTGTACGGCGCCGATGAAGTCATGCACATCCATCCCTATGATCTATTTCAACTTCTGGATGCCGTGGAGCAAAATAAAGACGGGCACCGGCTTGTTCGCTGGCTGGTAGAAACGGGGCCGCTGTTTGCCCATTACAATAATCCATACATGAGCCAGTATATGAGCTTCTGGGAGCAGGCTTTAGAATGGGTTCCTCAAGCAGAGGCCCAGATGTGGGACACACTCACCGCGATGCTTCCGTTCTCCAAAGTCATCTACGACGATGCCCTGTGGAGCCGCGGACAGTGGCGCCGCTGGATCGATCTGCAGCTGAGCACCGAGCGCGAGCCGCTGGATTATCGTGTCAGTGTGCTGGCACCCATTGAAAAAGAAGAGCCGGAGCTGCTCCTCCCCTTCTATCATCAGGCCGTGGAGCGCTATGTGCTGCAGAAGAACCGCAGCAGCTACAAATCAGCTGTCAAGCTGCTGAAACGGCTGGCCAAGCTGTACAAGAAGCTGAAGCAGCCGGAGCGCTGGGAGCTGTTTCTGGATGCATTTATCGAACGTCACAGCAGACTTCGTGCCCTGCATGAAGAAATGCGGAGAGGAAAGCTGTTATCATGATCGGATCTGCCCTGACTATCCATGTACAAATTACGCTAAGCGCCTACGGCGATGCGCTGATCTACGGTTCCCTGGACTCCGGTGCTTACGTGCCCGGCCTCTACCTGAAGCAGCGGCTGTTCGCTTGGCACGAGGAATCTTTTTACGGCACCGCCCTGGAGGTGCAGAAGCTTCAGGAGGTGGAGCTCGTCGTCCTGCCTGCCGAGCAGGTGCTGCCCTACTTTGCGAAGCTGCCCCTGCTCTCTCACATATCATGGAAATGGGGCGAGGAGAGCCTGCCCTTTATTGAGGCAGCCCCCGCTCTGATGGAGCTTGTCCGCAGCCGGAAATTCGTGCCTGAATTTGAAGCCTACCGGGAAGGCCGGCTGCAATGGCTGTGGGAATCCCGGCAGCTGGAGCCGGTCAGCCGTTCGGTGGTGGCCCAATTGCAGGAGGACCCCCTGTTCAGTGCAGGAATCCGGTCTGCCTTCACAGCAGCGGTGTTCCAGCAGAGCTACGGCACGGAGGCGGCGGCAGCTGACCTGCGGCGGGAATATCCGCTCCTGTTCGCTGCGGATCGCTCCGCCGCCGCCGGTATGGACGCCGAGGCCTGGCTGCTGTCCATCGGCTGGAAAGCCGATACCGCGCCGTTTCGTCCCCTGCTGCAGCTGCTGGAGCCGGAGGAGGAAGAGACTCACTGGCGCCTGTCGCTGGTGCTGCAGGACAAGGAGGATCACTCCAGCCTCATGCCGATCACGCTCTCCGGCGATGGAGCGGCCTCCGGCAGCTGGCCCGAGAGCTGGACGCCGTTTGTGACGGAGCGTGCAGCGGGATGGCTGGAACGGCTGCGCGGCGCACTGCCGGACGGAATGCTGTCCGGCGGTGACGATCTGTTCGGCGAGCCGCTTACCGGCGAGGAGGCCTGGCGCTTTCTAAGCGCTGAAAGCCAGCGTTTGCTGCAAACCGGCTGGCAGGTGCTGCTGCCGGCATGGTGGGAGGCGGCCAGCCGCAAGCGGCCGCGGCTGCGCGCGAAATTGCGCTCGGGCGAAGGCCAGGAACGCGGTCAAGGCAGCTCCCTGTTCGGCCTGGATTCGCTCGTCAATTTCGATTGGCGGATTGCAATCGGCAATGCCGATCTGAGCGAAGCCGAGTTTGCACAGCTGGTTGCACAGAACCAGCGGCTCGTGAAATTCCGGGGCCAGTGGATTGCGCTCGACCCGGCGCTTATTGCCCAAATCCGCCAGGCGATGGCAGGTGTGGACCCTTCGGAGGGACTGTCCTTTCAGGATATTTTGCACCTGCATCTTCTGGAGAGCGGACAGGCGGATGAGGATGAGAGCTCTTCCGAGGACAGCGAGGACAAATCGCCGGAGCGCATCCGGCTGGAGGTAGAGCTCAACGAGCATCTGCTGCACCTTATCTCCCAGCTTGGAGGTCAGAGCGAATGGCCGCAAATGCCTGTGCCGGCGGGCCTTAGGGCAGATCTGCGGCATTACCAGCATGAGGGATATTCCTGGCTCGCCTTCCTGCGCCGGTTCGGTCTCGGGGCTTGTCTGGCAGACGATATGGGCCTTGGCAAAACCATTCAATACATTACCTACCTCCTGCACATGAAGGAAGCTGCGATAGAAGAAGCCCGCATGCAGGATGGAAATAGGATGGAAGCTGTTTCAGAAAAAGACCACGACGCAGGCGCCGGCGACCAAAGCCGGCCTGCCCGCACGCCTTCCCTGCTGATCTGCCCCACCTCGGTGCTTGGAAACTGGCAGAAGGAGCTGAGCCGCTTTGGACCATCCATTCGCGTCATGCTCCATTATGGCAGCAAGCGGTACAGCAGCGAGGAATTCCTGGCCGAAGCGATGGAGGCGGACCTTGTCCTGACCTCCTATGCGACCGCAGCGCTGGATCAGGAGCTGCTGCAGGGCATGAAGTGGGATTCCATCTGCCTGGACGAAGCGCAAAATATTAAAAACGCGCAGACGAAACAGTCCACAGCAGTACGCAGCTTTCCGGCAAGGCATCGCATTGCCCTGACCGGAACGCCGATCGAGAACAAGCTGGCGGAGCTGTGGTCCATCTATGATTTTATTAATCCCGGCTATTTGGGCGGATTGAGGGCGTTCACGCAGCGCTTTATTCAGGCTATTGAGAAGGGGCAGAGCGAAGAGAAAACCGCTGATCTGCAAAAGCTCGTCAAGCCATTCATGCTGCGCCGCAAGAAAAAAGACCCCCATATCCAGCTAGACCTGCCGGATAAAAACGAGATGAAAACCTACATTCATCTGACCCAGGAGCAGGGCGTCTTATACGATCAGACGGTCAATCAGCTGCTGGAGCAGATGAACAAGCTGGAAGGCATTGAGCGCAAAGGCGCCATTCTATCCACCTTGACCCGGCTGAAGCAGTTGTGCGATCATCCGCTCCTGATCAGCCGCGAGGCGCTGCCGCTGAAGGAGAAGGAATCCGCCGAAGGGTTGTCCTCTCGTCAGCTGCAGCCGGCAGGTTTGGCAGAGCAAAGCGCTCTGGAGAGTGACCCTGCAGGGGAAGCCGCAACAAGCAGGCAAGGCTCCAAGGCCTCATCCTCCACGCCGCAGCTGGATACGGAGAGCATCATCAGCCGCTCAGCCAAGCTGGAGCGCCTGATCGCGCTCGTCAAAGAGCTGCGGGAAGAGGGCGAGCGCTGTCTCATCTTCACGCAATACATCGGCATGGGCGAGATGCTGCAGCAGGTGCTGCGCCAAGAGCTCGGCGAGCCGGTGCTGTATCTGAATGGCAGCACGACCAAGACCGCCCGGGACAAAATGATCGAGCAGTTCCAGTCGCAGGTCCTGCCGGCAGAGCAGCAGCCGGGCGTGTTTATTCTATCGCTGAAGGCCGGCGGCGTCGGCCTGAATCTGACTGCTGCGAACCATGTATTTCACTACGACCGCTGGTGGAACCCGGCAGTAGAGAATCAGGCGACCGACCGCGCCTACCGAATGGGCCAAACCAAGGATGTACAGGTGCATAAATTTATTGCCCTGGGCACGCTGGAGGAACGGATTGATGAGATGCTGGAGAGCAAGCAGCAGCTGAGCGACAACATTATTACTTCAAGTGAGGGCTGGATTACGGAGCTGTCTACGGAAGAGCTGAAGGATTTGTTTACCTTAAAGCGAGACTGGGCGTAAGCCGGACCAAGCCCGGCAGGAATGCAATCCCTGCCGGGCTTTAGGCATAGAACACCGCGATACGCGGCCTGTGAAATTTATGAAAATTGTGAATTTGAGCCAGGAGGAGATTCATTAATGTCTTTTATGAAGCCCTCGCTGATTCAGGCCTATGGCAGCTACGAGATTCCCGATATGATTCAACGCCTGTTCCAGCTGAGTCATTCACTTGCAGCACAAGGTATCGACATGAGCATGATTGGCTTTCGCATGGAGGATAGCTATTTTGCTTATTCTATTACACCGCCGGACCTTATTCCTTTTGCCAGCACTGGGGGGAATGGCATCCACTTCGGTTTTTTAACCGAATTCGGGAGAATCTCCCGGCTGGAGGAAGCCAGCATTGTCTGTGTCACTCCTACAGACAATCCTCCTATCCGCTTGATGGCACGAAACCTTCAGGAGTTTCTGGATCTGATTGTATCCGTTCATCACGTAGAAACCCTGGAACGCTGGTGGGCGTACAAAGGTCTGAACCAGCCCCCATGGGAGGAAGAAGCCTGGGCTGACGATACTCCGCTGTGGCTTCAAGAACACCATCAGGTCATCCAGGAAGCACTGAAGCAGCATTTTGGAGCAGCCCCCCGGCCAGTCCTCCCCTATTTCCAGGAGATCCTGCTGGAAAGGCAGCAAAATTGCGCGATTGACACTTCCGACGGATTGGGAATCGCAGGCAGCCCTGCTGCCTCTGCTGGACGCTATCCCTTTAGGGACGGGTGTCCGGAGGATGAGGCGGAGCTGCAGCGGATGAGCGCTTTTTTTATGACGTCCTGTCTGGAAGAGAAGCTTGCGATGCTCCGGGATTTAAACTTCAGGTATGTGCATGATGCTATGGGCCCTCCTTCTCCCGTTTTTGAATTAATGCAGCAATTTCTGCTTTCACTTGGCCTGCAGGCGGAGGCTGACCGAATGTTTGTCATTGATCGCTTCTAATGATAGAGCCGTACATCGCTTCAGGCCCGCAGCTCATTCACCATCCCTGAAGGTTCCAGTGCTTCGCAAGGTGAAATACGGCCGCTGCTGTGGTACAATACTGAAATTGCAACGCACGAACACCTTAGGGAGGTTTAGGGAAACACCATGCTCATTATTGGAATCGCCGGCGGCACCGGCTCTGGCAAAACAACGGTGGCCCGCTCGGTTATTGATCGTCTGGGACCCGGTAAAGTGACATTTATATCTCAGGATAATTATTATAAGGACAACCCCCACCTCAGTCTGGAGGAGCGGGAGAGCATCAATTATGATCACCCGTTTGCTTTTGACACCGAGCTGCTGGTAGAGCATCTCCAGCTGCTGAAATCAGGTCAGCGTGCAGAAGCCCCGGTGTATGACTTTACTACCCATGCCCGCTCCAAGCAGGAGACGGTAGAGCTTACACCCGGTCATATCACGATCCTTGAAGGCCTGCATGTGCTGTCAGATGAGAATCTGCGCCCGCTGCTGGACATCAAGGTATTCGTGGATACGGATCCGGATGTACGGATTCTGCGCCGGGTGGTGCGCGATATCGAGGATCGCGGCCGCACCATCCAGTCGATTTATGATCAGTATCTGAGCACGGTCAAGCCCATGCACGAGGCCTTTATCGAGCCCTCGAAGAAGTACGCTGACATTATTATCCCCGAAGGCGGAGAGAATGAGGTCGGCATTCAGCTGCTGTCGATTCTGACCGAGAAATATTTAAGCGGTGAACGCACCTGGGGCAGCTAGAGCAGCCATTTTCGCTCACCCCACACAAGAAAGGCTGGCGCCAAAGTGCGCCAGCCTTTCTTGTTGTATTCTTTTTCATGGCAATCAGCCTGTCAGCGGCCTGTTCAGCCGCCTCTTCAGTTGCATTGCAGGCAGACCCGCAATCAACACGGACCCTGCTTGAGATGGAGAAGGAACCGCGATGCGATTACTCCAGCGCCTTCAGCAGATTCAGCACAGCTTGCGCGCTCTGGGCCCGGGTCGTCCAGCCCTTCGGCTCAAATGCACCGCCAGGATGGCCCTGCATAAGACCGAGGAATGCCGCCTGGTTGACCTGTTTCTCAGCCCAGTGTGAAATATGCTCCTGATCCTTCATGCCAGACTTCTCTGCTGCCGGAGCTTCATGCTGGAGCGTATAAGCTCTTACCAGCATAACCGCCATTTCCTCCCGGGTAATGCTGTCATTCGGTGCGAAGACGTTACCGCCCTTGCCGCTGACGAGTCCATGCTGATAAGCGGTCTGAAGGTCTGCGGCATACCACGCATCACGGGACACGTCCTTAAAGGTGCTGCCTGCTGTATTCACAGGCTCCAATCCCAGCGCCCGCACAAGCATGGCGGCGAATTGTGCCCGGGTCAGCTTCTGTGCCGGACTGAAGGCTTTGGCACTCGTTCCTTGTACAATATGCTTCGCGGCCAGCTCCTTCACCGCATTCTGCGCCCAATGTCCGTTCAGATCGGTGAAGATCTTCTCGTACTCCAGCACAGCATACTTGCTGAAATGTCCTGCCTCTGCCTCAATCTGTCCATCCTTCAAGCGGCCTCCGGCATATGTGATGCTTCCGTCATCCTGCAGATGGTATACTCCTGCCCAGCTGGCGTTGATTCCCGGAAGCAGATCGAAGGTCAGTGTGACCGGCGACTCAAACTCCTCCAGCTTCCATTCCGCCCCTCCTGCAGCCTTGACACTCAGATGCAGGTCATACATCACGCTGCCCGGCTTCAGGTTAACCCCCGGAGTTTGACGCTCGACTTCAAGCACCAGAGCCTTCGCATCCACAAGCGGCGCTTCTTGCACAAGCAGCGAAATTGTGGATGCCTTCTGCTGCTCAGCAGACACCAGCTTCTGCAATGCCTGCAGCAAAGCCGAAGGCAAGGTGATCTTGATGCCATCCTTACTCACTTCCACCGACTGTCCGTTCAGAAGATCCCCAGCTCCGATGGGAAGCAGCAGCTCTTGATCCCCAGCGCCCAGCTTAACCGATACCGGGGCCTGTGGATTGTTCAATAAAGCCTCACTGATCTGAACAGTGCCCTTAGCTGGCGTACTCACTGGCGCTCCGCTTCCTGGAGCTGGCCCGCTTCCGCCATTGCCATTGCCGTTACCATTGCCATTGCCGTTACCGCTTTCTGCTGCGCTTGCCAAAATCACAGTGCCGCCATCTGCCATAGCCGGAAGAAGAACACTCACCGTCTGATCCGACTTCACTTTATACTGCTTTCCGCTGTACAGATCAGCAGCCATGCTTCCCGCCGGGAATGGCACTTTAAAGCTGACCATCCGCTCCTGTGTTCCGACATGAAGCGCAGTAACAAGATGCTTATTCTCATACTCCTTGTCAAATGCCAGATACTTCTCGTCATCTGAAGCGACAATCGAGGTCCGAACACCCTTCGAGAAAATCCCGGAATGCTCGGCACGAATCTTCAGCAGCTTCCGGTAATGCTCTAGCAGCTTCTTCTCGCTCTCCACCTGATCCCACGGCATATCCCTACGATTCTCGCTAAAATTGCCTTTGTCGAGATCTCCTGAGGCACTGCCGGAACGTCCGAGCTCCTCTCCGTAATAAATGACAGGCTGCCCTTTCGATGTAATCTGCAGTGCTGCAGCAGTCATCAGCTTCGCTTTGTCTCCGTTCACATAGTGTGACAGGAAGCCGTTCTCATCATGGCTGCTCAGGAATTGTCCCATCATCTGCGTGTTATCCAGCCTGGCTTCCCGCTCAGCCAGATAAGACTCTACGTCTTCAACACGGCCATTCACAAAATCACGCGCTCGTCCTTTAAAGCCGAAATCCAGCAGGCCGTCCATCTGTCCGCTTTGCAGCGTTCCGCCATCATTATCCAGCGTACCGCCATAATATTCGCCGATCAGTTTGAATTCCGGATCGATGGCTGTAAGAGCGTTCTTGAACGCCTTCCAGGTGGCTTCCTCCACATGCTTCACGGTATCTACACGGAAATAGTCAATTGTATCCCCGCGGTCCGTCCGGGCACGCTCCAGCCAGCCTGCCTGCCAGTCAATGATTTGCCGGCGCACGTCCGGATCCTCCGTGATCAGATCGGGCAGTCCTGACAATTCTCCCCGCAGCGGATCATCCGTTGTGGACAGCTTAGTATCCCGGAGCATCCCTTCAAACCGGGCTTTGTCGTCCTGGGCCACCGGGGCAGTGTCACCTGGCTTCAAGCCATAGCCTGTATGATTCAGCACAACATCCACCATGATTTTGATGCCTCGGTCATGTGCTTTGTCAATCAGCTCCTTGAACGTATCCAGATCACCCAGATGCTCATCCAGCTTCGTAAAATCCTTGGCCCAATATCCATGATATCCATACTGAATGCCGTTAGAGTTTGCTTTGACATTGTAATCAATGTTATCGACAATAGGTGTGATCCACAGCGTGTTGACTCCGAGCTCCTGAATGTAATCAAGCTTATCAATCAGCCCCCGGAAATCTCCGCCGTGATATGCCTCCAGATGGCCCTTGTTTACGTTCTCATTATTAGAGGCATCACCATCCATAAAGCGATCCGTCAGTACAAAATAAATGCGCGCCTCATCCCAGTCAAACTCCGCTTTAGCGGCCGCTTCGGCTGACTTTACCGTGACTTCAGCCGTCCCCTTATGGAAGTTGCCATACTGGTCTATCAGCGTAATGCCAATGGACTTGCGTCCAGACGGGATCCCTTCCTTCACGGCGATGCTCTGCTCCAGCAGCTCCAAATCCAGCTTCACTTGAGATGATCCCCCCAGTGAACTTAGATCCAGGTACCCGGCTTGGAAGGAGACAGGACCCTCTTCTTCTGAAACAGATACCGCCACCTTCAGCACGGCATGTTCCTTATAAGAAATGCTTTCACGTTGTACAGAGCCGGTCACGTTCACCACAGGCTTGACATAGATCACCACAGATTTGCCGTCTTGCGTATTCTTCGGATCGGTGACCTCCACCGTCTCTCCGTCTGTGGTGACAAGAAAGCTGTATTCATGAGTACCGGGCACGGCATTGTGCCACGTATAGCTGAACCATTCCTTCTCAGCATCGTACGTCATGACCTCTTCCCGACTGCCGATCTTGAGAGACACACTGTCCATGGTATCCATCGCGTTCTCGCGGAATTTAGCCTCATCCCGATAGACAAACGTAATATTTCCGCCCTCCAGCAACGGTCCTGTAGGGCTTGGCACTATAGTAAGCTCCTTCTTCATGCTGGTAATATACACCTTCGTAAAGGCTTCGCCCGGCGTAAGCGGAATGTTACGATCATCCGGGTAGTCCTGCTTGGTGCCGTCCCAGCCTGTTCCCTTGCGAAGTACAAATCCGATACTGCTCGTGTTCGGGGCTACTTCCACAAGCACTGTGGCCATGCCACTCTCAAAGACTTCGAAATCAATCTGGTCGTTCTTGACTCCAGTGTCCCATATCCAGAGATTCCAGTCCTCATAGTCGGCATCCGGCCGAATGTAGTTGATCTGAACATAGCGCTTGCCGGCGGTTACTTTAGTCACCTTCACCGTGACTTCCTGCTGACTGCCCTGATAGCTGATCGTGATGACTGCAGTACCTGCTCGGTGGCCGGTAATCAGGCCTGAAGAACTGACACTTGCGACATCAGCATTGCTTGATACATAGGCAGCCTGCTTCGTAATGGTTCTGCGGCTCTCATCGTTATAGATCGCGTGAACGATCGCCTGGCGGGTCTGGCCTACTCCCACAGTGTAGCTGGATTGATCTGCAGCCACCGATGTCAATGCAATGGGATCACTGGCGGTTTTGATCACTACGGCAGTGAGAGGCTCCAGTGTAATGGAGCTTGAAGTCAGCTCAAAGCCCGAGGCTTGCTCTACTTCAGCGGTGCCGGCTTCGTCGTTGTCCACGATGACCGTGCCTGAGGTCAGGTCCTTGGACAGCGTCATTGTCCGTGAGACTTCATCACCATTGACGAACACATAGTATTGTCCCGAAGCATCCGTGGCCTTGGTCGTATACCCAATGGCTACGTCCTGGGCCCCAATCTCCGGAATGGACAGCAGCGACACGCGGCTGTTAATGAGCTCCTGATCCCCGAGCCGGAAGGCGTCGCTGGATTTGCGCAGCTGGATCAGGCCGGCGGTATATTCCTTCGTCACGTGATTGACCGGGAATACGTCCTTATTCGTCGCCTTCTCCCAATCAAACTTATTAATTGCATCCGATGAATCGTAGGAATCGTGTACGAAATAACCGAATGTCTTGCCGCTCTGATCCTTCAGTTCGTGATATTTCTGCTGCGGCACGCCCTCTCCCAGCCACTGCTTCGTGCGGCCATATTCCTGTCCCGCATGCAGAAAGGCGGTGCCTTGAGAGGTCAGAATCAGCAGGTTGCCCAGCCGAATCCGCTTGTGAATTTCCAGATCATTCTCTGCATTTGCCGGATCCTTCTTGATCGCCTGGGCAATAATGTCGTACAGCGGCAAATTGTCGTGCGCCTCAATATACTGCACAACGTCTCCCGGGTCATCCTCTTTCATATTGCCCGGCTGCGCCTTGATATTGTTAAAGATCATGTCTACACTTTGCTTGCCCCCTGTAATAAATCGAGGCTCTCCTTCACTGCCATAGCCGGATTTCAGCGCATTCCGGAACTCGTCAGAGAATACGCCGACGTCATCCGTGCGGTCCATCCAGTTCTGATCGGCTCCTTGTCCTGCAAGAGCAGAATCTGCCTGAGCACCCTTAAATGTAATCCAGCCCTCCCCAATGAACAGGGCATCCGGATTGATTTCGGCTGCGGCGTCATAAGCGCGTTGTACCGCGTCCTGTGTAGCATCGCCCATCATATCCCAGCGCATGCCGTCAATTTTATATTCCTCAAACCAGTATTTGACGGAATCTACCATCAGCTTCTCTGCCATCTTGCGGTTGGTAGCCAGGTTGTTACCAAAGTCGCCAAGGAATTTACCATTCACATCCTGAAAAGCATAATATCCGGGCACAATGTCATTCAGGAAATCCGATTTGGCCATATGGGTATACACCACATCCAGCACTACCCCCATCTCGGCCTCATGGATGGCATCAATCATATTTTTCAGCTCCCGGATTCTCAGCTCCGGATCCTGTGGATTCACCGAATATGCACCGTCCGGCGAGAAATAGCTGTGCGGGTCATAGCCCCAGTTATACTCGTTGTTTCCAGCAGAGTAGTTCAGCTCACGATTCTTCATCTTGGACTCATCGCCGTAATACCAGGCCATCACCGGCAGCAGCTGCACATGGGTGACGCCAAGTGATTTGATGTAGTCCAGCTTATGCTTGAACGCTTCGAAAGAGCCCCATTGTGCGTTGTGCAAATCATCTTCAATGGAAGGATCTGACGTGAAGTCGCGGACATGAATCTCCCAGATGATCGCATCCTCCCGCTGTTCATAGCCCGGAATTTGGGCAAAGTCATAGCCTTCCGGATTCGTTTCGCTCAGATCCACAATCGCAGCCTTGCCCACGATGTCTCCATCCGGACCCGCTTTGCCCGTCGTGTCGACCCGGAACTCGGCCATGGACTTGGCATATGGATCCAGCACTCGCTTGGACACTCCCTCATGCGTGACCTCATACTGATAAAAGGCTCCTCTGAAATCTTCGATATCGAAATCGCCGCGCCCCAGGCGGACAGACCAGACACCCTGTTCCTGACGCTGCAGCTCCTTAGTACCGATCACTGTGGTGCTGTCATCCTTGCCGTATACATCGACCGTCACCTTGCTCGCCGTCGGCGCCCACAGCTTCAGTACAGCTTCTCCGTCAGCATACACAGCACCGAGATCGTTGCCATCATACGCATATTCCTGATCGAGGTATCTCCAGCTCTTGCTCGCGGTGACGGTCTTCCCGAGAAAAGTGACCTGCAGCGGCACCTGATCCATGGTGAATGAAGCGGTCAGCTCTACGGTCTGGGGACCGGTGACAGCAGCTTCAGTAATGCCAATGCTCTGATCGCCGCTTTTCAGCTGGACGCCTTCCTTCAGGGATTCCGGCGTCAAACCTGCCGTCATCGTATAGTTCAGGTGCAGCTTGCCTTGAGACAGTACCTCCGCTGAGATCAGGCCGGTCGGCACTTCTCCGTACGGGGACGTATAGACGGTATTATCGCCTTCTCGAATAAACAGATGACGGTAACGGTCAGCCAGGCTGAAGGACTTGTCCCCCCCGTCTTTCCCGTTGTCGCCCACAGCGGGATCCAGAACGATTAAATTAATTTTTGCTCCCTGCGGCTGCAACGGAACATCCAGGTAGGCACCATACCCATCCAGCTGCTCTTGCGAGAAACGGGTAGCGCCGTTCGGGTAATTTGTTGAAGGAGACGCGACATCGCCCCACAGCCACAAGGCATATGCAGAGTAGTTCTGGTCCTCACGCTGATAGTGAATCCGGACGGTGTCTGCCGGCAGGTCCACCGGCTCGTACGTATACACCTCGTCTGTGCCCTGCTTCAGCCACACCTCGTTCATCTCCGGGGTGATCAGGCTGAACACTTTGTCTCCTCCATCTTTCTGTTCAGTCATACGATTCATCACGACAAGTCCAATCTTGGATGCTCCATGCTGAATGGGCAGATCCACGAAGGCACCGTAATGATCCTGTTGTCCTTCAGGAAACGGTGTAGCGCCTTTCGGCCAATTCTGTGAGGGCTCGGCGACGTCGTTAAAGATCCACAAGGCCCAGCCTTCGTAATTAGCATCTGTGCGCTGATAATGTACACGTAAATGTCCATCCGCAACCGGAAGCCCCGGATCTTGCGGAACGGGTGCAAGCTTTATGTCCTCAGCAATCTCATGAGTGTCTGCATCGTACGTGAAGGTGACCTCTGCATCCCGCTCCACGTTCAGCGACATCGGGGTGCCATCTTCGGGATACAGCCTGCCTGCGCCAGGATCACCCAGCGCCACCTGATACTGATGATCCCCTGCATATACATCGGCCGTGACGGAGTAGATTCCATTCAGACCATCATCATTCATGAGGAGCGCCGGACTGTTCTCTATTCCATTTTGGAAGCTGCCAATGACTCTCGGAAGGTGATCTTGCTCTAGAGGTATGTAGTAAGAGGAGTCGGCAACAGCGTGTGTCTTATGATTATAGTAAAAGGTAACCTCTGTCTCCTGTGACAGCGAAAGCTTGATATTCCCATTATCACTCTGTTTGCCGGGAGACGTGTAATGGTCATTGCCGTAGCTTTGATCCCATGTGCCCCCGACAGCCACTTTATATTCATACTCGCCAGCCGGAAGCTTCCCGGTAAACCGGTATTCATCCGGTCCCGCTGGGGTCATAGCGGTTTCAGCAGCATCCGGCTTCCAGTCTGAGGCTGCACCCAGCTCGGATTGCAGATCGCCCACGACAACCACCTGTAATGCCTGCGAGTCCGTGGCCGCCTGAACCGGCGGGATGCCGATCAGAGAGCAGAGCATGGTTACAATCAGAATAATAGAGCATAATTTCTTGCTTTGAACAGCCGATAACATAGATCAAGTCCTCCTTTATAGATGGGTGAACTCACGCCTGCATCTTCATTTAAGCAAACGTTTGCATAAATGGCATGATCCTCCTTCCTTGATTTGATCAGCAGCGACAGGAAGTGACATTATTCATAGAAGCGCTTACATCAATAAGTGTGTAAACGTTTGCATTTATTTTACGGCGGAAGCCGCTTCTCGTCAATCGGAATTTTTCCTAAGAAACGCTTCGGCCGCATCAGGGGGGGTTCTATGGCAGTTCCTGCCCCAATTCAATCTGAATCTGCTGCATGGCAATCTCCCAAGCTTCCTCCGGTTCGATCCTTTCCTGCTCCACCTTCCGGAGCACATCAAACATGACTCTCGCAATCAGAAACTGATCAGAGCCCTCGTAGGTCGGCTTGATCTGACTCGCAATCTGGCTATAAATCTGTCCGGTCGGCGCATCATTAAAATAAGGATCGGTATGCTCCATAATGACCGGATCTGAGAATAGTTCAGGCATGGACGGAAAATTGCCATTGGCCTTGAACAGCTGAACCTGCTGCTCCGCCTGGGTCAGCCAGTCAATCAGATGATACGCCTCCTGAGGGTGCTCTCCTCCCTTGGGCAGGGTTAGAAAGGAACCGCCATAATTACTCGCAATCTGCGGGATAAAGGTCATATCCCATTTTCCAGCGGCGTCCGGTGCATTCTTCTTCAGAATGTCGATCATCCAGGAGGGGGCAAAGGCTACTGCGAACTCTCCCTGCTGCAGCCCTCTGCTCCACTCCGGAGAGAACATCGGCAGACCCGCTGTCAGCCCTTTTTCCTTGGCCTTCATGACGGCAGACCAGGCCCTGTATACTTCCGGATTCCGGTGTACGATAAGCTCTCCGGTGTTCTTGTCGTAATACTGCTCCTCTGCCTGCCCCAAAATGACCCGGTACAGCATATCCAGATTGTCGATCATATACTTTCCGGTCTCCCGCTGAATTTGATCCGCTGTATCCAGAAAATCATCCCAGCTGGACATCTGCGCGGCTACCTCGGCTGGCCCCGCCGGCAGCCCGGCCTGCTCAAAGTAATCTCTGCGATACGCCATCGCGATCGGACCAATGTCTGTCGGCAGCCCGAGCAGAAAGGACTCATCGAATGCTGACGCCTGCTGCCATTTCCAGGGCAGAAATTCCTTCGCTCGTGCTCCTGCGCCGTAATCCAGCAGATTCTCAAAGGAGCCGGACAATTCCTTGAACCGCTCCATGAAGCTGATCTCTACAAGAGCGATATCAGGCACTCCATTGCCAGAAGCGAGCGTGGTCTGCAGCTTGTTCGAGAGCTCCGGATATGAGGAGGTATGAAGATGCACCCGGATCTGTGGATGCTCCTGCTCGTACGCTTCGATCAGCGGCTCCAGCCCGGAGCCGGGAAACAGCCAGAAGGTCAGCTCATGGACAGGCTCCTTCTTGTGCTCTACGGGCATGGAGACCTCCGTGCAGCCCGGAAGCAGTATTAGCAGCAATCCCAGGCTGATTCGCTGAAGCATCCTGTTCATAGCACCTCTCCTCTCTAAAATCAGACGTCTGCCTGCCGGCTGTTCTGATATTCCTGGGGCGTCACGCCAGTGTATTTCTTGAAGGTTTGACTGAAGTACGCAGGGTCCTTGAAGCCAACCTGATCACAAACCTCGTATACTCTGATTCTGAAATCCTCCAGCAGCTGCTTCGCCTGTTTCACCCGAACCAGATTCAAATAATAATTAAAGCTGTGGCCGGTATCTTCCTTAAAGATCCTCCCCAGGTAGGTAGGGTTCATATACACTTCATCGGCCAGGAGCCGAAGCGACAGGTTGTCCGGATAACGCTCGTCGATGACCTGCAGCATATGCTCCACCACCCGCCGCTTTCCTTTTTCGGACATATCCGGCACCCACTCATCCAGCTCCTGTTCGCTGTCCTCGTTTCCATAGCTGCACAGATGCTTTGAAGGCTCCTGTAGAGCGGCCTGCATGGCTTGGCAGCTCTGCCGGTAACGACGTGGAACCTCGCTTTGATGCTGTGCCCCCTGTGAAAGCCCGAGCTTCACGGTCAGCTTCAAATTGCTCTGAATCGCCGAATGCAGCTCCAGTGCCAATGCCTCCATCTCCGGCAGAGTTCTGACATGCTCGTTGAACATGTAGATGACCAAATGGTCTTCTTCCAGAATACCGACCGCCCTCACTTGCGGCTCCAGCCACTCCTCGGCGATATTTTTGACGGCGTTCAGCGCCTGCTGCTCATTCCAGATGAGGTGCGGGACCTTCTCCGCCGGCGCAATACACAGCAAATAAATGCATTGATAGACTGGCAGTATGGATTGATTAAAATACGGAATCGGGATCCCGTAGAGCAAATCGTTCAGATGCTTCTCCAGGACGTGGGAGTGCCGAAGCTGCTCCACCTGCTTCTGAAACCGTTGCAGCCGGTGCGCCTCTGCAAGCTTTTCGATGACCTGAATAATCTCTGCCGAATCGCACGGCTTCAATAAATAATCGGACACCTGATACTTCATCGCCTGACGTGCGTACGAGAAATCCGCATAGCCGGTCAGCAGCACGATTGAAATCTCGGGGTTGTATTCATAAATTCGGCGGCAAAGCTCCAGTCCGTCCATTCGGGGCATTCGTACGTCGGTAATAACCAGGTCAACAGGGTGACTCTGCAGGATCTCAAGGGCCTCTTCTCCATGCCGTGCTGCTCCTGCAATGACATACTCTGAGCTGGCCTCCCGAATCGTTTCCGTCAAGGCTTCCCTCACAAATGACTCGTCATCCACAACCAGTATGTTCAATATGATGATCACCTCTGTGTTAGAAACACTACTTTCTTTAAATTATGATCCAAAACCCGGAGCGGAGAAATATTAAAAATTATATTTTTCTACAAGAAATCATACCATAGCATGCGCCGCGCACGAGAAAACGTTCAAGTTCCTGCTGTTTTAAGGTAGGATACAAGGTAATACAGCGGCTCAACCGTGACACTCAAGCCAAGCTTCCGGGGGATGGACATGAAACGTAAACGCAAGCAAACGATCTTTGCCCAGCTGCTGACTGGATTTTCGGTCATTCTGGTGCTTCTGCTCACCACTATTGGATACTTTACCTACCGCACCAGCTCTGAGGTGGTCCTCGATAAAACATCCCGGTTTCTCACAGAATCCGTGAAACAAATGAACCAGAAGCTGGACATCCTGCTGCAGGAATTCGATACCCTCACGCTCGACATCGGATTTGATCCGGTGCTGCAGCGGGCCTTACAGGCTCCCGGGGACAGTGAGGAGATCAGCACGTTTGATATTGAGAAGCATCTGAATCAGAAAATGAGATTTATAGGCAGTGACGTGCTGGTGCTGGTGATGGGCAGCAATGAGCGTTACTTCTCAACCTCTAGCTCCTATTATTTCTTATGGAAGAAAACGCAGGACATATTGGAGAAGGAGTGGTATCAGCTGGCTTTGAGCAATGAGGGCTCCATCCACTGGTTCTCCGATACGGTCTGGCAGCTGGGAGAGAAGCCTGCCCTCGTGGGCATCCGGCAAATCCGGAATTGGGGCAACCTTGAAGGCCTGGGTGTGCTGATGATTGCGGTTCCGCTGGAGACGATCAATAATCAGTTCAAGAATCAGCAGGACAGTCCCTTTGACAAAATCCAGATCCACGACACCTACGGCACGATTGTGTACTCTACTCATCCGGACGAAATCGGCACTCCTATGCCGCAAGGCTTCCTGCCGGGGAAATCCGGGGATGGCTCCGGCATCCAGTATTCTGCCGACACAAGCAGGTACTGGACGTCTCTTCCTTCCTCCTACAGCGGCTGGAATCTGGTAGCTTATGTCAAGCCGGAGGAAATCGTGGGAGACCTGAACAGTGTACAGCGCAATATTATGCTGATCGGCCTGTTCGGCAGCCTGTTCGCGCTGGCCCTGGCCGTGTTCTTCTCCTGGTCGGTCGCCCGGCCGATCCGCATGCTATCCATCAAGCTGAACAAGACGGAACGCGGCTCATTGACGCCAATATCCACCCGAATGAGAAACCGCGAGGTGGAAGGCTTGTTCCAAAGCTTCAACCAGATGCTGGCCAACCTGGATGAGACGATCCTCGATCTGTCGCGGAGGCAGATCAGCGAGCGGCAGGCTCAGCTGGTTGCGTTGAAGGCGCAGTTTCGCCCGCACTTTTTATACAACACCTTGAACACCATCTACTGGACACTGCACCGCAAGAAGCTGACCGAGGAATCCCGAATGGTCATTACGCTGAGCCATTTGCTCCGATACAGCATTGATGGCCGGAGTGAGCTCGTTACGCTGGAGGAAGACATCGGGCAGCTGAACCGGTATGTGTATTTACAGCAGCTGCGTTATGGCGACAAGCTTTCTGTCCGGCTGGATATTCCAGCTGCACTGCACAGCGCCCTGATCATGCGCCTGTTGTTTCAGCCGTTGGTTGAGAATGCGATCGTGCACGGGCTGGAGACGTCAGAGGAAGAGCATTGGATCATCCAGATTACCGGCTTCCAAGAGGGTGGACTGCTGCACCTGACGGTGGAGGACAACGGCATTGGCATGAACAGCGACCAGTCGCTGCAGGCACTCACCCTGCCGGAGGATGATGCGGACCCACCCGATCTGCATACAGGCATCGGCCTGTCGAACCTTCAAAACCGCATTCGTCTGTATTATGGCGCCGAATACGGAATTTCGTTAAGCGACAGCTCGCTGGGCGGGCTGAGGGTGGACATCACCCTGCCGCTGGAGATCCGCTGAAGGAAGGCAGCCCTCGAGCGCAAGCTCCGAAGCATCGGCGGCTTGCGCTGGACTCACTGACAGCCGCCGCGAACAACAAACAGGGCAGCTCCGACAGATGAACAATCTGCTGGAGCTGCCCTGTTTGAGGGAAGGCGTTATGGCTCGATGATTTGATATTGCCCGCTTGCCGCCAGCAGGCTGAACATGTACAGCATGGAATCATAGTACCGGTATTGGCCGGTCGGGACGTCCATATCCCACAATCGCTGCGCAAACTGCAGCCGATCTTCATGGGTGGAAATCATGGAAGCTGCCCCATTCACTGCAATCAAGCCCGAGGAACGGTTATCCGCCATCGGCTTTCCCTCCACAGTATACCTGGCCACATACTGGTCAATGCCCTCTTTTATAAAAAATTGATGCAGCTGTTCTATATAGCCCCTTCTCCACTCAGACTGCTCGCCGCCATGCCAGATCTCGTCCAGCGTGACGTTGAGAGCAACCCGGTGGGCATCGTAGGAGAACAGATAATGATCGCCGTTCCGGTAAGGCACTCCATCAAAGGTAGTGTAATTGGCCATGAGCCCGGTATCCGGGTGTGCTGCCTGAGCCCAGAACGCCCGGCTAACCTTGGCCATTTCCGCCCAGCGCTCACGGTCCGTCTCTGCCCATCTGGCCCACAGCTCGTAAAAGGCAGGCAGATGGTAGGAAGGGTCTGTATATCCCTTGCCTGAGGTCCAGGGCACAAATACAATCTGATTCCGTTCCTCATCAAACATATTATAGCCCTCACCGTCATCGGCTTGATGCAGCATCGCCTGCAGTATCTTGTTTCCCTGCTCCCGGTAATGATAGATGCCTTCGCCGTCTCCCCAGCGGTTGGAAGCAAACAGAAGCGCCATGGCAAAATACTCCTCGCCATCCGGTGCCGGATTGCTGTCAAGCACATCCCCCTTCGGGGTATTATGCCAGGAGAAATAATGCTTGAACGGACCCTCTTTATGCTGCATATACGTGACGGCCCAGTTCCACAAGCGGTCAAACTCCTCCTTCTTATCCAGCTGAACCGCAATCATCATCCCGTAGGACATTCCCTCGGTGCGTACATCCTGATACCCCGTATCCAAAATATAGGCCATATCCTCCCCTACAGGGTAATAGATACGCTCCTGAGCATCATCCCCGTAAAACATCTGATCCCAGGCCTGCTGCAGCTTGGCCGAGATGTCCTCCTCGCTTTTGCCAAGCTCCTGAAACACGCTGCGGTACGTCTTGGGCGACGCTTCCTCTTTACCGGTCCTCTCCTGAGCCCACAGCAGGGCCACACCGATCAGCACGGCTGCAAGTATAACGAAGAGCTTTAAGCTTTTTGTATTCATTGTATTCCTCCTTGCTGCATGATTACGGTTCATTGTAACTGGGCGTGCAGGGAGCAGCCTATGGGCCAAACATGTGATAACTTGTGAAAAAATGACCTTTTCTAAAGCCCGCTTGCGCCGGCATCGTAAAGTAGTCGATTTTATACAAGAGATGTAATGTTCCTCCTATACCGATGCTTACGGGGATGCCCTAGAATTTGTATCAAGGATTCACATTCCTTAAAACTAAGAATACAGGGGGCTCTTTACCATGAAAAAACGTTTGGGCACTTTGCTGGCATGTCTGCTTCTGGTGTTCACAACCGCCTGCTCCTCGGGCAAGAGTGAGGAAGGCACGTCCACCGGCGGTGAGACCGCAGGCAAATCGGAAGCCTCGAATGGCAAGGTTGAATTATCTCTATGGATGTTCACCGGCACGGGCCTGGAGGGCTTAATCGAGAAATATCAGCAGGAGCATGAGAACATCAAGATTAATGTACAGACCCAGGAATACAATGATCACCATAACGGCCTGATGACAGCGCTTGCGGCAGGCAGCGGCGGACCGGACATTGCCATGATCGAGATTGGCTTCATCGACAAGTTCAAGTCGGATGAGAAGCTGTTCCACAATTTGGCCGACCATGGCGCCAATGACATCATGGGCGACTATCTGGAATGGAAGCGCGTTCAGGCTTCCAGCCAGGACGGCTCCTTCATCTACGGGATCCCTACTGATGTAGGTCCCATGGCCATGTATTACCGTACAGACCTTTTCGAGCAAGCCGGATTGCCGACAGAGCCGGCAGCGGTTGCCGAGCTGATGCCGACTTGGGAGAAATTTATTGAAGTAGGCAAAACCATCAAGGACAAGACCGGCAAGCCTATGGTATATGGCGCCGATATCGTCTATCAGAGCATTCGGGGACAGGCGAAAGAACAATATTTTAACAGCAATGGAGATTTGATTGTCGAGACGAACCCGGCCATCAAACGGGCATGGGATCTCTCCACCGAGATTGCCAACAGCGGACTGGCTGCCAAAATCTCGGCCTGGTCTCCGGAGTGGGGCGCAGGCATGAACAACGGTGACTTCACCGTCATGCTCGGTCCATCCTGGATGGTAGGCTACATGAAGGGCAATGCGCCGGACTCCTCCGGTAAATGGAATCTGGCACCGATGCCGGAAGGCTCCGGCAACTGGGGCGGCTCCTTCATGACCGTTCCTAGCCAGAGCAAGCATCCGAAGGAAGCGATGGAGTTCCTGAAATGGCTGCTTTCTCCGGAGCAGCAGCTGGAGCTGTTTAAAGAGAACGGCTCGAACTTCCCGTCCACACCGGCAGTGTATGATGATCCGGCGATCCAGACGTACACGGACGAGTTCTTCCAGAACGCACCTCTGGGCAAAACCTTCTCAGATGCTGCGAAGAAAGTCGTTCCTGTCTATCTTGGACCAGACCACATTACCGTGGATACCCCGATCCTGCAGGCACTCGCTAACGTAGAGCGCAACGGAGAAGCTGCCGATGCAGCATGGCAAACAGCGATGGACCAAATCAAGCGCGACCTGCGCCGCTAAGCTTACCTGTCATTCCAATTTCATCATTCCTGATGCGCCGATGGACATCTGCTCCGTTCGGCGCATCCTCTTCTAAAGGAGGACCATAATGAACACACCTGGTGAATCCAAGCTATGGCATAAACAATCCTTCAAGGACCATGTGTCTGCTTATCTTTATTTACTGCCGTTTTTCTTAATATTTGGAATCTTTACGCTTTTCCCTGTCTTCTGGTCGGCTTATATCTCGTTCTTCTCGTGGGATGTGCTCGGCACCAAGAAGTACATCGGCTTCCAAAACTATATCTGGCTGTTTACAGATGATCCGAAGTTCTGGAAATCTGTCCTGAACACGTTCAGCATCTGGCTCATGTCCACCATCCCGAACCTGTTTCTCGCCCTGGTGCTGGCTAATATTCTGAATCAGCGCTTTATCAAAGGCAAGAAGCTGTTCCGCCTTGGCGTCATTATTCCGAACATTACCTCACTCGTTGCCGTGGCGGTCATCTTCGGCAGCTTCTTCGGATACAATTACGGCCTGATCAACTATTTTCTCTCCGAGCTTGGCCTGGATAAATATGACTGGGGCGCTTCCTACTGGGGAGCTCAGTTTGCGGTCGCGGTCATGGTGATCTGGAGATGGACCGGATATAATGCTGTCATCTATCTGGCGGCGCTGCAGAGTATTCCGGCAGATCTGTATGAAGCGGCGAGAATTGACGGCGCCTCTAGGACACAGCAATTTTTTAAAATTACGATTCCGATGATCCGGCCCATGATTATTTTTACAGTCATTATGTCTACGATTGGCGGCATGCAGCTGTTCGTCGAGCCGCTCATCTTCTCCGGACCTACAGGCGGACCTGAGGGCCAGACCTTGACGATGGTGCTGTATCTGTACACCGAAGCATTCACCAATAACAATTACGGCTATGCATCGGCTATCGCCTGGATGCTGTTCCTGATCATTTTGCTGTTCTCGATGTTCAACAACTTCCTGACCAAAAAAATCAACTCTGCCCAATAGGAGGAAACCATGAAATCTTTACAACGCCTGCTTACCTACAGCCTGCTTATTCTGACGTTTCTGGTGTCCGTGTTTCCTTTTTACTGGATGCTGGTTATCGCTTCACACCCCACCTCGGAGGCAAACAAGTTTCCGCCGAACTTCATTCCCGGCGACCTGTTTATCACGAATGTGCAGACGATGCTGGATCAGATTGATTTTGCAGGAGCCCTGCTCAATTCGGTATTCGTATCTACGACCGTTACCATTGCCCAGCTATTCTTCTGTGCGCTGGCGGCCTTCGCGTTCTCCAGACTCCAGTTTAAGGGCAAGCACTTTCTGTTTGTATTTATCATCGGTACCCTGATGATCCCGGGCCAGCTTGGACTGGTTCCATCCTACATGATTATGACCCGCCTGGACTGGATCAACAGCTTCAATGCGCTTATTGTGCCGGGCCTGGTCAGCGCCTTCGGTATTTTCTGGATCAAGCAGTATATGGATACGACCCTGCATCCGGAGCTCGTAGAATCTGCCAGAATGGACGGCTGCTCCAACTTTCAGACCTTTTGGCGCATCGCTCTTCCCACGATTTCGCCGGCCATGGCTACGCTGGCTATTCTGACCTTTATGTATCAATGGAACGACTTTCTCTGGCCCTCGATCGTCCTGAAGGATTCGGCGGTGCACACCATCCAGATTGCGCTGCGGAATCTGAATAAGGTGTACTTCCGCGACGTCTCGGTCATTATGGCCGGCACCTTCCTGGCAACGATTCCGCTGCTGGTGGTGTTCGTCGCCTCCAGCCGCTACTTCATATCAGGCATTACAGCAGGAGCCGTGAAGGGCTAGCCCGCAGATAGAGAGCCTGCATTTCAACATGATAGGGGTGACACTGCATGCACATGATTACCAATCCGATTCTGCGGGGATTTAACCCGGACCCTTCTATTCTGAGGGTAGAAGAGGATTATTATATTGCGACATCGACGTTTGAATGGTTTCCGGGCGTGCAGATTCACCATTCCAGGGATTTGGTGAACTGGCGCCTGCTGACTCATCCGCTGCAGCGCCGGGAGCAGCTGAATATGTCCGGCAATCCGAACTCCGGCGGTGTCTGGGCACCGCATCTCAGCTTTGACGGCTCATTATATTATCTGGTATATACCAACGTCCGAAGCTTGACCGGTGTCTATAAAGACACTCCCAACTATGTAGTCACCGCAAAGCATATTACCGGCCCCTGGTCGGACCCGGTGTACCTGAACAGCAGCGGCTTCGATCCGTCTCTGTTCCATGACCAGGACGGCAAGAAGTGGCTGGTCAATATGGTATGGGATCACCGCAAGGGCCGAAATCCCTTTAAAGGCATTGTGCTGCAGGAGTATTCCGTGCAAGAACAGCGGCTGGTTGGCCCGATTCAGACGATCTTTGAGGGAACCTCGCTTGGCTGCACCGAGGGTCCGCATATTTATCGCATAGAGAACTATTATTACCTCCTCGTTGCTGAAGGCGGCACCGGCTATGAGCATGCGGTGACGCTTGCGCGCTCCAGAAGCTTGACAGGTCCATATGAGGTCGATCCGCTCAATCCCGTGCTGACCTCTAGCCATCACGAGTCACTGCCGCTGCAGAAGGCCGGCCATGGCAGCCTGGTTCAGACTAGCACCGGAGAATGGTACATGGCTCACCTGTGCGCCCGGCCGCTGCCCGGAAGAAAGCAATGCCATCTGGGGCGGGAGACGGCGATTCAGCGCTGTCACTGGACAGATGACGGCTGGCTGCGCGTTGCCGATCCGCAGCACCTGCCGCAGGAGAAGGTCGCCGGGCCTGCGCTCCCGCTGGCTCCTGTGGAGAAGGAGCCGGCCCTGGATCATTTTGACCATCCGGCACTCAGCCCTTCGTTCAGCACGCTGCGGGAGCCGGCCGATCCCTCCTGGCTCAGCCTGGAGGAGCGACCGGGATGGCTTCGCTTGAGGGGACGCGAGTCCTTGAACTCCTGGCACGCTCAGAGCCTTACAGCCAAACGGCTGGCCTCGTTTACGTGTGAAGTCGAAACCCGGCTTCAATTCGAGCCGAAGTCCTTTCAGCAGATGGCAGGGCTCATCGCTTATTACAACACGAAGAATTACTATTACGTTCACGTCACCCGGGAAGAAGCGGCCGGCAAGTGCCTTCATTTGATCTCGGTCGTGCAGGGACAATATGATGAGCTCACAGAGCCGATGCCGCTTCACGGCACCGAGCCGGTCTATCTGAAGGTATGCTTTCACTACGACGTCCTGCAGTTCTATGCCTCCGTGGACGGTTCACATTGGAGCTCCATCGGCCCTGCCCTTGATGTCGGCTGCCTCTCGGATGAAGCTGCTACCACCTTTCAGAACGGTGTCTTTACAGACTGGGGCTTTACCGGAACCTTTGTCGGCGTCTGCGCCCAGGATTTATCCGGTCAACGCCTCCATGCGGACTTCGATTATTTCTCCCTGAAAGAATGAGAACAGCAAAGAACCTCTACGGAAGAGCGGAGCATAGGGCTCCAGCTATTCTATAGAGGTTCATTTTGTCTTGTTAGATCAGCTTGTGCGCATACCACTTCTTCCCTCGCAGACGCCAGAGGAAGACGGCTCCCCGCACGCCCCACTCCAGATTCATCGCAAGCCAAACGCCCAGAATGCCCATACCCAGCGTAATACCGAGCACATAGCCCAGAATGACCCGGAACAGCCACATCGTCAGCATGGAGGTGATGGAGGTGAATCTGGAATCTCCTGCCGCCCTGAGCGCGGAAGGCAGAACGAAGCTGACTGACCATAACGGCACTTGCATAATCGTATTAATCAGCAGGACCAGGAACAGATCATCCACAATGTCCGGCGGCGGATCAAACAGGCTGACCAGCGGGTGAAACAGCGGCATGACAATCAATCCGGTCAGCAGCAGCGATAGAGAACCGAGCCACAGAAAGGAACGGATGAACTTCCGCGCATCCTGAATATCCCCCCGCCCAATACACTGGCCAACGACCGTGACGATCGTCAGCGATAACGCTGCCGCGGGAATCTGGGTAATACCGGCCAAGGCGCCGCTGATCGCATGGGTCGCGATGGCGTAGGTGCCCAGGCTGACAATGAAGATCTGTGTGAGCAGCTTCCCGCCGTTGAAGAACATCTGCTCGGCCGCGAAGGGAACCCCGATAAACATAATCTTGCGCAGCATGGATACCGGGAAATGAAACAGATCACGGACCCGCAGATGAAGAGTCCCGTCCAGCTTGAACAGATAGTACAGGGCACAGGCCGCACCGACATAGCGGGCAATATTAATGGCCAGGGTCAATCCGTTGACCCCCATATCCATCAGCAGCACAAACACAACATTCAGCGCCACATACAACAGATTCATGATCAGCGAGAGCACGAGCGAAGCCCGGCTTCGGCCAATCCCGCGCAATACCCCGCATACCGCCTGAACGATCCCGATACCGACATAGGATATACTGCTGCCGATGAGATAGGTTCGGGCGTTACCCAGCACCTCCGGGGAGGCCGAGCCGAATAGCAACGACAGCACGGGATTGTGAAATGCCACCAGCAGCATGCCGATCCCGAAGGCAATCATGCTGACCGAGGCCACCGTTGCTGCTCCAGCCCTCGATACCATGTAGTTATCGCCGCTTCCCTTGTACTGCGCCACCACCACCGTTCCGCCGGTAGCGACCGCGACAAACAGGCTGATCATAAACATATTGAGCGAATCCACCATATTGACCGCACTGACCGCGGATACGCCGGAGGAGCTGATCATGGCGGTATTAATCAGGTTCAAGCCGATAATGAAAGCCTGATCCACCAGAATCGGCAAGAACAGGGCAAAAATCTGCCGATAATCCATCGACTCACCGCTGAAATATTTGTCCAGCAAGCCTGAAAGCCGCCATCTGGAAGGCTGCATCTCTATCACATTCTTTACTGTTTTATAGGCCGTCTCTTTTGACTAGGAGGATAGCACTCCGCCCCGTGCCTGTCAATGAAAGCGCATAAAAAATGTGAGGGCCAGACATTTCGGCCTGGCCTTGGATCTCGTGATCAATAGGGCTTTATCGTTACAATGGTTCCGTCCTCGTTATAGGTCAGCTCCGTATACTTCACACAGCGCAGGTGATTCACGCCGCCGGAGAGAGAGCTGTCATGGTAGAACAGATACCACTTGTCCTGAAATTTCACAATGGAATGATGGGTCGTCCAGCCGATGACCGGCTCCAGAATCACGCCCTGATACGTGTACGGACCATACAGATCACCGCTGACCGCATACACCAGCTTGTGGGTCGTTCCGGTGGAGTAGGACAAGTAGTACAGATCTTCATGCTTGTGGATCCAGGGTCCTTCAAAATATCGGCGCTCCTCATCCCCGGCCCGCAGCGGCTGACCTGTTTCGTCCAGAATGACGATCTCCTTGGGCTCGTGCTGAAAGGACCGCATATCGGATGACAGCAGCGCTGCCCGAGGACCGATTGCCGCTTCATCGGGGGCAGGACCCTCCCCTTCCGGGTTAAAGCTGCCTTCCTGCCATTTCTCCAGCTGCCCGCCCCACAAGCCGCCAAAAAACATATAGGCCAGTCCGCTATCATCTACATAGACCGCCGGATCAATGCTGAAGCTGCCTTCCATGTAGCTTGCCTCCGGCTGAAACGGACCCTCCGGCGCCGTGCTGACGGCGACGCCAATTCGGAAGATGCCGTCGTGATCTCTTGCCGGGAAGAACAGATAATATTTGCCGTCCTTTGAGGCAGCATCCGGGGCCCACAGCTGGGCAGACGCCCAGGGAATGTCGTTGAGGTGCAGCGCCTGGCCGTGATCTGTCACCGGTGCGCCCGGCGCATCCATAGACAGCACATGGTAATCCTCCATCGCATATTGATCGCCATTATCGTTCGTTTCTCCTGCATGCTCCAGATCATGCGAAGGGTACACATAAATACGTCCATTGAATACGTGTGCCGAGGGATCCGCCGTATAGATATGGGTTACCAGCGGCTCGTTGGGCTTTTTGCTTTCGGTTGTCATGGTTTCAGATGCTCCTTTAAACTGGGAATAGATTTTCTGTACTTCATCGGGGAGATGTGAAGCCTTTTCTCAAACTCCTTCAAAAAATGGCTGTAGTTACTATAGCCGACACGCTCGGCAATTTCGGTGATGCTATACTGTACCTCCTGCAGCAGCCGGGCTGCTTCCTGTATTCGCAGATCGTGGACGAAGATATGAAAGCTGACTCCATTCTTCTTCCTCAGCAGCTGTCCAAGATACGCGGGATGCAGATAAAATCGCTTCGCCAGGCTTTTTATGCTGAGCTTCTCCTGGTAATGCTCCTTCAGATACGCATTAATTTCCTGGACAACGCCGAGGACCTCCTCCTCCCTGCACGACAGCAGCTGCCGAAAGCATACCTGTCCATACTGGGACACCCGCTCCATAAGCGCCTCTAATCCGATAACAGACAGATCCACCTCCAGGAAATCCGGCGGCTCGGCAGCGGCGGCAGGATGCCGAGACATCGACCGCCGGACATACTCCCGGACGTGATGCATGCAGTATGCGGTCATGGTCTTCACCTGCTCCGGATGCACCCGACGCGCTTTGAAGCCTGCCGCCGCTGCAGCGGCCGCGTCTACATATTCGGCCCAATCCAGCGTGGCAAGCGACCCCAAGATCCGGTTCAACCACGGTGCAGCTTCGCCATAACCGTTCGTGAAGCCTCTCCCTTGCACCGAGTGAATGCTCAGGACCCCCATATATGTGATGTCATAAAATTTATGCGCTATGGCCTCCTGCGCATCCCGCATGCTGGCCGCTATATGCAGAATCGAGGCTTGGCTGGACCCGCAAGCCATGTGAGTCCGAAAGCGTGCCAGCCTTGCTGACAGATCCTGCAGCCGCTTGTCCAGCTCCCGCTGCGCCCCATATCCTCTGACTGCAAACACGATGGCCCATTGCCGCTCGGTCAGCGGCAGCAGATACAGCTGCTCCCGTTCCCAAAGAAAATGCTGAAGCCGCTGCTGTAGATCGCGTGAGCAGGGATCGGCACTGTGGATCAAGCACACCTGCCATCTAGCCCCTGACAGGTCCAGCGACTGCAGGATGGCCATGGCCTCCTCAGACAGCCCATGTCCTCGGAGCACAGCCTGTAAGGCTGTACTCCGAGCCTCCTGCTGTGCCGCCAGATGAATGAGCTGCTGCTTGTTGTGCGCTGACAGCCCCTCACATAGCAGATGGCTTCCCTTCATGAAAGAGCTTGTCTTCCTTGGCCTCCAGCCCTCGCTGGCTATACGCCTTTCTTTCCGGTCTTTGAATGTGAATGATCCCAAGCATACTCCCTCCTTCCGGTATCCCGTCTGGCAAAAAGAGGCGTCACGGCAAGCTTCGGCTCTGATTTATTGCTGTCTGTACACCGTGGGCAGCAGCCCTGTTGTCCGCTTGAACATACGGATGAAATAATCCGCGTTGGAATAACCGACCTCCATGGCAATCTGATGTATGCTGCTCCCGGTATGTCTTAACAGCCGCTTGGCTTCTTCAATGCGCCGGCTGTGAATATAGGCCTTGAAGGAAACCCCGACTCTGCGCTTGATGATATATCCCAGATAATTAGGGTTCACATGAACGGCACGGGCCAGCTCCTGAAGCTGCAGGCCGCTTCTGTACTCCTGATCGATCCGGGAGATGGCCTGCTCTACAGGACTGCTCTCCTTTCCCTCGTGCAATGAATCCAGAAGGACAGCCGCCTCATCATACAGAGTAAGGCCATAGGCTTTCAGTGTGCGGTAAGTGCTCAGCTCCTCCAGGCTCCCAGTCCGGTACCTGAGACGTTCTAGCAGGGGAGCACCGTCACCGCCAAGCTGTGTAATCCGGCTGCACACCTCCAGCTCCAGCATGGAAATCCGAAGCCGAATCATGACAACATCCGGGACTCCCTTCTTCGTGAGGCGGAGTACCTGCTCCAGCTCCCTTACAAACAGCTCCCGCTCGTGCTTCTCGATTCTGGCTGCCTCCAGGTGTACATCGTCCTCCAAGGTGAGTTCCGCCACTGCAGCGCTGCGCCTTCCTCCGCTTATAAAGCCGCTTCCAGCTTCATACTGCTTCTGTAGCAGCAGCTTTAATGCACTGGCATATAACGCATGAATAGAACCTCTTCCCCTCATCACAGGACTTATGGCGATCAGCACTGAAGGCCATACAGAGGCAAGGCGGCTGTACAGCTGCTCTCCTGCAGCATCAACGGCCTGGGGAGCTTTTAATATGACCAGCAGCCGGCCTGCAGAGTCTGTAAACAGCTGATCCCAGGACAGGCACAGGCTCTCTTGAACCTGCTTCTGAAGCAGCGGGCTTTGTTCGCGGGTCTGAATCAGCATGAAGCTTAACGCATCCTCGCTTTCGATGCGCCATTGATCATACAGCTCCCGCTCCAGGGTGGGAGCCGTTTCTCCCTGCAACACAGTTTTCAGAAGATGATTGTAATACCATGCAAGACGCCGCCGCTCCAGCTCCTCCTGCGCAACATTTCGAGGCTTAGTCATGGTCTGCGGCAGCCCGTCCATCAACAGCCTGTGAATCACCCTTCCACCTCCAGGAGCCGGGATCTCACCCGGCATATCACTTCAGACCCGTTGCTCTCTTTATCATAAGGCTACCCTTAAGAGCATGTCATCCGAGGTAAATGTGCTATATATATCAAAAATTTGAGGTTAGACTGCAGGTGCGGATCATTTTTTTACTGAAACATCTCGCAGTATGGTAACGTATAACAATAATCACCATAAACGTATGAAGGAGGAAAATGATATGTTCTCAGATCCGATGGATGGGGGCTTTGGAGGTGGATTTGGAGGTGGGCCGGGGCCTGTCTTTGAATTTATATTTAACGTGTTTCCGATTATATTCGGTATCGTATTTGTGTTTATTCTATACACCATCATTCGCAGCGCCGTGCAGCATGCCAAGAATGCCCGCGCTCCCCGGGAGTCTTCGTATGCCCGGATTATTTCCAAGCGGACAGAGGTGACCGGCTCCAGCCGCAATCATCATGATCACCATAACAGCAGCTCCTCCCGAACGTACTATTACATTACGCTGGAATTTGACAACGGGGAGCGAAAGGAATATTTGGACGTGAAAAAGCTGTACGGTCTTGTTACCGAAGGGGATACAGGCTATGCCGCGGTTCAGGGAGACTGGATCGTTGATTTTGAGCGGGAGCTGCCGGGAAGGCAAGCCGGCTTGTAGAAAGTTCTGATTTTACCGGGAACTCCAATGACACAATAACAGCCGCCCTTTGTCACCTCATCGGCTTAGGGGCGGCTGTTATAGATGGGCAGGTTATTGCCCTGATCTCAATGGAGTACTTAGCTCTTCTTTCGGAGCTTCTGTGGTATACATCCATACATAAACAGGCAGCTCTTGTGCTGTAAAGTTCTCGTAGACATCCATGCGGCGGTTATCCCCATCTCCCCTCAGCCATGTCTTGGCTGGTTTGGCGTAAATACGTTTACCTCCCTCTTCCAAATAATAGGTCTGGGTTACGCCGCCAAACCGGGAATCCTGGCTTGAGGACTCCACATACAGATGACCGTCTTTTCGGTAATAGGTGAATTGAACAGGATACGCTCCCAGGCTGACCTCTACGCTTTGGCGCTGCTCGGAAATCCGGTTTAACAGAATCGGGGTTCCGTCTCCCTCGTGCTCATCGATCCGATGCTTGGCCACCAGCGTCATTGGAAGTCCCGCCAACTCATCCGCCTTCAAGCCGTTCATTTCAAACCTTAGCTCGGTGGATTTTGAATAGTCTACAAGGCTGCTTCCACCCTGAAGGACGGTCTCTCCTGCATGAAGCTCAAACCTTTGATATGGCAGGTGCAGAACCTTCTCTTGATGCTTCAGGATCACCCGAACCTGGGTAGGTGTGATGATCAGCTCATGCACAGAGGTTCCACCCGGCACCTGCGGCAGCGGCACGTTCAGCTTCTCTTGGAAGGTGCTCTTCTCCATTTGTTTCTTGGAAAGCTGCAAGTCGATTCCCCATACTCCTGTTGACGTTCGGGCAGCTCGGCTGTACACCATCTCAAAACGCGTATCCTCCTTCTGAAGCTGCTCGGCACTGAATACCTGCTCATTGATGACCTCACCGGGCTTACCCGGAGTCCCGAAAATTCCCGGATTGCGCGCTGCCGTTCGATGCTGGTCAGATTTCTGCTCTATCTCGATCCGGACCCAGCCTGCTTGTTCTGGCTTGAAGTTCTCGGCGAATCGAAATACAGACCGCAGCAGCACTTCTCCTTCAGACTGGGGAAAGGATTGAATCAACAGTGACTCCACCCCATCCCGGCCGATCTTCAACTCTTGTGCTTCCGATTGCTTCGGATTGTACGATACCGGAAAGCGCGCCTCCTCCATGAAATGCACATCTTCGATGCCAAAGGTCAATTCACTCAGGGAACCGCTCGGTACCCATTCACTTTCAAAATATCCCTGTACCACTCCAAGCTGTTCATTATATCTCTGGTTAAAATCACCTTTAATGAGCTTTCCCTTATCATCTCTCAAGCTCAACTGGCCATAATCTATGGATTGTCCCTCGGTCACCGGACCGGGATCCAGTGAATATAGCAGAACCGTCCGATTCTCATCCGTAAAGGCGGTGTGTACCGTCAGCGTAATCCCGTTTCGGGTCACGGACTGCTCAATGGTTTGCCCGAGTCCATCCTCCAGAGCGGTCATGATCCCTGAGCGGTACGACAGAAGGTCAGACCAGTCATACTGAATGGCCGCATAGACCGGTACAGCCACCAGCGCTGCAGAGATCCCGAGGATCATAGCCGCTCTCTTGTGGAACCGCTGAGACACTACAGGCGTCCAGGACTTCCCGCCAGCCTCGGCCTCGGCATGCAGCTCATTCTGCTGAATACGGTCCCACATCGCTTCAAAGTCTGGATAGGGTACGCCTCTGTCACTTTTCATCTGATTCTTGAGATCTCGTTCAAGGTGCTCCATACTGTCGTTCACCTCTCGTATCATATAATTCTTTGCTTTCCAGCTTGCCCCGCATCAGCTTGAGGGCTTTATGCAGCCGGGATTTTACCGTCCCTTGAGGCAAATTCAGCGACTGTGCAATTTCAGCGGTAGACAGCTCTCCAAGATATCGAAGAACCACCACGGCCATGAGCTTCTCAGGCAATTGTCCCAGCAGCTTCTCCCACTCTTCCGACGATTCCCGCTTCAGCACCTGCGCATCTACAGCAGGAACCGAAGCCTCTTGATGCTTCCGCATCCACTGCAGCTGAGGCTGCTTTACGGTTCGCCTCTGCTGCTTGCGCAGCAGATTCAAGCAATGATTGACAGAGATCCGCAAAATCCAGGCTCGCAGCTGCTCAATCTCGTGCCAATCCTGGCGAAATACGGTGACGAATACGTCATGACATACATCCTCCGCATCCTGAACGTTACGCAGCATATAATAGCAGGTACGGTATACATCTTTGTTATAAGCATCAAACAGCTCTCGATCTGTCAATTTCAGAGCCCTCCTTTCCGGTACGTGATCTAATATAAACAACGGACCGGCTAAAACGGTTCATTTTTTCGGACAAAAAAGCAGACCAAAAAGACAGCCTCCGCTTTGGACGGTTCAACACGGTCCAAGCGGAGGCTGTCTATATTTCATACATAGTTTCTATCACGTAACGCATAAGCTCCTCATCCGCAAAGCATGCCCTCGTAGACGTTCCTACCGCTTGCCGGAATCGAACGGCTCACCAACCGCTTTCGGTGCGTTAGAGGACTTGGAGAAGATAACCAGGGCAATCAGGGTGACCACGTACGGGAACACCTTTAGCACTACGGGCGGAATAACCGCCAGCGACGGAATGACCTGGGACACGTTCGCCACGGTGCTTGCAAACCCGAAGAAGAAGGTTGCGGCAAGCACACCCAGCGGCCTCCACTGACCGAAGATCAAGGACGCCAGCGCCAGGAAGCCCAGACCCGAGACGTTACCATTAAATTCTCCGGAGTAGGTCATCAGGATGGCGGCACCGCCAAGACCCGAGAAAGCACCGGAGATCAGCACGCCGGCATAACGCATGGACTGCACCCGCACCCCGGCAGCTTCAGCCGCGTGCGGATGCTCTCCGCAGGCGCGCAGGCGCATTCCGAACGGCGTCTTGTACAGAACGACCGTGCTGACGGCGAGAATAATAAGCACGAACCAGGTCACGGGGTTACTCCGCGTGAAGAATAAATCCCCCAGAAAGGGAATGTCCGAGAGCAGCGGCACATTGAAGGGCTCAAAGATGCTGATGCGGATATTCCCGCTGCCCGTCATGTTCCGCGCGAGAAAGATCGTCAACGCGCCGGCGATCAGATTGATGGCCGTACCGCTAATGATCTGATTCGCGCTGAGGTTGATGCTGGCAAACGCATGCAGCACCGAGAACAGCATGCCGGCTGCCATAGCTGCCAGCAAGCCTACCCACAGCACCCAGGGCGCATCTCCATATTGCTCCTGAAGCTTGAAGGTCACAAAGGCGCCCATGAAGGAGCCGATGATCATCAAGCCGTCCAGACCAATGTTGACCACGCCGCTCCGTTCACTGAACAGGGCACCCAGGGCGGTAATCAGCAGCGGAATCGTGAACACGATCGCGTAGGGAAAAATTTGCTCAAGTGTCGTCCACATTGGTTCAGCCCCCCTGCTTCTTGTTCGCCGCACGGCGTGATTTGTATTTACGATACAAGCGATCCACGAGAATGCTCGTCGCTGCAAAATAAATAATAATCGCGATGATCGAATCCGCAATTTCCGGCGGTATATCGGTCATGGCGTTCATAAAGCCCCGGCCAGAGTAAAGCAGGCCGAAGAAAATAGCAGCCAGCAGCACGCCGAGCGGTGCGTTGGCACCCAGCAGTGCAACGGCAATGCCGTCAAAGCCCTGGCTCGGCAGGATGCCGATCTGAATGCTTGAGGCATTGCCCGTATACTGGGTTACTCCCGCAAGGCCTGCGATGCCGCCGGAGATAAACATCGACAGCACGATGCTCCGCTGCACCCCGATGCCGGCATACTCTGCCGCATGACGGTTAAAGCCGACTGCCTTCAGCTCGTAGCCGAGCGTTGTTTTTTGAATCAGGAAGGCCACCAGAACAACACTGATCAAGGCGACGAACAGGCCCAGATTGATGTAGGAGCCTTGAAACAAATCGCTAAGCCCCTGCTGCTGGAGCAGGGCATTGGCCGGAAGCTGCCGGGATTCTGTCTCGCTGCTTCCCTTGAAGTAGGAAGGCACCGCATAGAACACAATCCAGTAGGCAATCCAGTTCATCATAATGGTGCTGACCACCTCATGCACGTTGTACCGGGCCTTTAGAATGCCCGGCACCAGCGCCCACAGCGCCCCGCCGATAAAGCCGGCCAGCACAATGACGACCAGAAGAAGGGCGCGGGGCAAGTCCAGCCAGTGGCCGACCGCCGTTGCACAGAAGCCGCCAAACAGCATCTGCCCCGCGGCCCCGATATTGAAGAGGCCGGTGCGGAACGCGAACGCGACGGACAGGCCTGTCAGAATGAGCGGGGTGGCGGTAGCGAGGGTGTTCCCGATCCGCTCTGGATTTTTCAGGCCGCCCTCGATCAGATATTTAAAGCCTTCCACCGGGTTGTGACCGGTTACAGCCATGAGCAGAACTCCGGCCAGCAGTCCGAGCAGGACGGCGACAAACGATTTTATACTGTTGTTCATGCGCTGCCCTCCTCTTTGCCATAACCGGCCATCATCAGGCCCAGCTCCTGTTCATTCGTTTCGGAAGCGTTCACGATGCCGACCAGCTCCCCGCTGTTAATGACCGCAATGCGGTCAGAGAGATTCAGAATTTCATCAAGCTCCAGCGAGACGAGCAGCACGGCTTTCCCTTTATCGCGCTGCTCTACCAGGCGGCGGTGAATGTATTCAATCGATCCTACGTCCAGACCCCGTGTGGGCTGCACAGCGATGAGGAGATCGGGATCACGCTCCACCTCACGTCCGATAATAGCCTTCTGCTGGTTCCCCCCGGACAGCGAGCGGGCCACAGAGCGGACACCGCTGCCAGAGCGCACGTCAAAGCTCTCAATAATATGCTCCGCATGCTCCCGCATCGCGCTCGGCTTCAGCAATCCATTCCGGGAAAATGGCGGCCGGTTGTAAACTTCCAGCATCATATTCTCTTCCAGGCTGTAATCCAGCACAAGCCCGCGCTTGTGGCGGTCCTCCGGAATATGCCCGATGCCTCTGTCATTCCGCTCCCGGATCGACAGCTCGTGAATCGGCTTGCCGCTCAGCAGCACCTCGCCGCTCTCGGCCTTCTGCAGGCCGGTAATGGCCTCGATGAGCTCGGTCTGGCCATTGCCGTCCACGCCTGCAATGCCGACAATCTCGCCGGCGTGAACGCTCAGGCTAAAGCGCTTCAGCGCTTCTACCTTCTTGCTGTTCTTCACCGTCAGAGACGACACCTCCAGCACGGCAGCTCCCGGAGCGCTCGCGGTCTTATCCACCTTGAAGGATACGCTGCGGCCGACCATCATCTCCGCCATGGCCTCCCGGCTCGTCTCCGCCACATCCACGGTGCCGATCGTCTTGCCGCGCCGGATGACGGTGCAGCGGTCTGCCACTGCCTTGATCTCCTTCAGCTTATGGGTGATAAGAATGATGGACTTGCCTTCCTTGGTCAGGTTCTTCATGATTTCCTGGAGATCGGTAATCTCCTGAGGAGTCAGCACCGCCGTCGGCTCGTCAAAGATAAGCACATCTGCATTGCGGTAAAGCATCTTCAGAATCTCCACCCGCTGCTGCATCCCGACCGAAATATCCTCAATCTTCGCATAAGGGTCCACGTTCAGGCCGTACTGCTTCGACAGCTCCCCGACCCGCTTCGCGGCCTTGTCTGTATCCATGAACAGTCCGAACTTGCGGGTTTCATAGCCCAAAATAATATTCTCCGTTACGGTAAACGGCTCGACCAGCTTAAAGTGCTGATGCACCATGCCAATGCCCAGCTTGTTCGCAACGTTCGGGCTCGTGATCCGCACTTCCTTACCCTCGACCAGAATCCGGCCGCGATCCGGCTGATACATCCCGAACAGAATGCTCATCAGGGTCGATTTGCCTGCGCCGTTTTCCCCGAGCAGAGCGTGAATCTCCCCTTTTCGTAATCTGAGTGTAATATCGTCGTTGGCAACGATGCCCGTGAATTCCTTTCGGATGCCCTCCATCTCGACAACGTAGTCCATAGGTTCGGCTCTCTCCTTCTTCATCCCCGAAGGCCGGGGAGTCTTCAGCATCCATAAGCTCTGTTTCTTACTCTCAACAAAAAAGACGGATAGCTTCTCCGTCTTTTTTGTTGCGGGTTGACTGGATTACTGGATCAGGTCGCCCTGCTCTGCAGATACCGTAATCTCACCGGATTTGATTTTGCCGAGAACTTCCTCTACCTGCTTCATCACGTCCTCGCTCAGGTTCGGGTTCTCTTCCGGCAGGCCTACACCGTCAGACTTTGCATCCAGCGTAAGAGTCTGTCCGCCCGGGAAGGTGCCGTCCATCTCTGCCTTGATCATATCGTAGGCAGCCTGGTCCACCTTCTTCACCGCCGAGGTCAGCACGACGGACTTGCCGTCTCCGTATGCTCCATCCTCATACTGGTCTACGTCAACGCCGACCATCCATACCGCTTCTCCGCCCTTCGCGCGGGTTACTGCCTCTTGAATGGCACCGACACCCACACCGCCGGCTGCCGCGAAGACAACATCCACGCCGCGGTCATACATTTGTGCCGCAAGCTGTCCGCCTGCTGCTACGTTATCGAAGGTGCCTTGGTATACGACATTCTCCTTCTTGATCGTTACGTTTGTGCCGAGGTTCTCATTGGCGTAGCTCAGGCCCTGCTGGAAGCCCCAGTTGAACTTCTGTACCGGTGGAATCTGAATGCCGCCGATGAAGCCGGCTTCGCCTTCCTTCAGCTGCAGCGCAGAGGCAACACCTGCGAGGAAGCCGGATTCCTGCTCCGCGAAGAAGATAGAAACTGTGTTCTCAGCTACGACGGGCGCCGCGCCCTGCTCTCCGGAATTCGGAGCGCCGTCGATCAGAACAAACTTCGCATCCTTATACTTCTCCTGCGCCTTGAAAATCGCCGTTTCGAACTTGAAGCCTGGTGTCACAATGAGTCTATAGTCTGCATCATACAGATTGCCGATCTCCTTCGTATACTCCGCCTCTGTCGTGCCCGCCGGCTTGAGATATTTCATCTCGATGCCGAACTCCTCGCTTGCTCTCTTGATTCCCTCATAAGTGCCCTGGTTAAAGGACTTATCATCAATGGTGCCTGCGTCCGTAACCATTCCTACCGTAAAGCTAGCTTTCGGTGCTTCTCCTCCAGCTCCGCTGGTTGCACCTTCCTCCGGTTTACTTCCGCAGCCTGCAAGCATGGTAACCGACAGTGCGAGACTGATTAAAGACATGACCCCTTTTTTCATATGGGAAGACCCTCCTAGATAATTTGCTGACAACGCGATGTTTGTCCTATTTACAATATATTAATAAATGTACCGCTTTTCAACTTAAATGTTCGTCTTTCAAGCCAAATGCACCTTTAACGCGGTAAAACGTTGGAGGAGTAAATAGCAGATTCCGAACAGCAAGCAACCGACCAGATGCTTCCTCAGGCTGCTCGCTCCGGCTTGCGGATTTGCCTGGTCAACAGCTTGATGATTTCGTTGATGATCAGCGGAATGAGCGCCAGACCAATGACCAGTCCCCAATCGGAGAGGCTCAGGTTCTGCACCTTGAAGGCTGCCGCGAGCACGGGTACGCTGATGGAGATGAACTGCAGCACCAGGCCGGCCAGCACCGCCCCCACCAGATATTTATTGGAGAAGACTCCGATTTGAAAAATCGACTTGGTCGCGCTCCGCTTCGTAAATGCGTAAAACAGCTGTGACGCAGCCAGAACGACAAAAGCCATCGTCCGCGCATAGGTCATGGCATCATCCGGGATATCGGAATCTCCCAGGCTGTAGCCAAACTCCCGCAGGCCGAGATAAAAAGCCAGCAGTGTCAGGCTTCCGATCAGCAGCCCGCCCAGCACAGCATTCACAGCGGCGCCGCCGGCGAAGAAGCTCTCCTTCGGATCACGCGGCTTCTTCTTCATAATATCCTTCTCACCGGGATCTATACCCAGCGCGATGGCGGGCAAAGTGTCCGTAACCAGGTTGATCCACAAAATCTGTGTCGCCAGCAGCGGCAGCGGCCAGAAGAACAGGATGGAGGCGAGAATGGCCACGACCTCCCCGAAGTTACATGACAGCAGGAAGGTGACGGTCTTGCGGATATTTCCATAAATGTTCCGCCCTTCCCGGATGGCGTGCACAATCGTCGTAAAGTTGTCATCGGTTAAAATCATATCACTGGCGCCCTTGGATACATCCGTGCCGGTGATGCCCATGGCAACCCCGATGTCTGCATTTTTGAGAGAAGGTGCGTCATTGACGCCGTCGCCGGTCATGGAAACGATATTGCCCTGCGCCCGCAGCGCCTTCACAATCTTGACCTTGTGCTCGGGAGACACGCGGGCAAAGACGCGCACATCCTTGATGCGGCTCGCGAACTGTTCTTCGGACAGCTCGTCGATCTCGGCTCCGGTCATGCTCTGGCTGAGATCCTTCGCAATGTCCAGCTCTCTCGCAATAGCAACCGCCGTATTCTTGTGGTCCCCGGTGATCATGACCGGTGTAATGCCGGCCATTTTGGCCTCGCGGATGGAATCCTTCACCTCGGTCCGCGGCGGATCGATCATGCCGACAAAGCCGAGGAAGGTTAAGTCCTGTTCCATGTCCTGCGGCTCCACTCTGGAGGGGCTGTCCTTAAAGGCCGCGGCCAGAACCCGGAGTGCCTGATCAGACATTTCTTCAGCCGCCTGCAAATACTGCTGCTTCAGCGCCTCTGTCATCGGTACCGTTTCTCCGCCAATCCTGGCAGAGGTGGAGATACGCAGCAGCTGGTCGATCGCGCCCTTTGTGTGAACCCGGAACCCGCCCGGGACCGTGTTTAGCGTAGACATGAGCTTGCGGTCGGAATCAAACGGCCTCTCGGATACACGCTTGAATTCCGTTTCGAGGTTTCTTTTGGATAACCCCTGCTCTTCTCCTTCATACACCAGTGCAATCTCGGTAGGATCGCCGGTAGCCTCGCCATCATGAATGCTGGCATCACTGCACAGGACAAAGGCCCGCAGCATGTCCTGCTGAGTTTCCGGGTGAGCCTCCGGTATACTATAGCGCTTTACGACGGTCATTTTGTTCTGGGTCAGCGTTCCCGTCTTGTCGGAGCAGATAATGTTAACCGAGCCGAGCGTTTCGACGGCAGGGAGCTTTTTGACGATAGCGTTGATCTTGGACATTCGTGTGACGCCAAGCGACAGCACGATTGCTACAATCGCCGGAAGTCCTTCCGGAATAGCCGCCACTGCAAGGCTGATCGCTGTCAGGAACAGCTCGAACAGCTCCCGGCCCTGGATAAGGCCGATCACGAAGATAAGCACGCACACCCCGATGGCAATATAGCCCAGAAACCTGCCAAGCTCCTCCAGCTTCTGCTGCAGTGGGGTCAGCTTCTGCTCGTCGGTGTCCAGCGCCTGAGCGATTTTGCCCATCTCGGTGTCCATTGCCGTGCCGACCACGACTCCTTCGCCGCGTCCGTAAGTGACCAGGGTGGACATGAACGCCATGTTGGAGCGGTCTCCCACCGGTGTCTTGGGATGCTCGTGCACGGCTTCTGCGTGCTTGTCCGAAGGCACCGACTCTCCGGTCAACGCGGATTCCTCAATCTGCAGATTCGCGCTGTCCAGCAGCCGGACGTCGGCGGGGATGAATCTGCCTGCATCCAGGATGACCACATCTCCCGGCACGAGGTTGACGGAGTCGATTTCCTTCACAGCCCCGTCCCGGCGAACCAGGGATCTCGGGGCAGTCATTTGCTGCAGCGCCTCAATGGCTTTTTCCGCCTTCTGCTCCTGAAATACTCCGATTGCTGCATTCAGCAGCACCACCGCCAGAATGATTACAGCATCCATATACTCGCCAACGATCAGCGTGACGACCGCGGCGCCGAGGAGGACGTAGATAAGCATATCCTTCAACTGGGCAAAAAACAGGGCCGCCACACTCTTCTTCGGCTTTCCCTTCAGCCGGTTCGGGCCATGCTGCTCTCGCCTGGCTGCGGCTTCCTCCGCGCTCAGTCCCTTGGCAGGATCTACGTTTAGCTTCTCCAGCACTGCTTCTCTTGTTTCCGAGAACCACATCCTACCAACACCTCTTTATTCATATGTGTGTCAAGCATCCGTTACGGGTATTGTAAACAGGCAGAGGGATAATTAACCGGGATTTGTGGAATTCGCGGCGGGGTGAAGGCAGGCGGCGGGTTTGGAGTCATTGTATTCCTTCCGGACGATATTACCTTATGTCGACATAGCAAAAACAGCCCATCGGCCATAATTCCGCCAACAGGCTTTCAACCAGCTGTTGCTCTTCCTTCAATCTTTCAGCAAATGGAACCGCTCTCGAAAGCGGATTAGCTGTACAGTCCCGAACAGGGCCACCAGACAAAAAACTCCTTGCTCAAGCAGGTAAACGTCCGAGGGTAGCCCTGTAACCTGGCGGTACCATTGCATGAGGTAGAGAGGTCCCTGCCCGCTCCCGCCGGTAAACAATCCGAAAAAAAGAAAAATCAACCCGCCGCAAAGACCGAATGCACTATTCTTAAAAAGTGTGGTAATCAGGGCGATAAGCAGCATGTACATAAGAACCGAGATGCATCCTCCTGCCACCTGCGCAGGCGTGTAATAACGGTGAAGCACAGATGTGAACAAACCTGCATACAACAAGCTCATTAGAAGTGGACGTACAGCGCCTGCACGCCATGGCGATACGGGCAGCGTGATCCACAGCTCCTTCTGATAAGCTGATCCGATAGACGACATCAGTCCAACCACCGGGAAGGCCAGGCTTGGGTACAGCAAAAATACGGCCAAATCTTTGGCAAGCTGCTGCGATGAAGAGCCAGCTAAAATGACAACCAGCCACAGCATAATCGGAATTAACAGCAACGGTCGCTGTGTTTTCCACACAAATCGCCACTGTATTACTTCCTGTTTAACCAAACCATATAGCCCTCCTCCAATGTAGGCTGCAACGGCTGCGCATCTTCCGAAGGCTTGGAGGCCGCAACCACCCGTATATGATAGAGCCCTTCCTGCTGCTCTTTCAGGTCGGTAATAAAAACGGATGGATCGCTGCGGAGCTGCTCGTACTTCCCCTGTTCAGTCTGAAGTCCCCACACGCTGCCTGCCGCATATGCCACTACCTCACGCACATGGTCATGTGATTGAAGCCAGCCCTTGTTCATCAGCAGTACACGGTCACAGGTTACGGACACATCTTCCGTTATATGGGTGGATAGAAGAACCGCTCTGCTGTGACCCAGCCGTTTAATCAGATTCCGGAAACGGATCCTCTCCTCAGGATCAAGACCTGCGGTCGGTTCATCCACAAGCAGAAGCGCAGGCTCATGAATTATTGCTTGCGCAATGCCCAGCCGCTGTTTCATGCCTCCAGAAAGTGAACGAACCTTCTCCCTCCCCACCTCTTCCAGATTAACCTCTCTCAACACTTCATTCATTCGTTTATTGATGCTGCTACTGTTCATTCCCCGCATACTTGCGATATAGTCCAGATACTCCGTAACTGTCAGAGAGGGAAATAATCCGATGTGCTGCGGCAAGTAGCCAATGTCCGCGCGAAGCTTCTCCATATTGGCTGAGGTCCATTCTACCCCGTTCAGCAACAGCCTTCCCCCACTAGCCTTATGATAGGTAGCGAGGATGCGCAGCAGCGTTGTTTTTCCGGCTCCGTTTGGACCCAGCAGGCCGGTTATCCCTTTCTCCAGTGTGAAGGTCGCTTCCTGCAAGGCTGTCTTGGATCCATAGCGCTTTGTCAGCTGTTCAGCCACCAGCATTTGTTTTCCCCTCCAAATCCTTCATTATACGTTCAGGTGTCAGAAGACCGCCGGTTTGTTGATACCACATCCGGAGCATCTGTTCCTTCTCCTGCTCTGGCAGCTCCATATATACCGTGCGGATACGTTTCACAACATCTTCTCCGAAGATAGATTTATAGTAAATATCCGTCGAGGGATTCTTCATGTTACCGAAATACAGGGCTGCAAACAGCCGGGTATCCTTCATCCCGCTACCTCCTGTTTCCGATCCCCTTAAGAACATGACGTTCAATAAGGATTCAGACTGAAGCAGCCTCTCATCCTGGTACACGAAGAATTCATCGGGATTGGCGGTGAACTGCTGCATGGTTGTGATCATATAACCGCGGACAGGCAACTCCGCTCCTGCACCAAGCCTCTCCTTCGCTTCCTCGACCAAGCGTGCCAGCTCGTTATGGCCACGTTCCACAGACCGCCTATCCTTAAAAGCTGGGCTTATAATCTCTCCTGCCTTCTTATAGGCGCCGTAAATAATCGTCGGTCCGTATGCTTTTCCTTCCCACATCCCATCTCCCAAGGCAGACAGATTTGTCCAAACTAGTTTATGATCTAACCCCTTCAAATCCAACCGATATGTTTCCTTAAGGCCATGGTGATACGGATCCGCAGCCTCAAGCGGATGCATAGGGTACCAGGGTAATGCCGAGGGCAGCTCAAAGAAACTAGGTCCCACAGAAGCGTAAGTGTGAGTAACCAAGCTAAGCATCAATCTTCCTTCAGCCGCAGGCAGCTTTAATTTAAGTTGACCCTCTTGCTGAGAAACCGGGATAAGCAGGTCTCCGAACCTCGCTTCCACCACTTGAAAATCATCCAAAAGCGCCAGTGTGATTACGTCAACCTCAGCCTTTATATCCACTTCATAGACATAAGACAGATCATGATTGCTTCGCCCATGCTCAAGTCTGATTTCGACGTTATCGATCGCATATTTCAGCTCTTCCTCATTTAGCGGCGCAGCCGCTTGGTAAACCAACACCGGGTCACCACCTGATAAATAGGGAACATGTGAAGAGACGACAGGCAGCGTAAGAGCCGCAGCCATGACAATATATGCGATTTTTCTTGTCAGACCTTTCCACACTACCGCCGCGTATATGCCAACTGTCAAAAGCAGGGCGGCAAGCCGCTGTATATAAAAACCTATATTTATCTGTTGACTTTCCATGTCATAGATACCAAAAATTTGTTCAATATTCGGATCGCCTATCACCAGCCAGCCTGATACCTCCAACGGCAGAAATTCTCCAAATGCCATTGTGTTATAAGGCATGATCAGAAACCAAACCAGTACAATAAGCACATAACTGTATAGGCTGCTGAGCAGAGAGTAAATCACATATCCCAGAACAACAGTCAGGAAGAATGGAAACCACCAGCACAACCACGTATATACTAAGGCCTGCGTGATTTTCTCAGCACTTCCTCCGCCGTGCGTTCCAACAATATACAAACTTACTGCCGTAAAGAATATTAGATAAAAAGCGCTTGTTAGAAGCAGCCAGTAAACAAACTTTCCCATGCGATACCTTGTGTAACCGGGTAGAGTGCGCACGAGCTCATACTGGTTCCAGCGCTGTTCCGACCGCGCTTCCTCAGCCCCATATAAAAAAAACAAAAGACTTGCCGCCATAATAAAATACACCATTCCCGGAAAAACATCAAAACTCGTAAGATTAGATCTCGGGAGGATCATCGATAACGCTATACATAAACCGAATATACTTAGCCATAGAGGCGACCTCAAAAGCTGAAGCCACTGTTTGCGGATTGTTGAAACCATAGATCACCATACTTCCTGAGCTTAATCAATAAATTTAAAGCGTAATTTAAAGAAGGGCTCGAAGGGTAGTATAATTAAGTAAGCTGTATAATTAGTTCGTGATGCTGGATGTGACTCCGAGAGATTTGTCACCTGAAGCTGTTACATTGTAAGCTTCACTTGAACTCAGCCAATAGCTAGTACTTTGCGAAGGTTGTCCGTTATAGTACACAGTGTGTGTATAGAGCAGGTCATCAGGCCAGTATCTGATAAATTTGTACAATTTACCATATCCAGTTCCCGTACCCGCTGTAACACTAGTAGCGAAAGTACCATACTGGCCCAAACCTGATATAGAAACACTTTCATGGGTTGAAGTGTCATTTACAGGTTTGGTCGCAGTAGCCGTAGCGGCATAAACATTGGCGGACGCAAAGAGAAGTCCAGCAACTGAAGCAATCCCTACTACCTTTTTAAAAGTCGATTTCAAATTTAGCCCTCCTCAATTCCCCTCACGAGCCCAATTACAATATAACCCATATATGGATTTATGAACAATAGTAAGAATGTACCAAATATGTGACATGACTCTCTAGTTACATAGTACTTAACATAAGTTGGAATACTGGGGAGCGGATGTGGATACGCGATTTGTTCAAGTCAATGCATGTGGAATCATCCGGCTTGGCTCCTAATAGAGATGCATGAGGTCGTAAAATGAATACAACGAGCTGTCCCTCTGCGCAGAGCGCGAGGAATTCGAATTCATTGAGACAGATGTGTTCGTACTTAAGAGTGCGGAAATATACTGTCCGGCTGTTATCTGTTTCCCGGCCCTTGCCATCCATAGAGATCTTTACATCTGCTTTTTCAAGCAGTTCAAGATAGTCAGCATTGGAAAAATGGGAATCCTGGTCACTGTTCATTATCTCGGGTTAGCACTGGCTGAGAGCACATTTGAGGCAATTAAAAACAAAGCCTTTTTGAGGGTGTTGGACAGCTCGTAATCGAGGATTTTTCGAGTGTACCCATTCGGTGATGTTTTGAACAGGTACATGTGAGAAAGCAAGTGCATTCAATCATGCTTTAGAGTTCCTGGCATCGGAACCCGATTTGGAAAGCTTAATTATGGATGCCTCCATCGTTCGTGTACATTAACGTGGGACTGGCGCAAAAGAGGAATCTGGCTATACAGACCGGAAGCGCTAAACAGGCGCACCGCCCCGGTTCTTGCGAAACTGTCTGGGCGAGCAGCCATAGCGGCGCTTAAACAGGCGCTCGAAGTGAGTCATCGTGCCAAACCCTGCCGCGAAGCCGATCTCCGTCACCGGCAGATCACTGCTTAGCAGCAGCCGGGAGGAGAATTGCAGCCGCTTGTCATTAACGTAGGCTTGAAAAGGAATGCCGACCTGCTTGCGAAAGCACTCACTGAAATAGTTAGGTGCAAGGCCTGCATAGGCTGCGGCGGTGCTCAGCGGGATGGGCTCGCGAAAATGATACTGAATCATGTCCACCGCCTTGACGATGGATGGATGCAGCTTGTTCTTGGGATCATTCCGTGGTGGCCCTGCCGCATTCAGGCCTTCTCCAGGCAAAGCTCTTGCCATTACGATGAGGATTCGCTCGAAGCACCCCTGTATAAGCATGGGGCTGCCCCAGCGCATTGGCTCCGTCTCCTTGCGGATCTGTTCAAAGGCCTGCTCCACCTCCCGGGCTTCCTCCCCGGCGAAGGTGTACTGAAGCCATCCTCGATGACGCAGAACCTCCTCCAGCAAGCCCGGACGGACAAAGCCGCCTTCAAATATGAAATCATACAGCTCGATCGTACTGTGCTCATCGGGAATAATCTCGTGAAAGTCGGCCGTCGTCAGCAGAAAGGTCATCCCTCGTTCCAGACGAAACCGCTCCCCGTTCACAACATGCCAGCCGGAGCCGGAGATCACAAACGCCATCTCGAAGAAATCATGCCAATGCGTCTCAATGGGATCGCGGATCTCATGCCTGAACAGACGAAAAGAGGAGGACAAATCGAGAAATGAGCTGCCCAATAAACGCTCGGGTGCTTCTTTCATCTGATGTCCTCCTCTACATAAAATTAGGCGTTTACGAACGAGTTGCCAGCGAGGTCCTTACCCCGGGCAAGCCAAATTTGGTGGCCATGGTTCTTCTCGGTAATCACCTGTGCATCGGTAGCAAAGTAGCGCATGGTATAACCGCAGCGGCGGTGCTCGCTTGTGTTGGCAGCGGCTCCGTGAATAATTCGGGAGTCGTGCAGCGAGCACTGACCTGGCTCCAGCTCGAAGTATACAGCTTGATCGGGATCAATATTTTTAATTTCGGTATCAAAAATATTCTTCTCTCCGTCCACTGCCTCATAATCAGAAAATCCGTTATTATGCGTGCCCGGAATGACTCGCATGCAGCCGTTCTCCTTCGTGCTGTGGTCAATGGCGAGCCACACGGTCACGATCTTGTCAAAACGGGACAGTCTGCCCTTCCAATAAGCGGAGTCTTCATGCCATGGCGTCTGTCTGCCCACCAGCGGCTCCTTGCAGATGAAATGACTGGACCACAGTCCGATGTTCGGGCCAATGATAGGCTCCACCAGATCCAGCACTTCATCACTCAGCAGGAATTTCAGCAGCCTCTCATCCCGAAAATGGGGCGTATCCAGCTCACTGTTCAGCTTTTTGCCGACCAGCTCCCACTGCTCCTCAAAAATGCTGCTCAGCTCCTGCATCTTGTCTGCCGAAAATAGCTGTTTCTTATGAAGCATATAGCCATTCTTCTCGTAAAATTCAATTTCGTCACGGGTCAGCGATGAATCAGTCATGGTTATGACCTCCATTATAGTTGATGTTGCCGGCTATTTCATCATACGTCCTGCCCGCTCTTAAATCTTCGCGTTCCTTCCGATAAACTCAACCGATTTTACGATGATGCTTCCTAGAGCCGATTCCTTCTGAAAAAAAGGATCATCAGGCAGCCCCCGATAAGGAGCAGCAATGCAGCTCCAGCCGTCAAAGCCTCTGCAGTGCTCCCGGCAGTCCCGCCGTTCTCCATGGCCGGACCGCCGAAGCCGGTCCGGCCGCCTCCAGCCTGCATACCGGGCGGTGCCATGCCCTGCATGCCCTGTTGGCCCTGAACGCCCGGCTCTCCTTGCTGATCCATTGCCCCTTGCTCTCCTGCCCCCGGCCTTCCTGCACCATCCGGCGGCATTCCTTCTCCAGCAGCAGGACCGGGGAAGCCGCCGGCATCTTCGGCATTGCCCTCTGCAGCAGCATTGTTTCTCATTCCCATACCGCCATCCATGCCGTCCGGATTTCTGCCCCCGCCGCTGCCGGAGCCATCCCCAGAAGAAGGGCGGGTTCCTTCCAGCTGCTCTGAGATGATGTTGACCTGGCTGGCATTCACTGCTTTCAGCGCTTCTACGCCGTCTTGAAACTGCTCGAAGGTGTAGAAGGCATTCGGGTCCTGCTTCACGTCCTCTGCAATCAGCGCATACAGCTCATCCACCCGGGCATCAAATACATCGGCTGCCAATACCTTATCAATAGCCTGCTGCAGTAAGGTATAATATTGCTCCTTATACTCCGGCTGCTCCAGCAGGTGATGCACGAGCGGACGCTCCGCTACGGCGCCTTGGGTCGGCTCATCTATGAGCAGCGACGAATATCCCTCTTGACCAAAGGCAAGATTATAATCCCATGGCAAGATGGTGAAGATTCCCTTTTTATCATAAAAATAGTAATTATGCTTGTTCTGTCCGATATAACTGTCTGTATTGTTCGCCGCCACATTCAAAGCAATATATTGCAGTCCTGCCTCCACATCCAGCACAGACTCATAATCGGTACCGTGATTGAGCTCGTCCAGCATTTGAATCAGTGCGTCATCGCTGTTGCCGCCGGATTTTTTGACCAGAGCCGCGTAATCGTCTGCATCGTCGCTAATCCACTGCAGATCACCGCCCGCCCCGCTCATCTCGGATTTATACAGATCTCCCGTACTGCTCCCGAAATAACGCTCCAGATAGGCGCTCCCGATCTGCTCCACCGCAAGATACGTCCCATAACGCTCACCATTCACATACACATTAACATACGAGTGACCCGGTACCGGCAAACCCAGCTCTTCCGCGAGCTCATACGTCATAAATTCCCGCATGGAGGAGGCATCACTGAAGTTGTTGTTGAGATTGATCTTGGTCACGCCGAACAGATGCTGTGAAGACATATATTCATCCAGCGACAGCTTGAAGCTGTATCGGTTAGAATCCGGCATATTTACCACCGAGCGAAGGCTTAAATTGCCTTTCGTACGGATACCGATATTGTCCACCTTGATCCCGTTATATTCCACGGAAGCGGTCTTCATCACTTCCTCTGAAGCCTGCTCCAGCATATCCTCGAAATCCTGTGGATCGATTGTGATTCTGACGTCCACCACCTCGTTTTCAACAAACACCCTGGACCTCAGCTGTTCCTCATTCGTTCCGGAGCTAACAGCCGTTGCTGTTTCTGCAGTGTCACCATCCTCCACTTCCACGGTGGCCTGAGCTGCAGGCGTCAAGGCACCATTCCAGACCAGTCCGGCTAGCAGCAGCACCGCAAACAAGGCACACAGCAGCGGCACAGCCGCTTTTGATTTCCAAAACATGAGGACCACCACCGTTTCGTTTTTCTAAGATACATAATCACCGTTATAGCTGATCAGGACGGCATGCTTCACCCCGGGGATCGAGATCAGTTCGTTGACGAACGCTCCTTCCTTGTCCTTCAGCCGAACCTCGAGGGTCATCTCCACCTGGCCTGGCGAGACGGTTTTCTGTTTCACGTTATACCGCTTTACCAGAGACTGCACCTTACCGTGTACCTCCCGCTCACTCTGGTCATCCACGCAATTGACGACCACCAGATATGGCGTATCCTGCATCGGGTTTTTGATAAACACCAGCAGCACCATGCCCACAATAACAGAGCCCAGCATCGCAAGCGTGTAGAATCCGGCTCCTGCCACGATACCTGCCGCAGCAGACCAGAACAAGAAGATCAAATCCGTTGGATCCTTGATTGGCGTTCTGAACCGGACAATACTGAGTGCGCCGACCATACCGAGAGACAGCACGAGATTCGAATTAATGGCCATGATGACAAGGGCCGTAACCAGGGTCATGCCGATCAAGGAAACGTTGAAGCTTTTGGAATACAGCACTCCGCTGAAGATCCGTTTGTACAGCAAGTAAATGAACACCCCGATCGCAAACGCGATCGCAAACGTGATCAGCATCTTCGATATCGTAATGTCCGATTCAAACTGGCTCACCAGAGAGCTCTTGAGCATATCCGAAAAGGTAACCTGCTCATTCGTTGTCGTTGTTGTTTCCATTCTTAATAATCCTCCCACGTATTCGACTTCAAATATTTGCGGCAAATGACATACTTGGAGGCAGACTGCCGCTGCAGGCCTTCTGTTTGCAGCACAGCCCGGATATACTCCGGCAGGTACTCATCATACTTGACCTCCAGTATCATCAGATCCTCATCCAGCGCGCGAATCGCCGCCAGATCCTGACTGAACATATCAGTCCGGTGCAGGCCGGTCCGCAGCTCCTTGTCAAAGGTAATCCGTACGTTGCCGTGATGGCACACAAACGGCTCACGCACATAGTCGACAATGACCTTGGGAGCCAGAAGCTGCTGCTTCATCTGATAGTAAATCTCTAGCAGCAGCGGCTTGCTTGGCACGTTCAGGACCTCCATATCTCCAGCCAGGAGCCGGTCAAACATTTCTCGCGTCAGCGGCTCCTTCAGCTTGGCAATATAGTCCCGCTGCTTGATTTTTTTCTCGAAATGAATCACGTCATCCTGAAAGTTGTAGATCCGGATGCGGTATTTGGCCCGGCTGGAGATCCCCCCTAGCTTCTCGTGCAGCGCGGTATTGCTGGCATCATCAAAATACAGGCTGCGAATGTGATACTCCCCGGTACTTGAAGCATGCACATCCCGAGTCAGCAGGGGCTTAAGCCGGCTGCTTAGCACCGCATGCTGATGACGGTTCATATAATATTTGAGCTCACTGCGGTATTTTAAAGCCCCGTCCATGTCCATTCTCCCCTCTGCTTCTTTCTTCATCGTTCGGTGCAATCATCCGTTGCATAGGGAAAGTATAGAGATGAAATCTGATAGGACAATGAAAATCAGCTGAATGAAAGCTGAAAGTTTTACACTGCGTTTACAATTCAAGCATCACAAAAAAAGCAGCACCGCTGCATGCGGTACTGCTGTCTCCATAATTTCATCCGGCTTCTGCTTAATGCGCCTGTCCTCACGGCAGGCAGGCCTTACTTCCGCCGATGTCGGGTCATTCTGCTATATACGATAAATGCCGCGATAATCATCGCCCCAAAGCCGATATTGCTTGCCGTCTCCGCCTCCACACCGAACAGCATACACAAATTGGTGACCAGGCTGTTCGTTAACATTGCCGTCAGTATGAGCATCAACGGCCGCCATATGTTGTACCTTCTCATCTCCCAAGACCCACTCCCGACTAACCTTGCCTCAAGGTTTAAGTTTCCTGCCATTATATCACAAAAAGGCGGCGCTTACATGAACAACGTAAGCCCTTGTCAGCTCAGCTTATGGCCGCAGTTCGGGCAGAAGTTGCCGCCTTCATTCTTGGCGCCGCAGTTGGGACAGAAGTTCGGCTTTGCCGCTGGCTCTCCGGAGGAGGACGTCTTCCCACCTTGAGCTGACTCCTCAGCAGAGGAAGGAGCCTTCTCTGGGGATGAGGACGGCTGCTGCCGATCCGGGTTCATATGCTTGAGCATGTCCTGGGCCATATTCATGCCCATCATCATGCCCGCCATATCGGAGGCCGCCCCGCCACCCTGCATTTTGCCGGAGGCCATGCCATCGGTCAGGCTGACCTGCTGGTACTTCTGCAGGTTGCCGATCATTTCATGCGAGGCCGTCTTCGTGATCATATCCTGAATTTCCTGCGGGTAATTGAAGCTCATCACCTGGAAGCCGGTAATCGTAATGCCATAGCCCAGCATCTCCATATCCAGATCCTCGCGGATCCCCCGGGCAATCTCGTAAGCGTTCCCCTGCAGATTGAACATATCCTTGCCCTCGCGGCTGATCCACTTCATGAGCAGCTGATCCAGCACCGAGGTGATGCGGAGCTTGACGTCCTCCACCAGATAGCTCTTTTTGACGCCGGCAATCTTATCAATCAGCGTGACATAATCCTTCACCTTGAACTGAAACGTACCGTTCGCCCGGATCGGCATACCGCCTGGCAGCTGTGGTGTCTGAATAAGCACAGGGTTCTGCGTTCCCCAGCGCACCGTGAATTCCTTCGTATTTACAAACAGCACCTCGACCCGCATTCCGCTGTTAAAGCCAAACTTGAAGCCCTTCAGCGTGGACAGGAACGGAATAATATCGGATTCAACATTGAACGTGCCCTCATCCTCAAAAATCCCCTCAATTTTGCCGTTATTAATAAACACCGCGTCCTGTCCGGGACGAATCACGAGCCGGCTGCCCTTCTTGATCTCCCGGCTGTCCCATTTCCAAAAAATCATATCCTCCCGAAATTCTTCCCACTCCACAACATCCGCAAACTGATTTCTGAAAAACCCCATACTTCATGCACTCCTTTCTCGATCCGCTTCTAAAATGAGCCCCGGCTGCCGCTGCGGGAGTGTCCGCCTCCCGTAGTACCGCCGCCCGGCCCGCTGTTGCTCTTCGGAATCTTGGTCTTCGTAACTGTGGTGCGAATATATTGATCCTCCCGGTCCAGTACACCGGAGGAGGCTGAATTCTCGTAGCTGCGTCGATTGACGGTCATTACCCCGCCAGAGCGGTAGGCCATGATGCCAACGACCCCGGCTCCGATCGCTGCAGATACCAGGAGCTGAAACCACGTCTGATGCAGCACGTTCCCGTTCGCACCCGGACTGCCATTGCGGTCTGTCCCTCCATAAGCAGCTGAGCCTGTGTCCGGCACGATGCCAAGATAGCGGTAGGCTTCCGTAATATAGGTCTCAAACGCCTCGGCATAGCTTCCTTCAGTCAAAGCCGGTGTAATCTGGCGGCGGATTTGGTCCAGCCTGCCGGAGTTTAAATAGCTTTCCGCTTGCTGGAAGCCGCCCAAGTCTACCTCGCGGTAATTCATGTCGAGCGTCAGGATGACCGTATTGCCAAAAGGCTGATCATATCCCGGTGCGTACTCGTCATAGAAATCATTCGTAATATTTGCGACATCCCGGCCTTCCCGGTTTAAGGTGGTCAGAATGATAATATCCGTCTCCCGCTCCGCGCCAAGCTTCCCGGCCAGCTCATTCAGCCGTTCATATTCCTTGGGGCTGAGCAATCCCGCGTCATCCCAGATCAGCTGTTTATCTGACGGCGGGACTGACGGCTCTCCGTTTCCCACGGCAGGGAAGCTATAAAGCAGGAGCACTGCCAGCATCAGCAGGCCTCCTGTACGCAGTCTTGCAAATATCCCTGACTTCACCACAGACTCCCTCCCATCGTCCACGATGCCAGCCTTAAGGCGACAAAGGCCGCGCCGCTCACGCCCGCAAACCATCCGGCCACCTTGGCTTTGCTGATCGGCGGCTTGCCGACAATCTTCCCGGTCTGCCCGTTCATGGCAAAGGTGTGCTCTGCGCTGTTGTAATCATAATACACCATCCATACCGGAAAGAGCGCGTACTTAGCCTGCTCTACAGAGGTGTCAATGGAGGTGTCTCCATAAGTGACATGCGTATATCCGGTAATGGTGGAGGCGATATAGTCATCAATATAGCTGCGAATTCTCCGCTCCGCACGAGGCAGCAGCTCCTTGTCGTCATAGCTGTATTTCTCGGCTATATAACCCGCCAGATACGGCGTCTTGAAATCCTTCAGCTGCTCATAGGGAAACGGCTCCAGCTTGTCCATCAGCTCGTCGTTCATTTTCTCGGCGGCATCCACTGGCAGCTTCGTCAGATCCAGCACGAGCTTGCGATATACCTTGTAGTGGTCTGTCTCCGTGTACCGATAATCTCCGCGCGTGTAGGTTCTGACCTTGATGGCCTGCGCATGAACCTCCACCCGGTTATGTAAGTCATACAGCCAGAACGGAACATAGATCCCTGTCATGCCCTTGATCCGGCTGGCTTTCATGAAGCCTCTTGGCGTCAGCAGCCCCTTTCGGCACCATTTGCGGAACGCTTCCTCCGCCTGAGCCTTGCTGATGGCAAAAGGAATGACCCAGGCCGGTGCCAGCGCCCCGCTTAACCGATCCCCCAATACAACAGCCGAGCCGCAGAAGCTGCAGCGGGTAGCCGACGTCTCCGGCTCGGTCATCAGCACCGCGCCGCAGCTTGTACAGGAGTACTGCTTCACCTCCCCCTCTGTGAATACCTCCTGCGCCAAGGGATCGGGAATAGCTTCAATATTGTCCTTTCTGCCGCAGCTCGGACAGGACAGCATCCCGCTCTCACTATCATAATTCATGCCGCTGCCGCAATTCGGACATTTGTACGCAATGACTGGCATTCGCCTCACCTCCCCTCTGTCTGTCCCTTACGGGGCCTGCCGAATCAGCTCGTCAAACAGCTCATCAAAGCTCTTCTCCTGACGCTCTGATCTTAACTCAGCCAGCGCCTCTGCTTCATAAAGTGCAAGATCCGCTTTCTCTTCCAGCATGCCCAAGGGAGCGTCAATCGGCCCGGCAGGGTCGCTGCCGCCCTGATTCTGCTGCTGCAGCCGCGCTTCCGCCATCGTATGCTTCACCCTGGCATGCCGGGCTTCCAGATCCCGCACGTCGGCAACCAGCTTGCCCCTCAGCTCCTGCAGCCGGGCCGCTTCCTCTGTGGCAGCCAGAAAGTCTGCCTGGAGCGGCTCTACCTTCTTCTCCTGCTGCTCCTTCATATCCTGGAAGGAACGGGCCTTGCCTTCATCGCCCGACTCCTGGGCTTTCGCGGCATACCGCTCCAGCCGGTGAAGCTCCTCGCGCCATTCATCCAGCGCCCGGCGGGCCCGCCCCTGCGCCGCCTCTGCAGCGGCTGCCTCTGCCTTCAGCTGTCCCAGATTGCGGCCCAGCTCCTCCAAATATCGGCGGACGGCCCGTTCCGGATCCTCCGCCTGCTCCATGACTGACGGAAAGCTGCTTGACATTAGTTGAGTAAAACGTGACAGAATTCCCATAGAACTCCTCCTTATTCACACTTGTATTTATGCTGCCCCATCAGGCAGCTTCGCGGCTCCGGTGCCGGGTCAGCCACAAATAGAGCAGCAGGCCGACAATCGGGAACAGGCCCATCCAGGATATCCCTGAAGGGTACGGTTTCCGCTGATCATCACGGTAAATCCCATAGACCGACAGCAGAGTCAGCACGAGAAAATCCAGACTCATCACGTGGACGAATTGGGAGGACTGAAAAGCTGCCTGATAGGCCTCCATACTCCCTTGTGTCAGCCCCCAGCCGATAACCGCCAGGGTGCCTGCGATCAGCAGCCACAAAAACCAACCGGACCCCGCGAGTCCTTGCACCCAGCGGGGGGCGCGGTTTTTTCTAAAGGAGCTTTGTCGCTCTTCCCCTTGCAGCACATAGTACGGAATCAGCGCAAAGGCTCCCAGTCCAAAGGCCGCCAAAGAGAACGGCCAGGCGGGAAGAGTGCCCCGGTCACTGCGCAGCAGCAAACAGGCAAAAGCAATCGGGAACAGCCCCAGCATCGAGAACAGGGCCATCAGCGACGGCTCCTTCGACTGCAGCGTGATCAGCTCCTTGAACAAGGGATCGTCTCCTGCCCCCTGCCCCGGTGCGAGCCATGCCGCATAGACGATAAATGCCAGCCACAGGGCCAGCCAGCTCCAGCGTAACATAGGATTCCTCCTGACATTTGATTTAGTCATGCCTGGCATGTCGTCCATTACCCGGCACGCACGTTCCTTTAAACGAGCTCCTGCCCCCTGCCCTTCCGCTCTGCGTTCGGTCAGGTCCTATAAATGCTTCTACCTTTATCTTAACAAACGTGTGATTCGCTGTATAACATCTTTAATTTTCGCAGTGTAGTGCGAGAGGCTCTGCGCTATCATGATTCTGTGAAGGGAGGCTCCGGGAACTCACTGCATTTATGAGAGCGTTTTATTTCTTAACAAAGGTTCATTCTTATGTAAAGGGGTGCATATTGTGCGAACATTCAAGCAGATGATGGCCGCTGTGCTTGCGGCCGTTTTGTTCATTCCGGCTTTACCGCCTGAAGCGGCGGCTGAGCCAGAATCAGCGGCTGCGTCGACTTCTGTTGTATACGAGGAGCATTTTGAAGACGGTAACAGCGTGGCGGCTGCAAGCGGTAATGCCCGCCTGGATTACGTTAGCGACAAGCCTTTCGAGCTTCAAGACGATGCTGCAGCGCTATATGTCCATAGCCGCAGCAACGACTGGGACGCCGCTGATTTTACATTTGAGGATATCGGATTGGAGAATGGAGTCACCTATACCGTAACGGCGTCCGTCTACGTAGATGCTGATGTGCCGCTTCCTGCGGGAGCCAAAGCTGCGCTGCAGACGGTAAACAGCTACAGCAATCATGTCGAAGTTGATTATAAGTCCGGGGGCACTGTATTCTGGAGAAGGAGTTCACGGCAGACCAGAACCGCGATGTAGCCCTTCGGATCAAGTCTAATGAAGCTGGGGCGGCGGTTCCTTTTTATATCGGTCATGTGCTTATTACCAAGACACCCGGCACGGACCCGGAGCAGCCCCCTTCTGCACCTGTCCGGGAGTGGTCCACCATAACATTTGAACATGGTCAGGTCAGCGGCTTTGAGGGCCGGAAGGGCACGGAGCAACTTACCCTTGTTTCCGGGGAGAATCATAGCTCAGGCGGTAGCTTTGCACTAAAGACAGAAGGCCGCTCCGACACCTGGCATGGACCGAGCCTGCGCATCGACCCCTATATAGTGCAAGGCGCGGAATATACGATCAGCGCTTGGGTCAAGCTGATCTCTCCGGAGAGTGCCGATCTGCAGCTGTCCACGCAGATCGGTACCGAGAACAGTGCCAGCTATGTAACGCTGGATAAGGAGAGCGTCACAGCCGAGAGCGGATGGATAGAGCTGAAGGGCACCTACCGCTATAACAATGTCAGCAGCGGAGTGCTGACGATTTATGTAGAGAGCTCCAGCAGCACGGCCTCTTTTTATCTCGATGATGTGCATCTGGAGCGTACAGACTCAGGACCAATCGCTATCCAGCCTGATCTGGAGGCGCTCAGGGACGTCTATGCATCTCAATTTCTCATAGGCGCTGCCATTACAGCGGAGGATCTGGAAGGCATCCGCCTGGAGCTGCTAAGCAAGCACCATAACGCAGCAACAGCCGAGAATGCCATGAAGCCGGAAGCGTTGCAGCCGCAAAAGGGGACGTATACCTTCGAGGCTGCAGATCAAATGGTCAATGCCGCCCTGGATGCGGGACTCCGCATGCATGGACATGTTCTCGTATGGCATCAGCAGTCTCCTGCCTGGATGACCACGCGTCCCGGCGAGGGTTCTCCGCTCGATCGCGAGGAAGCATTAGACAATATGAGGACGCATATTCGCGCGGTGATGGAGCATTTTGGAGACCGGATGATTTCGTGGGATGTTGTGAACGAAGCCATAAACGATAACCCCTCCTCCCCGGAACAATGGAAAGGCTCACTGCGCCAATCGCCCTGGTACCACGCTATCGGCCCTGATTATGTCGAGCAGGCTTTTCTGGCAGCAAGAGAGGTGCTGGATGAGAATCCCGATTGGGAGATCAAGCTGTACTACAATGATTACAATGAAGACAACCGGAACAAGGCCACAGCCATCTACCACATGGTGAAGGAGATCAATGAGAGGTACAGTCAGGAGCATCCCGGCAAGCTTCTCATTGATGGTATTGGCATGCAGGGCCACTACGGCTTGAATACGAACCCGGACAATGTGAAAGCTTCCCTGGAACGCTTCATTTCATTAGGCGTGGAGATCAGCATTACGGAGCTGGACATTCAGGCCGGCAGTGACTATCAGATGACGAAGCAGCAGGCTGATGCGCAGAGCTACATCTATGCGAGACTCTTTCAGCTGTATGAACAGTATGCCGAGCACATCAGCCGCGTCACCTTCTGGGGGCTAGAGGACAGCAAAGGCTGGAGAGCGGCGTTTAACCCGCTCGTGTTTGACCGGAATTTACAAGCGAAGCCTGCCTACTACGGTATTGTAGACCCTGACACGTTTATCGCCGGGTATCAGCCGGTGCTCCCGGAAGGGAACTTCACTTCGGCAAGCTATGCTGCTTCCCCAGTTGTTATTGACGGGATCGAGGATGCCGCATGGAATTCTGCCACCGCCATTCCGGTCAATCAATACCAGATAGCTTGGCAGGGTGCGACCGGAACCGCTAAGGCATTGTGGGATGATCAATATCTCTATGTGCTGGTCAAGGTAAACGATGGTCAGCTCGACAAGAGCAGCCCCAACCCTTGGGAGCAGGATTCTATTGAGGTTTTTGTGGATGAGAATAACGAGAAGACGACCTACTATCAGCAGGATGACGGACAATATCGCGTCAATTATGATAATGAAACGTCCTTTAATCCAGAACCTGCTCCTGCAGGCTTCAAATCCTCTACACGGACCAGCGGCAGCATGTATACCGTTGAGCTCCAGATTCCTCTGCGTGAGGTAAAGCCTGGGAACGGAGCCCGCCTCGGATTTGATGTTCAGATCAACGACGCAAGGAGTGGGGCCCGCCAAAGTGTTGCTGCCTGGAACGATACCACAGGCAATGCTTATATGGATACCTCTGTATTCGGCACCCTGCACCTGACGGGCAAGCCGGCTGCTGGCAGCAGCGACATGCCGGGAAGCACCATTACCGTTCCTGCGAACAACCCGGATGGCTCCGTGACTGTTCATGACGGTGTCATAACTCTGAAGCCGCAGGCAGCCTTGAAGCAGGGACGCATGCAAGCCGTCGTTTCTGCAGCACTGCTGCAGAAGGCGCTGCAGTCATCGCAAGCCGCCGGGGAGCGAGGACGTCAGATGATGATTGATGTGCCCGGTCTAAAGGGGACGGCCGGTCTGGATCTACAGCTGCCGATGTCCGGGCTGCAGGCGCTGGAGGGCTGGGAGCTGGTCATTCCCTCTGGCGCAGCCAAGCTGACGATCCCGGGCCAGGCGCTGCACCAAGCCACCAAAGGTAAAGATATACAGGCAAAAGGCTTCATCACCCTGTCCTTGGATCACCACGTTAGCCTGCGGCCGGGAATGAGTATGACGCCTCTTCCGGGGAATCGTCCGGCTCTTCGGGTCAGCCTGCTTCATGGAGATACACTTCTTCCTTGGGACCAGGCCGGGATGCCGATTCAAACCGAGATATTCTATACACCTTCAGCAGCCGAAGCTAATCATCAGGAACAGATTGTCGTCTGGCATATGGATGATCAAGGCGTACCCACACCAGTCGTCAGCAGCCGTTACGATGATTCTACACAAGCGGTCCGCTTCTCGATGAAGAAGTTGGGGACCTACGCCGTAACGTATGCGGCGAAGCCGTTTGCCGATGTCACGCGCGTTCCTTGGGCGGAGCAAGCCGTTCATGCCATGGCTGCACGCGGTGTGATTCAGGGGACCACCCCGCAGACGTTCTCGCCGGGCGATACGATGACCCGGGCCGGATTCGCTGCGCTGCTGGTCCGGATGCTGGATATTCCGGCTGCTGATCTCTCCGGCCGCTCCTTCAGCGATGCTGCCGCGGCGAACGCTCTTCAGGCTGAGGTTGCTGCCGCATTAGAGCTTGGGATCATTAGCGGATATGCTGATGGCACCTTCAGGCCAGAGCAGCCGCTGAAGCGCCAGGATATGATGGTCATGGCGGTACGGGCTCTGAAGGCCGGCGGAAAAACGCTCGGCGAGCCCCAAGACTTGACCCGGTTTAAAGACGCGGCAGCCCTCTCGGGGTATGCTAAGGAAAGCGCTGCAATCATGACCGGGGAGGGTCTGGTTCATGGCAGGAACCAAGCTCTCGCACCACAGGAGCTCATGACCCGCGCAGAAGCAGCGGTCATTCTGTATCGAATCTGGAGCCTGGAATAAGGCAAGAAAGCCGGTGCGCTGCACCGGCTTTTGTTATGCCATTTGAATGGGCTGTCCTCAGGCTAAAACTCTCCATTTCCAGCCATACTATGGCACAAAAGGAAACCTTCGTAGTCCTGTGAACCGCTGTGGCGCCTGCGGGAGACGACAGACAGAAAGGATGAAGTGCCTGTGCTGGAATGGATGAAGGATTGTGCTGTCGTGCTGGGAAGAATTGTGACCATCTTCCCCCTGATGCTGATCATTACACTATTTATGGGTAGACGCTCCATCGGAGAGCTGCCTATCTTTGATTACCTGATCGTGCTGGCTCTTGGCGCTGTCGTAGGCGCGGACATTGCCGATCCTCAGATTCAGCATCTGCCGACGGCGTTCGCGATTGTGGTCATCGGTATTTTTCAAAAAATATTTTCGTATGCGGTCATCACCTTCCGCAAGTTTGGAAAGTGGGTCACGTTCGAGCCGGTCATTGTGATCCACCATGGAAAGCTCATCTACCCTAACATCAAGAAGGCGCGGTACACGATCGATAATATTTTGCAGATGCTGCGTGAAAATCTGGTCTTTAACCCCAGCACGGTAGAGCTGGCTCTGATTGAGCCTAACGGACAGCTGAGCATCCTGGAAAAATCGCATACACAAGGTGCCTCCCCCCTCGTGTTTCCCCTCATTCGGGAGGGGCGGATCGAGCCCCGTGTGCTGGCATCGTTTCAACTGGAGGCATCATGGGTGCACGAGGAGCTGCGCCGGATGGACATTTCCCTGGAGGATGTTTTTCTGGCCACGATGGATGGGAAGCTTCGCTTGCACATTACGCTTTACCAAGAGCAGGAGCATCTCAATCTGCCGCCGCTGCATTATTAATAAACAGGACCGCCTTGTGGTGCCATTCTTCTAATCAAAGGAGCTGCCTATGCAACAGAACTTTTTCTCGCTGTCACGCAAGCTGGTACAAGAACCGTTTCAACACCCGCCTCTGCTGCAATCGGTATGGGGCAAGCCTTGGGGCATGAGAAGTCCGGTCGGTGCCATTCGGCAAGTACTCATGCATCGTCCCGGGCACGAAGTTCTGCTGCTGGATGAGAACAGCGGGGCGATCGAATCCGGGCCGCTGCTGTTGCAGCATATTCAAGGCTGTCTGCCCAAGAATAGTCCTGTACAGTCTGTTGACTTGAGCGTGCTGCAGGAGCAGCATGACCATCTGGCCGCTGTCCTGAAGCAGCACGGTGTCGAAGTGCTGGGTCTGGAAGGCACGGTAGAGCATTTTCCCGAAGCGATATTCACCCGGGATGGAGGCATGGTGGTGCCAGGCGGCATCATACTGTCCAGACCTGCGCTCCATGTCCGTCACGGGGAGACTCCCCTCCTCGCTTCCACACTTAGCCGGGCCGGAATGCCAATTCTCGGCATGATACAGGGAAAAGGGCTCGCAGAGGGGGGCAGCTTCACGATGCTAGATGAAAGGACCGCGGTCATCGGCCGTTCGGAACGCGTCAATGCTGACGGCATTCACCAGGTGAGGCAGCTGCTCTCACTGCAGGACATCGAACTGATGACCGTAGAGTTGCCGGCTTCCATCATTCATCTGGATGAAGCCTTTGTAATTGTGGATCATCAGAAAGCTCTAGTGAACATTGCTGTGCTGCCATTCTGGTTTCTGGATGAGCTGCAGCAGCGGGGCTTTGAGCTGCTGCAGGTACACCCCCAGGACCCCATGCTGAGTATCAATGTATTCGCCCTCTCGCCCGGTCAGGTGCTGTGCTCCAAGAGCGGAGTCCGTACCCTGGAGCTGCTATCCCGGAATGGCGTGGAAGCGATCCCTGTCGACGTCTCGGAAATTCACAAATTGGGCGGCGGCATTCATTGCTGTATTCTCCCGCTCATGCGGGATTACGTATAGCGGCGGTGTAGTCGGCAAATACTACCTTGCACCCTATTTTGACGCAGCGAAGGAGGCGGCTTACTGTGAATACAGAGCATCCGGACAAAAATCTGGTCAACACGGTAAAAGAGCTGGAGCACACTCCCGTGAACAGCCTGGAGGCGCAGCAGCAGCAACAGGCCCGCAACGACCGCAGGAAGCAATCCCTGCACGACCAGAACGGTAAATACAAGGAGAGCGAAGGCGGCAATTATCGCTAGCTAGCTTGCAGCGCCTGCGTTAGCACTGCGCTGGCGAGGCTGATGCCGAAGCTTTCAGCTGATCTAAGCAAGCACGAAAAAGCGGCCGGGAACGGCCGCTTTTTGGCGAGCAACCTAGTTGCCCGTATATTTAACCCAATCGTAGTAAGCGTATAATGGATTAGCTCCATTGTAGGGTCCCAGCCAGCCGTCTACCCCGGTACCGTTCCAAAGGTTCATCATGATCTTCCCTGGAGTCTTCGGAATATTGGAGGTCGCGGTGTGCTTCTTCACGCCATCCACGTACCATGTAATGGAGCCTGGCTGCCAGTCAAAAGCATAGGTGTGGTAGCTCTTGGAGGCATCAAAGCCAAGATCCACTACTTTTTCGTGACCGCCCACGCCATTGGTATAATAATTAAATTGTACCTTCGTCGTGTCCTTGCCTAAGAATTCAATATCGATTTCGTCCCATTGTGTACCATCTGACGGGCCCGTATACGTAAAGAAGGAGGAAACAACTCCGGTGTTCTTAGCAGGCTTCATGCTGACCTCGTACAGCCCGTAACCGAATTTGGCCTTCGATCGGTACTCTCCGCAATCGTATTTATTTGTAGAAGGGCTTGTAAGTGCAAGACGAAGCTTTCCGTCACTCGTAAACGTTGCATTCTTTGCCCGCCAGGTACAGTTGAACATAGCCCCGTTAGACCATCCATCGGCTTTCTCCCACTTTTGTGAATTATGCGAGGTCAAAGGCTCCCATAATGAGGTCGCACCAAAAGCCGTACCCGCCAATGAAGCCAGCAGAACCAGTGAAGAACAAAGGGCAATCCATCTTTTTTTCATTTGCAATTTGCTCACCTTCCCAATCTGTATTTTTTTCCTGACATGCACGCAGCTGAATGGCTTCACTGTGCCCCCTTCCTGTGGTTAGGTTAGATGCAAGCTAATTGTATCTCTGTTTGAAGACGCTTTCTATAACAAGAAGTTTACTTTCATAACGATTTGTTAAGGGGACTCTGATCTTGAGATCTCAACTTTTGCAGCTCAAATTTGTCGGATATAACTGGGCAAATCGGTAATCCATTACTGTAGTTGTGATTGAATGAGTCTTGTCATGTTCTTGTTTGCTTTCTTAGCCATATCTTCATGAATTTGAATGAGCTGCTCACGCAGAGGCAATTGTTACGACAACGCCACCACCCAGAGCTTCTTCTCACATCTAAAAGTAGAGGCTCTATATATTTATAATATCCGAAGCATTGAAGCATAGAAGAAGCATAAAGGAGAATTGAGGAATGCATTCACTTTTATAACAAGGGAAGAGCACAGAGAAAACTAAATAAGCTGACGCCGGTTGAGTACCGGCACCAGCTTGCAGCCCAGGGCTTTTTCAATGTCTACTAAATGGGGGCTTGACCAAACCAATCCACAACAGCGTTTTTTAACATTGTAAATGACACTAGTTCTTTACTTTTACGGTAGCATTGACTTGGGCGGGATAAGAGTTTTTAATTACTCCTTCAATACCTAACTCCACATTATCACCTATTGCTATAGTGTCATACACTTCTGGATTTTTGAGCGTTATCCAAATTGCATCAGGTTGGTTTTGTTTGAGAAGTTCTGATACTGACATGTTGCCAGTTTCAAGTTCAGGTTTATGCCTGACCACCAATATTTTCTGGTCTTCTTTTGCAATCACATAGCCACTTGAACGATCCCATGTCTCAGGATTGATTGATTCATTTCCAGAGCAACTAACAATAAACAAGAAAAAACAAGTTACTACAAGCAAACTCCACCCTTTCATTCATATTCCTCCTAACACTGTTGGACCTTCCTCAATAATTGACGGTTTTCCCTTATATAGAATGTTGCTATCAAATTCATACTAAATTTCGTTGTCAGGCTCCAGGATACATCGGATTAGAGGATACTTTTTACGTTTCCATGCCAGGGTTGTCTGGCTGATTATACTTCCATGCATTGAGTTTACTTCTTAGAATCCACTTCTTCTACTTCGACTGGAACAAGGAGCGACAGATACGCAGCGTGAATGTGTTGTTATAAGATGTTATTGCCTTCCTGAATAACCTTCAAAAATTCCATTAAATCCAAATGCCCTAACAGATTTTGTTAGGGCATGATGTCATTTGTATACGTCTCCTCTTGGTCCTACTCGTACTACATATATTATTAATTCTTTATCCTTGATTTCATAGATGATTCTAAAATTCCCTACTCGCAATCTGAAAATTTGTTCTTCAGATCCCTTCATTCTCTTTACATTCGGAGCATCAAATGGATCATTACACAACAGATCCAGGGCTTTAAAAATTCTCCTTATCATTGGTTTATCTAGTTTTACAAGTGTCTTTTCAGCATCATTCGAAAATTCAACTCTATATTTCGAACTCACGCTTCAAGTCCTCCAATGATTTTGTTTGTCCATTCTGATATTCAATTCGACCTTTTTCTAATGCCTTTAAATCATCGCTTGTTAAATACTCGTCTTCTTCATCCGCTTGTTTTTCGAGTAACCAAGATAAAAAGCTCTTGGCTACTAATTTATTCGTATCGTTCAGATGATCCAAAATATTGTCGATATCATTGTGTTTCGAAGCACTCATGGGTAATAGCCTCCTTTAGATTGCTCTACCTTATTATACGCCAATTTATAAGAACGCTCCAGAAAATGTTGATTTTATACACTTCCTGAGTTCACATTCAATATAGCACTTGCGCTAATTTCTTATAACGTTCTGGCATTTACGAACTCCCGTAGGGCGTTGTCGCAGCAACCACTTCCTCGCACCCACGTCTGCGACCGAGGGCGCCAGCCCGATGCGTGAATACGTGTTATATGAAGGACTTGCCTTCCTACAATTTGCTTAATAATGCTCTTCTTTACTTATCCAGTATTCTTTCTATCGGAAAATATAAGTACAGGTTCCCATTTGTCTCATTTGGTTTATAATATTCATGCACTGCCCCTACGATCGAATAACCATTGCTCGGCAGATACTCATTAACCATATATTTAAATTCCCTTTGATATGTATTTTGATTACATTGAATAACAGCATATTTATACGATGGGATGATCCATTTAGTCCATCCTGCCGGAGCAACGCAATGATCTAATACCTCGCAACCTGCTAAATATTTCCCTTGGTCGGTCCAACGCTCAAAACTTTCCGATATATCGCTCATTGCCCCCCAAAGACCAACTAGATTTCCTTCTTCATTTGTCTTCGCTAAATTCTGAATTTCCCCGAATTCATTATTGGCCTCTTGCCAAAGAGCAGGTATCCATTTGGGACCTTCCGCCGCTAATCCTTGTCCTAATTTACCGATTACCGTAAATGATCCCTTGTCTTCAATCTGAACTGACATAACAGAGCTCCTTTATGGTTTTATAATTTTATAGGTTTGCAAATCTTTCATATAACGTTTCTCATATAATCAACAAATTGAACTTTTATATCCAAAATCATTAATGTGTAAGAGACTATAGATGCAATCACTCCCCCAACTATTGCCCCAACAACGGCAGCCAACATACCTGTTGGTTGCCTTTTATTTACTACTTCATTGATAAACATAAGAACCCCCAGAATTAATATTTCCGATAACGTTTCTCATATTCACGACGCCCGGCGATAGCCGGGTGTGTCCCAGCCAACCACCTCTTCAAATTTATTTCTGGGACCGAGGGCGAATTCCAGATGCGTTAATATAATGTTAGATGATGTGGATGGCTTCTTGGATTACTTTCACGGCTTTTGTGCTTTCCAAATGTATTTATAATCTTTTATTTGAATTATTCCGTTAAACGTATTTTCAACAATCATTTTTTCCAGTTCATCCTTATATCGTTCTTCACTGTAATCTGGGTTTCCAGGAATATCAGAAACAAATTTTATATACTCATTTCGATTAGGAAATATAATTCTTGATTCCTTATATTCTCTAATTTCAATCCTTATAAAACCATTTTGTTGAAGTCGTTCTTTAACAAGTTCTAGTGCGCCTGAATGAATCCCAAACACTGTCCCTCCAGATCGAAGAATTCGACTATGATTTAGGATTGATGTTGGCCCTTTTCTATCGTATATAAGATCAAATTGTTCATCTTTGAATGGTAACTCTTCTTTTGTTGAGATAAATACAAATTCAATGTTATCCCTTCCCACTTGATTTGATTTAGCAATTTTTATTAATTCAATCGAATTATCAAGTCCCACAATTGATTTCGAAAATTGTGACATTCTGATTGTAAAATCACCATGACCACAACCTGCATCTAACACCTGATAAAAGTTAGGAAGAAGTTTAATTAACTCTTGTTCATAAATTTCTTCGGCATTAATGCCTTCTATTAGAAATTTAGCATTTGTTTTATAACCGCCATTTCGTAAAGCGATAGAATTATACCAATCTACTCCCATGAGTGACCTCCAAAGGCTTTTTTACAGCCATTTCACCTAACGTCATATCTGCGAACTTCGTAAATAACTCATATGTAAAGTATTCGCGAAACCAATGAACTACCCCTGCCGGTAGCTGAATAAATTAGATCAATACTTAAATACTTAACTTTTGCAGAGCGAAAATCGACTCAAATGCATGATGTAACTGAAGATATGACATATTCAATATCATCGTTGCGAAATAGAAAAACACCACTTGTTTCACCACAAAAACTGGTTTCGTTTGCTGGAAAGCGGTAAGGGAGCAACGTTCCCTGGAAAAGACACCGTGTATCGTTTCTTAAATCATAGCGCCAATCGGGTATCTGTCTTTATAGTCGATGATTCTATGTTTGAACGTAATCGCAGCAAGGCGGTTGCATTGCTTTCCAGATGTAAGGACCATGCGAGCGGCTGTTACTACAAAGGTTTTCGAATGCTTACACTGGGCTGGTCAGATGGGCACACGTTTATCCCCGTCGACTTCTCCTTGCTGGCTTCGCTCAAGTCGCAAGTGAATGGAATTATAGACGGTATCGATCAGCGGACGTCCGGCTACAAAAGACGGATGGAGGCACGCCTGCCCGCACCTGAGGTGGCCCGCAATAATCGATCAAGCGCTTTCGACAGGCATGCAAGCTTCTTACATGTTCACAAATACAGCATTGGTTGCCGATTTCCCCAGTTATATCAAGGCTTATCTGCCAAATTTAAGCTGCGAACGTTGAGTTAAGATGAAATGAGCTTTTTATTTCACGCCCGTTTTTTCACGATAATCCTGAGGTGTCATCCCGAATTCGTCCTTGAACACCTTGATAAAATATTGGGAGTTGGAATAGCCGAGCTGCTCGGAGATTTCATACACCTTGGCGTCCGAGTCTCTGAGCTGTGCCAAAGCCCGCTCCATCTTCAGTTTATGAATATAATCACTGATGCTGCTCCCCGTAACCTGCTTGAACAGCCTGGATACGTAAGAGGGATGCAGAGACACATGATCCGCGACAGTCTGAAGACTGGCATTTGCATAGCTCACATCTAAAAAGCTGGAAATTTCCTGAATGATCTTCTGCTGATTCGTTTGCGTATCCGTCTCCAGCTGGTCCTTTAACAGCTCGGCAAGCTCTTCTCCCCACCGCATAAGCTGCTCCATTGAGCGAAACGAGGACTTATGCATTCGTTCATATCCCACCAGATCGGATAGAAGCTTCTGATTCTTGTGGGCAATATAATGAAAGGAAGATAACAGCAAGCTCCGAATTTCTTCAAAATATTCTTCACTGCACCCCTCCCAGCTGTCATATTCCTGCTGAATACGCGCAAGCCGTTCCTTATAGCCTTCCCACTGCCCGGTCTCCAGCAGATGAATAAGGGTCGGAGGCTCATACAGTATTCTTAACGGCTGTACCTGCGCCTGCTGGGGACGTCCACCCACGGAGAGCAGATAGCCCTGGCGGCTTCCCACCTGCTGCTTCAGGGCATACACAGCATCCTCGTACATCTTGCGCACATCCTGAGTGAATAATCCGGGGTTGGATACAACGACCGAAATGCCGCCCTTTAAATACTCATTCACGTTATAGTGCAATTGATCTGCCTTGTTGTTCAGCTGCTTCAGTACCTGTTCCGGGCTCAGGCCCTTGCCTTCCTCCTTATATTTCAGAAGAAACACCAGATATTCGTATGGGTCCCGGCACTGCCAGACTACAAAGCTATCACCAAAAATCTCTTCCGCAATGTTAATGACAGCGTATTCAAATAGCAGCTGACTGTCTGAACCGTAGTTGGTAAAGCGCTCCTCCAAACGAACCAGGACCAAGTGAACAACCTCCTGCTCGTGGATGGAGATCTGATAGTGATTCATTTTGTCCGCCAGCTCATCCGGCCTGAATTTCTTGCCCTGTACCAGCTCACTCAGCAGCTTATCCTTCAGCAAGGGCAGGTGTTCTCGGAAAGCCAGCTTTGCAAGATCTAATGAGGCGGCCATGCTCAGCTCCTCATGAATTTTGGTCACGGTTGCATGCAGTGTCGCTCGCAGCTGACTTTGATCCAGAGGCTTGACCAGATACTCCAGCACCCCATGCTTCAGAGCCTCGACAGCATATTCAAAATCAGAGAAGCCTGTCAGCAGAATACACTTGGTATGGGGATGATGCTCTTTAACCAAGCCCACCAATTCCAGTCCATTCATCCCCGGCATCGCGATGTCGGTAATGAGAATATCTACAGGATGCTCCTGCAGGATCTGTGCAGCCTGGACGCCGGAGTACGCTTGATGGACCTTGCCAATGCCGAACTCCTCCCAGGGAAAGGCGATCGTTAAATCGTCTACGACATAATGCTCGTCATCAACCAATAAAATCTGCAGCATGCTCATCATCTCCTTTCTGTATCTGGATCCGGTAGCAGGTTCCCTTGAAGGGAGTGGATTCTATGATCAACCCGGAATTTTTCCCATAATATAGACGCAGTCGCTGGTGTACATTGCGGATGCCCGCACCCAGAGCGCCGTCCTGGGGGATTACGTCATCCATATGCCGCTGTATAGCCAGTGTTCTCTCCTCCGTCATCCCTACTCCATTGTCCTCGATGACAATCTCAAAGCCGTGCTTCATCGGTTCTGTCCGGATTGACACAATCCCGGACTGCATCCCCGGCTCAATGCCATGCTTCACACAATTCTCGACAAGCGGCTGCAGAATCATTCTTGGCACTCGCTCATCGTATAAGCTTTCTGAAATATGAATATCAAAAGCAATTTCACGTTTACGGAGTTGAACAATGGATAGAAAATGCTTTACAAAGGTAAACTCTTCCATCAAGGTAGCATCCACCAGCTCGATCTTGTGGATGTACCGGCAGTAAGACCCCAGATGCAGGGTCATGGCGGTCACCGACTCATGGTCCTTCACGCTCGCCTTGCTTTGTATATAATTCAGACAATTGAACAAAAAATGCGGATTGATCTGAGCCTGATACTGGCGCAGCTTCGCTTCTTTCACTTCAATCTCGATGAGGAGCACCTGTTCAATCAGCCTTTGCGTATTCTCAGCCATTCGATTAAACGAATTGCCGAGCACTGAGAACTCGTTGGCATCGAGGCTATCCACGCGGCTGGACAGATCTCCACGATCAAAACGGTTGATCGCGGTCCGAAGCGCCTGAACGGGCTGCTGAACCTGCTTCCGCAGCAGCAGAGTGTAGCAGATGACTCCCCCCAGCACCATCAGCACTGCGTAAAGAAAATACTGGTTATTGCGGGAAATTTGCTGGGTATATTGGCTCTTGGGATGGTAGTCTATAAAATAAAGATCGAGCTCATCGGATTTCATGTAATTCACCACGTACGCGGTCCCCTGATCCCGGAGGGAAAATGAGCCGCTCAGACCCTGAATCTGCTGGGCCATCGCCGGATATGCATCCTGAAGAAGCCCTGAATCCTTGGTGATAAATGTATTTTGGGCGGAATCGTACAGCAAGGGAGTTCCCGAATTATACTGCTCCACCATTTTCGTGATGTTCTCCAGCGATATTCTGACCTCGATCAGAAGTACACTGAAAGGGCTGCGCATAATATAGGAATAATAGCCGGCTTCCGGATTCTCCATATGGATCGTCCATTCATGATATCGGTCATCCGGCAGCTTAAAGCTGCTAAAGGAAAAGGAATTCACCGAGGAGATCATCTCTTTTTCATTGGGATAGTAGAGAATCACCGTGTTGTTCCAGGTTGTGGAGGCCGAATTCAGTGCGAGCTTATCCATAATGGCAATCTTGTTTTCGTACCGGGCATATCTGTCGCCGGATTTGATCGCCTCGGGGAAGCTTCTCACCGTTGAGTCCTGGGATAGTGTCATGGTGTTCATCAGCACCTGTTCGAATTGCGTCGTAAGCTGAGAGGTAATAAACCGCATATCATTCATTTTGTTTTTGTTCACTTCGGTCTGAATGACCTTGAGATTTAAGCTGTTAATATACCAGAAAGCGATCACAAAAATCGCCACCATAAACAGAAGAAAGTAAAACAGTTTCTGAAAGATGGACAATTTCGTGATCACAGCTGACGCCCCCTAAGGTTTGAGGATGAACATAGAGCATGAAGGGCAGCCTGGATGGCTGCCCTCTCTGGCCTGCACCTCTATTATTGTTGAACTTGAACCGACTGGTACCAAGCGTTTACTTCTTCAGTGATCTTGTCACCACCGCTTGATTTCCATTTTTCCACAAAGGTATCAAATTCGTCAACCGGAGATTTGCCGTAAATAATTTTGTTCAAAATCTCCTTCTCCAGCTTGCCCAGCATGTCTCCACGAGACAGCTGAGTCGCGGTTGGGGCACCCGTGAACATTTCCGGCATCACAGCATCCTGTTGCTCTACAACAATCTTGGCAGCTTGAATCTGCTCCGGAAGGCGTTCGGACAGAACCTTCTCATACTGATTGGTAGGCTCAGCACCATCTGCAAGCTTCGCCAGGGTGTTCATTAACAGGTCTGGTACAATCGCACCATCAAAGGTCAGTGTATAACGGATGGCATCTACCCAGCCGCCAGGAATCTGGTCGCTCTGCTGTTCCCGGTATACTTCGCCGTTTGGACCCAAATCATAGTCATACCCTTTTGCAAAACCGTTCGCGAAGGTCTCGCTTTCCGGATTTGCCCAGTGATCGAACAGATAGTTCTGGTAAACGAAGAACGCGTCTTTATGCTTCATATCCTTGTTAATCAGTACCGCGCCGCTGCTGATGGCCGTGCCATGACGTCCAATTTTGCCATCCGGTCCTGCCGGTAGAGGGTAGGCTTTAAACTCTGCATCCGGAACGTTAGCTTTCAAATCCGGAAGCGGCCAGCCTGTCATCCAGTAAGGACCGACAATAATTCCTGACTTTCCTGCCGTAAAGGCTTCTGTTGCTTTCACTTCATCGTACAGACCGGATTCGGCAGAAATATAGCCTTTATCCATCCATTCCTGCATCTTCTGTAGGGCTGGCTTCATTTCCGGCTGAACAGATCCGTAAGCAAGCTGGTTATCTGCCGTCTTGTTCCATTGGTTAGGCATGGCGCCGAACATTCCGAAGATCCAGCCGGAGTCGGACATCCATGTATTCAGGTTGTTCTTGAAGCCCACCGAAAGCGCCGTGGTATCCTTCTTCCCGTTTCCATCCGGATCCTGATTCGTGAACGCATCCATGACGGTTTCGAGCTCGGCGAGATTGGTTGGCGCCTGTAGATTCAGCTTCTTCAGCCAATCCTCCCGGATGTACATGACAGGATCATTATTGTAGGCATTTTCCAGAATCGGAACACCCATTCTTTTACCATCGCGCATTAACGGATTCCATACCTCAGGATGCTGTGCCATAGCATTCTTATAAGATTCAGAAGCGTATTTATCGAATAATTCCCCTGCGTCGGTAAACTGCTCGCTATCAATTAAATCTGCAATCAGAGCAGGATTGCCCCGGTAGACAACAATGTCAGGCATCTCTTCGCCGGCGGTCAGCATGAGCCGCAGCTTGGTTTCATAAGCATTGTTCTGCTCGGTGACCGTCCACAGGTATTTAATATCAATGCCAAGCGTTTCCTTCGCCCACTTCGTGTGGACGTTGTTCTCGATGTTCTCCCCGTTCTTGAATTTCACGTTGCTTTGAATCGGGAATACGGTCGAGATGGTTACCGGCTCTGTGTATTTGCCATTCTCGAACGGAGCGGAGTAGAAGCTCTCTTCACCCGTGCTTGCCTCTTCCGGCTGTTCTTCTTTCGTACCGGTGCAGCCAGCCAGCGTACTGGATAACATTACCGTGCTAAGTAAAGCCATGATCGTGGTTTTCATTTTCTTTGCCATGGTAGGAACCCCCTTATTCATCTTGAGCATTTCATATGTGTACACACGTACAGGATGTTGTGCAAATGAGACTCTGTAATCCGGTCCCTCACCTCCAATCCGGCGATTGTTATAAGCATGACTATTCTTTGACCGCCCCGAGCACGATCCCTTTTACGAAAAACCGCTGCAGAAACGGATACACCAGCAGGATCGGTGCCATGCCGATAAAGATCTGGGCCGCCTTCACCGTTCTCTGCGAAATGTTCTCCAGATCCTCCGGACGGACAGACACTTTACTGAAATCCTGTTGTACAATGACGGTCTGCAAATAAGAGGCTAGCGGATATTTCTCGTAATCCGTCATAAACAACAGGCCGTCAAACCATGAATTCCAGTGCCCGACCAGGGTAAACAGAGAAAGCGTGGCCAGGGCAGGCGTTGAAATGGGCAGGTACACACTGATCAGTGTCCGGAGGTGCCCTGCGCCGTCAATTAACGAGGCCTCTTCCATCTCTTTAGGGATTCCCCGAAAGAAATTCAGCAGCAGGATCATGTTCCAGACCGAGACCGCACCCGGCAGGATCAGCACCCACATCGTGTTGAGGAGCTCCAGATTTCGGATCAGGATGTAAAAAGGCACTAAGCCTCCGCTGAACAGCATGGTGAATACAAAATACCAGATGTAGATGTTTCTTCGTTTAAAGCTGCTGTTCTCCTTGGATAAAGGGTACGCTGCAAAAATGACGATGAGCATCCCTATCACAGTACCGAGAACGGTACGCTGAACCGTGACCCAGATCGATCTTAGAAAGTTTTCATTCGCCATGGTCTTTACATAGGCATCCCAGGTGAAGTCTACCGGCCACAGCTTGACCAGGTTCGCACTCGCTGCCGCCTTGCCGCTGAAGGAAACCGCCAGAATATGAACCAAGGGAATGATACATATAAGTGAAATGACAATCATGAAGACGATGTTAAACACATTGAACGTTTGATAAGCCTTGGATTTATGATACACGTCTTGATGGCCCCCTCTCTAAAAAATGCGGTAATTCGCTAGTTTATAGGCCATACGGTAAGCGGCTACAATCAGAACAAAGCTGACAATGGATTTGAACAGACCGACCGCCGTGGAGAAGCTGAATTTCCCTCCGATAATGCCGTAGCGATAAACAAAGGTGTCGATAATATCTCCTTTGTCGAAGACGAGGGCATTGTACAGATTGAAAATCTGATCAAAGCCTCCATTCAGAATGTTACCTAGAGCCAGAGTTCCTACCACAATGGTAATCGGCAGCATGGAAGGAATCGTGATCGACCAGGTCTGCTGCCATCTCCCCGCTCCGTCCACCTCTGCCGCCTCATACAGCGCAGGGTTGACGCCAGCCAATGCTGCAAGGAACACGATGGTGTTGAAGCCGAATTCCTTCCAGACATCACTGACTACGACGACAAAGCGGAACCAGTCTCCGTCTCCCAGGAAGAAGATTGGCTTTATGCCGAACACAGCTGTCAGTGTCTGGTTGACAAGGCCGCCATTCTGCGCGAGCAAATCAATCAGGATTCCGCCGACCAGCACCCAGGACAGGAAGTGCGGCATGTACACGATCGTCTGCACTACTTTCTTGAACATCGCTCTGCGAATTTCATTCAAGAGGAGCGCAAAGATGAAGGGAACGACCAGGTTGGCTACCATCTTCAGTCCGGCGATAATGACTGTGTTCCAAATGACCTGAACGTTCTCCGGGATACTGAACAGAAATTCAAAGTGCTCCAGTCCGACCCACTCTGATCCCGTCATGCCCAGTGCCGGCTTGAAATTTTGAAATGCCATCACTAAACCGGCCATCGGAATATATGAGAAGATAAACGTCAGAATGAGTGCGGGCAAAAGCATCATATCGAGCACAATGTTCTTTCTCCATTTCGAGCCTTTCCGGGTTGAAGCAGCCACTGCCGTGCTCTTCCCGGTTGCGTCTTGCTTGTGTACTACCTCCGTTTGTTTCATAAGCATGCTTCCCTTCTGGGCCCACCGTAGTGAACCGTTCTTCTACATTTATCTTATCGTCCATGGAGTTTCAGATACACGATAAATTGACAGCATTCATAACAAATTGTTGATATCCTCGCGGTCGGTAACAACACGGCAGCGACAAAAGAACGCCCCTGCGCGGCTGAACCTGTCACAATCCCAGGTCCAATCACACAGGGGCGCTGTACTTGTCACCAATGCTAGTCTAGCTGCTCCAGCAGCGCTTTAATCTCCGGATCCAGAGAAAGCATACGGTAGATCACGGTCATGGCTTCGGCGCGTGAAGCCTCCGCCTTGGGTGCAAATCTGTCATTTCCCTTTCCTGTTATAATGCCGGATTTTGCCGCTTGAGTGATGGCCTCGGAGGCATAGGTGTTCTGCAGGTCTTGAAAGACACCATGCTCTGAGACGCTCGAAAGGCTCGGCAGATCAATCATTCGGGATAAAATAACAATCATTTCCTCCCGGGTGATGGATTGATTCGGTCTGAAGCTGCCGTCCTTATAGCCATGAATAATTCCGGCTGCCGCGAAATCGGCAATGGAAGCCTGGGCCCAATGCTTGCTCGTATCCTTGAATGACACCTGCTGTGTCCCCGTGACGTCCAGAAGCTTGGACAATACCGCCACGAACTCCGCACGGGTTACCGCTTTGTCCGGCTTGACGGTACCGTCAGGATAGCCCTGAATAACGTCTAGCTGGACCCATTTCTTGATCGTCTTGGCGGCCCAGTGATCCGTGATGTCCTGGAACGTTACCCGCGTTGGCGAGCCTGTAACACGTGTAACAAGAGCGTCAATCTTGGCAGCCGCATTCTTCACCACACCGCTCTTGAAGACAGACGGCACGGACGGTGCCGGCGTTGGCGCCGGTGTTGGTGCTGGCGCTGGTGCCGGTGCTGGTGCCGGTGCTGGTGTTGGCGCTGGTGCTGGCGTTGGTGCTGGCGCTGGCGCTGGCGTTGGCACTGGTGCCGGAGTTGGCACTGGCGCCGCAAACGTCAGAATGCCAAATTGCGACGTATTTTGCCACGAGTCATTTGTTGGATCGTTCCATTTGCTTGAAGCCCGCACTCCCTCGCCCTGATCATCATTGATCTGAAGATCAAATCCGATCGACTGCCCTGCTTGTGGAGATACGGCACCCAGCTTGATTTTCACTTCCATATCATAGCCGTCGTCTGTTGTAACTACCGCACTTTCCAATCGGTCTGCAGAAGCACCGCCAGTAAAGGAAAGCTCATTCCGAATATTGATGCGGTATTGACTGTCATCGCCTTGATAGTACGACGTTCTCTGATGGTTCTCATCCAGAAAAATCTCTACAGAATCCTGGAACCACGGCTCCGGCGCATCTGCACGCAGCAGCGGGTCTTTGACCTTCAAGAAGATCAGCAGGCTGTCCTCTTTCCACATCGTCCAAGCCTCTGCGGTTGCACTCTTTGGCGCGGTCGTCTTTTGAACGAGTATAGGCTCTGCCTGATCCCAGGCACCTTCTTTTACGCCATCAATGACAGCCGATCCATGAACAGCTTCTACAGATTTGGGCATGGCGGCCAATCGAATCAGGCCATAGTTCCGGGTGTCATCATCCTGCTGCAGCGTTCGATCATTCCAGTAAATCGGGGCAGCTGTAGAGCCGCTTCCGTCTGTAACGACAACGTCAAAGCCGATCAGACTGCCGGCCTGAGGCTCTATCGTGGACCACGGAATGGCTGCTTCTACGCTATAGCCGGCAGCACCTGGTCTAACCACTGTCGTGATTCCTTCTGGTCCCGGGTGAGAACGCGGAATCACTACCTTCCGGACACCCGGCCCCAATGATCCGGACTCGTCGTTCGCCTCATTGAAATACAGCTCCACCTTATCCCCGGAATTCACGGTGCTGTCCTGGACATCCACCTTAATATGAAGGTGATCTTCATCCCACAGAATCTGATGCGAAGCACGCAACGCATCCTGTTCAGACAGCTGCGACCTCACAGCCTTTTTCCATAGTGGATCTTCTTGAGCTGTCTGCTCTGGCGATCCGGAAAGTCCAGCAGATACCTGCCGAATGACCGGCAAACTTGAAGGGTCGGCAAGACCCCAATAGGCATCCTTGGCTTTTAGATTTTTGTCGAACAGCAAGGCATGACGGTTATAGCTTTTCTCATCCTGAAGTCCCCAGATAGTAACAGAGGAAATATGTTCACTGTATTTCTTGTAAACCTCCATCAGCTCCAAATACCGATACCCCTGCCGGGCTTCCACATCTGCCGGCAACGGCGTATCGACGCTCACTCCGGAATCGACATCCAGCTCGGTAATTTGAATATCCAGGCCCAGCTCGGAATATTGCTTGATCGTTTTCTCAACCTCTTCGATAGAAGGAGAATACAGCAAATGGTGAGATTGCAGACCGACCCCGTCAATCAGATCCTTTTCCTTTAGTGTTTTTAACAGCTCATAGATGTGCGCTCTCTTGGACGGAACCTCTGTGTAATAGTCGTTGTAGTACAGCTTGGCATCCGGATCCGCTTTGCGCGCGAACTCAAACGCTTTTTCAATATAATCAGGTCCGATTTGTGTATACCAAGGTGTTATCCGCAGACCATTCTCATCCCCGCCGTTGTCGGCTATCACTTCATTCGCGACGTCCCACGCATCAATCTTGCCCTTGTAGCGCTGCATGACGGTCGTAATATACTCATCGAGTCGCTGCAGCAGCAGCTCCCGGCTTGCCGGCTCGCCATCCGGACCTGTAAACATCCACTCCGCTGCATCAATATGCCACAGCAATGCATGTCCCCGAATGTCCATGTTATTCTCTTCTGCAAATTGTACATAGCGATCCGCTACTTCAAAGTTATATTTCCCCTCTCCCAAAGAGATGAATTTAGGCTTCATCTCATAGGTAGCCGTGATGCTGTTAAAATGCTTTTTCAACAGCTCTGCATAGGAGCCCTCCAGCTGCCAGGTGTACACCGCCGCTCCCATCTTGAAATCATTAGCATACACCTCATGAAGAGACGGGAGATCCTGAATCTCTAAAGGGGCAGCAGGCTCGATGACAGCTTCGTCCACATAAAAAGCCAATGTATCCACGGGCTCTGGCGTGCGGTATGGCGTTTCGACATAAAGAGACAGCTCCGAAGGAGCATTGCTGTATCGGTAGCTTCCCTCCAGCAGGTGCCACTTCTCCCACTCCTCCTTCGTGATGGTTACCTGATCTGGAACCACATAGTTATCACTTTCCGACTTGTTAAATACCGTTAGCTGCAGGGTCTGGTTTGCCTGCGGCTCCTCCTTCAGGCGGACATATACCGAAATCTGATAATCCTGATTGGGAAGCAGGCGATCCTTCAGATCCAGCATAGGACCATGATAGGTTTTTTGCCGGCCCTCCACGAGCATACTGTGCTGACCGCTGTAGTACACGTCATTCGTGACGCTTAAGCTCTCATTCTCACCTCTTTTCACCCAGCCCTGGAGCGTGCCATCCTCAAAATCCGTACTGATCCTTTCTACAGCGCTGTCCGCATCCGCCTGACTCATCAAGCCCTGGGGTGACAGCATCGTCATGATCATCAAGATGGTAAGCATCATCGCAATGCTTGCTTTGCCTTTGTTCATGGGAATCCTCCTTATGAATGTATATCGATAGCTTAATCTTGATTATATCCAGCGCTGCTTCGGCTCTATATAACAAATACGTGATTCATATAACAAATCAGTGCTGCAAAAAAACAGATTGAGCGGGCATCAGAAAAAGTCGTCATCTGTGAACGATAACGACTCTCTGAGCTTGCTTTTGTGTATAGACCTTTAGCACTTACTCGCCAAGCTTATGACTCAACGCCTTCCGTCTTCTTGGCAGCTGCTTCATCCAGGACCTGGTCCAGGAGGAGGGCCAGGCGGCCATCATGGTCTCTTTGCAGCGCCTCAGCCACTCGCCCCAGCCGAATTTCGTGCTCCCGCTCCCGCTCCAGCTGAAGCTTCTTGTCACGGTAGGGTGCGATATCTTCTTCTTCTTCTGCTCCTTCACCTTCAAGCTGGGCAATCTTCTGATCCAGCAGCAGCATGTGCAGCTGAACTTTCGCCAGCGGCGTCAACGGGCTGGCAAAATGGCCGGTGTCCACCAGCACTTCTTCCCCGACGCCAAAATAAGCGGCGAGCGCCTGCAGCCGTTCCTGGGGAATGGGCCTGCGCTTTTTGATCCAATCTGAGAATTGCTGAGGGGTAATGTTCAGCTGACGGCCAATACCGGAATACGACTGCTCATTAAGCATGACCATATATTCCAGCACCGTCTTGACCGTGGTGGATTGAGATCTTTTCATTACGATAGCACCTACGACATAATTTATGTCATTATCATAACAACAGACATAATTTATGTCAAGGAGGACGAAAACAACCTTTCCAATTTATGTTACCGCAAGTCGCTGTACAGCCTCCGCAAACCTTGGGGCGGCTCCTCCCCCAGCTCCTCTCGGAAGCTGCGTTTTATTTTTTCATAATGGGCTATAAAAGAAGTCCGTTGCTGTAATCCGTCATAGGCTCTGAGCAGCAGCTCATGCCCTTCTTCATCCAGAGGGGCCTCCTCCAGCAGAGGCAGAAGAAGCTCTGCCGCCTCATGATATCGGTGCTGCCCGGTCTGCCAGGCTGCCAGCTTCCTGGACAAGGCTCTGTAGCAGCGGGACATGCGCTCCCGCTCACCTTCGCACCAGGGATAATCCCTGCCTGCAAAAAGCGGCCCTTTATACAGCTTCACCGCCTCTGTTAAAGCCTTGACGTTCTCCCTGTTTACTTGGGGTGCTTGTCCTGCCTCCTCCAGTGCAATGTAATCGCAAGGGTCGTCACACTCCAGCCGGTAAAATCCGCGCTGTGAGGAAATACGGACAGCCAGCCCGTGGTCCTTGAGGCTCTTCTTCATCCGGTAGACGGCCATATGCAGATTATGATTGACCTTCTCTGTCGACACGATGTCCGGCCATAGCAAATCGCCCAGCGTCCACTTGGACACGTCCGTGTTCCGGTGTACAAGCAAGTAGGCGAACAGCTCTTCCGCCTTCGCTGTCGGAAACCGGACCGGCTCGGGCTGTCCCGCCTTGTGCAGCTCCAGGCCGCCAAGACATGCAATTGAGGCCCCTTCCTGATCTTCCACCACCGCCGGTCTTGATCCAAGCTTCCGCCTGATTACCCGGTCCACACTGCCCTGCAGCAGCACAGGATCGACCGGCTTCAGCAGGTAATCCACCGCCTGTACGCGAAACGCCTCCAGCGCATACTGGTGGTAAGCGCTCACAAAGATAACCTCTATCTCCTCCTGCATATCCAATAGCGCAGCTGCCAGCTCCAGACCGTTCATCCCTGGCATTTCGATATCCAGAAGCACCAGATGAGGCCGGCATTCCTGCAGCTGCTGCAGCAGCTCTGCAGGATTGGTGAACGCACCGGTAAGCTCTACCCCCTTCATAGACCGGATGAGTCCGCTCAGTACGTTCAGAGCCGGCCTTTCATCATCCAGCAGGGCAACTCTCAGCATAAGGCATCTCCTCCTTCATCGATCCGTATCTCTGCCAGCACCTGGCCGCATATTCTTTTCTTATTATTATAGCATCTGGATGGAGAGCGGGATGCCTATCGCTGCCAGCATCCGCAGCATTTCCACGCCTGTATGCTGGCAAACATCCACTCCTCCATGAGATAAGCATCATAAGCTGGAGTATACAAGAAGGGGTGTGGTAAACATTGGCCGTCATTAATCGTTTTGACACGACCATCAATGGTGCTATTACCTTTACGGGGAATACGATCGGGCTCAGTAAGCAGCTAAATACGAACAATCAAGGAGATCAGGATGCAATCGGGGCTATGGCCACGCCGAATCCACTGAGCCAGGTCAATGATTTCCCTCCAGGTACAACGCTTAACTTTCAAGAAAATGCAGCCAGCGCCGTGCTGCAGCTGCCCGCACAGAGTACCGTGCTGTATGCGGAATTAATCTGGTCCGGCAGCTATAATGTTGCAGGACAAGATCTTTCCGCTTTTATTAACGATAATGTCTCGTTCACAACACCGGCCGGCAGCTTTTCGATTCCTTTCGATCCTGCTACAGCCGCTACTATATTTAACGTATTGTATGTGCGCTCGGCGGACGTCACCGCCCTTGTCCAAGCAGCAGGCGCGGGGACTTATACGGTAGGGGACATTGTGGCTACGACCTCTGCCATCAACAATACGACCAACTCCGGCGGCTGGACCCTGATGGTTGCCTATCAGAATCCGACGCTGCCGATTCGTAACATGTCTATTTTTGTAGCCAGTGAGTTCGTCAGTACCGGCTCCGGAAGTACACCCTTTAATATTTCGGGCTTCTTTACACCGACTACCGGTCCCGTTAATGGCAGGCTGCAGGTCAGCTCCCTGGAGGGAGATTCCAACCGCATTGGGGATCAGCTCTTGTTCGGGCCTACGGTAGGAACGCTGACACCGGTATCGGGTCCCAATAACCCGATTGATAATTTTTTTGCTTCCCAAATTAACGGCGATGATGGAACCCTCGACACCTCCGGCACCTTCGGCAATCTCAATCAGCCGCTGGGGATCAATGCCGATGGCCGCAGACAAGGCTATGACATTACGAACATTGACGTCTCCCCCCAGCTGGTTAACGCGCAGACGGATGCCGTCATTCAGGGCACGACCTCCGGGGATGCCTATGTCATTAACGGGGTCGGGCTGCAAATCGACGTCAACGCCCCCCGGTTTGAAGCACTTAAAAGCGCAGACGTCTCTGTAGTCAGTCCAGGCGATGTCATTACGTACACGGTGGAGATTACTAACACAGGCACCGCCGATGCCACCGTCGTGGTCATGTTCGACGCTTCACCAGAGTGTACCACGCTCGTTCCGAACAGTGTCACGGTTGACGGAGTGCCGCAGCCCGGCGCAACCCCGGCCAACTTGCCGCTGGGGAACATCATTCCGGGCCAGACCGTGATCGTGCAGTACCAGCTGGTGGTTTCTTGTGTCCCTCCATCTGGGCAGTATGTCAATGAGGCGCTGTTCGAGTTCCAGTTTCAAAGTGAGCCGGGCGGTCCCATCCTCACCGGGTTTGGTGCCTCCAATATACTCGTCATTCAGTCTCTGCAGCAATATTATGCCATTAACCTGGCTGCCATTGCCCTGGCTGAGCTCAGTCAGGCCCATATTATGAACTCCGAGGCCGAGAAGCTGCAGACCGTGCTCGGAACCGCCAGCCTTCCTGTGATCACGCCCTCCCTCGTTAATTTGAATCAGCTGATCCAGGTGAACTCTTCGGTTGAAGCCACTCTTGAAACCCTGAGTGCCCAGGAAATCGTTCTGCTGCAGCGATTTGAGCATATCTTAAGAGGCCTTTCGGTCACACCGGGCACTTAATCGCAAAAAAAACCATCCCGCAGGATGGTTTCATGTTAAGCCGGCTGTTACAGCCGGTTTATTTGTGCTTTGGCTGCGGCAGCAGCACCTGATCAATGACATGAATGACGCCATTGGAAGCCAGAATATCCGGTTTCACCACATTTGCATCATTCACCTTCACCGGATTCGTGGAGATCGTTACATCGCTGCCCTGCAGCGTTTTGACCTTCATTCCGTCTTTAAGATCGGTAGACAGAACCTTGCCCGGCACCACATGGTACAGCAAAATATCCTTCAAATCCTTGCGTGCCAGCAGCTCCTCTGCAGTGATGTCCAGCTGCTTCAGCAGAGCGGCAAACGCCTCATCGGTTGGCGCGAACACCGTGAACGGTCCGCTGCCCTTCAGCGTTTCCACCAGCCCGGCTTGCTCCAGCGCTTTGACAAGGATCGAGAACTGTCCGGCTGCGACCGCAGTATCCACGACGTCTTTTCGTTCTTCAGCATTCGCCATGCCCAGCGGCATCATCAGCAGACTCAGGGTCATCAGCAGCAGCAATGTTTTTTTCATTCCATATTTCCTCCTTCGGGGTATAGGTACCTATGTACCTTTCGTTACGTATAAATCATGACCCAAGGAGAGGAACATTATGTATTTCTTCCGTGCTTACTGTTATGAAAAAAAATCCAGGCTCCTGTCATCGAACAAAAAGCCTGGATGTACTTGCAGCCAAAGCCGCGTCAGCCCTCCAGTCACGGCATGGCTGACATGGACGGCATTAGCCGCAGCAGCCTGATTCAGGTTTCGGCGCGGTACAGGCGTCCTCCGGGTCCGACGATGCGCGGGGAACGCTGCACACTCCTGTTTCCGGCAGCACCAGCTCAACCTTTTGCGCAGCTTCCAGATCGCCGGCCAGATAAGCTGCAATGGATCTTACCTGCTCATAGCCGGTCGCCATCAGGAAGGTTGGCGCCCGGCCATAGCTCTTCATGCCTGCCGTATAGAAGTAGGGATCGCCATGGCGCAGCTCACGCTCCCCGTGAGGCCGTACCGTGCCACAGCTATGCTCATTGGGATCAATCAGGGGCGCCAGCGCCTCGACGCTTTCGGTCGCCGGATCAATGTTGAGCCGAATTTCACTCAGGAAGGAATAGTCTGGCCGGCTGCCCGTATTCACGATGATTTCATCCAGCCTGTCGATGACCATCGTGCCGTCTGCTCCCGTACCGAGCAGCTGCAGCTTCCCTCCCTGGCCACTCACCTGCTCTACTCGAAAAGGTGTCACTGCCGTGATCTGACCTGCATCCATCAGCTGATGAATCCGGCTTCCCAAGGCGCCCCGCGCCTCCAGCTGGTCATCGCCCTCCCCGCCGTAGGCTTCCTCCACGGTGCGTTTGCGCAGAATCCAGATCAGCTCGGTCGCAGGAACCTCGGCCTTCAGGGTGGCCAGATCGAGCAGGGTGTTGATCGCAGAGTGTCCGCTGCCGATCACGGCCACCCGCTTGCCGGCGTATCTCGATTTCTGTTCACCGGAAATGTCCGGAATGCCATAGGTCACTTGGTCTGCCCACGAGCGCTCCTCCCGAGTCCATACGCCATCAGCCTGGAGCGGATTCGGCTGACCCCAAGTTCCGGATGCATCAATAACCGCTCTTGCCTCTACGCGGGAAGTGACACCGTCCTGCTCGACATACAGCACGAAGGGAAATGCTTCGCGGCCGGCAGACTTCATCTTGTCAGTGGCTCTTCTGGACAGGGAGACCACCTTCGTATTCAGCCGGATATGCGGCTTCAGCGGCGGCACCTGGGCCAAGGGCTCCAGATACTGCTCTACCAGCTCCCGTCCCAGCGGCAGCTCATCAGACTTCGGCGCCTCCCAGCCGTGCTGGCGCAGCAGACGGGCCGCGGCCTGATCCACGTTGTACTGCCAGGTCGAGAAGAGCTGGACATGTCCCCATTGACGGATATGATGTCCTACCGCATCCCCCGCTTCAAACAGCACAAAAGACTGCCCTCTCTCCGCCAGCTGCGCAGCAGCCGCAAGTCCGATCGGGCCTGCCCCGATGATCGCTACAGGCAGGTGAGCGTGCTGCTGCACTGGCGCATCCGCTTGAACTACGGAGGCAGCTGGCATTGTTTCCGCACCCCCTGCTCCCTTCGGGGTACAGCACGAGGCTCCTGTTTCCTTGAACTCAATCGGTTTCATGTGTAACTCCTCCTTGTTTAGTTCATGTCTACTCTTCCACTGCTACCCATGCTACGCTAATTATTTGCATTATGCAAGTATTATCGTGTAAAATTCGTTACGGGTACAGCCGCAGACTTTCTTTCTGAGCACCTGCCTATCCCGTATAACACAGAGATTGTGGTATCCTAGAATCAAAGATCCCTGTAGATGGAGATGATAAATCTATGGAGCATGCCCGCGAGCTGTTTCAGATTATGACCCGCCGCTTTGGCTTTTTGAACAAGCATTGCTGCAGTGTGGGAGATACCGATATTACTCTGGTTCAGAGCCATATTTTATATGAGGTGGACCGGCAGCATAACCCTTCCATGCAGCAGGTTGCCGACACGCTGGGTACGGATATTACGACCTTCAGCAGACAAGCCCAGTCCCTGATCAAAATGAATCTCATCATCAAGCAGCAGGATCCTCGGGACCGCAGAGTGTATACTCTTGCGCTTACCCCTGAAGGGCAATCCATTGCTGCCGCTATTGACCATCAGATGAACGATTACCTGAGCGAGGTCTTTTCCTATATGAGCCCCTCTGATCAGGAACAGGTGCTGCACGCTGTAAGTCTGTTTAATGAAGCCATGGCCAAATCAGACCGCTGCTGCAGTCCCTTGTCCAGCGGAGGCTGCGGCGGCTCCAGATATAATTAAGTTAAAGCCACCTGGTGCTTCAATACGCCTGTTAATGAGTGGGAAAAGGCACCGTAATCATCACTCACCTCGGATTTTCTCAAAATATAGGAGCCGTCACTCCATCGATAATCGTTATTTCAGCAGCTCCCAGGAGATGGTCGCTCAAGAAGTGCGTCCATACTTCAATGCTCTGCCCGTCCTGCAGGTCCGAGATCGCCGCGATCTCTCTTACTCCATCCTCGGTTTTTTTGAACACCCGCGTCTCTTTCGTAAGAGCAAATCCCTTCGGGGCATCCAACACTTCATTCACAGCCTCCCCCTGAAAAGTCAAAGTGCCTTCGTATCGAATGAAGTCCAGTTGTTTGGAGGAAATCTACACCTCGCTGACGGTTCCCACGGACAGCCATTGTTTTTCATCAGGAACAGGGGTCATCAGTTTGAATTATATATTACTTGGGATGGAAGGATAAGAATAAAAAAAAGGACGGATCAAAATCCGTCCTTCCAGGCGGCTATCACAGCCTCTTCCCAATCCGTATGGCCGTCAGCTCACTTTAGCGAGTCTTGCACTGCGTACTGAGGCTGCCGCGTACACAATCAGGGCGGTCCAGATGAGCACAAAGCCAACAAGCACCAGCGGCGAGACGGCTTCCTTAAACACAAACACACTCAGCAGCAGCATGATCGTGGGTCCAATATATTGGACGAAACCGAGCGTAGACAGCGACATCCGGGCAGCCGCCCGGGCAAAGAACAACAGCGGCAGCGCCGTGACCACTCCGGAAAGCAGCAATCCGACAAACATGGCTGGAGACAGCGTCCATGCTGTTGCTTGTCCCGCAGCCGCTAGATACATCCAATAGATCAGGGCGATGGGCAGAATCACAGCCGTCTCCGACAATAAGCCGACCGAGGCCTCTTGCTTGATCTTCTTCTTCGCAAGGCCGTACAGACCAAACGAGAACGCCAGTGACATGGAAACCCATGGGAAGCGTCCGTAATCGACTGCGATGATGAGTACGGCAATACCGGCAATCGCAATGGCGAGCCATTGTCCGCGGTTCGGTTTTTCCTGGAGGAACACCACAGCCAGCACGACGTTCAGCAGCGGGTTCAAATAATAACCGAGACTGGTTTCCACAACATGACCATGGTTCACAGCCCATATAAAAATGAGCCAGTTTATCGCGATCAGCACCCCGCTTGCCGCAAGAGGCAGCAGAAGCGCACGGCTCGACATGATCACCTTGATGTCACCAAAACGGCGCTGGGCCGCGACCAGTATGCCGACGAAGACGAACGACCAGACCACCCGGTGAGACAGAATTTCCCCTGCTGGCACGTCGCCCAGCCACTTCCAATAAAGCGGGAGCACCCCCCACATGATATACGCTATGATTGCGTTAACTAACCCGTTATTCATTAAAGCGTTCCTCTTCTCTCTTCGATGTCTGAACGAATTATATGCCTAAATGACCATATAAGTAAAGACTTCAAGCTTTTCGTAGAAGGGAACCGCCGATGTCAGTCTTGCTCAATGTCTGTGGCTTTTTGCGGGCTTGGAGTGACTTCATACAAATCAGTCACATTGCAGCCGATGGAATCGGCAATAGCGATTGCCGCTTTAAGCGGCATGACTCGTTTGTTGTCGATATAATCATGCACCCGCTCCGGCTTCATGTGCAGGTCTTTGGCCAGCCAAGATACTGACTTTCCGGATTCCCGCAATCGTTCATGTAACAAACAGCGTCCCAGTTCAAACTTCAAGCTATACCCGCCTCCTTCAATGATAGAATTCATATGCTTTCCGCATTTAGCTTCATGACGATGATAAACGCTGCTCCAATCAGGGCGGACAGGATGAGAAACGGCTTTTTATTAAGCTTTTTTTGAGCCACCCAGGTTCCGTAGGAGCAGATAAGCGCCGTGCTTGTAAAAAACATGAGAAAGTAAACGCCCTCCGGCGAAAATACAAATTTAAAATTGCTCACGCTGAATGAGCCCATCATAAATGCAACCATGGTAATCGGAATGATCCCCACGCCTATAAACACTGCTGTTTGAAGCCAAAAATAATATCTGCGGATGGCCCTCAAGAGCACTACGCAAAGAAAAAAGATTGAAGTACCGACTGTAAAAAAAGTAACCAGCGTCCAGGTCATCAGCAGCTCCAGGTTTATAAAAAACCTGCCGCTCGTTACCCAGAGAGAAATGATATACGTTAGCATACCCGCTATATAACCGGTAATAGCGACCCAAATGTAAAAAAAATCCGCACGCTTCACCCTGCCACTCCCTTACTATTTCTCGATAGATAACATTTCAGGACCTGACCCCAGTTTTGCACACGACCTGTCCACTTGCAGGTGACATCGACCGTCACCCAATAGAAACCTGCCGCTAGTTACCCAAAGAGAAATGATATACGTCTTCCTGCAAAAACGTCATCACTGCATTCTCACGCACTCGTTTATTACTGCTTCATATAGTAAACATGGACGCACCTGATTGCCTGGCTTACTTCCATGCATGTGGCTTGGCTTTTTTCATAATCTCTTGGATATGCTCTCGCAAAATTGTCCAAAGACCTATGGTATGATTCTGGTTCGTGAATGAAATAATGATGGAACTGACTACACGTTGAGGTTGTATTTCTCCATTGCCCGGTGGCTTGCTGTTACCTCCCAGCCTTCTTTCCTCCCTAATGATGGCTTCACGTTCAGCGGCTGAACCAAATGCATATCCAGATGATTGAAGTGGATCAAAATTATAAACAAACTCATTTCCAAGAATGTATTCCTCTCCATGTAATGTACCAACAGCAAAGGTTTCATACCTAACCCCGTTGTAGAAAAACTCATTCTCGTGATGCACATGATAATTGAGCCCGACATAAAAATATCTGACGCCTTGATACAACCCTTTATCGATCTCGCTAAAATAGGGCTGAACCTCATGTATATCCTTCTCGGATATCTCTTTAATCTCTGAAATTTCAATGGATTTCACCGAGAGAATTCCTGTACGGCTGTTACGTTGTGCTTCACTTGGAAAATTCGTTAATCGTCGATCTGGAGAATAGCTGTTTACGTAGCTTTCCCAATCCTCGCTATTGATCGAGTGTACATATTTTTTTATCGACTTTGGTACAGTACTTATCAATGGATCTGCGCTTGAGGCATGAATATCAATTCTAATTCCTGTGAGGCCAACAAAAGTGACAACAACAGCGGCAAAAGTCATTACATATCGTTTCATACATTGAACCAAGTGTTTAACGCCCCCTCCTGAAAATTCCTTATTCTACTTAATAACAGATTTATGTAGCAAGAAGTAACGTTTTTTATTGAATGGTTTTGAAGTCATCGCAATGCCCGACTGAGTGAAGGTCGTTGGGGAAGGGCTCCATGAATGCACGATGTATCAAGAAATGAACAAAAACCCGCAAGCACGACACTCTGAAGGGAGTGGACGGCTTGCGGATTTTTGTCTGACAGAAAAATAAAGCGAATCTACAGGCTTTAAGCGTGGCGGCCTCATAGGACAAAGGATAAAGCCGGAGAATGCCGGTACATCGGCATTCTCCGGCTTTTTGCCGCAGGTGAAGACAGGGAGAAGATTTATTGCTCCAGATCTAGCACGATAGATATAATTTTGGCCGTTTCGCTGCGGAGAATGTTGCCCGTTGGCGCAAAGCGATTATTGGGCATGCCGCTCATGATGCCTAGCTTCTGTACGGTTTGAACCGCGTCAGCCGCATAGGCTGCAATATCGCTATGATCGGCAAAGCCGACGGCTTCTTGAGAACCTGATACTGTAATTCCTTTATAAGACAAATATCGATTAATCATAACGGCTGCGTTTTGACGGCTAATCATTTTACCAGGCGCAAACGTCCCATCCGCAAATCCGGCTACGATGCCAGCTTGCTCGGCCCATTTGACATAAGGCGCATAATAGGCGCTGCTGTTTACATCGGTAAATGACGTACTTCCGTCTTCATCGCTAACTTGATTCATTCGGCCAAGCAGGGTGACGAACATCCCTCTTGTCATAGCCTGGCTTGGCGAGAACTCGGTTACAGAGGTTCCCTTCACAACCCCGTCAGCAACAAGATCGCTAATATATTGCACAGCCCAGTGATTTGAAATATCTGTAAATGCCGCCAGCTCTGGCAATGGTGTCAGCGAAGGCGTCAGGCTGGACTGTACATGTCCGTTGGATTGAGCTGTGTATGCGTAGGCATATCCCATCAAATCTCCATCCGAATAGGCTTTGCCCTGCAATTGAAAGCCTATTGGCTGATCATGATCGTTGACCCCGGCAGGGAAAATAACAGTAGGTACGCCGGAAGCAGAGGACTGCGGATCAAGACGGCCAAAGCTTGGCTGAATGGAATCGTTGAGATGAATATCGCTCAGCTCTGTAGGGAAGAGGAGAACGTCAACGCCTTCTTCATCCATCCAGTTGTGCAGCAGCTCGCGGTAGTTGGCCCGGTAGTTCTCGAATGCCTGAAGTGCTTCCTCCGTCATTGCGCCTGCGCCTGTATAGGTTGAGGTTGGATTCATGATTTGGGTAGGGTCTGTATACGGATTGTCTGGATGAGCCTCAATCCATTGACTCCAGCCTTCATAACGGGTGTCGCCGGTAAAGTCGCGAGTTGGCGCTTTTGGTGGGGCGCTAATTTCTTTAATGGTTGCGCCTGCTTCAACAAAGTGAACAAATTGTGCGCGCATGGCGTCGCTTGTGCCACTTGTGCCAAACGGGTCATCAAAGGCTCCTGCCGGAACGCCTATTACCTTGCCTTCAAGCGCATCCTCACGCAGGAAGGATTGCCAATCCGTTGGACGATGTCCGTCGGATACATCATCATAAGGATCGTTCGGGTTGCCAATCGCGGTTGCTTCCAGCAGCAAGGCGAGATCGGGAAGGGAACGGGCAATCATCCCCGTGTAATCCTGAATAATGGTAAGCGGCATTGTGCCTGCCGTGCTTTGCATGCCATCGGTTCCACGCAGACTGAACAGGCTGGCAGCTCCCGAGGGTCCCCACAGCGAGTCGCCTGTTTGCGTGCCTAATGCTGCTGCCGCAAAGCTGGATGCCACAGCGACTGCCGATCCTCCGCTGGAGCCAATGGAGCTTCTTGAAGGATCAAATGCGTTCCAAACCGGTCCAAATGCGCTAAAGCTGAAGTGGCCGTCGCGGGCGAATTCGGCAAGATTTGCTTTGCCAAAAATAATAGCTCCTGCTTCACGAAGCTTTGCAACCTGCCATGCATCCTCAGGCGACTGATAATCTCGGAACAAATCTGAGCCGCCGGTTGTTGGCATGTTCTTCGTATCGATAATATCTTTAACCAAAATAGGAATGCCCAGCAATGGACGAGTATCTCCATTGGCGCGAGCGAGGTCGGCTTCTATTGCCTGCTGCATCGCATCCGGCGCAATCATAATGACCGAGTTAAGACCAAGCGGTCCCTCGTCATACGCAGCAATACGGTCGATGTAAGCCTTCGTAACTTGCTGTGCGTTCGTTTTGCCAGATTCCATATCAGCCAGCAATTCCGTAATGGTTTTACCAGTGACATCGTATAGTGAGGTTGTACTTACAATGGGTGTAGTGACGGGATTAGTTGCGGCGCCCGGCAGCGTTATATCTGTGTTGTCGCAATCTGCGTCGATGACACTGGCAGTGACCAGAGCGTCGAGATCATAGTTGCTGAGGCTGCATACTGCGCCTGTCGGTAAATCGCTGAAGTCAGGATGCTCGGACAGCTCTTCTGCAACAGTCTGCACCAGCTTGACCTGTGAACCGGCAGCAAGCTCGGCGGATACCTCGGATTGGCCTGTTACAACGAAATGGGCCAGTGAGCGAGTTTGCTGAGGCGGAAGCTCCAAAGAATAAATTAGTCCATAATGATTGGCTTCATCGCCTGTCCGTTCTAATGGGTTGGTGAAGGGATCGCGGAGGAAATTGCCTGTGCGATTCAAGCTCCCCACAAATCCGCCTGTGCCAATCGTTGTGGCTGAAGGTCCATTAAAGCTGGCCGATCCTTCACCGTCGGAGGGAGTATAGAAGGACACCCAGTGGTCGGTGTTGTCGATCGTTGCATCTCCACTTGATGTGGTAGAGATTGCGCTTTGGTTGGTTGACGTATTGTAGCCAAGTTGACCGCCAAAGGCGACCTCCACATAAATAGTTTTATTGGTTGTGTTTGTGAAGGTGTCGAAGAAACGCCCGGAGTTATTACTTTTATCCAGCTTGATTTCACGCTTTACGGCAACGCCGTCAATGGTAACGGCATTGGTGCTTGAGTATGTGTCTACGCCATCAAAGGTAAGTCCAAATCCGCGAAGCAGCACGCCATCCAGCAAATTGTCGGAGCCAATGACGTGCATGCGAATTCCGCCAAAGCCCATCAGCGCCCGGGAATCTGTGCTGCGTACACTGCCAGTGTCCAGGCCAGTTGGCGCCTTCGTGTAATTTACAACCCAGCTATCGTCAACAACAGACGCAGATGCCGCTTGTGCAGTCAAAGGCATTGAAATTGCGGAAATAGAAAGTGAAAGTGAGAGTGAGAGAGCTGCTGTCATATAAAGCTTGTTCTTAAAAAGAGTTTTTTTCAACTTCGCACCATCCTCTTGAGAGTATTTAAGTTCCTGATCACGGATTAATAGATATAGCGAGGTATTACGCGAAATTTATGTAATGTAATATTACACATAAGTTGAATTTTGCGTACTATCCCCCTTTAATTATTTGTTTAGTGTCAGATAACATGACTTAAAGGGGATTATAAAGTTAAATCACTCTAATTTCAATGACTATTTTAATTTAATCTAAGAAAATATATCACACGTATATGACATCATAATGTCGAACTTGATTGCGCCACTGAAGAACTTGACATTTTCAAGTGGTCGATAAAGTCAAACAAAAAAGAAGATGTCTGCACCCCTTTATTGGGTTATACATCTTCTATCTATAGGTTATTGTGTTGTACCTCCGTTGGGAATAAATATGGAAAAACATCTGCAAATCCTGTATTACTGCACGTCCTACCTTTTGCTGCGTGTAAATAACAGCCCATATGAAATACAGTAATGAATCAAACCAATCAAGGATGCCAAGGAAATAGAGATTAATCTCATCGTTTAAAATGAAACGCAATACAATATTGCGTTGATCACAATCAGAAAATAAAGGGAATTCATTATCAACTTACCTTGGCCAGAACATAGTGATACCCAAAATCGAGAGCACCACAGTAAAGGAAATCCATATTTTCACTATACTATTCAATCTAAACACCCCTTTAACTGGCATGTTCATCCCTCCAAATAACAGAACCCTTGTTTGCTTTTTTATCATTATATGCGAACATATATTCTTTTATTTAACAAAAAAAAGATCCTATCGAGTTAATCGACAGAGTCCTCTTTGTTTATTTTTGACTCAGTAAATATTCACAAAGTTTCACATACATGTTCTGCATTTGAAGAGATCTTAAAAGATATGACGGATTAACATCGGCCGGAGCAATCAATTCCATGAGAAATACGAATTCTTCATATGTTGGTGGAGATTCACTCAATAAGAAATCATCAGAAACAGAAAAGAATTTATTACGCTCCTTAATCTCCTCTATTTTTTCATTATGAAAAAGTTCCATCTTCTCATCATTGATCGTGGACAGTTCACCTAATCGGCGGTTGAATATGTACAATATGTCATTCAAAGATCGGGTTTGTCTTTCAGAAAAATCATGATCAAGTAGGAACATGAAATATGGATGTTCATCCGAGGCAACCATCGTTCTAATGAGCTTGATTTGATACTTCAAAAGCTCAAGTTGTTCATCTACACTCATTCCATTCCCACACCTTATAAATTAATTAAAATGCGATAAACGTAAAAATCAACTACCAGTTCAGTTTCCTCTAAGAAGTTCGCAATAGATAAACGGTTTTCCTTTACATAATCAGCATACTCTTTTTTACCCAAATATTCCAATAGCTCTTCCAGGAGTTCGCCACCATATTTAAGAGCATACGCAAAAACTGATTTCTTTACACCCATTGTCTCATCAGTTCCGTCATCAACCGTCATCAACCTGGCTTGGAATAATTACTTGAGACTCAGTTGGAACTACAGCTCTATCCACCGGGTTTTGAGTGGTTGCAAATGCGGAAATCGGAGTTAGTGCGAAGGAGAGAGCAAGTAAAGATGTTGACATTACTAGAACCATTTTCGGACTTGTTTCGGCTCAGATCGTACCCGTCGTTGTGGATTTATTAGTTGAATGAACTTTACCTAACCCTCAGAATCATACTCAAAATGTTCACGCATGAACAACAACTCGATCTAGCTAAGATTGATCGGTATACTCATCAGTTATTCAGTGGTCCGTACAGATCACCATCGTGTTCAAGCAAGAGGTAGATAGTGAATAAAGAACCATGAAAGCAGTGCACTATCATTAAGAGTGAACCGAATTACTGAAACAATGAATATAGAAGATAGCTAATTAACAAACCTATAATAAAAGCGACAGGGGATGTAACCCATTTTGGCCAACGCCCTCCTGGATTCGAATCCAGAATACCTGCGATACAAACCAAAATAAATACAATAATTTTAAATGGGGTATTGAAATACGGGTTAGCTATACCCGCAGCAAAAGCTATGATACGTAACACTATGTTCCAAAAGTAAGAGGGCTTAATAAACAATTCTCCAACCACCTTGTCTAGATAAATTTCACCATTCAACGAAAAATACGTTTTTAATTGAGGAGTAAATTATTTCACTTCAAATAACTTCCATGAAAGGTGATAGGAACTGATGTCTCATTAAAATAGTCATTATCGGTATTAAGGAGAATGCCAGAAATTTTCGAGAAAGAACCTTCCGATAACCAAGCGGAATCACTCCTCAAATTGTTGCCTTTTGAAAGCATACTAATGAAAGCACTAAACAATAAAGTAGATCGAGTTATAACTTCTAAATCCAAGTCCTATAGCAGAAATGACGCGGTAAGTGTTGTTACCAAATTAGTTGCGAATGGTATCTGCCAATTGTGCGACCAACCCGCTCCTTTTAGTGATTCTCATGGACATCCGTTCCTTGAATCTCATCACATAGTTTGGCGATCTAATAATGGACCTGACATTTTAGAAAACACGGCTGCACTTTGCCCAAATTGTCATCGAAAAATGCATGTTCTTGCTCTTAAAGGAAATGTGGACAAATTAAAGTTAAGAGCGACTAGAAATTATAGAGATTTAATTTAAAATTATCCATCTCTTCAGCACTTAAAAAGTCTTTAATTGCAGCTACTAGCTCACTCTGCCTCCAATTCAAATAATCAAATAGCTTAACACTGTTTCTTTTATATTAAATTCCCTGTACATCATTGAAGATTATCAGATCAATATGTCCTTGTTACGTATCACCAAAGCCTACTTTTTAAATATAAATTCCTGGGAATTTTTTATGACGATTTTTGTAATTTCAAATTTTTTATCTGATGGTAAGAGAACAGAGCTTTCAATTTTTATAGAGTCTTTTGGTTTTACTTCTTTATTTACTTGATTCGTTAAATCCTCATTTATGTTATTGATTAGAGGCTTAACTGATTCAATATATATCGCTGCATCAGCATTATTAGTTATGTTTATTTCATACTCCAAATAATAATGATCTCCTTTTTTGATATTGTTATAATTTAACAGAGAAATGTCTAATGAGGAATTAATTTCTGTTTGTCTTGAACATCCTATATTCATTATTAAAAAAAACACGATTAGTAAAGTAAATAACTTATTCTTCATTCACAACAACTCCCTTTAAATTGTTATGTCAAACATGATTAGACCCGGAATAGTAAGACTTTTCCGTAATGTTGAATCTGAGGAGTTTAAAGAAGTCTATAGCAGTAGCAACTCGTTAATCAACCGAATTGAAGCTTTTATAGAAGAATAGGCCTGTTGATTAACCACTTAATCAGAGTCGTCAAACCGGTAAAATGTTCGTACCCCTACAAACGAATCGGAAGGTGACGACTCCATGAAAAATACCAACACGATTCTCCCCATCCTACAAATTGTTCTTACGCCCGATGAAGTCGAATCCATCGTCCAAACGGAGGGCTACCTAGATAAGGCGCGAAAATTCACGGTCCATCATTTTATTTGAGTATTGGTGTGCTGCAGCCAGTGAAAAATGGTCAGGGTACCGTTTCGGTGCGGATCATGCCGCTTGTAGCGGCTTGTCTCAAGTTCACTACTATTCCTGTTTTTCCGGTAATGCAGCAGATGTGCCGTTTGCTGTATGTAAAGAACTGTTTCAACTGCTTGTCCGCAAATGTAATCTTGAAACCCGTGGAAAGCTGACTTTTCCGAAAGAATTGCTGCTGATCGATTCTACTGCGATGACCGTCGGAATAACTCGCTTGCCTTGGGCTCCCTACCACGGAGAACGGGCTGCGGTTAAACTGCATGTCGCCCTACGGGCTCAAAATGGATAGCACTTGGCGTCACGAAAACGATTGGCGCAAGGCATGATGGCCCTGTATGCGAATCTTTGAAAAACCCCGACTTTATTAGGTTAATGAAGGGTTACCTCGTCATGCTATTCTTTCTTTTGTTCGATTAGCTCATTTGCTGCTTCTGGATAGACTACCGGCTGAATGGACGATACCGCATACATCGTCTGATTGCTTTCGAGTAAAAATTAATTTAATTAACATATTCTGGTTGATAAACAGACTTGGTTATACATAGTCTTTATGGTTCACTCTATTCACAAATCATTTGATGATTAGGCAAAAAAGCCCCCGGTAATCGGGAGCTTTTTGAGCAACAAAAATTGAATCAATCTCTAACATCCGAAATGGCCGAACCAGTTTTCCCATAGAATTCACCATTAACATTATAACCGCCACCGCTCCATTGAAGTGTATAGTCTCCACCAATCATCCCTTGTTCGTAACCTTCCTCAAAATCTTTCCATGTTAAGAAACTATTTCCTTCCATCACTCTAGAGAAATATATTCTCTTAGTATAATTATGTGTTAAGCTAACGGTCACTGGTTTACTGCTATAGTTTTTCATAAAAATTTTAATATGACCAAATCCAGCATTTACAGTAAAGTATTTTTGTACAGTTGCGCCTCCCGATACTTTATCGCCAATAGGGTTACTTGTATCAATAACCAATGGGCTTATCAATTGATCCTCTACAAAAGGATTATTAATTGGAAGACTTTCTTTTACCCTAGATTCAGGACTTACATTCTCCTGAGTTGTACTTAATGAAGCAAAAGCAGTTACTCCTGTTGTTGCCAGTGCTAAAAATAATGTCGCAACAAAAGCATTTCTTTTCTTCATAAAATAATCCCTCCCCAATTCCTACTATTATGTATTAATTGGTTGATACTGTATTAATTATATAACTACTGTTTAAATATTTCCATGAATTATGGCTCAACCTCAAATTCAGTGCTTGACTATAAGCCCAACATCCGATGTCGGTTGCATTCAATGAGAATCCCTGCTTTATTTGATAATTGTTTGATAGTGTGCTTCAAATAAATATCATTATCGGCGATTTCATTTAACTCAACTTTCGCAGAGCGAAAATCGACTCAAATGCATGATGTAACTGGAGAAATCGCGTATATAGTTACGAAATAGAAAAACACCACTTCATTTGGTAAAGTGAGAGTGTCGAACAATCACTACCATACAGAAGAGGTGTCCTCTAAATGATAGAGCAAAACGTCCAACAGAATCAACTTCCTAAATGAAAATGAAATTAAATCGGCATTTAAAGAACTAAAAGTGGTGCAGCACTTGAAAACAGCGGGCTTTAAGAAGAATTTATTTCAGCTCGTTTTTGTTCTCTTGTTTCATCACAAAAACTGGTTTCGTTTGCTGGAAAGCGGTATGGGAGCAACGTTCCCTGGAAAGACACCGTGTATCGTTTCTTAAATCATAGCGCCGATCGGGTATCCGTCATTATAGTCGATGATTCTATGTTTGAACGTAATCGCAGCAAGGCGGTTGCATTGCTTTCCAGATGTAAGGACCATGCGAGCGGCTGTTACTACAAAGGTTTTCGAATGCTTACACTGGGCTGGTCAGATGGGCACACGTTTATCCCCGTCGACTTCTCCTTGCTCGCTTCGCTCAAGTCGCAAGTGAATGGAATTATAGACGGTATCGATCAGCGGACGTCCGGCTACAAAAGACGGATGGAGGCACTCCTGCCCGCACCTGAGGTAGTCCCCGCGATGATCGATCGAGCGCTTTCGACAGGCATGCAAGCTTCTTACGTGTTGATGGACAGTTGGTTTACACACGCCATATGCTGTATCAGTTGCAACAGTTTGCGGTCCTTGATTCGAACCTCCAGGCATTTCATCATCCAGCTATGATCAACATGGTCAAAGAAAACAGATATATCCGTATTCGCGTCCACAACCCAGTTCGTTTTCTTCTTCGTGATCGGCGTATTTAGCATTCGCAGTGCGTCGTGACAGCCAAGCCCTGGTCGAAATCCAAATGAAAAGTTCAGAAAGTCCTGTTCGTAAATGGCCGACGGATTTTACTCACGGCCAACTGAACAATCTTATTTTCGTTGGCTGGAATGCCCAGCGGTCTCTTCTTCTTGCTTCCAGGCTTAAGGATATAAACTCGCCTGACGGGGTGAGGATTGTAAGCCATTCGACGCAAGGTGGTTGTCGCTTCTACGGCATACCCAGTGGTTTCAGGGAAAGACCTTGCCCGGCCGCACTACACAAACTTATTGACAGACTCTTTAAATGGCTTTACACAAGCTATTTTACAAATTCATTTTCTATACTCTTAACTTCTATCATTTTTTGTTCAATCCACTTTCTAACCATATTTGCCTCTTCAAAAGCAATTACTCCCCTCTCGCTTTTATATTTATAAGTTTCGTGAGCCCATATCAATATAATCTTCACAAATTCAACTGTCTCTAATTTACAGATCGGTTCAATTTCATCTTCTTCCTCATCATAAAATGGATCTTCAATTATTGTATAGTCTTTATAAGATATAACGCTGGATGCATTTCCTCCATGTCTATATTCGGGTATATTCCCCCTCAATAAATCAAGATAATTCTCAATATCCTTTTTTAAATCTTTGAATCTCCAAGGTATATCAGATCCTAAGGGATCACTTATCATACTGGCGAATTCTAGTGATTTTTCCTCATCAAAATCCAATACTACAATATTAAATTCATCCATATATTTCAATTTATAAGTATACTTTGTCATCATTGAAATACCCTCCAATTCAGTATATTGGGTATGCTGAGATTATCTTGTCATTTCTTAAAATAAACTCTATTTCCATTCCCGTTCTTGTTTTCCCAGTATATTTATTGTTTTTTATATTTACTTTATTAATTGAAGCTTCATTTATTGCATCTATTACCTGTTGTGGTGTCCATTCCTTTGGAAAAAATGCAGATTTAGGTCCTTTTAGTACTCCATTAATTTCAACATTGGCTTGATAAACACCAAACTCGTTAGGTGGGTCAACATTCCCGACAATTTTACCATTACTATTTGGCATCCCTTCATAATGAAAACCATTGGCATTCCCATTTTTGAGTATTTCCCCATTAAAAATATGGTTTAATCCATTTTCTTTAGTTCCTTGTTTAAAGTTGTCTGTGTTTTGTAGATTCCCGAGCCATCTCTCTTTATCTACAACAGGTTTACCAGCTTCTCCCGTCCCCTATGTTGTAAAGCTGATTCCTTTTATGAAAAAGCGGCACCGACATTCCTTCCAGTTACCACCATTATACGATTTATCCGACATGCTTTTCTATCGCCTCTACATCCGGTAAAACAAACTTTGTCTTGTTCCTCATCATGCCATAGATGATGTTTACAAGTCTTCGCATCACGCATACCAATGCTTGCCCTTTCGTCTTTCCTTCGGCAATCTTCCGCTGGTAAGATCGGAGACATTAACCGTTTCCCAAATCCAAATAAATTAGCGAGATTCGCAGGAGTCGCCCCGGTATTATTCAGTTCGGCGGGGAAAGGCAAGACGATGAAGAGCAAGCAGGGCAATGCCGTATTGACTTCCTTGACTTTCTGATTCTGTTCAAGCAGATAAACGGCAAGAGAACGCCCGTATCCACCAACATCTTCAAGACCAAAGATCGGGTTTACGCCTCTTTTGGCATAACCTTTTACCTGCTGAAGAAAGTCCGGGAACGCATTCGGAATATTGTTGAATTGAATTTCTCCGAGCTTTTCATTCCAGCAGTTGATAATGACAGCAGTATGGGTATGCTTGTGCAAATCCACGCCGACATAAATATGCTTTTCCTTGTAATGACGCATCGAATCCCTCCATGTCAATGAGATGGAAAGAATGTCGGCAACCTCAGCTCGAGCGTTAGTCCGAAGACCCGCATTGGGACGCCAGCCAGTCCATTCTTTCGTTTCAGTTGACATATAGAATTGTCCGCTTATTTTTTAAGCAGACCGAAAAACTTTTTAGATGATGGCTTGATGCTGACCAGTGGCTTCAATACTGCCGTATGAATATATCCCTCGATATGTAAGTTCATGATCAAAAATCCGCTTGATCTGCACTTTGGTGAAGTATTTGCCTTGGTCAGTCGTATAACCTTCCTTGTTCAGTTGCTTCGCATATTGAGCTAATGTCCAATGCGAGTTCTGCTGCTTCAGTTCAAACAACCTTCTGACAATCTCGGCTTTTCGATCATCGACAATGAGCAGCTTCTTGCCCTTGATCACTCTGTAGCCAAAGGGGATTCCTCCGCCTGCGTAACCGCCCTGCTCTGCCTTTTTCCTTCTTCCTCTGCCAAGCTTCAACGCGATCTCAAGACGTTGGTACTGATCAAGCAATTCGAGCATTCCATTGACCAAGAAGTCGTTCGGGTCATACGCATAGATGCTATAATTCGGCTGCTCTATCGCCTTCACATCGGCTTGGTTCCGCTTCAATTCCCGCTGAATCAATACCTTTGCCATGTCCGAACGCCACAAACGCGAAGTATTCAATACGATAACTCCTTGAATATTCAACTGGCTGATGTCGGCAAGCATGTTTTGCAACCCTTCACGTTCAACGGTCAAGCCTTCTTCATCGACTTTTGCCCCACTAATTCCCCGATCTTCGTAAATTCGGAGCAGATTGCAGTGGTTTTCCCGGCAATATCGGGTTATTTCATCAACCTGATATTGCAGACTGTAACCGTCTTTGACTTGCCCCTGAGTTGAAACCCGGACATAACCAACGACATTTTGCATCGTTTCCTCCCCCTCGGTTACAGCATTTCAAGTTGCTGTAACCCTTGCTATTCAGCATGTCACCTGCTTCTGTGAGATTGTATGAGATCGGCCTTTTGCTGACAAGGGGGGTCCAAATTATGAGCATGGGGGTGAATTTCGTTTCCGAATTACTTGCATGAGGTACTGTATTTGAAATAAGCCCTATGCGCATGAGGTTTGTGTATTTGTGACTAAAAATCTTGCATGAGCTACCGGTATTCAAATACGATCTATTTCTCATCTGCTGATTCAGTATGCCTTTTTAGCGCACGAGTTTCGATTTTAGCGCGTTCTATTGTTTAAGGATGAGGGTAATATAGGGCAAAAGAAAAACCTTGACTGAGTGACGAGCACTCGATCAAGGTTATATTAATTACTCTACGGTTACATTATCACTTCTAAATGTCATTATTTTTATATCTCCTTCACCTTCAAAGACGATTTTTATGTCTTTCGACGTTGAAGAAGAATCCACATCCGTACAACTGATCTCCAAGATTGAATCGGAATCTACCGTATCATTTGTTGAATCTAAATGATAATTTTGTACATTTTCAAAAGTAACCTTAATTACTTTCATTTCATCTTCCTCGGGACTGTAATTTTTTTGTCTCCAATTACAGAGATCGATATCGAGAACCAGTTTCTCGCCGTTAATACTAATATTTTCTAATAGGCTGTCATGCAGATCGAATTCTTCAATAAAAGTAGTTATTTTCATACTTACTCACCGTCCTTTATTACAATATGAGAAGCTTTCGAACCTTTACCCACAGGATTCCCGTCAATATCAAAATAATAATCAACTTTTTTATCGGTATAATTCGGATTGTGGACATGGTAATGGTCTACCGCTTCAAATCCTGTAGCACCTTTCTTTCCTGGATCATAACTGATTTTTACACCTGTTTCAGGATTATAATATTCCCGAGACATGGTATTCTGGGCTTTCCTTGGATCTGTTACATCCTTCCAGCCTTCTTTGAGCAATTGATCTGGTGTCTTTGTTCTTATGTCGTTAATCATGTTGCCCATGGCTTTACCCGTACCCTCATTCCCCGTCTTGTCCTCCGGGTTCTCATCATCCGGCTTACCATCTTTACCGCCATTGTCCGAACTGTCTCCAGTGCCGTCTCGATTACTGTCACTACCACCACTACCACTACTGCTGCTTCCGTTGCTCCCGCCGCTGCTTCCGCCCTCAGGCATATTCAGCTTTGGCTTAATCCCCACCCGGTGCATCATAAAGGCGCTAAGCCCCATCGCGGTTTGCTGCCCCAGGAAAGCGGACCAGCCTTTCTCATCAATTTCAGATTGGATGCCGGCCATCTGCTTGTCGAAGTCTCCGCGTGTGTTACCAACGTCAAAAGTCATTTTTGCGCCCCACACCGCAGTGTTAATGATGTACTCAGCTGTTCCAATTGTCGCATTATAAAACATACTGCCAGCCGTATTAATAGGATCTTCATAGAGGTTTACGGCGGTCTCTTTAATAGAGTTGGATATCCTCTTAGCTCCCGAGCCTGCTCCCTTTAAAAACCCATCTATTTCATCTCCAATGGATTTAGGGGCAGGCATGATTTGGTCCGGTCCGCACATGATAAAGTTATTCGTTATCCCTGCTGGCAGGAACTCCGGGTTCACGCAGTTCGGATCCAGACTGCCGTCAAGGATCTGAAACTTGATAGCTGCACGTGTTAATTCTAACTGAACCTCATGCATATGCTCCAGCGTCTGCTTCATCTCTCGGGAGGCCTTCTGGAAATCACCGAAAAAACGCTCCCGGGTCATTCCTTCCCACTCCATCGACATCTTGTGGATGCTTTGGCGCAGCGCATTATTCATTCCCTCTAGTTGATTAGCACCGTGTTTGAAATGCTCCGCTGCCTGCATCAGTACTTCAGGGGGAACCAGTATTCTCGACATCGTATAACCTCTCCGTATATTAGATAACTATCTTTTTACCATATCTACTATTAACCGGAAAAGATGCCGAAGTCCTCATGAGTCCCAAAAAATTTCATGCCGGAAGTCTCAATTTTCAGTGTCGAGGGTGACGAGCTTCTAACCAAATTTCGTGAGCGGCAAGCTGCCCTTCGGGGAGCTGTAAAAAGTTTAATCTCTGAGTCTAAAGAAGCTGCTCGCGAATTTAAGCAGGACAATCAAACCGAAGAAATATTTAGTGATATACTGGAGAATTAGAAGTGGTACTTACAGTCATTTCAATATTACAAAAAAACACCTTGAAAGGCACGGAGCCAATCAAGGTTATAGTACAAAACATCAGTCTCCATTATGAGTTGATTATTTCGTTACGCATTTTACAAAGTAACTCGTCTTCATCCATAGTTGTAGGATATAAATCGCCATCTTCAAAAAGATTCGAGAGCGTAAAATATTATGTGTAAATAGATAAATAGAAAAAGGAAGACCTTTTCTTGTAGAATTGAGTTACCACACAACAATTCGAAGAGAGGTCTTCCCTATGAATCATTTTACATCAGATTTAGTTCAGGCTCTAGTCACAAAGCAGGATGTGAGCGAAATTTTTCGCAATCATCTGGAGATGGCTATGAATCGGTTGTTAGAAACTGAGCTCACCGCATTTTTAGATGATGAGAAATATGATCGTGCAGGTGTAAACTCAGGGAACTCTCGGAACGGAAGCTACACACGCACGTTGCACACCGAATATGGAGATCTGAAACTCAACATTCCCCGAGATCGAAATGGAGAGTTTAAACAGCAAACCGTTGCTCCGTACAAGCGCTCCAATGACACGCTGGAGGCCTTCGTCATTCACATGTTCCAGAAAGGTGTGACGATGACGGAGATTGCTGACCTCATTGAGAAAATGTATGGGCATCACTATACGCCGCAAACCGTATCAAATATGACCAAAACCATGGTTGAACATGTCGATGCCTTAACGACACGCCAGCTGGCTAAACGTTATGTTTGCGTGTATATCGATGCCACTTATGTGGCTGTGAAACGGGAAACGGTCTCGAAAGAAGCCATCTATCTAGCCGTGGGCATTCGTGAGGACGGCTCTAAAGAGGTGTTAGCGTACACCATCGCTCCGACAGAGTCTGCTTACATATGGAATGAATTGCTTCAAGACGTGAAAGCACGCGGCACCGAAGAGGTTCTTCTCTTTATTTCCGATGGTTTAAAGGGCATTGTGTCTGCCATTGAACAAGTTTATCCTCGGGCGAAGTACCAGTCTTGCTGCGTCCATGTTTCACGCAGCATAGCCCACAAAGTACGTGTAACGGACCGGCTTGAGATCTGCAATGATTTTAAAACCGTGTACCGTGCAGAGAACGAAGAACAAGGAAAGACCGCTCTAGATGAGCTTTGTACCAAGTGGAAATCCAGCTATCCCAAGGTTGTGAAATCTCTGCAGGAAAACCCCTATATCTTCACGTTCTACAGCTTTCCAGAGTCCATCTGGAGAAGTATTTACTCTACGAATCTCATCGAGTCGTTTAACAAACAGAATAAGAAATACACCAAGCGCAAAGAGCAATTCCCACACGAGGAAGCGTTGGAGAAGTTTTTGGTTGCACAGTTTGAGGGCTACAACCAACGTTTCGCAACCCGATGCCATACCGGCTTTGACCAGGCTCGGGCTGAACTACAGGCTATGTTCACAACCACAGATTAAACGCGGCATCTACAAGACAAGGTTTTTCTATTTACACAAAATTCTTGACGCTACCGGAATAATACTTGAAATTTTTTGTTGGCGAGTTTTACCTAACTAAAAAAGAAACCACATGGAGCATTCCACGTGGTTAAAATACGACAATATTAATCTATATTTAACGTTCTCTTAATTTTTGCATGGTCCTCCTTAGAAAGATTGCATACAGTGATACTTTGTAATCTATCTTCTTTATCAAAGCTAAACACCACATCGTTATTCCCTACATTCCTAAAGGCTACTTCGTCAGAAAAATTAATTAGCACTGCATTATTCAAAACTATAACAGAAAAACTTTGTACATAATCAATATACTTTACATTGAAGGAGCTAATGTCAAAAACTGGGCAACCCCGCATCACCTCCCCCATATCCAATATATTATTTCTCTTAGAATTATCAGATGAAAGTACCAAGGTCATACTACAGACAACTCCACTAATCGAGTCTATGCCAATTTCGATAAGCGATTTTCTTATATCTCCTGTCCGCCAATAAATAAGTGGAAGATTGTATCTCCCCTGACTATGTTTCCATTCCACGTTAAGCGGAACATAGTCATCAAACTCTATAGTTACTCTGCACTCATCAGTAATATTAATTAACTCTAGCATTCAAAACACCTTCTTTTACTTTATCTATACACTGCATGCATAATAACTGGAAGAATGTCCCCTTCTTTTTTTGAAAACTTCAGTTCCCAACCTCTTACATTAACAAGCTTATTATACTCAATTCCTTTTTTAGTCGCATAATCAACAGCTGACTTAAAACTCGTAAGTAATGCCTGTTGATTGATACTATAAGAATGACTTGTATACCTTTTAACATATTCCTCCATATGTTTAGTTGCATTCGGATGTACCCACATTTTTCCTGCATTGCGACTGGTTAGCTCAAAAGATCTTGGAATCAATGTGCCTTCTCTTACAGCCTGAGTTTGCCTAATAAAACTCCATACTGTATCACCTTTACTCACTGCATTTTTTGTGGCAGAACTAACAGCTTTTTTCCACGCTCCTATCCCGCCACTTATAACTGTTTCAATAATAAACCAACTTAATTCATCTTCACGTACACCACGATCCACGATACTGGTAAAAAAGGCATGCTGATCATAATAGTTAAGTTCTGACAATAATAGTGGTCGGGCTTTCCTGACTTAAAGTTGCAATGGCATAGACAGCTTATCTATCGGGGCGGCGTATGCTACAGTTGCGAAATATTTTCAAAAACCCGTGAGAAAACGAAGATAACAAAAAACAGGTCAAGCATGGTGGTATCTGACCATAATCGACCTATTGGATGTACCTCGAATGCGTTATTTAGGTGATAAAATTCAAGCGATTCTGTGCGTACAGGCATACTACAAAAATATCATACGGGTACGAAGATGGTTAAGTCCATTCGAGTCGTGCCCCCCCGATTCATTCGGCACTTGGTGGGGGCTATTTAGAAAAAAGAAACCACATGGAGTTGTTACACTCGCATGTGGTAGTCTTACTAAGAGTAAATATAGTAATCAAAATTTATAGATGCTCCTATTTCACTGGCAAAATGAATCGTATCACTTTCAAGGTAAACTGCAGGTTTATCGTTATTTTCAATGTTGATAACTATCATAAACATAAATTTTAACGAATACTGCTCTTTTAAGTGCAGTAAAACTTTCTGCTTTGACTTGATTATTTCGATGACTTTCATTAATTGAATATTTATATCAAATGATGCTTCGTACGGCGTGCTAATTGACCAACAACTTTCCAATCGTTGTTTCATTGACTTTGAAAAGTCTCCTCTATTATATGCTTCTGTTGGTTCAAGTTGTAATGCTTGAGTAATCTCCTCAGTTGGAAAATTATCACCTACCATAATAAACTCTGCCCTTACTGTTGTTTCTGTCATGCTCTCCACTCCTAAATATTATTTTAAAAAGTACCAGTAGGAGTCGGCTCACCTTTTCCGCCTTTTCTCATAGCATATATTTGACCCGTCGACTTGTCCACGTACAAATCATATTTGCTAATTTCCGCATTTTTTCCGTATGTTTCTTTTTTCACTTCGTGTGCATCAGCTCATTTCGCTTTAAATATTTATCATCTATTTTTTTTTTGAATACTTATTCCGATAGTAGGGCCTTTTCTATTTTTATGCCCAACTTAGTAAACCCTTTTGCCGCACTATAATGCTCCCATACCTTGAGACACAGGAGGGAAAAAAATAAGTTATAATGAAGCCATGGAAAAACGGAACCGATATACCGCAGAGTTTAAGACAAAAGTCGTGCTGGAAGTGCTTCGAGAGGAGCAGACAGTGAATGAAATTGCCGCTAAATATGAGCTTAGCCCCGTGATGATTAGCCGATGGAAATCAGAGTTTTTAGAGCGCGCCAACACGGTGTTCGAGAAGAAGGCCAGTGAAGTCGACAAAATGAAAAAGGAGTATGAAAGTAAGCAAGAACATCTGGAACAGCTGGTTGGCCAACTCACAGTGGAGGTCGACTGGCTCAAAAAAAAATCTGGCCTTAAATGAGCCTCTAGAAGCTCGTAAAGGTATGGTCGAGCGAGGCAACGCTGAAATCAATATCAAACGTCAGGCAGCCCTTCTAAGTATCAACAGAACCAGCGTATACCGTCCTGAAAAGGAGCATTGTGAGAGCGAAGTCAATGTGCAAATCATGCATCGGATCGATGAGATCTACACGAAACACCCTTACTTCGGCTACCGTCGAATAACCTGTTTCCTTCGAGATCTAGGCTATGAAGTGAATCGCAAGCGTGTACGCCGTCTTATGCAGCTTATGGGTCTAGAGGCCATCTATCCAAAGCCGAACCTGAGCAAGCGCCTGCATGCCAAGTATATCCGTCCTTACCTGCTTCAAGGCTTAACGATCGACCGCCCGAATCAGGTCTGGGGAATCGATATTACCTACATCCGGATGGGCAATGGATTTATGTACCTATTCAACATTATCGATTGGTACAGCCGAAAAATCATCGATTACGAACTATCCAACACGCTCGAAAAGGGATTTGTTTTGAGGTGCCTCAAACGTGCATTCAGCCATTGCAAACCTAAGATTATGAACAGCGACCAGGGCTCCCATTTTACCAACGCTGACTATCTTGAGCTGCTTGAAAAAGCAGAAGTAAAGATCTCTATGGATGGCAAGGGCCGGGCAACAGACAACAGCCGGACAGAACGATATTTCCGCTCCCTTAAGTATGAATGCATCTTTCTCAATGAATTCGAAAACCCTCGCGCGCTGCGCAAAGGGATAGCTCGTTATGTCCATTTTTACAACCATGAACGGCCTCATGCATCTCTAGAAGGAGCCAAGCCGGCTCAATTCTATACGCATTCTGTTGAACAAATCGCGTCTTAAATCACAAGATCTCACAAGACAAGGAGGATTAACTTATTTCTCGGAAATTCGTGTCTTGACAATGGGGGGCATTACACACCGCCACCTGTAAAACTCGTTCCAAATTCAATACCTGCTATTTCTGCTGCATGGTTAAACGGCCTAATTGTTCCTGTACCGCCTGTTCTTCTGACTTTATCATTTGGCCGTATATATCATAGTATGCTCTTTGTACATTGCCTTCCGCATCCTGTGTCGATTGTACGCGGTTCGCGTCATCATACTGAGTCAGCGACTGGGTTGAATCAGCATAAACAGTAAGCAGTTGGCGGCTCCATCTATTAAAAAAGTTGTCTGATTTACTGTTGACAGTCCAGAAATTAGCTCAAAATAAATATAGGATGGGAATCATCCCCTCCTAATATTTAAACTCACTTTATAATTATTTTTTCTCACCAAAGATTCTAGATAATTGGAGTTTGTCTGGTTTTTACTACCGTCTGCTGGTCGAATACCAACTTTCAGTTAAAAGTTGGTTTAACACTGCCTTTTGTTGCTTAATGTTAAGCTCTCTTGCACTGGCTAAGTTATAACTTTTGTTAAAGTTTCTGTTTGGTTCAACGTAATCGATTTATTCCATCTGTTTAGATCATAGGGATTCCTACAGCTTCCCTACCTTCTTCTTCCTAACGCCTCGCTCATAGCTGTCACAGTCTTCTTATGCGTCTTATCAAATCGATGAGTATAAATCTTATTAGTCGTTCCAAGATCTGAATGCCCCAAAGCTTCTGAAATAGCCTTTAAGTCAACACCCGCTTCATAAAGAATACTTGCAAACGTATGTCTCAAATCATGAAGCCTGATCTTCGGAAGATTGTTCTTCTCCAAAAAATCCTTAAATGCTTTTGTTATGTAGTTCACCCGATATGGCTTGCCGTTATCATGAGTAAAAACATACCCGCTATCCATATAGTTTTCGCCCAGAATACGTTTATGATTATCTTGTTTACTTTTCACTTTCAATAAGACCTCTAGCAGCTCCTCCGTTATAAAAAGCACTCTCCTGCTCTTTTCCGTCTTAGGAGTCTTCACAACCTCCTGACTGCCAGCACTTGTACGAACCTCTTCAATATGGATGAGCCTCTTAGCAAGATCAACGTATTGCCACCGCAACCCTACAATCTCTTCTCGTCTCAAGCCCAGGTAACCAGCTGAATAAATAGGGAACTCTAGCCTCGTATCCTTAACCATCTCAAGCAATGTGTTTAATTGCTCCTTGGTGTAGTAGGATTGTCCTGTAAACTTCTCCTTTTTAGGCAGCGTCACAGCATCATCGGATACGTTTCGATGAACAAACTGCTGCTTCAGGGCATAATCTAAAGACTTCCGAATACATGCATGGTGCTTATGTGCCGTGTTAGGAGAAAGCCCCTTGTCATCCATAAGATGTTTATAGTATTGTTGGATAAATACAGGCTGGAGCTTCTGGAGTTCAAAGGTACCGAGATATGGAATGACATGCTTGTAGATGATGTTTTTATAAGAATACATCGTCGTTTCCTCACAGTTGTACTTTACATAGTTATCCATCCTGTCTAATTCGCTTTCCTGAACTATCCCTGCCAAAATCAAAGGTTACCCTAAATTTTGTTCCGACTTTTGTTATATTACCGGCCATATTGCCACCTCATCTCAAGCTGTTCGTAGGCTTATAAATGACGAAAACCCGCTCTATGAGCGGGTTTTATGTATGGAGGCGAGGGGAGTCGAACCCCTGTCCGAAGATAACGACAACACAAGCTTCTACGGGTGTAGTCACGGCTTTGATGTCACCCGAGTATCGCCCCGTAACCGGCTATACGTTGGGTCAGCCTGATTGTCTTCTTCAGCACACCCCAGGCGGAGATGTGACAGCGTATCCCACTAAAGTTGAGCCCTCATCCCGGTACATGGGCGATACAGAGCGAGAGCACGCTCACAGGTTATTAAGCTGCGAAAGCGTAGTTGTTTTGTTGTTTGCCGTTTAATAGGCTTTAGCGTTGATGAAGTGGACGCGTCCCCACTACCCGCTACTCATGCCCGAACTACCCCCGTCGAATCCAAGAACGCCCCCTTAATAAGGTGAACCTCGCGGTTAAGCAAAGCCTCACACAAAAAAGGGATAGATGGATTAGATCTGAAGATGATCAAGCCAAGCAGATTCATCTATTCCAAAATCCTTTCCCTCCAAGAAAGGATTTCGAAGCAACAAGCTTGTTGTCAAAGATCTTAATAAAGATCAAGGATCGCTTACATCAGTTAGTATATCACATTATCTATCAAAATGATATACAGATCACAGGGAAAGCAGCTAAATGCTGCCAGCCCGTGTGATTATGCTTATGAAACCGTAGAATTATCGCTTCTTCCTCATGCGGCAGACTTACCGCGCCACCTTCTGCTTCTCCCGCAGAGCCCGCTGAATGTCCCGCTGGGCATCCCGCTTCGCAGCGGTGTCGCGCTTATCATACTGCTTCTTACCCTTACCGAGGCCAATCAGCAGCTTCGCATAGCCGTTGCGGATATAAATCTTCAGCGGCACAATAGAATAGCCTTCCTGCTTGGACAAGCCGAGCAGCTTGTTGATCTGGACTTTATGCAGCAGCAGCTTGCGTGTTCGCGTCGGGTCCAGCGGATTGCTGCGGTTTCCCTGCTCGAACGGGCTGATATGCATGTTGTGGATATGAACCTCACCGTTCCGAATCGTGGCAAAAGCGTCCCCGATGTTCGCACGCCCGTTGCGCAATGACTTGATCTCCGTTCCGGTCAGCACCATGCCGGCTTCATACGTATCTTCGATGAAGTAATCATGGGAAGCTTTTTTGTTCTGGGCCAGAACCTTCCCGTCACTTTTCTTACCCATAGGATCACTCCTTAGCTTCATAAATATATGGTCACCCTAGTGAAAAAAGACCTCCGGTAAACGCATCCTGACAGCGGTTCACCAGAAGTCCATTGTATCAACTGCATCCTCCAAAAGCAAGGCGGGGCCTGCACTCCGGCATCGGTGACCCCCGCAAATACACTAGAGTCTCACTGCTGCACTTTAGCCGAGGAAATTGGCCTAAAAGGAGCAGCGACGGGTGTCCCTCCGCTTTTCTGCCTTACACCCTTACTTTTTGTTCTTCCGTACAAAAGCTGCCGTGCCGCCGCCCTTCTTGCGCTTGCGGCCGCCACCGCCATTTCCCGGACCAGGCGATGCGCCTTCCCCGATAAAAATGCCGCTGCCAGACGTCTTCTTGCGTCGGCTGCCGCCTTTGCCGCTGCCGGCATTGCGATCGAAGCCGGTCGAGCTCGCGCCCTGCGAGCTGTAGCCGCCCTTGCCGCTGCCAAAGGCGAAGCTGCGCGGCGTCTCCTCGCTGCGGCCCAGGCTCACGCCGCCACCGCTGCTGCCGCCTGCAGCGCCACCGGCACCGCCGGCGTCACCGCGCTTGCTGCGCCTTGGCTTTCCGCTCGCATCGCCGGCTGCGGCGGGCTGTGCATCGCCGCCGCGCTTGCCGCGGCCGCCCTTGGCCCCGCCGCGCCCGCCATGATCACGGCCTCCGAAGCCTCGGCCGCCACCGCCAGCACCGCCGCTGCGCTTGCCGGCGCCGCCTCCGAAGCCGCCTTCACGGCGCGGCTTCATATCCACCATCTCGAAATCGATGGTGTGCTCCTCCATGTTCACGTTCGCCACGCGAACCTTGACCTCATCGCCGATACGGAACATTTTGGACGTACGCTCGCCGATAAGCAGCATGTGACGCTCATCAAAATGATAATAATCGTCGCTCAGCGCGCTAAGGCGGATCAAGCCCTCAACCGTATTCTCCAGCTCGATAAACATGCCGAAGCTTGTTACGCTGCTGATCATACCCTCAAACTCTTCGCCTACCTTATCGAGCATATACTCCGCTTTCTTCAGCGCCTCGGTGTCGCGTTCGGCATCCACTGCCACGCGCTCCCGCTCGGAGGATTGCTGGGCAATATCCGGCATTTTAGCGCCCAAATATTCCTGACGCTGCTCCGTCAGCGTATTGCCGTTCTCGAACACCTCGCGAATGACGCGGTGAATGACGAGATCCGGGTAACGCCGGATTGGGGAGGTGAAGTGCGAGTAGAACTCCGCCGCCAGTCCGAAATGCCCCGTGCTCTCAGCATCATATTTCGCCTGCTTCATCGACCGGAGCATCATCGTGCTCAGTACAGTCTGCTCCTTCGTGCCCTGAATGTCCTCCAGCAAGTTCTGCAGCGCGCGCGGATGAATCGAATTGCCCCGTCCCTTGACATGGTGTCCGAAATTCGCCGCAAACGCCATAAAATTCTGCAGCTTCTCCGGGTCCGGCTCCTCATGAATCCGGTACAGGAACGGCACCTTCAGCCAGTGAAAATGCTCTGCCACCGTCTCATTCGCCGCCAGCATGAATTCCTCAATAATCTGCTCGGCGATGGAGCGCTGGCGCTTCACAATATCGACCGCCTTGCCGCTCTCATCGACAATGACCTTGGATTCCACAAAATCAAAATCCACCGCGCCCCGCCGCATCCGCCGGTCCCGCAGCTTCATTGCCAGCTCGCGCATGAGGCGGAAATCATCGACCAGCTCGCTATAGCGCTCCATGAGCTCCGGGTCCTCGTCCAAGAGAATTTTGCGCACATTGCTGTACGTCATCCGTTCCTTCGTCTTAATCACGCTCGTGAAGACGTCATGCTTGACGACCTTCATCTGCTCGTTAAATTCCATCTCGCACGACAGCGTCAAGCGATCCACCTGCGGATTCAAGCTGCAGATGCCGTTCGACAGGCGGTGCGGCAGCATCGGAATAACCCGGTCAACCAAGTAGACACTGCACCCCCGTGCATACGCTTCCTGATCCAATGCCGACCCTTCCCGCACATAGTAGCCGACGTCGGCAATGTGTACGCCCAGTCTGTAATGACCGTTAGGAAGACGCTCAACGTTCACGGCATCATCCAGGTCTTTCGCGTCCTCGCCGTCAATCGTCACAATGTTCAGCCCGCGCAGATCCCGTCTGCCCTGCTTCACAATCTCTTCCTCGGTAATGGAGCTCGGCGCCTGCTCCGCTTCAGCCAGCACCTCTTCCGGGAAGCCCTCGGGCAGCTGATGCTTGCGGATGATGGACAAAATATCGACGCCCGGGTCATCCTTATGCCCCAGCACCTCCACCACTTCACCTTCCGCCGCTGCACGGCCTTCCGGATAGCTGAGCATCTTGACGACGACCTTTTCGCCGTCCACTGCTCCGTTCATTCCTTGTCTCGGGATAAAAATATCCCGGTTAATCCGCTTGTCATCCGGAATGACAAAGCCATACACCTCATGGTTCTGAAACACACCCACAATCTGGGTTACCGCACGCGTAACGATCCGGACGACCTCACCTTCCAGCTTGCCCCCGGCATGGCTTTGGGAGGTGACGCGCAGCAGCACAATATCTCCGTTCATTGCGCTTTTCAGGTCATTGGCATGGATGTATACATCAGGATGCTCCCGATCATCAGGAATCAGGAAAGCAAAGCCCTTCGCATGAGCTTGGATCCGTCCGCGCACCAGGTCCATCCGCTCCGGCACTCCGTAGCGGTTCGTGCGGGTCAGCAGAATTTGTCCCGATTGCTCCAGCTCATTCAGCAGCTTCAAAAATTCGCGGAAATCTCCCGCATCCTCAATCCCAAAATGCTGCTCCAGCTCCTGGTATGTCATCGGCTTATAGGCGGTTTCCCGCATAAATTCCAGTAATGTCTGTTCTGTTATCATCTTTTCACCTCAAGAAAACGTGGCATAAGTGTAAACCTGTATTCATCCAACCTTTACCTATATATACCCATAACCTAGTATACACGAATTTAATCGAAGGTATCCTTAGGTCAGGCTCTATGCGAAGCCAGAGTGGGAAATCATTCAATCTCAGGAATTATGTACATTGGAAAAATGGTATAAAAAAACCTCCGCTCTCTTCCGAACTGAAAAAAGCGAAGGTTCTATGTTCATTCTATTTCAGCATCGCGACAATAACAGCAGTGACAATAAAGCCTACAGCGATGACAACGGTGGTGCGCTGCAGCACCAGGTCCATCCCGCGAGCCTTCGTCTTCCCGAAAAGATGTTCAGCACCGCCGGAGATGGCACCAGCAAGACCCGCACTTTTACCCTTCTGAAGAAGAACGACCACGATCATAGCGATCGAAAAAATAACCAGCAGAACCTCCCAAAACATTACCATACCTTCCACCTCCCAAGCGAGTAAACATCATCAATATAAAAAACACCATTATTATTCTACCACAGTGAATTGCAGGTTGACAAGAAAGATAAAGCGACTTCCGGCTCTTTTCCTTATCCCAAAAGCCTATTCTTACCTTAACTTGAGTTCGTTTATTCCAGATTTACCACAATGGCGCGATCGAGTTTGGATTTGCGCGTTTGTTGGGCGCGGGGGTGGCATACGGACTCATCGGGTTCGGTTTTTCGCATTCATTTACCCCAGAACCACTCCAGTGGCGCATCGAGTTCAGTTTTTCGCGTTCATTTACTCCAGAACCACCACAACGGCGCATTGAGTTCGGTTTTTCGCATTCGTTGGGCGCAGGATCGGGCGGCGCGCCCATCGAGTTCGGTTTTTCGCATTCGTTGGGCGCGAGGGCGGCATACGGACTCATCGGGTTCGGTTTTTCGCATTCATTTACTCCAGAACCACTCCAGTCGCGCATCGAGTTCAGTTTTTCGAGTTCATTTACCCCAGAACCACTCCAGTGGCGCATCGAGTTCGGTTTTTCGCGTTCGTTGAGCGCGGGGGCGGCATTCGGATGCATCGGGTTCGGTTTTTAGCATTCATTTGCTCCAGAACCACCACAACGGCGCATTGAGTTCGGTTTTTCGCATTCGTTGGGCGCGAGGGTGGCATACGGACTCATCGGGTTCGGTTTTTCGCATTCATTTACTCTAGAACCACTCCAGTGGCGCATCGAGTTCGGTTTTTCGCGTTCGTTGAGCGCGGGGGCGGCATTCGGATGCATCGGGTTCGGTTTTTCGCATTCATTTGCTCCAGAACCACCACAACGCCGCATCGAGTTCGCTTTTTCGCGTTCATTATGCGCGGGAACCTCCTGCAGCTGCATCGAGCTCTACGAGGCAAAAGGAGTTGCAATCTGTCGCACATCTTTGTATTCTATATATGAGCATATGCTCATATATAGAATACAAAGGGCGGCGAATGCATATGGAGGCTCATGAGCACTCTTTTTTACAAGCACAGACGGTTGAGGATGTATCCCGAATATTTAAAGCATTGTCAGACCCCACGCGCATCAAGATCCTATATATGCTCGCTCAGGAGGAGTGTACGGTGGGTCATATTACGGAGGTGCTGGATATTTCCCATTCAGCAGTATCGCACCAGTTAAGCCTGCTGCGGACGATGCGTCTGGTCAAAAGCCGGCGGGAGGGCACCAGCATGATCTACTCCTGCGATGATAATCACGTCATATCCTTACTTAATCAGGCGGTCTGTCACGCCGAGCAATGTCAGGAGGCTGAAACGCTATGAGCTCTCACTCTCATTCCCATCACGGGCATAATCACGATCATACGTGCCACGGTCATGGCCATGGCCATCATGGACACCACCACGGTCATCATCACGGGCTGGACCCCCAGGGCAATAAAAAGGGCCTGCTTCTCGCGTTAGGCATCACGTTCAGCATTATGCTGCTTGAGTTTTTTGGGGGGCTGCTGACGAACAGTCTGGCCCTGCTCTCGGACAGCGGCCATATGCTGAGTGATACGGTCTCGCTGCTGCTAAGCCTGGTTGCCGTCTCTTTTGCTTCCCGGCCATCCTCTCCGAAGCGGACGTTTGGCTTTTACCGGTTTGAGATTCTGGCAGCGCTGCTCAATGGGGTGACGCTGTTTGTTGTGGCCGGCTTCATTATGTGGGAAGCGTATGGACGTTTTACCGAGCCACCCGAAGTGGCCAGCGGCTCCATGATGCTGATTGCGTCCATCGGTCTCGCCGCTAATGTGCTGAGCGCCTGGGCACTGATGCGAAAAGGCGATGTCAAGAACAACATCAATTTGCGCAGTGCCTACCTGCATGTGCTGGGGGATGCTCTGGGCTCTGTAGGTGCCATTGCAGCAGGCGCGGTTATGCTGCTCTTCGGCTGGTATATCGCGGACCCCATCATCAGCGTAGTGGTAGCCCTCTTGATCTTGCGCGGCGCTTGGGGCGTAATTACGCATACCGTGCATATCCTGATGGAGGGGACGCCGGCTCATGTGAATGCCGCTGATGTTGAGGACGTTCTGAGCCGCATTCCTGGCGTTACAGAGGTGCATGATCTCCATATCTGGAGTATTACCTCGGGCCTGGATTCACTCAGCTGCCACCTGGTTATTACCGATGGACAGAATTCCCAGATTGTGCTGCAGGCTGCGATTACGACCATCGCTGAGCGATTCGGAATTGACCACACCACGATTCAGATTGAAACCCCGGCAACCCGGCATGCCGAGCTGAAGGTATAGGTGCTGCAGATGAATACACATGTGGATATCTTTATTATAGGGGCAGGCCAGGCGGGATTAGCCGCCGCCTACCATCTGAGTAAGACAACGATAAATTTCCTGCTGATCGGGCAAGAATCACGCATTGGAGATCCCTGGAGACAGAGATATGACTCTCTGATCACCTTTACTCCCCGTGCCTACAATGCGCTGCCCGGTCTTTTGCTGGAGGGGAATCCGGACGGCTGCAGCAGCAAGGACGAGATTGCCGATAGCCTGGAGCAGTATGCTCGGCATTACGGCTTCCCGATGCAGCTGGGTGTTAAAGTTCAGAGACTGGAGCGGACAGCCGCTGGATTTGCAGTCACTACGAGTCAAGGTGAGATTCAAGCACGACAGGTCATTGTGGCGACAGGCCCTTTTCAAAAGCCGCACCTTCCTCCCTTTGCTCAGCAGCTATCCGAAAATATCCGCCAAATGCATACCTCGGAATACGTAAACCCCTCCTCCCTTCAGCAAGGCAACGTTCTGATCGTTGGGGCAGGCAATTCCGGTGCACAGATCGCCGCGGAGCTGTCTTTGGAGCGGGAGGTTCATCTCTCTGCAGGGCAGCGGCTGAAATTCATGCCGCTTACTTTTTGGGGTAAAAGCATGTTCTGGTGGTTGAATCACAGTGGCGTGCTTCGTGCCTCCGCTGACAGCCCGGCAGGCCGATGGCTTCGCGCTAAAGGCGATCCCATTTTTGGCACAGAGGTGAAGCGTGCGTTAAGGTCCGATGCCGTCACTATCAAGCCGAGGACCGTAGCAGCCAAACAAGATGTGATGCTCTTTGAGGATGGCACCCAAGCCGTGTATCCCAACATTATATGGGCTACCGGATTTCGGCCTGATTACGGCTGGATAAAGGTTCCCGGGGTGCTGGATGGCGAGGGCAGGCCCCTGCACCAGCGCGGGGTCTCTTCGGTCCAAGGCTTGTTCTTTCTGGGGCTGCCATGGCAGCAACGCAGAGATTCCGCACTCCTGGGAGGAGTGGGACGCGATGCAGAATACATTGTGCAATGGATCAGGAAAAGCCGCCGAGACTGAAGGCAGGAGCACCCGCATTAGAGTTTATCCTTAGTCTCACCGCCCGGTCCATCCTGCTGAGTGCATTTGGTGATTACGGCTGAGCCCTCCCGCCGGTAAAGTCACGATGAAGTTCCTGCAGTCTGAGGCTCTCCCTCCGTCATCAAGGTCTGGCCCGTCTTCTTCATATGGCACTCTCCCCAGGCGCACATCGTATCCAGGATCGGCTTCATCGACCAGCCGTACTCCGTTAAGGAGTACACCACCTTGGGAGGCACCTGTTCAAAAATCTGCCGCTTCAAAAGCCCCGCCTCCTCCAGCTCTCGCAGCTGCTGGGTCAGCATTTTCTGGGTAATGCCGGGCATAAGGCGCTTCAGCTCACTGGTGCGCTTTTCCCCCTTATCCAGATGGCATAAAATAACGACCTTCCATTTTCCTCCGATGACCTCCAGGGTCGCTTCAACCGGTATATTATAGGCCACAAGCCTCGCCCTCCTCATTTCGTATACTCTGATATGTGAAGTGCACCTTTCTCGAGCCTGCAAAAAACATAGGTACTTAAAGGTGCCTACAGTACTTTAAAGTGCGTACTTACCTCTGACATTCTACCGCCCTATAATAGCATTTGTCCGCCGGATGTAAAGCATTCGGGGCTTGGACAAATTTGTTATATCAGGAGGCTTCCTCTATATGAACTCTAGTAGTAACCCTGCAGCCCTGCCTGCTTCAAAAGCCGGGACCCCCTCATCCCGTTGGGCGCTGTTCGCGCTCGCCGTCAGTGCATTCGGCATTGGAACGACCGAATTTGTGCCGGTGGGACTGTTATCTTCCATCGCAGACGATATGAGCATCCGGATCACCTTGGCCGGCCTGCTCATCTCCATCTATGCGGTCGGTGTCGCTGCCGGTGCACCCGTGCTGACGGCATTGACGAACCGGATGAGCCGCAAAAGCCTGCTGCTCTCCCTGATGGTGCTGTTCATTGTAGGCAACACCGCCGCTGCCTTGTCGCAAAGCTTTGCGCTTCTGCTTACAGCCAGAGTCGTTACAGCATTTGCACACGGCGTATTCTTCTCGATCGGCTCAACCATCGCGGTCCAGCTCGTTCCTGCGGAGAAAAAAGCCAGCGCCATCGCTCTCATGTTCACAGGTCTGACCGTCGCCACCGTGACCGGCGTGCCTCTGGGCACATATATTGGTCAGGGCTTTGGCTGGAGAGCTACTTTTGCCGGTGTAGCGGGACTTGGCGTTATCGCCCTCCTTGCGCTATCCGTGCTAATTCCAAAGAATTTGAAGCAGCCGCCTCCAGCCAAGTTCCAGGACATGCTTCGGCTGTTGACTCATCCCTCTATTCTGACCGGACTTGGCATGACAGCCCTTGGCTACGGAGGAACCTTTGTCGCTTTTACCTACCTGACTCCGATGCTGCAGGATGTCGTCGGACTCAAGCCCTCCGCCGTAGGTATTGTACTGCTTATTTATGGCCTTGCCGTTGCTGCCGGTAATGAGATCGGCGGACGATGGGCAAACCGGAATCCGGTGTCAGCCCTCCGTTACATGTTCATCATCCAGGCAGCTGTGCTCATTCTGATGTCTCTCGTTATCCCGTTCCGAGTCGCAGGACTGGCGGCAGTGATCCTGATGGGACTGTTCGCCTTCATGAACGTGCCGGGCCTGCAGCTGTACACGGTGCAAATGGCTGAGAAGTATGTGCCCTCGGCTGTTGACGTAGCCTCGGCGCTGAACATTGCCGCATTCAACGTCGGGATCGCTTTAGGCGCCACCATCGGGGGGATCGCCGTGGATACGATTGGCATCCGGCATACGCCTTGGATCGGCAGCCTGATGGTTCTTGCCGCCGCTGCCCTGGCGATTCATGCCACCCGGCAGTCTGCAAAAAGATAGCACAAGCGCCTCAAGCATTCCCTCTTATGCTTACAGCGTGCTTCTCCCGGCGCGCGGGGCAGAGAGACCGGGTGTCCCGTGCAATGATATTTCCCTTTGTGGTATTATGTGTACGAATCCGATTGGAATGCTAGGAGGGACGCCATGAGCTTGTTACGAGAGCAATATATCCGGAATGATGTTGAACGAGAGCGCCTCAAGAAGGTGCGGGAGCTGGCCATGCGGTTTGCGAAGCGGGCTCCGAAGCATGATGAGGAGGGCTCTTTTCCATTTGATAACTTTGAAGATCTCCGCCAAGGCGGCTACAACGGGCTAACTGTGCCTAAGTCACACGGCGGAGAAGAAATTTCATTATATGAGCTGGTGCAGGTTCAAGAGTGCCTTGGCTGGGGCGACGGCTCCACGGCGCTCGGCTTTGGCTGGCATCTGGGCCAGCTTCTGCATCTGCGCACGAGCGGTAAATGGCCGGAGCCTCTGTTTGAAGAGCTGTGCCGGGATGTCATTCAAGAGGGCTCCCTCCTGAATGTGTTCGGCAGTGAAGCCGGCACGGGCAGCCCAAGCCGAGGCGGCAAGCCTGCCACCACTGCAGAACGTATCACAGGAGGCTATAGAGTCAACGGCCGCAAGACCTTCAGCACTCTTTCACCTATACTGGACCGTTTTGTCGTCACTGCGACGGTCACCCCGGAGGACACCGTGAGTGAATTTCTGGTGAAACGCTCCGAGGCCGTGAAGGTCATTGAAACCTGGAATACGATGGGGATGCGCTCGACCGGCAGTCATGATGTGGTGCTAGAAGAGGTTTTTGTTCCTGAGGAAGCACGCATCGTAACCGGAAGCGGCACCGATGACGGCAGCGGGTGGCTACTCCATATTCCGGCCTGTTATGCCGGAATCGCGATGGCTGCAAGAGACTTTGCCGTGGAATTCGCAGGCACCTACTCCCCGAACAGCCTTCCCGGACCGATCGGAGAGGTGCCGACGGTACGGCAGCTCATCGGGCAGATGGAGGCCGAGCTGCGCACTGCGCGGTCTGTGCTTTATGAAGCGGCGGCTGTCTGGGACAGACAGCCCAAGCTGCGGCCCGGCCTGCGCCCGCAGCTTGGGCTGGCCAAGCATGTCGTCACGAACCGCGCGCTTCAGGTCGTAGACCTCGCCATGCGGATTGTCGGCGGAACCAGCCTCTCCAAGGCTTTGCCGCTGGAGCGTTACGCCCGGGACATCCGGGCGGGCCTGTTCAATCCGCCTATGGATAATATGCTGCTGGACCAGCTCGCTAAAGAAGCGCTGGGAGAGTTTGGCCGCAGCAGCGCACTATAAATATAAGCCAGCAGGCAGTCGTAAAGACCATGCCCTGCTGGCTTGGTTAAATGTAAAGCAGTTCTTCACTGACCTCGCCCGGCGGCGGGGTTTTTGCTGTTCCATTAGATTGACACGTCCTGCGTCCTGCACATTGCTCAAGGCTCACCGCTGCTTCCTGCTCTTATTGACGGCTTCCTCCAGCCGCTTGAAGCGTTTCACGTCGGCCTTGCGGATCGGCAGCGGTTCTCCCTTGAACATGCGGATGACTGCAATCACCAGCAGCAGCAAGATGATCGTGAACGGCAGTGCCGAGATCAGGGAAGCGGTCTGCAGCGCTTCAAGGCCTCCGGTATAAAGGAGCACGCCTGCAATGGAGGCCATCAGAATGCCCCAGACCATTTTTACATAAAATGGGGGATTTAGGCTGCCCGAGGTCGTCATGCTGGACAAAATATACGTCGCCGAGTCCGCCGAAGTGATGAGGAACGTCAGGATCAGAAGGAGAGACAGCACATGTACGATACCTGACAGCGGCAGCAGCTCAATCAATTCAAAAAGCGCTGTCGATACGTCATGATATACGGCTGTAGCAATGCCTGCATTCTGGTTCATATCGAGCCACAGCGCGGTTCCGCCAAACACCGCCATCCACATACAGGCAATCAGCGGCGGCACAACCATAACTCCCAGAATAAACTCCCGGACGGTCCGCCCCCGGGATACGCGTGCGACAAAGGCACCGACAAACGGGGACCAGGCAATCGCCCACGCCCAATAAAAAATCGTCCACTTGCGCACCGATGATCGCTTCGAGCTTCTCCCGCGCTTCATTCAGCAGGTTCAGATCTGTGGGATATGCTACATCCGCTGGCGCGCAAGTGGCATCTACCAGTATGGTCCCTTGATTTTGCAAAGCTGTCGCTTCTGATACTGTCGATACCAGATGCGCTTCAGAAACAGACGTTGTCGCTTCAGGACTCTCTGGCATTGCGGCCGTCTGGGGTGGTCCTGCTTTTGACGATTCATCCGACGCCTCCACAAACATCGTTTGCTGTTCGGCTTGAACGGCAGGGACTTCCTTCTTCGAGCGCTTTACTTTTCCTTGACCACCGCCGCTTGCGTCATTGCTGTCATCATCGTCTTTTGTTTCCTTCGCGCCCGTGGAGGCGACGAGCTCGTTCAGTTCAGCCAGCACTTCCGTCAAGCGCTTTCGGAAATGCGTCATCATGGAATGATGGAACGGCTGCTTCATCGCGAATCCGGGCAGACCGATGAAGTATTGCATATAGGGATTTTCACGAATCGATTCCAAGGTTTCTCTATCCGTCAACTGCATACGCTCTTGAATGATTCATGCACCAAGCCCCATCCGCAAACTGATCGTTTGTCGACCGCGGAGCGTGTCTTTGAAAAACTGTCCGTACTTTTTCTCGGCTTCCACCCAAGGCACCAACCGCGCCAACTGAACCCAGCGATTTTCTTCGTTCAGTTTCCCTCCGAAAGGGAGAAAGAAATCGCCTGGCATGATCAATTGATTTTCGAGATACGCGGTCGGTTTGAACACTTCCATCACTCCATCTGCAAAGTTTTTGCTGTACTTTCGATGCATTCCTTTGCATATGAATTCGACACAAAGCACCAAAAGCCCTTGTTGTTATGCGGTTTCTAGCGATTTTATGAGCGTTCAGCAAGCCCTAATTATAGCCTGCAATTACTTTTTGCGTGGCAAGACTGACATCTGAAGGTCCAATCCTGGCTGAAGAATCCGTAATTGTGCGATTTAACATTCCTGTCAAGTTGCATTATAAATTCATAGAACATATGAGTCATTTGTGAATCCATTGGAAACATTAATTGAATAAAGGTAAAATGGCAACCCACCAAATCAATCAACTGTTTTCGTTAAATTAATGGTCACAAGGTATAGTTAAAGTTAAAGAAGCACGTCAGTGCTTTTTCTAAGGGTTGTAGAAAATTCAACATAATTCACTTTAATAATTATAAATAATGAACAAATGACTCCACCTATTGATATACGAATTGTATAATTCATTAAATTAACTTGTTTTAAAAATATACATAAAGTATAATTTATTTATAAATAGTTTGGAGGGATCTAAAATGAGCATCTCACTCACAAAACTTTCCGAAGTTGTACATCATAAACGTAAAAATGTACGAAAAATTACGTTAGAGGAATTGAGCGGGGAGACCAATATAAACAAAGATACATTAAGCCGTATAGAGAATGGCCGTTTTTATCCAAGTATTGAACAATTGAATATTCTTATGGAGGCCCTACGTTTTTCTTTAAAAGATATTGAGGAAAATCCGGATGAGAAGAAGGTATTTCTTGCGATGATGGGCAGCGCAACAACTGAAATTGAACGTGTAAACTTCGATAAAATGATTTCTATGATGCTTTGCCTCAGAAAACATGATCGTTTGAGAAAGAGACAGAGAGAGGAAATGACTTCGTGTTAACAAAAGAAGATCTTTATACCATTGAAGAGCTTGCTAAAGAAAAACGTAGAGTCCTGGAGCTCGGTATGGGGCCGTTAGGAGATAACCTTTTCAAAGTTATACGAACATTGGGCATTCAGCTGATCCAGATTCCGTTTTTGAATGAAGGAGAAGAATCTGATAACCCTCTTGCAGCTCTGTATCTCTCTTCCAAAGAAGAGGATGGATACTCGATTTGTTATATCGGTTTGAATACAACAGATTATTGGGATAAACAAATTTTTGCACTAGCTCATGAATTATATCACCATTTCGAATCTTCAGACCCTTTTGTTTTATGTAGAGGCCTTGATCATTCAAGTGATATCAGGGAATTAAAGGCAAACCGATTTGCTGCTGAATTTCTCCTTCCTACAGAAAAACTTGTACATGAGGTTAAGGAAAAGAACAAAGGCAATCAAGATTTAAAAGGTTGGCCTACAAATGCATTGCTGCGCCTAATTGCGGAGATACATTGTGATTACCGGTTACCTTTTAAAGCAATCGTTCGTCGTTTACAAGAAGTTGGGGCAATCTCGAAAACTGTACTTGAGAACCTCTTAAAAATTGATGCAAGAGATCACGAAGGCATTTATTATACTCTTGGCTCAAATATAAACTTAAAAGCTTTCCAACAACTAAATACCAGAACCAATCTATTTGGAGCTGAGGGAGAGAATTTAGGAAAGCTTATTGAGAATTATGAAGAAGGAAAAGTATCACTCAGTGAACTTTCAGACGATTTAAATTTATTTGGAAAGTCCTTGGATGACTATAAGTTAATGGAAGAAGCCGACTTCGATGATGATCTGGCCCTCCTATTTAAGGAGGAGGAGGATTGAGAGTCAATGTAATCGATCAAAACCCAGCTCTTGTTTCGCTTATTAATGACTATACTCAACAGATACCTCTCGATGCTAATTTCTTCATTTCTTTTGATCGTTCAAACACAGTCAAAGGTTCATTTGCTATCCCCTTTAAATCATTTCAAAAGTTTTGGCTTGATCCGCTTTTTCTTACTTTCCCTTATCTATCCATCCATAGAGTGGTTATTAATGAACTTGTAAGTAGTGACTCAAGAAATTATGCTCAAAGTCGAATAGATCAGGGCCATCTTATTGTTATGGAAGATAGCGAATTTGATTCGGATACAGAAATTTATAGACAGTCCTTTGAAAAAGCGATAGCTGCCCATACTGCCTATGAACCTGAGTTAGATAACGCTGATGATCGTGGTGAAGTTAAGTCTTTAGCCTATATCGCTACAAAACCACTTAACTTTTTTGCCTCTCATGATTCGAGAGCGTTGAGACTATTAGAATCACCAACCAAAGAAACAATTGGGCTGTCAAATGTTGGGGCAATTGAGATTTATGAACTTTTGTACTATTTACGGCGGATGGAAATGGTACAACCTGAAGATGGCGTAAATGGTTTGAAAATGATTTATAAATATTTATATTATCTTACTAAAAAGGAAAAACTGGAAAATCCCAATTGGGGAGAATTCTATCAGCTAATGGATGGTTTATATGCATCCGAAATTCAAAAAAGCACTGGTAACCCTACTCCTTACAGGTCTTTTATCGATGGATAGACCCCCCCCATTTAGAGTCGCTATTCTAGCGACTCTTCGTATTATTAGGTCAGCCAGAGATTTTCTCGTTGGCCTAATTAGGGCTTGCTGAACGATTCTTTATCCAGCCTTCAGAGCTAGGCGTCCACGAGACTGCATCGTGAAAATGAGGAAAAAATAACGCGGAGCCTACGTTCTAAGTTCATCACCAGAAGCTGTAGCGTAATCACCGATTCACTTGTCTTTGCAAGGCGTGCGCGAATACAATGATGGAACGGCTGCTTCATCGCGAATCCGGGCAGACCGATGAAGTATTGCATATAGGGATTTTCACGAATCGATTCCAAGGTTTCTCTGTCCGTCAACTGCATACGCTCTTGAATGATTCATGCACCAAGCCCCATCCGCAAACTGATCGTTTGTTGACCGCGGAGCGTGTCTTTGAAAAACTGTCCGTACTTTTTCTCGGCTTCCACCCAAGGCACCAACCGCGCCAACTGAACCCAGCGATTTTCTTCGTTCAGTTTCCCTCCGAAAGGGAGAAAGAAATCGCCTGGCATGATCAATTGATTTTCGAGATACGCGGTCGGTTTGAACACTTCCATCACTCCATCTGCAAAGTTTTTGCTGTACTTTCGATGCATTCCTTTGCATATGAATTCGACACAAAGCACCAAAAGCCCTTGTTGTTATGCGGTTTCTAGCGATTTTATGAGCGTTCAGCAAGCCCTATTTAGACTTGGACAGTACACCCCTTACGAGTTATGTGCAGATGACAAGCTTCCATAGCTTGCTGAATGATTGGTTAGCCGAGCAGGATATAAAGCCACTGTTACATACCCGTGATGTAAATCGGGAGACTCTGCCAAGTGATTTTAAATCTTCAGAACGGGCCGTGCTGTTTGGGGCAGAAAGTTTTTGGGAGGGGGTAGATGTTCCAGGAGACGATCTTATCTGCGTGGTAATCGTCAAGTTGCCGTTCTTCGTACCTAGTCGCGGCAAGGTGCCTGAAGATTGTAGAGGTTGGTGGGAATGACTTTGAGGAGTTTATGCTCCCGAATTGCATTCTGAGGTTGAAGCAAGGCTTTGGTAGACTCATCCGGACAGTGAACGATAGGGGCGCTGTGGTAATCCTGGATAACCGAATAGTAACCGCGAGGTTTGGCCAGAACATTCTTAAGAGCCTACCTGCTGCTACAATATCAAGAAATTTAAGTGATGTAATGAAATATACATGCAAAATCTAAGGCCGTACACATGTTGTGTATGGCTTTATCGCCTTTTCATCTATCTTGTAGCTTGATTACCAACACTAATTTCAATGTCATTTTCTATAATGATTCTGTTATTACGTACAGAGAAAAAAATTGTCTTTATATTAGCTTTTTTATTTCCATCAATGCTTGGGGTTTCGGCACTAATATCAATCTGGTAGAGAGTATCATTAATCAGTTTTTCTAATTCAATTGTTTCTACAACTTCTTTGTTCATGGAGAGATACTCTTTAAAAAATGTATCAGTTTGTATAGGTTTGGGTAAATTTTTTATCTTACGAGTGAATAGGGTATACTTTCCTGTTATTTCACGAGTTTCTTCCCGGTTTAAAGAAACGCGAATGTTTAACTTGGTACTTTCATTCGATACGAGATCCGATGGGAAGCTTCCTTGAATAACAATTGTATCTTCTGTAGGCCCTGCTGGTTGTGACTTCTCACTGCAACCTATTATTGTTACTACGACAAGGAGAAGAAACATGCCAAAGTACTTTAGCCTCATGACGATTTATCTCCTTTCGAGGAGTGTAGCCGATATGTAAATCACATATCGGCTACTCCTATTTTAGAAATACGTAATAGAGTTTTGTTTTATAGATTCTTTTGCATTCGTGCTATATCCAAGGCCTTTCCATTTCGACCAATACTCGCTAAATGTATTTACTTTTGCGTTATACATCGCCTTATAGATTGAACTGAACGTGAAGTTATAAGTATCCGTCCCATCGTTTGACGAATCATACATGTCCCACAGTGCGCCTATTACCCGTCCTTCTACACTATCCCCTACGGAGTTTGGTATGGTCCACGAGCGTATTCCACCTAAAACGCTGAACAAAAATGCTCACATCGAGTCCTATCATGCCATCATCGAACTAGAATGCTATCGTCGCAATGAATTCGATACCTATCCGCAGGCTTATGAAATGGTTAGTCAGTTTATTCAAGATTACAACCAAATTCGTCTACATGGTAGCATCTACGACTTCTCTCCCTCCATATGAATGTATACTCCCCATGACCAGTTATACATTCTTTTACAGTTTGGACTGCTGCGCGCCAACAGATTGAATGAGGTTGAGCTTTTAGACACACATATGTACAAAATACCTAATGATAAAATAGTCTGGAAGCAAAATCCTCAAATTTGGCCATTTGGGGCGACGGCATCAGACTAGCTTCTTCAGGATCTGAACCTGTTTACTTCCAAGTTGAGGTTTGAATAAGAAATACTATCCCAAAAATAATCAAAGCCATTAATACAGAGCCCGTCCCTGTTTGATTAATTGTTTCTTCGCCCTTTTTAATGTTCTTAAGAAGTGTGACTGTGTTTATGTACAACCAAACTCCTAAGAAGGGCAAACCAAATAGCAAAAGCATTGTAAGAAAACCGTCCATTATATTCACCTGCCTATAGAAAGTTATAGAGAGGGTCGCTTATGATAGCCACCCTCTGATGAGACCCTATAACTGAATTTATAGAGAGCCATTTCACGTGGATGACGCGCGCCTTTAACCCAGCGGTTATTCTAAAAAACTGCCTGATTATACAGGCAGTTCTCAATCCCTTAATGATCCTTCAAGCCTCGCAGCGCATCACTCAGCCCTTCAAGATCCAGGCCGTCTACGGCAAATGCCGTGCGCAGCAGCTCCGGCTTGACGAATTCATCGTATTTGCCCAAATATGGCGCCTCTTTCGGATCAAGCAGCGACTCGGGCCCGGCGACAAGGCATTCGTCCAGCTCTCCAGCGATGGCATCCATCAGCTGCTCCGGGGTCGTCTTGCCCGCGACCACCATATAATACGGCTCCATGGGTACGATGGACCGCAGGGAGTGGGCGCCAGCAAGATTGTGCTTCAGCAGCCGCTCCAGCGTACGGAATGGCTTGCTGCCCGCCCAGGGAAGGACAAACATGGAGTCTCCCCCCGCAGGTATGACGGTGCTGTTCAGCAGCCCGCTCTCCCGGGCGAGACGCCGGGCCCGCTCCAGCCGCTGCACCGCACCAGGCGCCAGATAAGGATACAGCGTGCTGTCATCGAGAACCTGGCGCATTTTGCGGACGACCCTGGTATGGATGTCTCCGCCTGCACCAAGCCAAAGGGTGTCGACCTTGCCCTTGGACGATTTGACGTACAGCGCCTTATGCCGGGGATCGACCTCCTCCACCTTCCACAGCTTGCCGGCCAGCGAGAAGCAGTAGCCTGGCGGCGGCACGGTCGTGATGGAGCCGATCTCCTCCGACCCGTTATACACGACATGCTCTTCATCGTCTTTGAACACCGCGTAGAAGCGGAAATGGTTCACGATGCGCTCTCCCGTCAGGCCGATAATGAGCGGCCCTTCATCGGTGCGCTGGATATGGTCTGTCTGCAGCAGATAATTCAGAAAATCCCTGTACTCTGCCGCCGTGAAGCCGCGAAAAGCAGGCAGCGTCAGCACCGCCTTCGCCAGCTCGGCCGGCTCGGCTTCCCCCATGCTTTTCAGAATGCTCATCGTCTGATGATACAAGAGCCCGACCGGCTTCTGCCGCAGTGTCAGCGGCTCCACCCACCTCTCGCGAACATACAGCTCAATGACCGCGATCGCGCGCAGCAGCATCCAGGGCATGCGCGCCGGGAGCTGTGCAGTTTCATCCTCTTCCTCCGGACATAGAAACAGCATCTCCGATGCCTGTCCACGTCTGCCGGAGCGCCCCAGCCGCTGCACAAAGCTGGAGCAGCTGTACGGGGCACCGAGCTGCACGACCCGCTCCAGCTCGCCCAGGTCAATGCCCAGCTCCAGCGTCAGCGTGGCGGCGGCTACAGCAGGACCGGGGCCGCTGCGCAGCGCCGCCTCGGCTTCCTCCCGCAGCATCGAGGAAATGCTGCCGTGATGAACATGAAATACATCCGGCTCCTGACGCTTCGCAGCCACCCGCCGCATTTCCAGTGTCGTCAGCTCGGCATCGGAGCGGCTGTTCGTAAAGATGAGCGCTTTATGACGGCGGGTCGTGTCATACATATAATCATAATATGCTTTCTCTGCGTGCTCCCGCTGCTCCGCCTTCTTCTCATCCCGTGCATCCGGAAATGAAAAATGCTCGACGCTGATCCGCAAGCGGCGTGATCCTGGCGGGGACACCACCTCCGCCAGTTCCTTCGTGCCGGCAGCAAGCCAGCCGGCCGCCGTGTCATAATCCTTGAGGGTGGCAGACAGCCCGATACGGCGCGGCGTGCAGGCTGCCATCCGCTCGATTCGGGTCAGCTGGCTCAGCACCTGAATCCCCCGGTCTGCCCCCATAAAGGCGTGCACTTCGTCAATAATGACATACCGCAGGTCGTGAAACAGCGCCGGAATGGCATTCGGGCGATTCATAAGCAGTCCTTCCAGCGATTCCGGTGTAATCTGCAGCACGCCGGAAGGATTTTGCATCAGCTTGGTCTTCTCCTCCTGCGACACATCCCCATGCCAGTGCCATACCGGCACCTCTCCCTCCCGAAGCAGCTCCTGAATCCGCTCAAACTGGTCATTGATAAGTGCCTTCAGCGGACCAATGTACAGAATGCCAACCGAGGACGAGGGGGCTTCATACAGTCCTGTCAGTGCCGGAAAAAAAGCCGCCTCCGTCTTCCCCGACGCCGTCCCCGATGCGATTAGAAGATGATGAGAGGTGTCCAGCAGCACCCGGCAGGCCTCCACCTGTGCTTCGCGCAGGGTGTCCCAGCGTTTGCGGTACATGTATTCGCGGATGAAGGGAGCCAGCCTGTAGAACAGATGACCCTGGCTGCTCATAGCTCAAACTCCGCCAGGAAATCATCACTGTCATCCTCCTGGTTCTCATCGGAGCTGGATTTGGCGCCTGTAGACGCCGAAGTCTGGGCCGGTGAGGACCGCTTCCCGAGCAGCGTGTCAAAATTACTGTCCGGGTGCTGATGCAGCGTATGCAGCAGATCCAGGAAATCCCGGACGACCTCGCGCGGAGTCAGCAGCTCCTCAGCGCCGAGGCGGTTTACCGCATTTTGCATAAAGGCAACCAGCTGCGCATCCTCCAGCGCCGCCGGATATTGATAATGCAGTGCATGAATGTCCCGCAGCTTCTGAAGCAGAATGAGAATCTCTTCATGCGACAGCATGCTCAGCGTAAGAATGGGCGAGCTGTAGGTGCGGTACGACTGCGAGCCGTAGCGCCCGTCGATCAGGCGCGAGCGCAGCGCGTCATAGCTGAACAGCCCCCGCCGCTCATCCTCGACGAACTGAGGCGTACCGCCCAGCAGAATACCAAGATGCCGGGCCTTGCCCTGCATCGTATCATTGAACAGCGTCAGCAGCTTCTCATAGTTGCTTTGGCGGGATACGGTATTCGTGATTTTGTACAGATTGACACCCTCGTCGATGAAGAGCAGCAGCCCCTTGTAGCCAATCAATGCTGTAAATTCCGCCCAAAGCTTCATGTAGTCGTACCAGCTCTCATCATCAATGATCATTCCGACTCCCAGCTCCTGCCGCGCCTCTGTGCGCGTCCGGTATTCCCCCCGAAGCCAGCGCAGCGCTGCCTGCTTGACATCATCATCTCCCAGCTTGCAGCCTTTCCAATACGCCGTCAGCACCTTGGCAAAATCAAAGCCGTGCACTAGGCTCTGCATACTGCCCGTCACTTCAAAAATCCGCTGCTCCACCCTCAGGCTAAAGCCCGGATCATCGGCGGAGATGCCCTCCTTCTGGACCAAGGACTGCTGGATGGCAGAGATCCATTTCTGGAGAATAACCTCCAGCGCTCCGCCGTCCGGTCGTGTCCGGGTGGACAGGTGAGTCATAAGCTCACGGTAGGTGGCAAGACCCTGTCCCTTCGTCCCCACCAGGCGCCGCTCCGGCGACAGATCCGCATCGGCTACGACGAAATCCCGGTCCATCGCATAGTTGCGAAGAATCTGGAGCAGAAAGCTCTTGCCGCTGCCGTACCGCCCGCTGATCAGGCGAAAGGCTGCACCGCCCTCCTGAATATTGTCCATATCCTGCAATAGCGCTTCGACCTCCGGTTTGCGGCCCACCGCAATGTGCTCCAGCCCCACTCGCGGCACGACACCGGCCGTGAACGAGTTCATCAGCGCGGTCGTCAGCCGCCGCGGAATTTTTAACTCAGTCATCTCTTGATCACCTCTTCGTGAAATCCAGCATATCTGCATAATCCTCCAGCAAAGCATCTCCATCTATTAAAAGATCGCCGATCCACTCCATCGCCGCCTCGTTAATCTCATCCAGCAGCAGCTCTGGCATGGATCCGGCACGCTCTGCCGCTGCCTGCCGAGCAGCAGGCCCCAGATTGTGCTTCAGTGCATACAGCATCTCCAGCTGCGGAGGCGTCAGTCTCAACGCCAGCTCCTGCCACTCCTGTCCCAGCTGCTCCGTATTCCAGTGTATCCCGCCATCGGCCGTGTTGTCCCAAGAAGGAGGGACAGGCGCCGCCCCGGCAAAAGATTCGCTCTCATCCGGTGCAGGAGATCCCTGGTCCTCAGACTCCGGCTCTTCCACCATAAGCAGGTCCCGCACGAGATCCGACTCCTGCTGCAGCCGCTGCAGCTTGTCCGGATCAATAGTGACCACGGGCGCCGGCGGCTGGGGCGCTTTCACGCCGGCGCCGAGCGCTTTTTCCAAATAACGTCGGATGAGCTTACCGAGCTCTGGCTCGACACTCACGCCCTTCAGCCGCCCTTTAAAGTGCATCAGCTCTCTCAGCACGTTCTCGGTCAAGCGGACCAGCTGTGTGAGAAACGCCCGGAGAGGGGAATAGGCGGACAGCTTCATATAGCGCACAGTTACCGTGCGTCCAAACAGGCTCTCGTCGTATACTGCCGTCCGGAACAGCGGCCGCTCCGCGTTAATCTCAGGCGGTCTAAAGCGCTCCAGCAGGCGTCCGGCTCCCGTCTTCTCTCCGTAAGCATCTGCCAGAGCAATCACTTTGGGGGCATAGGTCTTCAGCGCCTTACTGCCGGATTCCTGAAAAAAACGGCTCTTCTCGGGATCGACATCCAGCAGCTCCCGAAGCACGTCCCAATTCAGCTCAACGGGACGGGCGCTGAACCGCCGCAGCCACTCCCGCTCCCGAAGCTCGGGCGAGAGGCTGCGGGGGAGCTTGTCCAGGACGTCCGCTTCCGGCAGCTCCAGGCCGTGCACCCGGGCAAAGTCAAACCGCCACTCTCTCAGATAACTGTCGAGCTTACGGTACCGGCCGCGGTAAGCAAGCCAGACCTGATTCAGCAGCTGCCAGCCCTGCTGCGGTCCGCTCCAGCCGATGCCGTGAATTAGCTCATAAATATAGAGAAACAGGTAGGAAAGGTCCGTGTCCGGGTAGCTTCCGGAACGCACCTCCTCCCTCCAGTAGAAATACCAGCGCTCCTGCGGCGGTGACATTTCACTGTACACCGGCCAGTAGCTCTTGAACGGAGTGAAGGGCGCCTGCGGCTCCGCATGCCACTCCAGCTCCTTGGCCCGCAGGTAAAACTGCTGCTCACGCGTGTAATATCTTACACCATCAAAAGACGGGGGCACGCTGGAGGCCGGCAGCGTCGAAACCTCGGGAGAAGGCGGCGTCGGTCGCGTCAGCGCGTGACCAGCATGGCTGGCTGCGCCTGAGGGCTGCTCCCCTGACGGTCCAAAATCCAGCTCCGCCAAGGTAAGCTGTCCTGTGAAAGCCTCTTGGCTGTCGCCCGTGAATTTCTCTGGCTCCCGCAGGGCAGCCTCGGTCTCCTGCATGGCCGCTTCTGTTTCCTGATGCCTGCGTACTGCAGACTCCTCCGGAATTCTCAGCTCCCGCTCTTCGCCGCCCAGCTGAAACTCAGCAAAGGTGAGCTGCAGGTCATGGCTCCGCCATGACTTCACTTTTGGCCCCTCCTGGCGGGAAACTTCGTGTACCTGACCCGGTCCGGGGCTTTGATGCCGCTGCTCCGATCTGGAGCTTTGATGCGGCTGCTCCGACCTTGGGCTCACGCCTCCGCTGCTCTCTCGCTTGGCGTGGCGGGGTCTGCGTTCCGGTTCCTGTGGCTGCGTCACGGCCTCTCACCTCCTTTTTGTCCACTTCGTCTCTCTATTGTACCACTCCCCGCGAGGAGCTGGATTCGTTTGTACAATGACTGTATTGCCGTCTATACTTGATATAGGCGAGCTTCCATGGAACATACGTTCCATTTTATCACAACATGAATCGCCCTGTCTGTATGTTCCACAGCCCATCGCAGACTTCCTGTAGAAAGGATTATGATATGAACAAGTGGATCAAAACGATTCTGTATCTGGTTGGCGCCGCCATCTTGACCCGCCTCATTCCTTTTTCCTCCTGGTTCCGCATTATGGACACCATGGTGCATGAGCTCGGTCATGCGCTCGCGACCCTCGCCTTGTCCGGACGGGTACTGAGCATCGAGCTGAATCCGGATCACAGCGGCGTGACCTACTCCCTTGTAGCACCGGGATGGAAGTCCCTCGTCGTTTCCATGGCAGGATATATTCCGGCCTCCCTGTTCTCTGTGCTGATGTTTTACGTTTATGCCCGCCAGAAGCAGGGACAGGGGCTGCTAGCTATAACCGTAACTGCACTGCTCATGATTATCCTGTTCGTCCGCAACGGCTACGGCATCTGGTGGCTCTCCATCTTCATTGTGATTACCCTTGCCTTCTATTTGATTGGTGGAAAAATCCGAAATGCCTACTATCTCTTACTCGCTTTCCTCTGCCTGGAGGAATCAGTCATGGGACCGGTAACGCTACTCATCTATGGAATCATTACTCCGGCGCGTGCCGGCGATGCGGCGAATCTCGCCCATCAGACCCCTCTGCCTGCAGCCGTGTGGGCGCTGATCTTTTTAGCCTTTGCCCTGTGGTGCGCCAAGCTCGCGCTGCAGCTGTTCTGGGGCAGGCGGTCAGCATCAGGCCGCAGCCTGGACATGAGCGCGCGGCTGCGCTAGCACCGCGCCAGGCGCCCGATCCTCTGCTCGATGCTCCAGCGCAGCAGAGCTACCCTCTTTTTTTGCAGCTGGTTGCAGCTGCCAACCGCATAATGATAGCGCTTAAATTCTCTGTTGACGGAAGTCAAGCGGCTCCTGTAATATGGAATTCACTTGGAATTTATTCGGTGTCATAGCAGAAACTGGGGGGGGTAACCGGGTGGACGCAGCGGGGGATGGTCAAATCAGAAATACCTTGAAGAACAAATGGAGCGCTTATCAAGAACGGAGACAGACCTATTTCTGGGTGCTGTCTTATTTGAAGCCTTACCGCGGGAGTTTGATCGCCCTCATTGTGATGGGACTTGTTCTCGCGCTTGGCGAGATTAGCATTCCGCAATTTTTACGCTATCTCATTGATGTAGTAGTTCCTGAGAAGAGCAACACACTATTTTTCACAGCGCTGGCCGTATTGATCCTTGTTCTGGGATTGATGTTTGCAGCGACGGCCCTTTGCAACATTCTGGAACGCTCGGTGCAGGAGAAGGCCGCCCGGGATTTACAGCTCAGCCTGTTCACACATCTAAGGAAGCTGGGCTTTGCTTACTATGAGCAGCACCCGACCGGAGAAACCCTGTCTCTGTTCAACCACAACCTGACGGCGGTTCAGAAGATCTACACCCAATACCTGCCCCTCATCATCCGGCATCTGCTACTCATTCTGGTACCCCTGGTCATGGTACTCCATATGAACACGAAGCTGACGCTTTTCATTCTTCCATGCTATTTCCTCTACTATTTGATAGGTCCTACTATTGATGGAAAAACAGCGATGTATTTTAAACAGCAAACCCAGGAGCGGGAACGACTAAATCAGAAAATTTATAATTCGGTCAGTTCACTGGTAGAAGTGCGTGCTTTTGGCGCGACCTCCTGGGAAGTGGGGCGTTTTACGGAAACGTATGAGCAATATGCAAAAACCCGTCTCGGCTCCCTGCTCTACCGGCATCTGCAATTCTCTTTTCGAATGACGGCTACAGCCGTCGGAGTCATCCTGATGTACATCCTCGGCTCTCAATCAATTACGAGTGGCAGCATGAGTGTGGGCACTTTCGTATCATTTACCATCTACATATTGATGATCTTCCGCTCGATCGGGCGTTTGACTTTTCAACTGCTGGAGCAAAGCTACTGTATAGGCCAGGCACAGCTATTGTATCAATATGCTCAGCACAAGCCTGTGGTTCAAGAAGACCGAAAGCCCCGGTTCCTCTCTGACATTGCCGGAGCGTTGACGTTCAGCGAGGTTCATTTCAGCTACAGGGGACGTTCACCGGTGATCACGGGATTTACAGCACAGATTCTTCCCGGGCAAAAGACGGCTCTCGTAGGGACTAGCGGCGGCGGAAAATCGACACTGCTCAAGCTGGTAGGCCGGTTTTACGATCCGGATCAAGGCCAGATTCTACTGGATGGCGTCCCCTTGACCGAGCTCTCCCTAAGTCAAATTCGGGAATCGATCGGCATCGTGTTTCAAGAAACGTATCTATTCGGTTTGTCCATCCAGGAAAATATCCGCTTCGGTCGACCGGATGCCTCTCAAGCGGACATCATTGCGGCTGCAAAGGCCGCCTTCATTCATGATTTCATATTGGAGCTGCCAGAGGGATATGACACCTTGGTCGGTGAGCGGGGCATCCGACTTTCCGGCGGCCAGAAGCAAAGAATTGCTATTGCAAGAATGTTTATCAAGAATCCGTCCATCATCCTGTTGGATGAAGCGACTGCCTCACTGGATACAGTCAGTGAAAAAGCGGTACAGCATGCGCTGCAGGCGCTGCTAGCAAGCCGGACCACCATTGCGGTAGCCCACCGGATTTCTACGATCCGTGATTACGATCAGATTATCGTGATTGATCAGGGAAAAGCGGTGGAGCAAGGTACCTATGAGGAGCTTGTCAGGCAGCAGGGCATCTTTTATCAGCTGGTAAAGGGGGAGGAGCTTCATGAAGAGCAGCTTGGCTTGGATATGGCCATTCATACGTAGAAGCAAGGGCTGGTATCTGTTCGGTTTTGTCATTATGATGGCAGAAACGGCCTTTTCCCTTGGGGGAACCTGGGTTCAGAAATGGATCATTGATGATGTTTTTATCGCGGGTGAGACGGAGCATGCCCTGACCTACTTTGTACTGCTGGGGGTTTGTCTGTTTGCGGCTCCTGCACTCTTTACAGCGACAGCCATGGTGCATCACAGAATCGGCTATGCACTGCGCATCACGTTGGGAAAGCTTGTTATGAATCATCTGTACCACCTGCCGCTTTCGCATATTCAGAAGGAACGAAGTGCGCGGTTCACAGATTATCTCGTGAAGGACATTTATACGGTGGGCGGCGGCGTTTCATACCTGATGCCAAAGGCACTGCAGCGTGTAGTGTCCGCGGTCGTGATCATGATCATTATCGGCAGCGTCAGCCTGACGTTGCTGCTCTCTACCACCGTGCTGTGTCTCAGCTTCATGGCGTTGGGACGCTATTTGGGAGAAAAGGTTCGGTCAAGCTCACGTCAGGTAGCCGATCGGAAAACAGCGCTCACTGTACATATGGAAGAAGGTATTGCCGCTACCAAGGAAGTCGTCGCCTTTCACCGGGAAGCCTGGGAGCTGGAGCGGTATCAGCGGTTGTTTAAGCCTTATATGGAAGAAGTAATGAAAGCAGGACGTCTGGAGAACAAGCAAATGATTCTCAGTCAGCCGTTGAAATGGTCTGCCACTTTAGTCGTTCTGGCCTTCGGTGGCTATCAGGTGATGCAGGGCACGATGAGCGCCGGCTTGCTCATCGTGCTATGGCAATATTCCTCGGGCTTAATGGATGATTTCCATATGATTTTTGAGCATGCCATGCAGGGCGCGCGCCTGGTCGGTACCATTGACCGCCTGAAGCGGATTACAGACGTCGAGAAAATGGCGGATGGAAGCCAAGCCTTCACGGAACCGATCACCTCTATGGAGCTCAAAAAGGTAAGCTTCTCCTTTCAAGCGGAGGCGGGGCAGCCCATCCTGCAGGAGCTGGACATGACACTGAAGGTGGGCAAGAAAAATGCCATCGTCGGAGCCAGCGGCGGCGGAAAATCCACCATATCCAAGCTGCTGGCCCGGTTCTATGAGCCAGAGGCAGGGGACATTGAGGTGAACGGTCATTCGCTTTCTCTCCTGCAAAGGCAGGATTGGTCGGAGCGGGTATGCATTGTCCTTCAGGAGCCGTACTTCTTCCCGGAGTCCATCCGCACCAATCTGACGATGGGACGAGCTCACATCTCGGACGAGGAGTTGATGGCGCTCTGTAAGGCCATGTATATTGACGATTTCATCAACTCACTGCCGCTGGGTCTGGATCAGGAGATCGGAGAACGCGGTGTAATGCTCTCCGGGGGCCAGCGTCAGCGTCTTTCACTCGTTCGCGCACTCGCTGCACGGCCAGAGGTGCTCATTCTGGACGAGGCGACCTCGGCGCTGGATTTGGAAACGGAGCGTAAAATTCAGCGCAGCCTGGATACGCTGCGGGAAGGGCTGACAACCATCGTCATCGCTCACAGATTGTCTACGATCCGCAACGCCGACGTCATTTTCGTCATAGACAAAGGTGCATTGGTGGAGGAAGGGAACCACGACATCCTGCTGGCGCAGGATGGGCTGTACCGAAAGCTGCTGCGGGGCGAAGAAGAAGCCACCGGCGTCGCCTGAAAGGTGGTGGAGCAATCCACCGGCCTATGAATGCGAAATACCGAACTCAATCCTGCCATAGCCCCCCACGCGCCAAACGAATGCGAAAAACCGCATTCGTTGCGCCGCTGGGGCGGTTCTGGAGTAAACGAATGCGATAAACCGAACTCGTTGCGCCACTCGGGCGGTTCAGCACCAAACGAACTCGAAATACCGAACTCGTTGCCCCACTCGGGCCGGATCAGCACCAAACGAATGCGAAAAACCAAACTCATTGCCCCACTCGGGCGGTTCAGCACCAAACGAACTCGAAATACCGAACTCATTGCCCCACTCGGGCGGTTCAGCACCAAACGAACTCGAAAAACCAAACTCATTGCCCCACTTGGGCGGATCAGCACCAAACGAACGCGAAATACCGAACTCATTGCCCCACTTGGGCGGTTCAGCACCAAACGAATGCGATAAACCGAACTCATTGCCCCACTTGGGCGGTTCGGCACCAAACGAATGCGAAAATCCGAACTCATTGCCCCACTCGGGCGGTTCGGCACCAAACGAACTCGAAAAACCGAACTCGTTGCCCCACTCGGGCGATTCAGCACCAAACGAACTCGAAATACCGAACTCATTGCCCCACTTGGGCGGTTCAGCACCAAACGAACTCGAAATACCAAACTCATTGCCCCACTCGGGCGGTTCAGCACCAAATGAATGCGAAAATCCGAACTCGTTGCCCCACTCGGGCGGATCAGCACCAAACGAACTCGAAAAAACGAACTCGTTGCCCCACTTGGGCGGTTCAGCACCAAACGAATGCGAAAATCCGAACTCATTGCCCCACTCGGGCGGTTCAGCACCAAACGAACTCGAAATACCGAACTCATTGCCCCACTTGGGCGGTTCAGCACCAAACGAACTCGAAATACCGAACTCGCTCCGCCGCTAGATCTCACCCTGTCGCACTCTACTGCAGCCGGAAGCTCATTAACACCTCCCGATCCGCTGCCAAGGTGGCCCATGCCAGAAACGCAATCAGCAGGAAGGCTATTGTAAAGCTGATCATATGCCGCCGCGTGTGCCGGATATATTTCTTCTCCAGCCAGCCGTTAAAGCATAGGTACAGTGCACCCGCAGCCAGAATACCCTGCATCATTCTGAACGGGTCTATTACAACATTGAAGTCAATCAGCAGGATGCCGAACACAACGGTACCCATCATCAAGGTTGAAGCGATATACCACTTTTTCCCCGCTGTGTCACTCAGCTTCTCATGACGATGCTCGCTCTTGACGAGAATTAGGTTTAAGACGATCGACACTACAGATGTAACGAACCCTACAATTCCAATGACGTTCATGGTTTGTCCTCCTTCTTCCACGCATGGATGACAGCCCTGCTGGACTGCATACCGCCTTCTTATATTAACGTCTCCAGCTTGGCAGAAGTTTGTACCATTTTAGACAGCCGCAGACGATGCCTATGCTAATGCAGGAGCACAGCTTCAGCCGTCTTGCCGCATGTGAAAAGCCCGGCACCGCTTGTACAGCGAGTCCGGGCTTTAAATAACACGAAGTGCCTCAAATCAAAGTCAGCAGCGTGCCGCCAAGCGCTCCCGCGATGACGATCACCCACGGCGGAAGCTTCCAGAAGACGAGCATGAGGAAAAAGACAGCGGCCATGGCAAAATCCGCCGGCGACAGAATCGTCGTCGTCCAAAGCGGATCATAAAGCGCGGCCAGCAGGATGCCGACGACTGCGGCATTGATTCCGACCAGGGCGCCTTGCACCTTGGGGTTGCGGCGCATAGCGTTCCAGAACGGCAGCGTGCCGATAATGAGCAGAAACGCAGGCAGAAAAATCGCAGCGGTGGCGATCACTGCGCCGGAAATGCCACCAGCCAGTGTCCCCAGAAATGCCGCGAAGGTAAACAGCGGGCCCGGCACGGCCTGGGCTGCACCGTAGCCGGCCAGGAAGTCCTCTTTGTTCACCCAGCCCGCCGGTACGACCTCTCGCTCCAGCAGCGGCAGCACGACATGACCTCCACCGAACACCAGCGATCCGGACCGGTAGAAGCTGTCAAACAGCGGCAGCCAGCCGCCGACCGCTCCCTGTCGAAGCAGCGGCAGCGCTGCCAGCAGCGCCGCGAACAGCACCAGACAAAAGAGTGCGACTCCGCGCTTCACGGGGATATTCAGATCCGTGACCTCCGGGGTCTCGGCTTTGCGGTACATCCACAGCCCGAACAGTCCCGCTGCGACAATGATGCCGACCTGACTGAACACCGACTGCCACAGCAGCGCGATAGAGGCTGCCGCGATAGCCAGTGTCGCCCGGCTTCGATCCGGAGCCAGCTTCTGGCCCATCCCGAGTATCGCATGGGCCACGATCGCTACGGCGACCAGCTTCAGTCCGTGAATCCAGCCCGCATTGCCCAGATCCATCCCCTGCAGCAGCAGAGCGAACAGCACCAAGGCCACAACGGAAGGCAGCGTGAACCCGAGCCAGGCGATCAGCCCGCCTACAAGCCCTCCGCGAATGACGCCAATGCCGATGCCGACCTGACTGCTGGCCGGTCCGGGAAGGAACTGGCACAGCGCGACCAGATCTGCATAGCTTCGTTCATCCATCCATTTACGCCGCCGTATGTATTCGTTGTGAAAATACCCAATGTGCGCAACCGGTCCGCCAAAGGACGTCAACCCAAGCTTCGTGGACACCGCCAGTACCTCCAGATAGGTGCCTGCCTTCCCTTTTGACCCGTAACGGGCCGCAGCTTGCTCCTTGCTCTCCATGAGCTCTCATCCCTCCAAATCTTATAGTCTCTCTACCACACTTTATCCACCCACTTCATCACAGCGTCCCGATACCGGCTCTCATAGGAAAGCCAGCGGTCGGTCTACTCATGACACATCCATTTTGTGGGTCCCACACTATCTATATCATGGACGATATCATCCGGAAAAGTAAATACACCATGCTGTTTTTTTATGGGAGCCATGAGCCTGTAGCCCTTCCCCCATCACAGGGGACTACAGGCTCATTATGCATACAGATCGGCTCCTTTGCTCTAGAGTTACCAAGCCAGCGGCTAGAGTAAAGGGCTGAAAATTTCAGCCCCTCCTCATCAAACCGTACGTGAGGTTTTCCCTCATACGGCTTTCCGATGTTCGTCATTCATGTGCATGCAGATTACAAGAGCGTTTTGAGTCCATGTTGTCTAGCCATGAATTTAACCTCGCGCACAGAACTCATCCATCGTGCGCGTTGCCGCTTCTTCGCGTACCATCTCGCAAGCCTCTGAAGAATGTACCAATCCAGCTTTGCCATCTTCCGCTGACTGTGGGCGGTGTAGTAATAATTCCGCCAGCCTTGTATCTTGGGATTTAACCAATTGACCTGTTCAAGTAACGACTTGTGCCGCATACCCGGCGGTGCCAGACGGTCTTTTACGACTTCCCGAATGCGTTCTTCTGCTTTCCGAGTCAGCCATTGCTGAGTGGTGTAATACACTTTTCCTTTGGAGGTTTCTGCTTTCGTCTTGCGATGATGCATACCGAGAAAGTCGAAGCCTTCTTCTCCTGTCCACAGTCCGACGATGCGCGTTTTGGTTGGATGCAAGGTGAGTTCGAGACGATCCATAATCGCACGAATAAGTTCGTACGATCGGTCTGCGTCTTTCTTCGTTTTGCATACAACCACGAAGTCATCCGCATAACGCGTTAGTTCTCCGTGACCGCTCCCATGTCGTTCCCACAGAATGTCGAAGTAATTGAGGTAAATGTTCGCAAGCAGCGGAGATATTACCCCGCCTTGCGGTGTTCCCAAATCTGAGCGCCTTACCGTCCCTTCTTCCATCACTCCCGCTTGTAACCACTTCCGAACCAGCTTCAACATTCGTCTGTCACTGATTCGCATTTCAACCAGTTTCATAAGCTTCTCTTGATTGATGTTGTCGAAGTAGCCTTGGATGTCGACGTCGATCACCCAATTTCCCTTGCGATTGCATGCCTTCCGGATCCGGTCCAGCGCTCCCTTCGCACTTCTCTTCGGACGGAATCCAAATGAGGATTCCTGAAAATCGGCTTCAAAGATCGGTTCCATGACTAGTTTTGTTGCCATTTGTATGACGCGATCTCGAATGGTCGGAATACCAAGCGGTCTTTGCTTCCCATCTTTCTTCGGGATGTAATGCCGCCGAACAGGCTGTGGGTGGTAGCGCCCCTCTTTTAAAAGCCGTTGGCATTCAAGCAAGAAGAGGTATTCGCCTTGCTTCTCGATGTCCGTCAGCGTCTCACCGTCGACGCCCGCCGAGCCTTTATTGGCTCGCACCCTGCGCCATGCTTCCCACAAAATGTCCATTCGGTAGACCTTGTCATACAAAGCGTGGAATCTGCGTTTCTTGTTTTCCTTGGCCGCATGACCTAGTTTCTCTTGGAGTTGTTGAACGTTTTCCTTTGGTGTTGTTAGCCGATTGGCATTCACTGACTCGTACCTCCTTAAGAAACGTGAACAAAGCAGAGCTCCTTCCCTCCCGCAGGTTATGTTGTCCTACGGTTCCTTGGTACTACGAGCCCCTCGGACTCCCTTCCTGCAGACATCTCACTTCACCTTTTTTTTTTTTCAGCTTATAGAGCGCCTCGCTACGAGTTTTTTTTTTTCTCGTGCAGGGGAGGGCCTCCCCAGTTCACTACATCCTCTTTCATACCATGCCGCTCCCTCTACGCCGGAGGATTCTTCACTGCCGTTCCAAGTTCAGAGCAGTTTCCCTGGCCTTCGTCCATGTATGCGGGACTCGGCTTCCTCTTGTCCCTCTTGCGAGGCCTTTTTGACGACGCGGCAGGATTCACTTCATGTTACGGCCTGGTATTTCGCTCGCCCTGTCTCCGACAGGTACTTTCGTCGATACGCTTCTACGCACAGATTTCGCCGTACGCAGGTATCCTAGCTACGCGGGGGCTTGGCCCCTCCCGCGACCGGACTTTCACCGGCTAGAAGATGCGTGCTTCTGGGCACGCCAGACAAAAAAAGCCGCCCTGCTGTGAAATCAGGACGGCTTAGATGCAAAAGCTGCTATTCGTCTTCGGTCAGAATGGGAGTCATCCGCAGCTCAAAGGCCATGTCCTTATCGCTCAGCTGATACTGCTCCAGGAGATCCGTTCCGCAGGAGCTGGAGCCGATCCCGTTCATTTTGTAATCCAGATGCACGATCGTCTCCTTGCGTCTACGCAAGGAATACGTATGCTTCGCCTGAGTCATATCCTCTGGCGTGTAGTGCAGCGCCTGGAACGAGAACTCCGAGCCCAGGCTGGTGAACAGAAGGCCCATACCGAGTGCATTGCTGACAGAAGCCCACTCTGTTCCATACCGCGAGCCATTCTCCTGCGGCACAACATAGGAATGGTGCATCTGATCGACGGTCAACTCATATTTGCTCTTTCTAACACTTTGGCGCTTGTCGATATAGCTTTCATGCGGTCCGTAGCCAAAGTACTCCACCTGCTCATTGCCTGCCGGCATGACGAGCTGCAGCCCGAAGCGAGGCAGATACGGCAGATCCTCCCGCACCTGAACGGACGTCTTCAGCGTGATCGCTCCGGCGCCGTCCACCTCCCACACAGCCTTGCCCTTGAGCAGCGGCAGCTTGATGTTGCAGGTCAGTGCGAAGTCCACCTCGATTTGTACCCGCTTCTCTGATACCTCGGTGACCTCGGCGCGGTAGACCTTCGTGATGGCGCGGTCATAGCCTTCCTTGCTCCAGAGCACCTTGATCTTGCGGTCATTATCTGCGGGCGCCCGCCAAATGCTGAACTGCGGCCTGCCCTGAAGCAGCGGCACACCATGCTTGGTGATCTTCGTAAATGTCCCGGCGTGAAGATCGAATACATGCAGGAAATCAAAGCCCTCCACGATCACCTCATCGTCCCGCTGCTCTACCGTAATATCCGGCAGTACCCGCAGATCGGCAGCCGGTGCAGGCACAGAAGCCGGCATTGGCAGCTCGAACTGCTCACTGGTCAGCTCATGCCCTGCCGCTGCCCATGGCTTGTCGGTGCGCTGCGTTACGAACAGATTAAGGAACCAGCGTCCTGCCGTATGAGGAACCGAATAAGGAATGGTCACGATCTCTGTGCCATGAGGAGGCGTTTGCAGCGACGGCAATTCTCCCTGCTCCACGGTTTCGCCGTCAAGCTCGACCTTCCAGCTCATGACGACATCTGACAGGTCGATAAAGTCATAGCGGTTACTTACGCGAACCTTGCCCTCGGCGGCATCCTCCGCCTCCAGCAGCACGGGCGCCATCACCTTTTTCAGCTCCAGCAGGTTCGTATGAGGAATCCGGTCCGGGCTGACGAGCCCGTCAATACAGAAGTTCCCGTCGTTCTGCACATCGCCGAAATCGCCGCCATAGCCATAGAACGTCTGCCCATCCGGGGATTCCGCCTTGATGCCGTGGTCACACCACTCCCATACACAGCCGCCCATCAGCTTCGGATAGGCATAGATCACGTCCCAGTAATCCTTCAAGTCTCCGCAGCTGTTGCCCATGGCATGGCTGTACTCGCACTGCAGCAGGGGCTTGGTCTGGCTCTCATCGCTGCCGTAAGCAATCAGCTCCTGCACGGTGGCATACATTCTGCTGTTCATATCCAGGCAGCTGGTATCAGGATGGCCGTTATATTTCAGCGCCGCCCCTTCGTAGTGCACGGGACGTGTCGTGTCGCGCTCCCGGGTCCAGCGTGCCATCGCAATATGATTTACGCCATAGCCGGATTCATTGCCCATAGACCAGATCACTACGGACGGGTGGTTCTTGTCCCGTTCAACCATGCGGACAGCACGGTCGAGGAAGGCTGCTTCCCACTCCGGATTTTTCGTAAGCATATGATAGTCTCCAGCATGCAGCACACCGTGCGCCTCCAGATCCGCCTCATCAATGACATAGAAGCCGTACTGGTCGCATAAATCCAGAAATCTCGGGTCGTTCGGGTAATGGGAGGTCCGGATCGTGTTGATGTTATGCTGCTTCATCAGCTTCAAATCCTGAATCATATGCTTCAGCGGAATCGTCTGTCCCAGCTCCGGATGGGAATCGTGACGGTTGACGCCCTTCAGCTTGATGTCCTGGCCGTTGATGCGGAATACGCCGTCCACCACTTCTACTTTGCGGAGTCCGACATGAAAATGCAGCACTTCACCCGCACCGCTGACCAGCAGCGAATACAAATACGGATTCTCTGCACTCCACAGCACCGGGCTTGCGATGTCCAGGCGCAGCGTTTCCTTACCCTTCACCCGGGCCGTGCTGGAGCTGACCTCATGCCCCGCTGCATCCAGTAGCTGAACCTGCACCTCCACAATGCCATGGCTCTCGACATCGCAGCGCAGTGAGGCCTGCTTGTAGTCCGCCGATAAATCAGCCTGATAGAACACGTCACGGATTCTTTCCTGACTGCGGGCAAGCAGATACACATCTCTGAAAATACCCGAGTAACGCCAGGCATCCTGATCCTCCAGATAGGTGCCGTCGCACCATTTGAGCACCATAACAGCCATGCGGTTCTTGCCGCTGCGCACATAAGAGCTCAGATCGAATTCCGCCGGAATGCGGCTGCCTTGGCTATAGCCGACAAACGCACCGTTCACCCACAAATAGAAGCAGGAATTCACGCCTTCAAAGACGACATGCGCTGCCTGGTCCTTCCAATCGCCGGATACGTTAAATTCCCGGATGTACAGCCCCGCCGGATTCTCGTCCGGGACGAAGGGCGGATCGCACGGAATCGGATAATTCACATTGCAGTACTGCATCTGGTCATACCCGTTAGACTGCCAGCAGGAAGGCACCAGCAGGTCGTCCCAGCCAGAGTAATCATAAGCCTCCTCGTAAAAAGCCTCCTTCACCTCCTGCACACTGCGGTGATAGCGAAACTTCCATTGTCCATTCAGGGTTTGGTAAAAAGGGGATTTGCCGCGCTTCCCCTGTCTTGCCGATTCTGTATTGGCATACGGTATATAGTAAGCTCTCGGGGCTTCCCGATTGAGATGAAGCACGTCAAGATTTTCCCAGACCTTCTGCAGATCCTTCATTAAATAACCTCCCGAGTACAAAAAATGATGTTTCCAAGACCCGGATACCTGACCTCGGCATCGCAGGCCTTATTCCCATCATATCTGCTGTGCGGTCTCTTTTCCCATGCACATACCCTCACAATAGTAGTACTATTTTTACCTCGTTGCTGAAGTAGTACTATCTTGACTTCTCTGCGCCGGCTCGCCCCAGCTGCCTGATTGTTCCGCCGGCCCGCATCAGGGTCTGCATACGGGCCAGATTGTCTCCCTGCAGCAGATGATAGCTGTTCACCGTATTACGGGCCTGCTGCATATCGTCAAGATCAGCCAGCGGCCCAAGGCCCGCCCGCCAGGCTAGAAGCCGCTGCAGCAGTGCCTCCCTGACGGCGGCATGGGCGGGGTCCTGGAACAGATTATGTGTCTCCCCGGGGTCCTGATCCAGGTGATACAGCTCGCCTTCCACCACGTCTTCGAGGAACATATGCGTGTACTTCAGATAGTGGTCGTTCATCAGCCGGTCGTGCAGCTCTTCCTGCCCCGGATACCAGGTAAGCTTCCAGGCTCCCTTGCGGATCATCAGCGCCGGCTCGCGCTGCAAGCCGCCTGTAAAAATATGCCCGAACACCTCATCCTTGGCGGCTCCCGGCTCTCCCTGGAGCATGGGCAGAAGAGACTGTCCCTGCACGCCGCCCGGAATGTCAATTCCGGCAGCATCCAGGAGTGTCGGCATAATATCTATAATTTCTGCGAAAGCCTCATACGTTCCCTGGTGCCTGCTCTTCGGAAACTTGATCAGAAGGGGAATCCGGGACACCTCTTCATAGAGGATCCCCCATTTCTCGATAAAGCCGTGCTCGCCCATCATGGAGCCGTGATCCGATGTAAAGACGATGATGGAATCCTCGTACAGCCCGAGCTCCTTCAGCCTGCCCAGCACCTGCCCGACCCGGTCATCCACATGCGTAATCAGGCCGTAATAGCTGGCCAGGCTGCGGCGGTAATCCTCCTCCGTCAAGCGGTCAAACCCCCGCGCCCGGTAATAATAACGGTGCAGCAGCGGTTTGGTGGAGAGATCCTCCTTCCACGTATCCGGCAGTCGCATTTCCCGGTAGTCATACATCGATGCATAAGGCTCTGCCGGAAAATACGGCGTATGCGGATCAATGATCGACAGCCGGTGGAACAGCGGCCGTTCACTGTCCTTGAGGTCGTTCAGCCGCTCTACATACGCTGTGGTCAGCAGCGAGTCGGCCGTTTCCCCGGGCTTTTGCGGATTAACGCCGTGGATGACGAGTGAAACCTCGCCTTCATTTTTTTTGTAGACACTGTTCTTCAGCAGCTCGCGATTCGTAACGCCGAACACCCCGACCTCTCCGCCGGCAAACTGGCCGCGGGGGTAATGCTCCTCAAAGCCGAAGGTGCCCGGTGTGTTAAAGTGGATTTTGCCGTAGTTGATCGTGTGATACCCGTGTTGACTCATGGTGCTGTACAGCGAGTGCTCATCCTCCACCGGAGCGAAGGCGTTGTCCAGCACGCCGTGACTGAGACCGTAGCGTCCGGTAGCCAGACTGACCCGCGCCGGAGCGCACATCGGGCAGCTCGTATACGCATTCGTAAATACAGCACAGTCCTTGGCGAATTGATCCAGATGGGGCGTCTGCACCGTGCTGTGGCCCCGGAATCCCAGCGTGTCGGCCCGCAATTCATCCGTCATTATAAAAAACACATGCGGCTTCTTGGCCATCCCATTCCTGCCTCCTTTAGCTGCAGCTTCTGCAGTTTTGTCCTTTGCGCCGCCACGTCTGACACCATGCTACTCGTAGGCCCGAATCTCATACACACTCACCCGCTTGGCGCCATTCGTCTTATGGAAGACGACCTTCAGCTCATCCGTGAGGAACGGCTGAAAGGACAGCTTGTTCACCCGCTTGTAATTGTCTGTTACGGTGATCAGCTCGTGGTACGCTCCATTTTTCTTGCCATAGACGGTATAGTCCTTGACCAGGGTCGGGAAGATGTTGAAATCCTGATAAATCTCCAGATTGTCATAGTGGTAGTTGAGATTGGAGTCAAAAACAAGCTGCATGCGGCTGACGTTCCGCGCCTCCTTCAAGCTCACCGTAATGCTTTCATCCCCCTCAGTCGGTGCAGAAAGCCACAGATTAGGCAGCCCATGGTTTCTCGACAGGCCATTGTTCAGGTTACCGCCGTTATAGATGTCCTGCTCTGTACCCGTCCGGTAGCAAGGAAGCCCCTTCTCCGCGCGCCACATTTCTTTCTTCACTTCCAGGGTGTCAATATCGCAGAAGGTTGTGCGGCGGTTCATGGCATGCTTTTTGAGGAAAAATACACCGTTCAGCTCGTCATCACACATGCCCAGCTGAATCGACTCATTCGGCTCGAATTCGATGAACAGCTTGCCGTTCTCGCTCTCGCCGCTTAGAGGCAGGTTCACCCACTGCAGCTCGGAGCTGGCCGGAACGGTAATCTCCCCTTCATACAGTTTGTGCTGCGGCGAGTAGTTCTGCAGCTTGCTCGGGACGTAAACGGTATACCGCAGCCGGGCCTCCCTCTGACTGCTCAGACGCAGCGCCAGCTGCTGAACAGGCTCCTTCACCGGCAAGATGAACGCGTACCGGCCATCCAGCGGCAGACTGAAATCTGCCTGCTCCAGGAAGGAAGGCTGCACGGAGCTGACCTGAATGTCAGCTTGACGGCACAGATCAAGCGGATCGTGGCTGCGCTTTCCGATGATGTATTGGTCATTCGCCAGCAGCAGCTGCTGCAGCTCCTCCATATGCTGCTCGTAAATATCTCTTGGCTGCACATGGTACTTCTTGCACAGATGAGCGGCTGCCGCGCAGGACTGGCCCAGCACCGCCAGCGTAGCCATAACGCGCGTCGTACCAAAGGCTACGTGGGTGGTGGACATGCAGCGGCTGGCTACAAACAGATTGTTTACATTTTTAGAATAGCAGCTGCGGTAGGGAATCGAGTACACGCCCCGCAGCACGAAATGGCGGGTTGTCATATCCTTCGAGAAGAAGCCCTCCACCGCATGCAGGTCGATGGACCAGCCGCCGAAGCCGATCGTATCCTCGAAATCCTTCTGCTCCACAATATCCTCTTCTGTCAGGATATAATCGCCCATCAGCCTTCTGGATTCTCTCTTGCCCGGAACACCGCTCACATACTCCAAATCGTACTGGGAAGCGTCATAATTGCCGCTGTTCTTGATATGATTCCAGATCCCGTAGACGAGTTCTCTGTGGTTTTGCATAATTTCCTCGTTCTCGCGGATGGGGTCCTTTCCATGGCCAATTTCGTAAAACCACTGCATCCGGTATGCCTCATAGCGGGAATTCCCCGGGATGCGGTCGGGAATCTGGCGGTGCTGCAGCGCCTCCTCAACCTTCAGGCTTTGGGCAAATTCCGGCATCACGAACCGTGCAGGACGCCCGGTGTCTTTGGAGTACCAGGACAGCGTGCTCAGCAGCATGTTCTGGTCTGCCTCATCCGGAGCAATCCGTTCGTTAAATTCCGACTTCGCTTCCCGCCCTGTACGGTACTCCGCTCCGGCAAGATAGCCGACCGTCCCGTCTCCGGTATCGTCGAGAAACAGCGGGCTGTAGAAGTCAAAGCGCTTCTCCGCGCCCAGCTGTGATCCGGACACATACAGGATGTTACCGCTTCCATCGGTTTCGACTTTATCTATGTTGGTATTCAGAAACAGCGATACATTCGGCTCCCCCAGGACAAAATCCAGCAGAATCGTTTCCCATAAATACGCATTGCCCTGCGGATTTCGATACAGATTCTCCAGGCGCAGCTCTTCCATAATGCCCGACTCCCGGGCGTAGAAGTTAAACTCCTGGGCACCGTCGGCGCCGACCACATTGATCCGGTTCTCAGGGCTTGCATTGCCGCCTAAATACCCCCGGTTATTAATTAAGGATACTTTCATGCCAAGTCTTGCGGCCTGGATCGCCGCACAGATGCCCGGCATTCCGCCTCCGACAATCGTCAGGTCCCGCTCCACCTTGATCGGTGTAAATTCCATCAGACTTCCTCCTTCGCATTTACCATATATCCATATGATAGTCCAGCGTCCCGTCTTTAAAAATGCACGCAACTGCAAGATTGATATCTTATATCAACTTCTATACAATGTCTCTTAAATAGAGGCTATAAAGGAGGAGTTGTCCCCATGGAGCAGCGTGTCATGATGAACCGCAGCGAGCTGCCTGCTTTAATTACAATGGGGGTGTTCAAGCCGGCGCAGCCCTGGATTCACGTCGACCGGATCTTGAATATGGATACCCTGCTGTATGTCGTGGACGGAGAAGTGACCGTGTGTGAGGAGGAGATTGACTATACCTTGAGCAGCGGACAAGCTTTTTTTCTCAAAAATCAGTGCCGTCACTGGGGCAAATCCCCCGTCGCGCCCGGCTCGACCTGGTACTGGGTCTCCTTCGTGCCGTTTCAGCCCCGGGCAGAGCAAGAGCCGCTCTTTCTGCCGAAGCAGCTTACCTTGTCCTCCCCGGAGTCGTTTATGGATATCCTGAACGCCATGCTGCGGCTGTACCGCTCTGCCGCGCCGTTCAGCACGGAGCGCATGAACGGCCTGCTCTATCAGGCGCTGTACGAGCTGCTGCAGCAGGACCTGCAGCAAAGAGAGAAGCACCGCGGCTCCGCGCTTTCCTCTCGGATCATCGCCTGCCTGAAGCAGCAGCTGGAGCAGCCCTTTGACAGCAAGAGAATTGCCGACCGTCTGAGCATGAACTACACCTATTTGGGGCGGGTGTTTAAAGCCGATACCGGCAGCACGATCAATGAATACTACCGGAAGCTCAAAATCCAGCGTGCTATTGAGCTGATGCACGCCGAAGCGCTGAACCTATCCCAGATCAGCGAGCAGCTCCAGTTTCCGAATCCCTATTATTTCAGCCGGGTGTTCAAGCAGGTCACCGGCCTGTCGCCGCGTGATTATCAGCAGCAGCTGTATCGGTAGCAAGAGAAAGGGACGCTCCACCGGATCAAGCTTCGGTGGAGCGTCCCTTGTTGTTACTTGAGATACAGCGCGGCCTGTGCCTTACGGCACCGGCTTCACCTCCAGCAGTAGCACCTGCTCTGAACCGAGGCTGAAGCTCGCTGGCGAGCTTTTGCCGGTCATCAGGTTTTTGACGGTAACATTTTTGTTGTTCGCCATTTTGAGGCTGATATTGGAGGTGTTCTTTCCAACGTTCACGATCGTCATCAGGTAGGTGTTCGTGCCATGCGGCACAACCCGCCAGAAGGCTCCCTTAGATGGCAGGCCATTGTTCTCGGTCAGGACCACCGGTGGCAGCTGACCTTTGGCCGACAGCTCTGTTGTTACTCGGGATGCAATGCCGGACACGGCATTGTTTGTCATCTTGATCAGCTTGCCGGTACCTGCGGTCAGGGTCTTCGCGCGCGGCTGCTTGTATTCATTGAACTTGAGGCTGACATCATCCAGGATGACGGTTCCCCCGTTATCCAGATAAATTTGCAGTGCGTTAAATTCCGCTTCGGTGACTTCCTCCGTCTTGCGGACTACGATGACATCCCAATCCGAGTTCGGCTGCTTGAAAATAATGTTCTTCGTGGCAAAGCCGAGCGGTACCCCACTAAAGTACATGGACTCATACAGATCAAATTGATCCTGCATGTAATTGAAATCGTTGATTGCGGCCGCTTCAGAGTAGAACAGCCGAACCGGCTTACGCTCCCGCTGGAACTTGACGATCTCATTCGAGAAGGCGTTCATGTCCATCATCGTCTTGGTCAGCTCCTGCGCCACTCTTGGCTGCTGGGCTACCGAAGCCGCATAGGACTCGCCGAGACCGCCAGTAGCATTCTGCAGCCGCTCCTCGATCGAGCCGTCAGCGTTACGGCCCCAGAACCAGGTCAGGCCCCCGTTCAAGCCGTGAATGGTCGTCTGCCAGTATGTGGAGCGCACATACTCGGGCTTCATGTACAGATCCCGGTACTGCGTTGTCGACAGCAGATGCACCTCGGAATTAAAGTGAGGCTTGTTCGGGCTGACGGAATCCATAAAGTCATACGACATCGCCATCTCTTCCCAGTAGTAGGCGTACTTGGACTCCCAGCTCTCCGGACCGGTGCTGTTCATGTTCCGCTTGCGAATCTTTGCATCGTCGCCGATGATCTCGGTCATCTCGGTCAGGGCCTCAAAGTCGATGCCATGATCCCGAGGGCCCTCGACGAAGAGGTCTGGCATAAGCTTCAGCTGAGTCCGGGCTGCAGGATCATATTTCTTGATCTCATCATGCAGGAAGGTCAGCCATTCAGTTCCCCGATCCATGTTGAAGCGTGACCAGTCATACCAGATCGGAGTGTTCTTGTAAGAGGCATCCAGTGGAATGGCAAGATTCACCTGGCTGAAGCTGCTGTAGCTTGTCCCCCACAGCCCGTTCAGCTTGGCAATCGTGCCGTGCTTGGCCTCAAGCCATGTTCTGAACTTGCTCATCGTATACGTAGACACATTGGAAACGGCCGCCCAATGCCCTTTCGCCGTAAACCAGTGCGGTTCATTAGCGAGAATGTAGCCGAGCTTGGTGTAGTTTTTGCCGGCCGTCGTCGGGATGGTTCCCTTGAAGACATCCTTCCAGATCTCCCGCACCTGCGGGTGGTCAATGTCATACTTCGTGAAGAAGCTCTGCCCCTTCAAAATCTCTGGTCCATACTTGGTGGCTGCCCATTGCGGCAGCGGATCATGCCACAGCATGAGGTAGCCGGCTGTATTGGTCGGGCGATTCTTCAGATCAGCCAGCTTCGTCTGATCGATGGTTCCGGCCTCGTCCAGCGCGAAGATCGGGCTGATGGCCTTTGGATGATCCAGCTTGCCTAAATATTCGTTATACAGTGTCGGATCGGAGGTTGGAATATTCAGCGGCTTGGAGAAGTAATCGTACAGGAACACCGGCTTTCCGTTAGACATGAACTGATCATTCTGCACCGTAATGTTCGACCAGTTGACCTTGGACACTGCGCGGCGCGTCACCGCTCCGCTCATGACCTGATTCAATTCGGTTTTGGCTGTATCCAGCATCTGACTGACTTCTCTGCGCTCAAAATTGGGCAGGTCATTCGCCAGCTGCTGCGCATTATTCTGGAACAGCTTGACCCGCTCGAACTGGGCCTTGTTCTTCGCAACGTTGGCGGCGTCCCAGTCTGCGTATTTAATAAATTCACTTGCCATCCATGCCGCACTTTCTTCCCGGGTGGTGTCAATGCCACTTCCTTTCGCTTGTGTGATCAACGCGTTCAGCTCGCCCAGCTTTCTGACAGCCTCCTGCTTCGGGGTTTCAGCAGCGAACGCGATCGAGAAACGGTCTGCTGCGGTCATGCCCATGATCAATCCGACACATAAGGTCAGGCTGATCAGCTTCTGTTTGGTCCCCATCCATGCACCTCCATTTAAATTTAAAATTTAATTTCACACTTAGAATATTTAACATTGGATGTTAAGTCAATACATTTTTTATATATTTTTCAAGTTAATATTAGAGCAGCTTCAAGGCATGAAGGAAAAGAAGCACGCTCTGCTGTAGAGCGGCTTCTTTCCAATGCTTTGCCTCATTCCTATGCTTTGCTAGTTCCTGTATCCTGCATTTATGGAAGCTCCAGCAGACGCTCCACCAGCACGGCCGCCTGGGCGCGCGTAGTGAGCTCCTTCGGACCAAATTGCCCGTTGCCTGAGCCCTGCAGCAAGCCGGAGGCCTGCATGGCCTTCACACTGGCTGCCGCGTAGCCGGCAATCAGCCCCTCATCCTTAAAGGCCTTTGCAGAACCGCTGCCCTCTGGCAGTGAAATCCCCTCTGCTGTCAGCAAGCGATGCACGATGACTGCCATCTCTTGTCTTGTGATGGAGTCATGAACACCGAAGCTGCCATCCGGCTTGCCGGAAATGATGCCGAGCGACTGTGCTGTGCCGAGCGCACCACTGTACCAGGCTCCCTGCTTCACGTCGCTGAAGGTAGAGGCAGCCTTCTCGCCAGAGCCAAGCTCAAAAGCGTTAACGAGCATTTGAACAAACTCGGCACGGCTCACTTGCTGCGCTGGCTGGAAGGCTCCCGAACCAGTGCCCTGCACGATTTCCCGCGCTGCCAGAGACAGAATGCTTTCCTCAGCCCATGGGACCGTTGAAAGATCCTTGAAGCTGACGTTTGCTGACGCTGCGGTATAGTAGCTGAAATGCTTCACATGGAATACGAGCGTTCCCGTCTTCTCGTCATAGCGGCTGTTCTTCACGGCCGTCAGCTCACGGTTGTCGTTGATGTAATAAGCAACGACATGCTTCGGCTTCTCGCCTCCCTTCAGCGTATAGGGAAGCTGCAGCTCCACGGATGCCCCATTGCCGAAATGGCTGATTGCCGCGCCATCCACAGACAAGGTGAAGTCGTAGACCGGATTGTCTTTGACAATAGCCCGTGCCTTCTCGCTGTCCAGCGTTACAGAAGTCTTCTTGACGGTGAGCTCTACGGTTTGGGCGTTAGGGCTCAAAGCTTTCTGCAGCATGGACGGCGGGATCGAAACGACAGCGAGACCGGTGTCAATACTCAGCTTGGTAATCTGCGCCATGCCTGCAGCGCTCACGCTGGAAGCCGGAAGCTGCAGCTGCACTTCATTGGCGGCAGCCGGCAGCTCTACCTGGATACGCACGCTGCCGTTTACAGCCTGTTCCACTGCACTTTGCAGCAGGCTGCCAGACAGCTTGGAGCGCGCAACACCGTTCACAATGGTGTCTGCTGTCACTTTCACTGGAGCGGCAGGCTGTTTAACAGGTCCGCTATTGCCTGGGACCGAGCTTCCGCCTCCTGCTGCTCCGCCAGTCGTTCCGCCAGGAGTTCCACCAATCGTTCCGCCAGGAGTTCCACCGGAGCCCGGATCACCGTTTGTTCCTCCATCTGTGCCGTCACCGCTGCCTGGCTGCCCGGATTGTGGCAGCACTTGAAGCTCCAGCAGCATGACTCCTTCCGGCTTTACTGTCCAGGACGTGCCGAGGCTTTGGCCTGTCATCATGTCTGTCACTGTAAATGCGGCATTGCCGGCCATCGCCGCCTGCAGGGAAGCCTCGTGCTTGCCCAAATTCACAACCGTCATCATGTAACGGTCGTCACCCTGAGGCACAACACGCCACATGGCCCCGCGCTGATTGGAAGGGTTCGTCTCCATCAGCTTGACCGGTGACAGACTGCCTTGCTGCTCCAGCACAGTAAATGCCTGCTTGGCCAGGCTGGCAGGGGATGTGTCCGCCGGCTGATACAGCACACCGCTTCCTTGTGTCAAGGATGCTGTGCGCGGCTTTTTGTACTGAGTTAGCTTCAGGCTGGCATCATCCGTAATCACCGTTCCGCCTGCATTCAAATAAGACTGAAGCGCCTCAAACTCAGCGTCTGTCACTTCCTCGGTCTTACGGATCACGACAGCATCCCAGCTGGAATGCGGCTGCTTCTCCAGCATGCTTGCTGTCACAAACCCGACCGGTACTCCGTTAAAGAACAGAGCCTCGTACAGCTCGAATTGATCCTCCATATAATGCGTATCATTAATGGCCGCCGTTTCAGAGTAGAAGATCCGCACGGGCTTGCGCTGCTCCTGAAACTTCACAATCTCTTCAGAGAACGCGTTCAGATCCATCATCGTCTTGCTTAACTCATTGGCTACCCGTGGCTGCTGAGCCACCGTTCCCGGATAGGACTCCAGCAGCCCCTGCACCGAGGTCGTCATCAGACGATTCTCAATGGAGCCATCCGGATTGCGTCCCCAGAACCAGGTAAAGCCCGCATCCATACCGAGCAGTGTCGCCAGCCAGTAGGTGTTGCGTACATACTCCGGCTTCATGTACAGATCGCGGTAAGCGACAGTGGACAGGAAATGCACCTCTGAGTTGATATGCGCCTTATCCGGGCTGACCGAGGACATAAAGTCGTAGGACATGGCCAGCTCTTTCCACATATAGGAGTAGTGCTCCTTCCAATCCTCCGCCTGTCCAGTTGATTTGAAATTCTCCTTCCGGGTCTTCGCATCATCGCCAATGATATCAACCATCTCAGTCAGCTTCTCAAAGTCGATGCCATGGGTCCGGTTGTCCTCTACGAACAGGTCCGGCATAATCTTAATATGCGTATTCGCCTGCGGATCATTTGCCTTCACCTGCTCATGAAGGAAGCCCAGCCATTCTGTTCCCCGCTCCATATTGAACAGGCTGACATCATAGCCGATCGGTGTGCCTTTATACTTTTTATCCATAGGAATGACGCTCTGCGCAGCGGCATCAAAGCTTGCATAGCTCGTTCCCCACAAAGCATTCAGATTGCTCAGTGTTTGATGGCGCTCCTCCAGCCACTCCGCGAATTGCTTCAGAGCAAGGTCGGAAATCCCCTCTTGGCCGTTTGCTTTTCTAGGAGTTGCCCAGTGGCCCTTCTCCAGAAACCAGTGCGGCTCGTTCGCCAGCAAATATCCCAGCTCCGTATAAGGCTTTCCGCTCGTGATGGGTCCGGTCTGCTTCAGCACATGGCTCCAAATCGAACGAATTTCCGGGTGATTAATATCGTATTTCGTAAACGTCGTAATACCGTCACGCAGCGTCTCCCCGTGCTTGCTGGTCGCCCAGGCCGGAGCAGGATCATGCCACAAGATGGTATAGCCCATATTGTTGCTCGGACGATTCTGTAAATCACCGTACTTGTCTGCCGTCGGCGTACCCTTTTCATCGCTTACAAAGCTAGGATTGATGGATTTGGGCAGGTCGATTTTGCCGAGATAGTCATTGTACAGGGTTGCGTTGTCCTTCGGCACATCAAGCGGCTTGGAGAAATAGTCGTGCAGGAACACCGGCTTGCCTTCACTGTAGAAATTACTTCCCTTCAGCTCAATGCCGTCCCAATCCACGAGCCGCACCGGCCGCCGCACAATCGAGCCGTTCAGCACTCCGGTCAGCTCGGCAATCGCCGTATCCAGCAGCGCGATGACTTCTGTCCGCTGGAACTCCGGCAGCTCCTGAGCCAGCTCCTCCGGTGACTTGCCGCCCGGGCTGTAGGATGGAATCACGCCGAACATCTTTTTGTTCACATCTATATTTTTCTCATCCCAATCGGCATACTTGTCATACTCTTTCGCGAACCAGACCGCACCCTTCTCCCGCTCGGTATCGAGCTTACGGGCCTGTGCTTGCAGGATCAAAGCTTCGAGCTCGCTGATCTTGGACTGAATGCGTGCTTTGAGCTCCGCGGCGGACAATGCGCCGTATTTCAAAATACTCTTCGATATAACGCCGCCATTGTTCAAGTCCGCTTCAACCGTCGCCGTCCGGCCATCCTCCGCCTTCACAGTCACGGTCACCTTCTTCTGCTCCATCGACTTGACGGTCAGATAGATGCGTCCGTCCTGAATCTTGGCGGTCAGAGCCGTTTCATCCGAGGATTCAGCTGATTGTCCAACCATACCCAGCTTGGACTCTGTATTGGTAATGCTGGCATCGATGTAGGTTCCGCTGGATTGCACGGCAATTTCCTTCGGAATGGAACCGATCACCGTCAGCTCCGCACCTGACTGTACACTCAAATCCGTGGTCAGTGATGTGATGAGCGGCTTCAAGACCGTTGCTTTACCTGATGTAATCTCCATGCGATTCTTTGCATACATGCTGAGAATAGAGTTTGGCTCTACCCGGAGCATCCCGGTGTTCCCAATCGTTTCGCCCTTGCCCTTGATATACATCGCACTGCCCGGCTCAAACACGGCAGAGCCAATGCCGCTTCCTCCGACAATACCATTGCCGATAATGAAGCCCTCGTCCCGGAAGTCCTGCAGCTGACCCTTGACCTGGATCATGGCATGAACCGTCATCTGGGCCGTGAACTTCAGCCGCACGTTCGCGGGCACCGTCAGCTTTTTCGTTACCGTTACCGGCTTGAACACTTCCACGACCTGGAACGTCTTCTCGCCTACCCTCTCATCGGCCAAGCGTTTAGCCACAGGCTCTGCGCTGCCGCTCAGCCCGTTCAGGGCCGTCAGGAGCTCTTCTGCCGTCGTAATCTCTGCGGCCTGCACCGCCCCTGGCTGCTTCGCATCGTTAAAGGCTTGAACGGCAGCCTCTAATGCGGCAGCGGCAGTCTGATAATCGCTCTCCGCCGCTGAGCTGTTGTTCTTCGTCACGATTGCGGCATCCACACGGTCTGCGAGGGCATCTTGGTCCGTTTGGGTGACCCAGTATTGATCCGACGTAAGTCCCGCCCCGTCCACGCTGACCGGCGTGGAGTCCAGATTTGCCGCTGCCAGACGGATCAGCTCATTCAGCCTGACCAGGCCAGCGCTAACCGGCGTATAGTCCACACCGGCTCCAATATGGGAAGAGACGGCATTAAATACGGCCTCTGAGGCTACCGTAATCCGCTGCACCACTGACGCTTCCACCGGCTTTGCCAGCGTAACTATACCGGAAGCGATGCGCAAATGATGATTTCCTTGCACCTCTACGCTAGAGTCTGAACCCAGCTTGAATATACCGTTTGGACCTACCACCTCGGTGCCCTGCTGATAGTAACTGCTTCCCGTGCGGAACACCATGGCACCGGAGCCGTTACCGGCAAGACCTGCTCCCCGTTTGTCCGGTGTACGGCTGTCCTGAACGGTGCCGAGTACAGTGACGGATGTATTCACCGTCAGGTCGGCAAAGCTTTGCAGCTTCACGCCCGCCGGAATAGACATCGGCTCTCCAATAGTGATGGCTTCATACAGCTCCACGGTATTTCCGCTTAGCTTCACCTTCGTATCATCCACTGTGATATGCTTCAGCGCATCCGCCAGATCCTGTGCCGTCTTGATCTCGGCAGGTACACCTGTACGCGTGCCATTCTGCTTGGCAGCATCAAAGGCTTGGACTGCGGCTGTCAATGCAGCCTCACCTTCCGTGACCTGACTCTGTGTGGCCGCTCCATCGTCTCTAATGCCGATAGCCGATTGAATGGCTGTCATGAAAGCATCTGCAGCCGAGGCAGTGACCCATTTTCCGGTGGATGGCACCTCACTGCCGTCCACGCTGACTGCCGTGGCGTCCTTGTTCGCCATCGCCGCAGAGATCGCCTGGACCAGTGCTGCCTTGTCTGCTGTCGGACCGGATCCTGGAGGGGAAGGCAGGATCAAGGCAACGTCGTTATTGATGACTCCGTTAACCTCGAATTTGGCTCCCTCTGCAACCTCAATCACCTTGAACATGTCTGATGTCACCGTCTTGCCGGCCGGCACGGTAACCGTCCCGGAGGCTACGTACAGCCGGCTGTTCGCCAGCAGCTTTACGCTGGAATTCGGCCCCGGCTGAATGACGCCGGCTGCTCCTACAATCTCAGCGCCTTGCTGGTAGTAGCTGCTTCCCGAATTCAGCAGCACCGAGCCCGTGCCGGTGCCGACAACACCGTCCCGGCGAAAATCAAGGCCCCGGCTGTCCTGCAGCTTCCCGTCTACTATCATTTCATCCTGAATGCCGATCTTTAAGAATAGCTGCAGCTTCACGCCGCTCGGTACGTTAAAGGTCTCGTTCAGCGTCACAGGAGTACTGACCTGCACCGTTGCATTGGCGTCAGCCAGTTTAATCTTGGTAGCATCCCCGCCTGCGTCCACTTTCGTGCGCAGATAATCCATAAGCTGCTGTGCATCCGCAATCACGGCAGCTTGCAGCGGAGCAGGTGGAACCACCAATGCTGCAATGAGACTCAGGCTCAAAAATAAGGACAATAATCTTTTCATGTCGGCCTCCTTATAAAAGCGTTTACATTTTGTGAGCTTATGGTACTTCATTCCTTAACCTGTCTACAATCAGCGGTTTTTTGCGGGCGTATGCGAAAACAGGAAAGCCCCAAACCCCTTGCTGCATAAGGGGTTTGGGGCTTTATCCCGATTTGGCATACTGCATGCCATGACAAAGCGGAGGCCTCTCGACGAGAGCCCCCGGCCATTCGTATCAGACTATAAGGACGCGAACCTTTCCCCAGCACGATGGGCCATCCAGAGATTAACCTCCCATAGACTCGACACCGGCTGATTCGTAAACGCCAGGGTCGGCATGTAAGGCACCGGTCCAAATTCAGGCGTAAAGGTCGTTACCGTTTCTCCCTGCTCTGAGCGGTGCTTTAGCATAGACTCCCACCAGCCTTCGAAGCATTCCCGCTCCCGGGTCCATTCCGGCGCGCCCGGATGCGGAACCTGCGGCCCCTGGGTATGACCAATCCGGCCGTGAATATGATGAGTATGCCGGATGGCGAGAGCCAGATCCTCCTCCAGATCTCCCAGCAGCGATTCACACACATTCGTCCAGTGACTGAAATCCGCGGTAATCTTCAGCTCCGGGAACTTGCGCAGCAGCCTCGCCGTCGTCCATGGGGTAAACATGGCCCGGTGACGATGAGTTTCATGGGCAATAATCATCCCATGCTGTTCCTCGGTACGCAGGGCGCTTTCGAAAAATGTATCCTGCTCGGCATCGCTCATGCGGTCCCTTGCACTGTGCGAAACGATATGTACCGGCTGGAATGCCGCTGTTCTCTCCACTTGTTCCTGAAAGCTTCGGATATGGTCCTCCACGCTGTCTCCGCCGCTGACCACCTGAGCGATATACCCCAGCGAATGAGACTGTAACGCTTTCCGAAATTCCTCTTCCCGCTCCTGCGGCGGCAGCGGACATTCAATACCCGTAAAGCCGGCCTCTGCGGCCTTGCTGCACAGCTCCTCAAAGCTTCCATGCAAGCCCCATAACGCCATATACACATTCAGCTTCATCATTGCATATTCCCTCCTCTGATGTCTGTAACGCACCCTCACTTGACGGGGCCTCTTCTCCGCTTTCGACAGCTGCATGTGCAAGCGGCTCCATACAGTGTATCAGATTACACTTCCTTCAATATACAATCCTTTTCAAGGCTTGGATTTAAACGTTACCGATAGGATGTTGTACTTTACCGACCTCTTGAGTCCTTCAGAGCTTAAAATTCCATCGTGATTCTAAATAATCATGGAATAGATCTCAAAGACGTGATCAAGGAAATTCATCAAGGTACATTTAGCCATTTGAAACAATAGCACCTAATAGGTTTTTTTATTTCTCCTGTTCGAAGAAATGTTTCAATCCTATTGGAAATCTCTATTTTTGAACCCGAAGCACTTATTCCATTTCCCCTGCAAAATGACTGTAATTCTTCTTTCAACCAATAGAAATCTTTAAAACTATCTACACTAATATCTTGTGTTAGATTTGGTCTCATATTCCACATCTCCATATTCAATCATTTCAATTATAGAACAATTGTTCTTGTAATCAAAAATAATCATAATCAAAAGCAACAAAGTTTACGAAAACAGCCTTTCTAAACTATACGTAGTATTAGTAATAATCCTGCAACTCCTTTATGTTGGCAGTACAATTAGTAATTCACTCTTTTTTAAGAAATTAATTACATTTTATCAACTTTTATGGGTTATGTATGATTTATAGTAATCTTTGTAGAATAGACTAACATTTAGAAGGGAAGCGATTTTAATTTTTAAGAAGTATTCAGTTTTTTTAAGTTCCATAGTTGTAGCAAGTATTTTAATGTCTAGATGCAGCACTGAAAGTTCAGATAAAACGATTCATAAAACAGGGAAAACATCGACAGCGACGAATGAGAGAGATGAAATTAAAAGTCAAACTCCGGATTCGCCCTATGCTAATGTAGTTAAGATTGATATTAACCAGAAAACCCCTACCATTCGAGCACAGATAGATACAGATAATGGTGAGTTATATGTTGTTTCAGATGGAAAAGAGGCAATTGGACATGTTACTACACCTAGTGTTCTAGGGAAAGAAGGCGACTTCTATTACCAAGGTCATTACTCCGTGATTTACAAACATAATGAGGATAAAAAAGAAATAAAAGATTTGCAGAACATTGTTTTTATTCAACCTTCTGAGCAACCTATTTCCTTCGAGAAAATCAGTTTTGAATCAATGGACGTTTTCTTACTCACTCCTGAATATACAGCTTCAAGAGGTTATAATTCTTATGCTTTTGGCATTGATAAAAAAAATGGAGAAGCATTTGCAATCACTTTTAAAAATGCTGAAAAGGTCCAGGATACTATCAATTATGAAAAAGATAGTATTCCAATGAATAAAAGCGAAAAGCTGGTCGTAACCACGAGAAATACAGAAGGACAGGGTGATACATTAACCACAGAATATATTTTTAATAAAGACAGCAAACAATTCGTTGCGAAATAGTAGGATGAATAAAGATTAGGTAACCCGTACACATTCCATGACCCAGCATACAGGAGGCGCTTTTTTGTTTCAAACCGCAAATTAATTCATTACAGGAATGGCTCCTAATTTCATTTCAACTTACGTGCCGATGGCTCAAATTCGCCATTCAATGGGTCAAAGCGATGCGTCACTGACTCTCCTTCGACAGTTACATAGATGTAGTAGGTATAGTGAGTTGTACTTAAGTAAGATCGCTTTCCGACGCCAAGTTTATCTTCCCTATGCTCTGGAATTTGTACTTGAACAGATTTTCCGGATTGTGATTCATACGCTTCCACTTTCTTTACCGCTTCTTCGTAGGTATAGGCCGGTAGGTTAGCATAATAATAAACTCCCAAGCCCGTAAAAATAATGATTGACACCACATAAAGAGCCAATAATTTTTTTAGCGGTCTACCTTCTATCCAGTCGTTCTACTTACTATGACAATCAATGGAACCTCTGCCTAACTCATTTTGGTAGCGTCAAGAAGTTTGTGTAAAACAACAATCATTTGTGGTCCTTGTATTGCTGTAGATGGATTTGGAACGCTCTAAGGGGCAGATTACAGGCAATATAAAGGGACTGCTCCCCGGAGATTTGAAATCTTTCGGGAGCAGCCCCTCTTCAGGCTTCGGCGGGAACCATTATGCTCTCAGGAACCAGACGCTCATATCACTTTCCTCCCGGTTCGCCCAGGAGAAATACGGGATCAGCTTGATGTAAAGATTTATTTCCCGTTTGCTGCATCATAGTATTTCTGATAAAGAGCTACATACTCATCCACTCTCAGCTTCTTCAGCTGAGCCAGGTGTTTATCCCAATCGGCATCGCTGAAGCCATTCATAACGAATTTGGCAAAGGTGCTGGCATGGTATCCATTTCTACCGTTCAAGTCCAGGTTAATGGCAGCCAGCTTCTCGCCGTCTTCGGCGGACCACAGCATATCCTGAATAACCTCCCTGGATGCGAACGGATCATACATTTCATAATATTTCCGCTTCTCATCCGCCTGCTCGTCGATAAGACGCTTTACCATATCCTTCAGAACCATGACGGTTGCGCCGTTTCCTGGAGCCTCAGAGTGCTTGAAATCACCCGAGTTCATGCCGTCCGGAATCGGCATTTTCTCGAACGTGCCATCCGAGTTTTCCTTCACCGTCAAACCAATCGGGCCAATTTCAAACTGGAAGCTCAGCATTTCTTCAAACATGGCATCCATCCACTTCATCGTCACTTCCGGATGCTCATTTGAAGAAGTGATGGCAAAGGAGCCTTTGCTCACCGCAGCCGGCATCCGCAGCCAGCCTTGCTTATTATCCGGTCCCTTCAGCGGAGGAACCGGCACATAATCCTCATTCAGGCCCCCAAAGATGCTTATCTTCGAGAAACCGAAGAAGGCGCCAATCGGAACATCCGTGCTTCTTACCTTTGTCAGGTACGTATTCTGGTCATGCGTGAACACTTCCTGATCCACCAGGTTTTCCTTGAACAGCTTGCCCAAGTATTCCAGGTATGCCTGATATTCCGGCTGCTCCGGAGCATATTTAACGGTGCCGTTATCCACATACAGGTTGTTTCGCGGATCATCCAGCTTGATTCCGAAGGAGCCAGCCAGCGAGTTCGAGCCGTTCTGTGCATTGTTGAACAGGAAGGAGAATGGAACCTCGTCTGCCTTGCCGTTGCCATTCGGGTCTTTCTCCTTGAACGCTTTCAGAGCTTCATAGAATTCGTCTGTCGTCGTAGGAACTGCTATGTCCAGCTGGTCCAGCCACTTCTTGTTAATGAACAGAACGGATGGGATTTCGTTAAAATCACGCTCCACGAACGTAGGCAAAGAGTAGATATGACCATCGGTAGCCGTCAGCATCGTTTTGAAATCAGGGCGCTGCTCGAACACCTTTTTTACGTTCGGCGCATGCTGTTCGATGAGATCCTCCAGTGGAATAATAGCTCCCTGGCTGCCGAGCTTCACGATTTCCTGATCCAGCAGTACGCCGCGGCCGTAAAATGCGTCCGGCAGGTCTCCGCTGGCAATCACGATGTTCTTCTTCTCAGCCAACTGCTCCCACCCAACCTGAGTCCATTCTACATCGACATTCGTCATCTCTTTCAGCTCTTTGAACATCTGCATTTCGTTATAGTTCTTTTTAACCTGCGGCGCTGTATTGGCGAGAATTTTTAGCTTCACCGGCTCCGCCAATGGAAAATTGAGATTGTTCTCTGCGCCCGCGCTCGGTGCTTCTCCCTGAGCCTTCGGTTTCTCCGCAGCCGTCGGCGTACTGCCTCCTCCCGAGCACCCGCCAATGAACACCGTCATCGCAGCCATTACACTTACACAGGGGACCAGCCATTTTTTTCTCATGTGTATAACCTCCCGAAATGATGGATTATCTACCATGACCTTTCTCATTAATAAAGCGCTTACATATAACATTAGCAGAGAATGGAACCTCCCCGCAATCAGCCAAAATCGCCAGACATATGCGAAACCTTGTAGTTCTAAAAAGCCTTCTGTATCAAGCTTTTCAGCTTCTTAACCCCCAATTGGTGAAATTCAGCAGAGGGATTTGGAACGCTCTAAGGGGCAAATTACAGGCAATATAAAGGGACTGCTCCCCGGAGATTTGAAATCTTTCGGGAGCAGCCCCTCTTCAGGCTTCGGCGGGAACCATTATGCTCTCAGGAACCAGACGCTCATATCACTTTCCTCCCGGTTCGCCCAGGAGAAATACGGGATCAGCTTGATGTAAAGATTTATTTCCCGTTTGCTGCATCATAGTATTTCTGATAAAGAGCTACATACTCATCCACTCTCAGCTTCTTCAGCTGAGCCAGGTGTTTATCCCAATCGGCATCGCTGAAGCCGTTCATAACGAATTTGGCAAAGGTGCTGGCATAGTAGCCGTTCTTGCCATTCAGATCCAGGTTAATGGCAGCAAGCGTCTCGCCGTCTTCAGCAGACCACAGCATATCGTGAATGAGCTCAGTAGATGCAAACGGCATATACATCTTGTAATGCTCCCGCTTCTCATCCGCCTGATCATCAATCAGTCGATCTACCATATCCTTCAGCACCATTACCGCAGCGCCGTTGCCCGGGGCCTCCGAGTGCTTAAAGTCACCGGAATTCATGCCTTCCGGAACCGGCTGCTTGTCAAAGGTACCGTCCGGATTCTCCTTCACGGTCAAACCAATCGGTCCTACCTCGAACTGGAAGCTCAGCTTTTCTTCATACATCGTGTCCATCCATTTCAGCGTTACTTCCGGGTGTTTGTTATTGGACGTAATAGCGAATGCTCCCTTGCTGAGCGATACCGGCATCCGCAGCCAGCCTTGCTCGCCGTTGGCGCCCTTCAGCGGCAGCACAGGAACATAATCCTCATTGAACGTGCCAAATGCTCCTTGGTTGGAGTAGGTGAAGAATGAACCGATCGGAACATCCTCACTGCGCACCTTCGTCAGATACGTGTTCTGGTCATGAGTAAAGACCTCCGGATCAATCAGCTTCTCTTTGAACAGCTTGTTCATATACTGCATGTAGTTCTCGTACTCCGGCTGCTCCGGCGCATACTTCACAGTGCCGTTGTCCACATACAGATTGTTGCGCGGATCATCCAGCTTGATGCCAAAAGAGCCTGCCAGAGCATTCGCCCCATTCTGGGCATTGTTAAAGAGGAAGGAGAATGGAACCTCATCCGGCTTGCCGTTTCCGTTCGGATCCTTCTCTTTAAACGCTTTCAAGACCTTATAGAAGTCATCAATTGTCTCTGGCATAGACAGTCCGAGCTGATCCAGCCATTTCTTGTTAATGAACAGGACAGATCCAATTTCATTGAAATCTCTTTCGACAAAGGTCGGAAGCGTGTAAATATGACCGTCCGGTGCGGTAAGCATCTTCTTGAACTCCGGACGCTGCTCGAACACCTTCTGCAGATTAGGCGCATACTGCTCAATCATGCCCTCCAGTGGAATCAGAGCACCCTGACTGCCCAGCTTGACGATCTCCTGATCCAGCAGCACACCCCGTCCGTAAAATACGTCCGGCAGATCGCCGCTCGCGATAATAATGTTTTTCTTCTCCGCCAGATGCTCCCAGCCTACCTGAGTCCATTCCACGTCTACATTGGTCATCTCATTCAGCTCTTTGAACATCTGCATTTCATTGTAGTCCTTCTTGACCTGCGGCGCCGTATTGGCCAGAACCTTTAGCTTCACCGGCTCCGCCAGTGGAAACTTGAATTTGTCCTCTGCATTCGCATTCGCGTTCGGCGTTTCCCCCTGAGTCTTAGGTTTCTCCGCAGCCGTCGGTGTGCTGCCTCCTCCCGAACACCCGCCGATGAACAGCGACATTGCAGCCATTACGCTTACACAGGGGACCAGCCATTTCTTTCTCATGTGTACAACCTCCCAAAATAATGGTTTGTCTATCATGACCCTCGTCATTTATGAAGCGCTTACATCTGGTTGTGAGATCACAATAGCAGACAACAGCTGCTGCCCGCAATCAGCCAAAATCGCCAGGCATATGCGAAACCTCGACGTCCCAAAAACCCTTATATATCAAGCTTTTCAGCTTCCTAACCCCCAATTGGTGAAATTCAGCAGAGGGATTTGGAACGCTCTGAGCGGCAGATTACAGTCAATATAAAGGGACTGCTCCCCGGAGATCGAAATCTTTCAGGAGCAGCCCCTCTTCAGGCTTCAGCTGGAACCATTATGCTCGCGGAAACCAGACGCTCATATCACTTTCCTCCCGGTTCGCCCAGGAGAAATACGGGATCAGCCTTACCGTCACGGTCTGATTCTGATCCTGCACCAGCGGATGATACAGTGCATCGCCCTTCGGCCGGATCACCATCTCTGTCTGCAAGCCTACCATATGATAAGGCATCTCGGCAATTGGCACCTCTTGGAAAACAGCTTGGGTAGGAAGTGCCAGCTCATCCAGAGTGGCATCCCCGGAAATATCACAGCCCTCCAGGCAGTAGACGACCGGTCCCCGCTTCACGGCAACCATTCCATTCGCCTGCTCGACCATCGGATTAGCCTGATACAGCTGCGCCTTCATCGGCAGCTGGATGTTGATTTCCTCTCCCGACTGAACCGTCACTTCATGAATACCGCTTTGAATCGGCTGGCCGTTGCAGGTCGCATCGGTGCACCACGCCGGGATCCGGAAGGAGAGCTTCATGCCCCCTGCCGGCGCCTGGTCAACGTAAATCTTGACCTCCTGATCCCACGGGTAATGGGTTTCCATGCGCAGCTTCACCGGGTCTCCGTTCGCCAGCTGGGAGTCCAGCTCACAGCCTGCGAACAGGTTAATCGCTACCCCTTGCTCGGAGGTGGAGTAGATCCACTTCGGCATGCCTGTCAAGGTTCTCCACAGCTGCGGCGGACAGCACCAGCAGCCAAACGTGACAAACCGTTCATTCGGTGCATGCGCGTATTGGCGGAAGGTCGGCTTGATGCGTTCATGAACACGGTGTGACAGCGGATTCGCATAGAAGTACCGGGTCATGTCCAGGCTGCCGCCAGAGATGCCGGCATTGTAGAGAATGCTTTCCATCCAGTCGCCGTATACAGCCTTGTTCGTCACATGCAGCATCCGGTGTGCCCACATCGCAGCTGCGATATTCGCACAGGTCTCATTGTACGCGATTCGGTTCGGCAAATTGAATTCATCGCCGAACGCCTCTTGAACCCGATCTCCCCGCTCGGACACCCCTTCATAAATCGGACATACGCCGCCTGTAATATAAATTCTCCGGCTGATCATATCATTCCAGATTCGTTCCAGTGCCGTCAGCAAGGTCTCATCCCGGGTATAGGCATACACATCCGCGGCCCCGGCGTACAGATAAGAAGCCGTTACCGCATGACCGACAGGCTTATATTCCTCACGCAGTGCGATGCGGTTCTGATTCTGGTCTCCGTTGCCCTGCTTCGTGCCGCGCATGGTCACGAAAATGTCTGCCAGCTCCAAATAACGCTGTGTTCCGGTCAGACGATACAGATCCACGAGTCCCATGATCTGACTCGGGTTGAAGCAGAAGTCGCCCAGTTCCGCATTCAGCGGCATAAATACCGTGCACAAGTAATCAGCACAACGGACGGCGACCTTCAGCAGGCGGTCATCCCCTGCCGCTTCATACAGTGCGCAGGCTGCCGTGAATAAATGCCCGATGTTATACAGCTCGTGATGACCCGGATGCTGCCACCGCTCCTTGTCTGTCAGCAGAATCTGGGTGTTGATGTATCCGTCCGGCTCCTGGGAGGCTTCGATCCAGGGAATATACTTGTCCAGGATTTCCAGAATCTTCGGATCCTTGGTTACGGCATATTGATTGGCACAGCCTTCTATAAATTTATAGCAATCGCCATCAGACCAGTCATTGTCGTGAAAAGTTCCTTCCAGCTCTCCGGCAGCAATGCCGAAATTAATCAGGCGCGCAGCATTGTCCGGATGCATCAAAGAGCTTTCCATGCTCTTGATGACGTGCATGTAATCATCTACGCGATTTCCCCAGAACCCTCCAATTAATTTCGCTTCTCCCAGCTTGACGGGCTGAAACTTGGCGATCGTGTGCGTACTCATAGCGATTTCTCCCTTCATCTTCTTCATATTGAATAAAAAGCTGGACCTGTTCATACCCAGGTCCAGCTCCAGAGCTCAATTATTTACCGTTTGCTGTATCGTAGTACTTCTGATACAGCGCAACGTATTCATCCACCTTCAGCTTCTTCAGCTGTGCCAGGTGATTGTCCCAATCGGCCTGGGTGAAGCCGTTCATGACAAATTTGGCAAAGGTGCTTGCATAGTATCCATTTTTACCGTTCAGGTCGAGGTTGATGGCGGCCAGCTTCTCGCCGTCCTCAGCGGACCATAGCATATCCTGAATGACATCCTTGGATGCGAACGGATCGTACATTTCATAGTACTCCCGCTTCTCATCCGCCTGCTCGTCGATCAGGCGGTCTACCACATCCTGCAGCACGATCACCGTTGCACCGTTACCTGGCGCTTCGGAGTGCTTGAAATCACCCGAGTTCATGCCGTCCGGAATCGGCATTTTGTCAAACGTACCATCCGGATTTTCCTTTACCGTCACACCGATCGGACCAATCTCAAACTGGAAGCTCAGCATTTCTTCAAACATGGCATCCATCCACTTCAACGTCACTTCCGGATGCTCGTTCGAAGCTGTGATAGCAAAAGATCCTTTAACAACTGCAGCTGGCATACGCAGCCAGCCTTGCTTCCCGTCCGGACCCTTCAGCGTAGGAACCGGCACATAATCCTCATTCAGGTTCCCGAATACGCTGCGTTGGGAATAGCCGAAGAAGGCGCCAATCGGAACATCCGTGCTTCTTACCTTTGTCAGGTACGTATTCTGGTCATGCGTGAACACTTCCTGATCTACCAGGTTTTCCTTGAACAGCTTGTTCAAATATTCCAGGTATGTCTGGTATTCCGGCTGCTCCGGAGCATATTTAACGGTGCCGTTATCCACATACAGGTTGTTCCGCGGATCGTCCTGCTTGATTCCGAAGGAGCCGGCCAGCGAGTTCGAGCCGTTCTGTGCATTGTTGAACAGGAAGGAGAATGGAACCTCGTCTGCCTTGCCGTTGCCATTCGGGTCTTTTTCCTTGAACGCTTTCAGAGCTTCATAGAATTCGTCTGTCGTCGTCGGGACAGCCATGCCCAGCTGGTCCAGCCACTTCTTGTTAATGAACAGCACGGAAGGAATTTCGTTGAAATCACGCTCGACGAACGTAGGCAGAGAGTAGATATGGCCGTCTGTAGCCGTCAGCATGGTTTTGAAATCAGGGCGCTGCTCAAACACTTTTTTCAGGTTAGGTGCATGCTGCTCGATGAGATCCTCCAGTGGAATAATCGCTCCCTGGCTGCCCAGCTTCACGATTTCCTGATCCAGCAGTACACCGCGGCCGTAAAATGCGTCCGGCAGGTCTCCGCTGGCAATAACGATGTTCTTCTTCTCAGCCAACTGCTCCCAGCCTACTTGAGTCCATTCCACATCGACATTCGTTAATTCTTTCAGCTCTTTGAACATCTGCATTTCGTTATAGTTCTTCTTGACCTGCGGCGGGGTGCTTGCCAGAATCTCCAGCTTAACCGGCTTCTCCAGCGGAAATTGAATTTCTGTTGCCTCTGCGGCCTTGCCCTGATCCTTATCGGATGACGACGGTGTGCTTTCCGAGCTAGAGCAGCCGCTCAGCAGCAGCACAGCAGCCAGCATGGCGCTCATGCCTGCAGACCATTTTTTGTTTCTCATTTCTCATGACCTCCTGGGTATAATTTCTAATGAAGCTTGTATATTCATGAAGCTCTATTAGCCTTTAACAGAGCCGATCATGACACCTTTGACGAAATAACGCTGCAGGAACGGATACAGCACAAGCACCGGCAGACTTGCCACCACGACCATACCGTATTTGACCAGGCCTGCTACCTTCTGTTCTTCCACCGCATCCTTGGAGCTGTCGATCATATCCAGCTGGGCTTCGCTGACGATCAGAATTTTGCGGAGAACAATCTGCAGCGGATGCAGACTCGCATCATTCAGATAAATCAGAGCCTGGAAATAGGAATTCCACAGTGCCACGGCATTGAACAGCACCATAACGGCAATGATCGGCAGAGACAGCGGAATCACCATCCGAATGAAAAATTTGAAGTTACCGCAGCCGTCCATCATGGCGGCCTCCAGCATCTCGCCCGGAATCGTGTTCTGGAAGAAGGTTCTCACGATAATGAGCTGATATACACTGACCGCACCTGGAACGATCATGGCCCAGATGGTGTTCACCATGCCAAGCTCCTTCACCAGCAGGTACGTCGGGATCAGTCCGCCGTTAAAGAACATGGTGAACAGGATCAGGATCATCAGCACCCCGGAGAATGGAAGATCCTTGCGTGACAAGGCGTAACCGCCCGTGATGATCAGGCTGACACGGAACAGGGTTCCGAAGAAGGTATAAAAGATCGAGTTCGAGTACCCCCGCCAGATCTCATCATCGTTAAAAATCCGTTCATAGCCGATCCAGGTCACATCCCTCGGCAGGAAGCGAATCTGTCCGGAATTGACAAGATCCGGGCTGCTGATGGAGGCCACAATAATGAAATACAGCGGATAAATGACCACGAACAGGATGCCGCAGAACAGCAGGACATTGAACCAGTCAAACAGCCTGTCGGATCTACTTTTGTTTAATACGTCCATTTCTTTTCCCCTCCTACCACAGACTCGCCTTGCCGAAGCGTTTGGCAATCAGATTGACAGTGACCAGCAAAATACAGTTTACAACGGAGTTGAACATCCCGATCGCCGCAGAATAGCTGTACTGTGCATTGAGCAAGCCACTCTTGTACACATACGTCTGAATGATCTCCGCCGAGTTGATGTTAAGCGGATTCTGCATCAGGTATACCTTCTCGAAGCCGACGGACATAAAGCTGCCGATGTTTAGAATGAGCAGGACGATGACCGTAGGCATGATGCCCGGCAAATCAATGTGGATGATGCGCTTTAATTTGCTTGCACCGTCCACGACAGCGGATTCATGAAGCTCCGGACTGATGGACGTCAGTGCTGCCAGATAAATAATGGTGCCCCAGCCTGCGTTCTGCCACACCCCGGACCACACGAAGATCGAAGCGAACCATTCCGCTTTGGCCATGAAATACTGGCTTTCAATGCCGAGGCCCATCAGCATGTGGTTAATGACTCCACTGCTAGGCGACAGGAACAGGTACAGCATCCCGACGACAACGACAGTGGAAATAAAGTGCGGTGCGTACGTGACGGTCTGGACCAGCTTCTTGAAGCGCTGGCTCGTCAGCTGATTAATCAGCAGCGCGAGGATGACCGGAATCGGGAACAATGCGAGCTCGTACAAGCTGATCGTCAGCGTATTGAAGAGAATTTCCCAGAACTTGTAGTTCTCAAAGAACCGCTGGAAGTTCTCGAAGCCGACCCATGGACTGTCGGCAATACCTTTGAATGGCAGGAAATCCTTAAAGGCGATTTGTAAGCCATAAATCGGGCCATATTCAAAAATGGCGAAATAAATCAGTGTAGGAAGCAGCAGCAAGTATAGTTCATAGTGCCTTTTCCATTGCTTCAGCAAAGCATTCCCCTCCCGTGCGTTTTCAAAATGTTGATCGTGGTTTTAAGCGCTTTCACCGTGATGCAAATTATAATACCAACCACCTGATCAAGTGCGCAATCAGCGAAATTCAGAGCGATATGCGAAATTTAAAAAGCCCGAAAACCCTTGATAGATAAGGGTTTTCGGGCCTGCCTAAGGAGGGACTGCTCACTTCTTGTCTTCATTCTGCTGCAGCCGCTTCCGGTACTCTCCCGGCGTCAGCTGAACCTCGGCCTTAAATTTGCGAATGAAGCTTGAAGGATCGCTGTAACCGATTTTTTGAACGATTTCGGCAATCGACAGATCGGTGTCGATGAGCAGCCGTTGGGCCTTGTTAATTCGAATGGCATGCAGATGCTCCGAGATCGTCTGGCCGGTCTGCTCCTTGAAATATCGCGACAGCGAAGAAATCGACTGGGAGAAGTGACTGGACATGCTCTGGATGCTGAACTGCGGATCGGCATATTTCTGCTGCAGCAGCTCGATCATCTCCTGAAGCAGAATACGGTCCTGCTCTACTGGCGCTTCCTTCATCAGCAGCGGCCGAATCTGCTCGAACGTGCTCCAGACGATATCGTCCATTTGCTGATAAGAGGTGCAGGAGGTCAGGGCAATGACATCAGGGTATGCCACCGACATTCCCCGCTCCGCTCCAGCCTCGGCCGCAGCCTTCACCAGGGTATTAATCAAATCAAAATAAATGTACTTCGCGGACAGCAGTGAGGAGCTGCTGCTATGAATATGCTCCAGCAGCTGCTTCATATGCTGCTTCACCTTGTCGGTATCATGGTCACGCAGCAGCATCGGCAGCGTCTGGAACTGCTGCGCAGAGTATACGGGCAGCTTCTGATGCTCCTGATTCAGCTGATGCGGCAGAATAACACGGTCTTTTCCCAGAATAAGCCGGTACTGCAGCGCTGTCGTTGCGCTGATATACGATTTCGGAAGCAGGGTCAGATCGTCCACGGCCTCTCCGACCCCGATCGTCCACATCAAATCCGTCGCTTCCTTCAGCCTCTGATGCCACTCGTTCCAGCTCTCGACCCCGCCGGATTCCGGCGGGCAGGACTGAATCCAGATCCACTGCTCCGGCTGAATCGTATCTATGGAGTATAGCTCCATGGATTCCGGCACCATCGACCTCCACAACGCCGGAAGACGTTCCCGGATCAGACTCATCTCGCCTCCCGGATGAGCCTGGATACAGACTACCCGGTATTGATCGGCCTTCAAGGTGATGCCAAGCGCAGTCCCCTGCTCCTGAAACGCGGACCATTCCCGAATCTGTCCCGACAGCAGCTGATTCAGCAGCTGCTGCCGCAGGGCTGGGCGTCCGCGCTCCACCTGGGATTCCAGCGTGTGGCTGCGATCGCTCATATAATCGAAGGCCGAGCGCAGCTTCTCCAGTCCGCCGGAGGGGCTCTCGCCCTGGGCAGGCTGGAGCTTGCTCTCTACCACATCAATCAGCTTGCGCAGCGGATGATAGTGAACGTTCATATTGATATAAATAATGCTGGACCCCACAAACAGGATAAGGGCCAGTGCAATCCCGGCCTTCAGCTGCACCTGGTCAATCGGCTTCATCAGCTCCGTCTCCGACACAACGGTCACATAGGTCCAGCCGGAGGAAGCCGAGATCACTTTGGATACATAATATTGGTCGTCATCCAGCCTGCGGATTTCACTGCTTCCCGCCTCTACATCCAGCAAGCCCTCCGGAACACCTTCGGCATCGGCTAGAGAAGCGACCAGCTGTCCCTGTGCATCCAGAATGTACACATTGCTCTTACGGTAAGGCAGGAAGGAGGAGAACATCTGCTTGACCTTCTTCTCCTTGATTAGAAAGAGCAGGGTGCCCTTGTTCTTGCTGGTGGAACCGAAGGCCGGAACAGGAACGGCATAGCTGATATACCGGTCCGAGCGCGGATGCTCCAGCGATTGGCTGGCATTCGCGGCATTGACCGCCGGTACGTCCGACCCCAGCAGAACCAGGTATTGATCATAGGTCAGATACTGGCTCAGAAACATGTTATAGAACACGACGGACAGATAGGTGCTTTTGGAAGAGATCAGAAGGTCCTGATTTCTGGCTTTATACACGACCTCCGAGAAGAACGCATTGGCTTCCGCATACAGGCTGATCTTGTCCTTCGCCTCATAAATGGAATAAATACTGCTCAGCCGCTCCGGATCAAATTCCCGCCGCACGGACAGCTGAACGGCAATGTTTCGCATCTCCGCCAATTGGCCATCCATCGTATCCCTCACCTGCTCAAGCATCGCCCGGTTGGACTGCTGCACCTGAGTTTGAAGCGTTGACACAATATAATGATTCAAAAAAAGGCCGATGACGATAACAGGAAGGATCAGCAACAAGGCATAGGAAATTAGATATTTGTAAAAAAGCGACAGGTTCTTTAATTTCTTCAGCCCAGCAAATCGCACCTTTCATCTCACCTCTTCTCTCCAAATCCCGGCATAAAGACCTCTATCCAGTGCGAAAAGCCGCACTGGATAGGATATTTTTGCCGGTAGCTTACTTTTCCTGGATGGTCTTGTCACCCCGGGTCTTGATGTTCTGAATCGTTTGCTGCATGTCCTGCTCCTTCACGAGGTACTTCTCTATCTCCTCGTTGATGACCTTTTCGTATTTCACGTTGTTTGGACCCATGACCTTCTCCCCGACAAACTCAGTCTCTTCGTTCGCAAAAATGCTCTTCAGCTGCTCTACCGTAATATCATCCTCCGCGAGCGCTTCACCGAATACCGCGAACAGCTCATCCTGGGAAACCGTACGGTTTGCGGATTCAGAGGAATCCGCATACTTTGCGGCCAGTCTGCTCAGCTCGATCGCAATGTCCAGCGCAAGCTCCGGATTGGCCGAGGTTGGCGAGATACCGAAACCGTTTACGATGCCCCAGGTTTTGGTCTTCTCGCCGCTGTCTACCGGAAGCGGAGCGACGCCGAGCTTCCAATCGCGAGGGAACTTCTCTTTATCTGCAGCCCATGGCAGCACCCAGCCACCCTGGATATTCATACCGTACTGGCCATTCATAAAGGCCGGAGGATCGATCTTGGATGTTACGGTATTGGCATGGGTCGGCATACTCTGATCGACATGCATCATATTATAGATTCGTTCCATGGATCTTGTAAACACAGGGTCCTCGATATTGGACAGCCCTTCAGCGGTATAGAACTGCTCGCCGCCGCCCAGTGCCATGATCGCATCGCCATACCAGAAGGTGCCCCACGGCAGGTAGAATGCGCCATATTTCTTGGCTGCCCCTTCCCCTGTCGTCAGCTTTTTGGCCACCTCGCGGTATTGATCCCAGGTCATTGGCACTTTTGCATCCGGATAAGGTACACCCGCCTGATCAAAGAGCGATTTGTTATAATACAGCGCCCATCTTGTAATGTTATGCGGCACTATGAACAGCTCGCCATTGTTGCTGGCGTTGTCTGCATACGGGCCGAACTCTTCTTTAAAATCCACCCCGATCGACTTGGACAGCTCGTCAAGCGGTACAATCGTGCCGGCATCCGCCCACTGCTGCTGAATCATCGGATTCGCCACCACGATAATATCCACCTGGGCCCCCGAGGCGATCGCAATCGGCACAGAGGTCAGGAAATCCGCTTCTCTCCCGTGGAAATCAAACGTCACATGGCTGTACTTGTCCAGCTTCTGGATTTCCTCCATCGCCTTCTTCATCTTGATATCCTCGTCGATGCCGTTCAGATGAATGACCATCTTGACAGGTTCTTTCCCATCCGTTCCCTTCGCACCGCTTCCCTGGGTCTTGCCCTCCTCCGAGCCGCTGCTGCAGGCTACAACTGAGGTCAGCACCAGCATCAGACAAAGAAGCTTGAGCATCGTAGTTCTCACATTGAACATCCCCTTTTTATTTCATTATAAGTTCACTGCACAAGACGGCAGCCGCCGAGCCCGCACAGGAGCTATCCCTTGACGCCGGACAACGCAACCCCTTCTACAAAATGCTTCTGTGCAAACAGATACACCACGATGATCGGAATCAACGCCAGCGTTGCTCCTGCCATCTGGACCGCAAAATTCGTAGAGTACTGTCCCTTGAAGCTTGCAATTCCGACACTGAGCACCTGCTTCAGCGGATCATTAATGTAGATCAAAGCGCTGAAGTACTCATTCCAGCCCCACGTAAACGCCAGAATGAACAGCGCCGTAATCTGGGACTTCGCAAGCGGCAGAATGATTCTCAGGAAGGTGGTGTACTCGTTACAGCCGTCGATTCTAGCGGCATGGATGAGATCATTCGGAATCGAGGTGAAGAACTGACGCATCAGGAAGATGGAAAACGCATTGAACATCCATGGCAGCGCTACGCTCAGTACGTTGTTAATCAGCCCCAGAGACTTAAAAATCATAAACTGCGGGATAATCCGAACCTCCACCGGAATCATCATCGTGGCGATGAAGAGAAAGAAAATGATATTCCGGCCGGCAAAATCCAGCTTCGCAAAAGCATAGCCTGCCAGTGTGCTCACGAACAGGACGAAGAAGACGATGTACACCGTAACCAGCGCGGTGTTCATATACCAGTGTGCGAACGGGAATTCAGTCACCGCTGCGACATAGTTGCTTGTATTTAAGGTTTCCGGAATCCACACAATCGGCATCTGGAAGACTTCGCTCTCATACTTGAAGGAAGCGGAGATCATCCAGGCCAGCGGAAATACCATCACGATGCCCAATATAGCAAGCAGTACGGTACGAATCAGTCCGGATACCATGGTGAAACGTTGAACCACTGCTGCCACCCCCTCACGTTAAGTGTATTTGACCCACGCCTTCTGACCGATCCACTGCACCATCGTGATGATGACCACAAGCACGAAGAACACCCAGGAAACGGCAGACGCATAGCCCATCTCATATTGCTTGAAGGCGGTATCGTAGATGTGATACACCATCGTCACCGAGGCCGTACCGGGCCCGCCCTGTGTCATAACCATAACCTCTGCGAAGATTTGAAAGGAGGAAATGATCGACGTAATGACCAGGAAGAAGGTGGTCGGCGAGATCATCGGAACCGTAATCCGCAAAAATTGCTGCAGCCGGCTCGCTCCATCTATTGAGGCGGCTTCATAATATGTACTTGATATTCCCTGCAGGCCTGCCAGATAGATGACGATGCAGTACCCGATATTTTTCCAGATCCAGAACAAGGCAATCGTGGGCAGCGCCCACTTTACACTCGTAGCCCAGCCCGGCAGTGCTTCCACGCCCAGAGAACGCAGAACCCCATTGACAGGACCGTACTCCGGATGGAACAGCGCCGAGAACACCAGCGCCGCCGCTGTGATCGTTGTGATGTAGGGCACGAAATACATCGCCCGCAGCAAGCCCCGCCCCAAGATTTTCGTATTCAAGAAGGCGGCAATCACAAGCGACAGGATCAGCAGCACGGGAACCGCCATCGCGACCAGCAGAATGTTGTTCACAAAGCCGATGCGAAAGTATTCGTTCTGAAATACATCTCCGTAGTTTTCCAGCCCGACGAATGTAGAGCCTGACGCCCCTTTGAACATGTTCCAGTCCATAAAGCTTAAATATAAGGAGCGGAACAGCGGATAGGCCATGAACAGCACATATCCGATGACAGCCGGCAGTACAAAGGAATAGCCAACCAGGCTGTCCCGCAGGCTCACCTTCACTTTGGTCTCCATAATCTACCTCCCTAAAACTTCTGCCTTGAAGCCTAACTCCAGATCTTTAAATTAAATATAAAATGACATTACATATTTATATATTAAAAAAAGCGCTTACAAATGTCAACGAATTTAAAAAATATAATGCCCGATTTCATTGACGAAATTTTATTTCAATATTAAGCTCTTTATTAGAAAGTATTTTTCAGAAGTTACCTTGATGGCTCAGGAGGGAATCAGTGATGACGAAAGAACCTGGCAGAAGCATTGTCGTAACGAACCAGCCTACCCGGGAACAGCTCGATGCTATTTTTGATATTTTGGACCAATGCTTTTCTGCAGGCCGTGCCTTTTTTCAGGAAAGATTGGAGCTTGACAGCACCTATCATCCGGACACCACATGGTTTGCAACGGTCGACGGCCAGGTCGCGGCTAATGTTCAGATCTTTCCGCTTGCGATCCGGGTCGGTAAGGCCGTCCTGCATACAGGCGCCATAGGCAGCGTCGCTGCAGATCCCAACTATCGCGGGATGGGACTCACCCACAGGATTCTGGATGCCCAGACCCAATACATGAAAGAAGCCCAGTACGATCTAAGCTTTCTTTTGGCCAGTAAGCATGCATTCTATGAGAAGGCGGGATGGAGACTTATACCACAAACGGCTTACGCTATTCAGCCGCCACCGCCCCGGGAGCAGACAGAGAACTACGAAATCATTCCCTTCGAGCCTCGTTATCTTGAGGAGATCTCTTCGTTGTATGAGCAATTTAATGAGAATCGCACCTATAGCGTGGTTCGCAGTGAGTCCTATTGGAAGGATCTGATACGCTGGCCGGAATGGAAGAAGGGGGACTGTCTGCTGCTCAAAAAAGAGGATCGCATTGCAGCCTACGGCATCATTGAAAAGAAGGATTCGGAGCAGGTATTTATGAATGAATTCATTTATCTCGATGAAGCAGGGGACGGTGTTGAACACTTGTTTCACGCTCTCTGCCAGCTTCGTCCAAATGCCAAGCAAATACTAGCGATGCTGCCGGACGACCATAAGCTGCATTCCTATTTCCACCAGCATCAGGCACAGCCTGTACCCATTCATTTGACCATGTGGAAAATGCTCCGCCTGTACTCGACGTTCCACAAGCTCCAGGCAGAATTAGAGGAGCGTCTAAACCGTGATGACTTCATGGCCGGTCAAGAGATGCTTATTGCGCTGCAGTGCGGAGAGGATACCATATTCCTGGACTACCGCCAGCAGCGGCTTGTCATTTCCGAGGAAATTTCTTCATTTCCCGATGTTTCCATCAAGATGGATGAACGGAGTCTGATCACTTATCTCCTCTTCGGTTATGAGGCAAAGAGCAGAGAGGAAGGCGCGCCTGAGCCTCACGCGGGGCAAACTCATATCCTGCAGGCGCTGTTCCCGAAACAGAACGCCGTGTTTTATTTGACGGACAAATTCTAAGTGACTCAACGCCTTCATATCGACCGGTATGGCGGCTTACATGATCAAAAGGGTGTGTTCCAAGTCCAGACTGCAGGACTTGGAACACACCCTTCTCTTACTTTATTCATATGAATCACATGGATTTCCCGCTGAGGGCTTGTGATTGTGCGAGCAGAACCGCGCCATAGGCTGCATCATGAAGAGGCATGATCAGCTTGGTCTGCGGATAGCTCTGTGCAAGCCTCCGCTCCAATGCTTCTCTTACGAAACGGGATTGCTGCAATACGCTTCCGGCAGCTGCAACCGGGCTCTCATGTAATCTCAGCCGCTCTATAACAGGCACCACAAGCTCAAACAAGCGGGCCGCACACTGCTCAGCCAGCTGCAGCGCCAGGACATCTCCCTGCTCGCAGGCGGTCGTCATCAACGGGGCGAGACGGGCGATCTCTTTTTTCGTGGTGCTTGAATGATAGACAAAGCCGATAATTTCCTGCACCGTGCTCCGCCCGAGCTGCTCGTACACGAGCGCGGGAATGATTGAAGCTCCCTTCCTTCCGTCCTCTGTCTGAACCAGTATGGACAGAAGCTCCCGCCCAATAAAGTAGCCGCTTCCTCCGTCATCAATCAGATGCCCAAACCCTCCGGTGCGGTGCCGTTCTCCCTTGTCATTAACCCCGAAGCAGATGGAGCCTGTACCGGCAATCAGAATAATACCCTGCATATCATTGTGGGCTCCGTACAATGCGGTTTCCTGGTCACCGGTAATCGTTAAGGGACCTGTATATCCGTTCTCTCTGACCTGCTGTTCCAGATACCGGGCTACATCCGGGTGACTCACTCCCGCCGCTCCTATGCACAGATGAGCAATCTCCTCTAAATGCGTGCAGACCTGCTTGATGTGATGAAACATGTCCCGGAACGACGCGGCAATGGCTGTTGCGTCACCGCCGTTGTAATTAATAGGACCTGCCGTAAAGGTGCATACCACGACATTCTGATCCTGATGTGTTACCGTGACCGCAGTCTTGGTGCCGCCCCCGTCAATGCCAACAATAAATGCCATACCCCTCTCCTCCTACAGCTGAATCGTCATACGGGCAGCTGGAGCCACCTCACCTTTCAGGATCGGAACCAGCGATTTAAAGGCATCCAGGGTATACTCAAAGGCTGCAATGCCGCAGAACTCGCCTTCCAGGAGAGCTAGATCATAAGGCCGGCCTAATGTAATTGCCGTGACGCGGGCGCCTGCCGCCAATAGCTTCTCCACAAGTGATAGCTGGCCTTTATGTTCACGCGCATTGAACAGGCCAATAACAATATGCCCGTACCCTTCCGCCTTTTGCAGCATGGCCTTGATTTCCTCCTCATCGGGGTCGATCCTGAACATCTCATACGCTGCATCCCAATGCTTGCCCATATAGGAAGGAAAAGAAAGCTCCTCCGTTATGCTGCTGGAAGCCTGATCTGTCCGATAAGCATGGGAGCCCATAAACAAGACGTTCTGCTCTCCTTGTGGAATAGGGCTGATTTCCCCTTTAACAAGACAGATCGTTTCCAGGCGCATGCACTCATTCGCCCGGCGATGGGCTTCGCAGCCCACGATCTCATAATCCGGCTCCTCAATTATGGCAAACCGGGATTTGTAGGCTAAAATTTTGGAAACTGCGGCATCAATAACCGCCTCCTCCAAGTCACCCGCTGCTACCGCGTCTTCAATGAGATGCACCGCTTCTTTAACGACTGCGGCCGTATGGCTGATGAACACGAGATCTATACCTGCTTTGACGGCTCCTAGTGCTCCCTTTGCGGTCCCATAATAGCGCTTGATCGCATCCATTTCCAAGCAGTCCGATACCACCAGCCCGGTATATCCCAGCTTCTCTTTCAGCAGCTCGGTAATGATCGCATACGACATCGTTCCCGGTACACCCGACTTCTCGATTTGCGGAAACAAAATATGTGCACTCATGATGCCCTGCGCTCCTTGCTCGATCGCAGCCTTAAACGGCAGCAGCTCAAGCTGCTCCAATTGCTCAACAGTCTTATGAATGACAGGCAGGCCAATATGTGAATCAACGTCTGTATCTCCGTGACCCGGAAAATGCTTCAGCGAGGACATGACGCCTCCATCCAGCAGCCCCTTCATCATCTGAGTTCCGTACGCTGTTACGGTCTCCACAGAATCCCCGTAAGAACGGACGTTGATGACCGGATTCAGCGGATTGTTGGTCACATCCATCACCGGTGCAAGATTGAAATTGATGCCTAACGCTTTTAATTCTCGGGCTGTTATTCTGCCTGCTGTATACGCATGCTCAGGACGTCCTGAGGAGGCAATGGCCATAGCTCCGGCCACATTCGTGGCGTCCTTGGGCATTCGAGTTACCCGGCCGCCTTCCTGATCAATTGTAATAAAGCCCGGGATCCCTGTATGTGTGGTGAACCACTGCTGCAGCTCAGTCACCAGTGCGCCTAATTGACGCTTATGCTCGACGTTATGTGAGAATAGAATAATATTACCGACTTTATACTCCTCAATGACCTGCTTCAGCTCCAGAGACATCTCTGTAGAAGGGAAGCCTGTTACGATCATTTGTCCGATTTTCTCACGCAAGCTCATCTGTTCTATCGTTTTCATGCACCGCTTCACCATCCGCTAGTCATATAAATGATATGGCTGTTTCATTGCTGCAAATTGCCTGCTTTCCTCTGCAAACTGCTGAAGCAGCTGCTTGGCTTGAATATGCTCCGTCCGATATACACTGCTTCCACCCAGCAAATCGATAAATGGGCGGGAGCCTTCTTTCACGGGAGGGAGAAAGGCAAAGGACTCATACAAATCTCTTATCGTCAATAACAGGGTGACGCCAACCTCAATCGGCTTGACTTCATGCCGATCTGTAATATAGATCTGGACACCGCCGCACAGCTTCCCTGCATGCTTGGAGGAGGTCGGCTTGAAGTGCACAGGCCGAAAATAAACGCCTGGAATTCGCTTGGCATTCATCTCATCTGCCAGCTGCTGTGCCTGAATGAAGGGAGCGCCGATCATTTCAAAGGGAAACGTGGTGCCCCGTCCTTCAGAGCAGTTCGTCCCTTCAAATAAGCATGTTCCGGAATATAGCAGGGCCGTTTCATACCGCGGCATCCCCAGGGAAGGATGTACCCATATCAAGCCTGTGTCCGGAAAAGACATGCGCCGTTCCCAGCCTTCGAGACGCACAACACGAAGCGAAGCCTTCCAGTTCATTTGATCGTTGGCCATGACGGCCAGTTCACCTGCTGTCAAGGCGTACCGGACAGCCAGCTCGTAATTCCCGACGAAGGATGTAAAGCCCGGCTTCAATATATTCCCTTCAACATGAATCCCGTTCAGCGGGTTTACCCGATCAAGAACGACCATTTCTACACCCGCGGCAGCGCAGTCCTCCAGCGCATAAAGCATCGTATAAATGAAGGTATAATACCGTACACCCACATCCTGAATGTCATACACCAGAATATCAATTTCATCCAGCATGTCCTTCGTTAAACGTTTGGAATCTTTCCGATATAGGCTGTATACCGGAACGTCCGTGTAAGGATCTCTATACGTCTCTACAATCGCCCCGGCGTCCAGATCGCCGCGAACCCCGTGTTCAGGTGAGAACATGGCCGTGAGATTAAAGTTTTCATGGAAGATCGTAATGGTGGACCGGAAATGCTTGTCCAGCCCTGTGGGCGCTGTAATTAACCCTATACGCTTGCCCTCAAACCAATGACGATACTTGTGGATAGAATCGATCCCGTTCAGCACCATATTCCTCGAGACACCCCCTTACCCATCAAGATTATTGTTATTCCGCAGCTAACCTGCCCCTGGTCAGGGCCAGGAAATCTTGCCCATGACTGCGGGCTGCGATGCCCCCGTAACTTGTGGAATATTATTCGGCAGGCGCTTCATCGTATAATAGGCCAGCACCGCAAATGCCACGGCTTCCTTGGCATCACTATTGCCGCCAAGATCCTCCTGGGTCAGCACCTGCACGCCATAAGGAGCGAATAATTGCCGCAAATCGCGCAGCAGGGTTGGATTGTAGCTGCCCCCGCCGCCAATCAGCAATTGATGAGCCTGATGCTGGGGTGCAATATACCGTTCATAGCTGTCCGCAATGCTCCATGCCGTCAAGCGCGTAGAAGTAGCAATCACATCCTCAGCCTTCCAGTTACGCGCCTTCATCATCTCCACAATCTGATCCGCATATTGCTGTCCAAACCGTTCCCGGCCTGTTGATTTCGGCAGGGGCAGCGTATAATATTCATCCTGCTGCATCCACTCCAGTAGCGCATCAATGACTTGACCGCTTGCAGCAATGCTGCCGCCGGCATCCATCGTCATGGGAGGAAACAGCCTGGATACCAAGGCATCCATAATCATGTTTCCAGGTCCCGTATCGAAAGCGTACACCTCCTCCGGAGAAGCATTCGCAGGCAGAACGGTCACGTTGCCTATACCGCCGATATTTTGCAGCAGCGATGTGGTCTCCGGGTGGGCGAACAGCAAGTATTCAGTAAAGGGCACCAGCGGTGCCCCTTGTCCACTTGCCGCCATGTCAGCAACCCGAAAGTCGGAGACGCAGGGAATCCCGGTGCGGTTCGCAATTAATGCACCTTCGCCAATCTGAATCGTACAGTGCAGGTTATAGCCGTCCATCATGTTCTTTTCCGGAGCGTGGTAGATCGTTTGGCCGTGCGATCCGATGGCAGCAATCTGTGATGGCTCAAGTCCGCTCTGGTCGATGACCGATAACGCGGCCCGGGCGTAAAGCTCGCCCAGCCACATATTCATAGCGCCTACTTTATCGACCGTAGCCTTGGTTACATCAAACAGCTGAAATATCGAATTTCTGACATGCACCGGATATGGCGTGTTCTCAAAGGCCAGTAATTCCACTTCGATTCCATGCTCTTGTCCGGGCCTTTGCGCTATCTGAATGACCGCGGCATCTATACCGTCTACCGACGTTCCGGACATAAGGCCAACGAGGTAGGTTACATTGCGACTCGGAGAGGAGTGATTCATCAGCCCTTCACCGCTCCCACGGTTACTCCTTCAAGGAAATACTTTTGCAAGCTGAAGAACAGCACGAACATCGGCACTGCAGAAATTGTTGCTCCCGCCATCATAGGCGCAAAGTACGTCGTATTGGCAAAGCGGAAGTTTTTAAGGCCCACCTGAATCGTTTGCATGTCCATTGTATTGGTCACCAGGAATGGCCAGAAGAAGTCATTCCATGCTGCCATAAATGTCAGAATCGCGAGTACAGCCATGACGGTTTTGGACAGGGGCATAATGATATGCCAGAAGATTTTAGGCTGAGAACAGCCTTCAATTTTTGCAGCCTCAATAATTTCAACCGGAATGGAGGACATGAACTGCTTCACCAGAAAAATGTTGTACACCGTAACCAGGCTCGGCATAATCAGCGCCGTGTAGGTATTCTGCAATTCAAATATATTCACGATCAAGATATAGAGCGGAACCTGTGTTACTTGTGTCGGGATCATCATGGAGCCCAGCAGAATCGCGAACAAGATGTTTTTTCCTTTAAATTTCATTTTTGCAAAAGCATATCCCGCCAAAGTAGCGAAAAGTACGTTAGATACCGTAATGCACGCAGCCACAATAAAGGAATTGACGAGCCAGTCCCATGAATGCGGACTGAAGTTAAAGAAGAACGAATACGATTCAAATGAAATTTTGGAAGGGATGATCGAGTAGCTCATGGCCCCCGCCTCAACCGGATCCCCGAACGAGGAAATGATCATAAAGTAGATCGGAAAAATCGTCGCTGCGGCAAAGAGAAGCAGAAATGTAATGATCAGACCATTGCGGGCGAACAGAGACCCTTTGCTTTTAATACTATTGTTGAACAAACCCATCGGATTTCGCCCCTTTCTTAGTACTCTATATCTTTACCTAGAACCTTGAATTGGAAGTAGGAGATGAATGCAATAACAAGGGCCAGCAGCAGGGATTGGGCCGCCGCCTCACCAAACTCGAAATATGTGAACGCATTGTTAAAGATCAACAATCCTACCATGGTTGTGGAATGGTCTGGTCCGCCGCCTGTCATCAGATAGGCGTTCTGGAATACCTGGAAGGAACCAATGACCCCTGTAACCAGCAGGAACAGCGTTGTTGGCTTAAGGAAAGGAATAACGATAAACCACAGCTTTTGCAAAAAAGTCGCGCCGTCAATGTCTGCTGCTTCATAGTAGCTGTTATCAATTCCGAGCAGTGCAGCCAGATAGATAATTATTGCTGTACCATGACTGGAGAGCCAGGACATTAAGACAAGGGAGAACATGGCCGTCGCACTGGAGCCCAGCCAGTTCTGATTATCAATTCCAAAGAAGCCGACCACTTGATTGGCAATCCCCGATTTCAAGGGATCGAAGATCCACAGCCAAACCACCGCAAGCGAAACTCCTGACGCAACAGCCGGCAAATAGTATACCGCCTTGAAAATCGTCTGTGTTCTTTTCTTGAACGGGATAATGAGAATTGCGATCAGAAAGGACAGGAAAATATTAAACGGAACGGTTAACAGGGTGTACACTAAAGTGTTTTTCAGTGCTTTCCAGAACAGCTCGTCTGAAAAGGAGTTAACGAAGTTCTCCAGGCCGACATAGGTGGACCCCAGTGGACGATATTCCTGCAGGCTGATCATAAATGCATTGATGACCGGATAGGCGGTAAATAAGGAAAAAGCAATCAGCGCTACGGCGATAAACGCGTAACCCCAACCCGTGTCACTTTCGAGCTTTAATTTTTTTCGTTTGGTCAATATTTGATTCATTGGGCCGCACCTCTCTTCTTCAACAAAAATACCAGCTGCTGATTACACTTAGAAGGAAAGCTGTACGTGTGTAGTTACGTACAGCTTTCACAGGACAGTCTATGGAAGTCTAGTCTGCTACCACGCCATCTTCACCAAAGGATTTGATAGCAGCCGCTTTAACGGCATCGTACATCTCTTGCGGAGAAATTTCATTGGCAAGTAATGCCTGCAGTTTAGGGACGATGACTTCGGTCTCGATCTTAATCGCTTCAGCCGCCTTATCCGTTGGAATATCTGTACGAGCCGGAACCGCTTTAGCCATCATAGCCTCGTCGGCTTTCACATTATCTTCGTTACGAGGATATTCCTCGAGAACTTCCGAATTACGTGCAGATTCTGTGATTGGCGACAAGAACAGCTCATTGCTGTAGTTCGCCGCGATGGAACCGGAGGACAGGAAATGGATGGCCAGGCCGATATTCTTGACATGCTCCTCGGATGGCTCTTTTTTACCGCGCAGGGCAACGTAACCATCCACGACCGAGGTAGGAACGTAGTCAGCACCGTTGAAGGTTGGCACAGGCAGTACAATGTACTCGGCTTCAATGGAATCTGCTACGGCAGAACCATCATTTGCTTTGATTTTTTCATTGTTCAGTCGAGCAGAGTTCTCAAAGCTGGCCAGGCCCTTACCGGTGATCATCGTTTGGCCCGTCAGGAACATGTTCCAGCGCTTGCCGGCATCGATCGAGCTGAGCTCTTTAGGCATGGAGCCGTCATCAATCATTTGACGAATGGCTTCCAGCAGACCTAAGAAATTTTTGCTGGTATAGGTGAACTTCAGATCTTCATCGAAGTACTCCGGCAGTCCGGCGGATTTCGCCATGATGCTCAAGTAGTCTTTGGATGTTACGCCGGAAGTAGCGAAGACAAATCCGTAGCGGCTTGTTTCCCCGCTGTCACTTTTAACTACACCGTTATTGATGGCTTCACGGAATTCATCATAGGTCCAGCCATTTTGCTGAACGTTCTTCCAATCGACACCAGCTTCCTCCAGGAACTTCTTGTTACCCCCGATGGAGTGAATAGCCAGGTAAGCCGGCAAGCCATATTGAGCATCTCCCAATTGGAAGTATTTCATGGCCACCTCATCATAATCTGCCTTCACTTCGTCGGAGAGCACCGGATTCAGATCCAGAAGCACGTCCAGTGCTGCGTATTTGGAGATGGCTGTAGAGCCGACCCAGGCAATATCGGGAGGAGAGCCTGCGTTCACTTGTGTATCCAGCTTCTGCGTCATGTCCTCCCAGCTCGCCGGTTCGATTTTCAGTGTCAGGTGAGGATAGAGGGCATTAAATTCTTTTTCCATATCCGAAAAACGGGCCTGGTAATTCGCGGAGACCGGCGGCAGGAGTGCGGTAATGGTATCTTGCTCGGCACCGCCGCTGCCTCCTTGTCCGGCGTTCTCAGATTCTGCAGCGCTGCCTCCGCAAGCCGATAACAGCGAAACCATCATGATTGCTGACATAAATAACGTGAACACCTTTTTCGTTTTCATAACTAGCAGCCTCCTTTATTTTCAAAAAGCTCCACGGGGTCTTTCATACTTTCTGCTTGTTAAATCAGTGATACAATCGCTTGCTTCAGCCGTCCGCCATTTGCGTTCAGCGCTTGTTCTGCTGCCTTCGCCTCTAACCCCGTCTTGATCATCATGATGGCCAGCTTGCAATTCATGCCTGCCTTCTCCAGTGTCTCGGCAGCCGCTGCGGGATCGACGCCCGTCGTCTTCACGATAATGCGAATGGAGCGGTCGACCAGCTTGATGTTACTGGCCTTTAGATCCACCATTAAATTGTTATACGTTTTGCCTAACTTGACCATGGTACATGTTGTCAGCATATTGAGCACCAGCTTCTGCGCCGTGCCTGCCTTCAACCGGGTTGAACCGCTAATGACCTCGGGACCTACAACCGGTGAGATGCAAATATCTACGATGGGCTCAAGCTTGGAGCCTTTGTTGTTACACACACCGAGGGTTGCTGCTCCAAGCTGCCGGGCCTTCGTCAGTGCTCCAATCACGAATTTCGCACTGCCGCTTGCCGAAATGCCAACCACCACATCCCGGTCGGTTACACCAATACTCTCGATTAAGGCGACTCCCCCCTCTTCATCGTCTTCACAGCCTTCAACCGCATTCCGTAAAGCCGTGTCACCGCCAGCGATATATCCCTGCACCAGGGAAGGATCTGTACCAAAGGTAGGAGGACATTCAGAAGCATCTAATACCCCTAACCTTCCCGATGTGCCGGCTCCGATATAGAACATTCTCCCACCAGCAGACAGCCTGTGATGCAGCACGTCTACCGCCTTTGCAATCTGCGGAGTTTCTTTAGCGATGGCTGCGAATACCAGAGCATCTTGTTGATTCATTAACTGGACCATTTCTTCTGTGGTGCATTCATCAATCAACAAGGTGTCTGGATTCACGGCCTCTGTCGTTAGCCCCGCAAGGTAATCATTCATTGCCATCCCCCTTCTCAGCATCCAACGTAACACATGAATCACATTCTATGTTAGAATTATTAACATCTCTTTATAAACTTCATACTAATACACAACCTGATCACCGTCAATAGATTTTGAAATAAAATTTTATTAATGAATATTATTACGATTTTTTATTTCGAAAGGGTCATTCACATTTATACCACATAAATAAAGCGCTTACAAGTAGTCAGGGCAATTTCAATTTATAAATTGGACACAAAAAAGCACGGATCGAGAGGCTCGAACCATGCTTGTCTGCACTTATTCGGATAGCACCTAATATCGGAGCTTCTTTTTTAAAATATTATGGGTCTTGGTTAAGGACGCTTTAACCTGGTCGTACTCCGCACTCGCGACACCCGCAAACAAAATATCAATGATCGTCAGCATGGCGATGCGCGAGCCCATTGCGCCACTGCGAATGGTGATTTCAGGTGTTGATATGCTGAGAACAATATCCGCCCGCACAGCCAGCTCACTCTTATTGTATTTCGTAATCGCAATACAGGTAGCTTTGTTCTTCTGCGCAATAATCAGGGCATCAATAATATCACTGGTTGCCCCCGAGTTCGAGATGAAGATGGCAACATCCTCTTCTGTAAGTAAGGTGGCTGCTGTAAGCTGGCTGTGGCCATCCGTATAGGCATGACACATCTTGTTAATCCGGGAAAATTTCTGCTCGCCGTCCATCCCTACAATCCCGGAAGCCCCGATGCCAAAGAAAACAATTCTCTTGCTATGACACAGCACTTCCACCGCTTTTGCAATCTCTTGCCGGTCCACGACACGAAGTGTGTCTTCGATCGACTTGCAGTTATTCAGTGAGATGTTCGAAATAATGATCGAGAGGTCATCCCCTGGCTGAATATCGGTATACTGGGCTTTTGTATCCTCATCCAGCGAGCCTAAAGAAGCGGATATACTCACTATAAAATTGCGATAGCCGCTGTAGCCCATCGTTTTGCAGAAACGCAGGACGGAGGCATCACTGGTCTTGCTGGCTTGGGCCAATTCTTTGATTGACAAGTGAGGGATTTCCTCCTTGTTCTCCAGAATGTAATCCCCCACCAGTCGTTCCACCGGAGTCAAGCTGTCTCTCATGTCACGAATCTTGATTAATATATTGTCATTTAAATTCATAATCTACCTACTCAAGGTTTAATGAACATCGTAGATACTATCATAAACAACATAGACTGCCGATTTCAATAGCCAAACCCTGCGGGCTGTCTGAAATTCAAGAGGTTATTGCGATTTGACCATTCGCTCGTGTAAAAAATCAACAATATGCATCGCCTGCATGTCATGATTACATGAATGCTGTTCAATGCCCAGCTTCATCTGCAGCAGACAGCCAGGGTTACTCGTTAGCATGAAGCCCGCCTGCGTGTTATTGGCATGCTCCATTTTATGCTCAAGAATCGAGCCCGCCATCTCGGGCTGTACGATATTATAAATCCCGGCAGACCCGCAGCAGCGGTCCGCTTCTGCCATTTCCACGAATTCCGTATTAGCTACCTGCTTCATCAGCACGCGCGGGGCGCTGGCCCCTTTCATCACATTGCGCAGATGACAGGAGTCCTGATACGTCACTTTTAGCTTGCTGTCCTGCAAAGGAGCTTCAGGCTGTGCAAAGGTCGGAATTCGCCCCTTCTCAACGACCAGTGTGCTGACATCCACCACTCTTGAAGCGAACCATTGGGCTGGATCCCGGTACGCTGCATCCTCCTGCATCAGATGGTCATACTCCACAAGCAGTGCCCCGCAGCCGCCTGCGTTCGATACAATGTAGTCGATTTCCAGCTGTTTGAAGGTATCAATGTTCGTGGCAGCCAGCTTTCGGGCATCCTTCATTTCTCCACTATGGGCATGAAGCGCCCCACAGCAGACCTGGCTTTCAGGAATGTACACATCAAACCCGGCAGCAGATAGCAGCTCCACGGTGTTGACATTGGTATTTGCGAACATCACATCCATAATACAGCCGCGAAACAGGGCAACCTTGGCAATCGGCTCACCCTGGGCCGGATAAAAAGTACCAAGGCGCTCCACGACGCCCTTCGAGCTGGCCTCCGGCAGTACAGCCTCCATCTCCGATAGGGATCGGGGAAGCAGCTTCATCATGCCTGTGGAGCGCACGGCTCTTCGAAGGCCGGATTTCTGATACAGCGAGAGCGATCCTCCGAGCAGCTTCAAGCTGCCTCGTTTGGGGAACAGGTGCTTGAATACGGTTCGGCGAACGACCTTCACCGGCAGTGAGTGAGAAGCATGCTCCTCGATCGCTTCCCGGGTCTGTTCAATTAATTGACCGTACTTTACATCTGCCGGACAAGCCGGCTCACAGGCACGGCAGCCCAGACACAGACTCATCTGATCCTCAAACTGCTGGTCCGGCACCATAATGCCGTCCACCGCCGCCTTCATCATCGCAATGCGTCCGCGGGGAGAAGCAGGCTCCATGCCTGTTTCGCTAAAGGTCGGACAAGCCGGCAAGCAGAAGCCGCAGCGCATACAGTTCGTGAGCTGATCATAGTCCAGCTTCTCCAGTAACGTCCGGGCGAGAGGATTCTTATGCTGGACGGCCGGTTTTCCTGTTGTCTTATCCACGCTGTATCACCACCCTTTTCTTACGTTCCTTCGCAAATATTTTATCGGGATTCAGAATGTTCAATGGATCAAAAGCATGCTTAATGCCTTGCATCACTTCTATGCCGGCTTCTCCAACCTTCCATTCCAGATAAGGTGCTTTCACCACACCCACTCCATGCTCGCCGGTAATCGTCCCGCCAAGCTCAATAGCAGCCTCGAAAATTTCTGCAAATGCCTCCTCCACCCGATGCACTTCTTCCAGATCCCTTGCATCGGTCGTGGCCGTCGGATGCAGATTTCCATCCCCGGCATGCCCGAAGGTTGCGATATTTACATTGTACTTCTGAGCGATCGCGTTGGTCCGCAGAATCATTTCGGCAATCTTCGAACGGGGAACCGTGGCGTCCTCCAGAATGGTCGTCGGACGCAGACGGGCCAGTGCAGTAAATGCGCTCCGTCTGGCCGTCAGCAGCTGCTCCGCTTCCTGCCGATCCTGTGCGACCTCGATTCGGTCCGCCAGCTCTTCCCTGCAGATCTGCTGTATTTTCGCAATATCCCGCTCCACCACCTCAGGCTCCCCATCCTGCTCAATGATGAGAATAGCCGCCATATCCAGCGGCAGGCCGATGTTAGCGAAGTCATCCACCACCCGAATCGTCGGATGATCCAGAATTTCCAAGGTCGCCGGAATGATCTGCTGTTGAATGATGCTGGATACGGTACGCGCCGCGCCATAAATATCCTTGTACATGGCAACCATTGTTTTCTTGGTCTTGGGGTAAGGAATCAGCTTGAGAATCGCTTCTGTAATGACAGCCAGGGTTCCTTCCGAGCCCACCAGCAGCTTCGTCAGGTCGTATCCGGCAACGTCCTTGGTCAATTTCCCACCCGTAACCAGGATGGAGCCATCAGCCCGTACCGCGGTTAAGCCAAGCACATAATCCTTCGTTGTTCCGTACTTCAAGCCTCTTAGACCTCCCGAGCATTCAGCAATATTACCGCCGATGGTCGAGATCTTCATACTGCTTGGATCCGGGGGATAGAACAGCCCCAGTCCTTCCACATGGGAAATCAGTTGTCCGGTAATGACGCCAGGCTGGACTACGGCCGTCAAGTTGTCCAAATCTACTTCCAGAATGCGGTTCATGCGGTGCATGACCATCACAATGCCGCCTTGCAAGGGCACTGTACCTCCGCAAAGATTGGAGCCTGAGCCTCTCGTTACAACCGGAATTCGATGGCTGCTGGCAATTTTCATAATTTCTGAAACCTGCTCTGTGGACTTCGGATAAATAACACCATCAGGCAAAGCCTGCAGCATGGGCGTTCCGTCATAGGAATGGGCAATTAAAGCCTCCTGATCCGTCCGAAAATAGGTCTCTCCTACGCACTCCCTCAATTGTCTTACCGCTGTTTCATTCAACATGATCCATTCCTCCACCGTAAAATTGAACAGGTCATCTGATGACTTTGTATTGATAATAATGTATTAAAGTTGTACATTATAGTCAATAGTTATATCTTCGGGAGGTTGTACGTGGTATGGATCCGGTAAAGGTAGAAACGGAAAAAGGACATGAGCTTGTGCGCAAGGCTATTCTTGCCCAGATTGAAGAAGGCCGCCTGCTTCCGGGGCAAAAGCTGCCGTCTGTCGTAGACCTCAGCACCTCCTTTGGCGTAGGCCGCTCTACGATTCGAGAAGCGTTGAGCGCACTTAAGGCTACGGGCTGGATTCAGGTTAAGCATGGCGGAGGCACTTTTGTACATCAAGTGCTGCCCTCCTCACAGAGCAGCTCGCTGGATCCTTTTAAGGAATCGAAGAACGTTAAAGAATTACTGGAGGTCCGGATATGGCTTGAAAGCGGCAGTGCGGCATACGCGGCCGAGCGCCGGAACGAGGAGGATCTGAAGAAGCTAAAGCAGATTATGGCGCACATGGAGCAAGCGCTGGCCGCGAATGATACACGAATGAGTGAGCAAGCGGATATTGAGTTTCATCTGGCAGTAGCTGCGGCCTCCCATAACGAGCTGCTTAATACATTGATGAGCTCCCTCGCCTGCAGGCTGACCGAAACGATGGGCAAAACTCGTCAGCTGTGGTTTTTCAAAAACCAGTCTTCCGCCGCATTGCTACTACAAGAGCACCAATCAATATTTGATGCCATATCAGCTCAAGACAGCAGGCTGGCCAGCCAGCTCATCCAGTCTCATCTGCTTAAAGCGGCTGACGTACTGAACCAGGGGATCCTGCAGGACTAGTTCCTGACATTCATGCACTGAGCTTAACACCAAAAGGCTTTGCACGAGTTTATTTACTTTGTGCAAAGCCTTTTATACTATGTGCATCGAGCTTTTTCGATCCGCTTCTATTTAATTATAAAAGTGTTGACTATATATAAACGTAGGAGTATGTTTAATTTATACGTTCGTTATCGCCGCACAATCTATCATCATTAAAGGAGTGATCCCGTTGACGTCGAATGCCCGACCGCATGTGTTTTTTCTAATGTGTGATGAGCTTAGAGCCGACAGCCTGGGGTTCATGGGGAATTCTGTAGTTCAGACTCCTCATCTTGATGAGCTCTCCCGGGACTCTGTCATTTTTGAGAACGCCTACACGAACTGTCCGATGTGTGTCCCTGCTAGGGCCAGCATGATGACAGGACGCAATCCGCTGAGCAACGGCGTGCTGGACAATGCCATGAGGATGGTAGAGGATGAGAAGCCTCTTCCCGACCTGCTTCGCAAGAGCGGCTATACAACCACGATGTTCGGCAAGCTTCATGTCCACCGGACCCCGGAGGAATGCGGCTTTGATGAATTCAAGTTTGGATATCCGGACCCGAACACCAGCTTCCTCGGCATCCAGGACCCGGAGGTCCGCAAGAAGGCCACCTTCAAGAAGAATGAAGGCGATATCCCGTTGGTCATTCACGGCGAGAGCCCTACGCACCCGGATCAGACCTCATGCTCCCGTCTGACGGAGGACTACATTCAGCGCATGGAACGGATTGCTGCGGATGAGAAGCCGATCTTCCACTACCTGTCGCTGATGGACCCGCACACACCGTACATGCCGACCAAGCCTTACTCGGAGATGTATAACCCTGACGAGCTGCCGCTGCCGCAGAATGCCGGACGCACGCTGGCTGACAAGCCGATTACACAGCGCTACTTCCACAAGGTGCGCGGCTTTGACAAACTGAATGAAGAGGATTACCGCAAGAGTCTGGCCAGCTATTATGGCCTGGTCACCCATGTGGATGACCGCATCGGCAAAGTCATTGCCCGGCTGAAGGAGCTGGGGCTGTATGAGGATTCACTCATTATCTTCACTTCGGACCATGGATCGATGATGGGGGAGCACGGCTTTATCGAGAAATGGGGCCATATGTACGAGCCCGTCGTCCGCATTCCGCTGCTGGTCAAGCTGCCGGGCAATCTGAATTCCGGATCTCGTCTGGATACGTTCGCGGAAATCATCGACCTGCTGCCAACCGTTCTGGATGCAGCCGGGGTAGACATCCCGGAAGAGGTTCAAGGCATGAGCCTGCTGCCGGTCTGCCGGGGCGAGCGCAAAGTTCACCGGACGGAAGCGCACAGCCAGTATTTCTGCGGCTCCATCCACGTTGAGCCTGCCCTTATGATTCGGAATCATGACTTCAAGCTGACGGTGTATCCAGAGCAGGAGTCCATTCATGAGAAGCTGTATGGCGATCATTATCTAAAGTACTCTGCATTCTTTGATCAGCCGCTTGTAGAGGGAGAGCTTTACGATCTCCACAACGACCCTTATGAGGAGCGCAACCTGTTCGATGACCCGGCTTACGCACAGCAGCAAGCCCAGCTTCTGTCCAAGCTGACAGAGTGGAAGGCAGGGCTAGGCCCGCTGGCCGATTACCGGGGACTGAAGCAGGCGAATATGAAAACCCTGTACAAATTTATTCTGGATCAAGCGAACAACTGGACCAAAGTGTCGGATGCCTTGAAGGCAGACCAGGGACTGACCCAGTGCGCCAGACAGAAGAGAGAAATCTCCGTAGAACTCTAAAAAAGCATTGTTCGCTACCCGGATATCAGCATCCGGGTAGCGTACAGATCAAAAGCGCCGGAATCCTGATAATTCACTCGGATTCCGGCGCTTTTTAAATGAGACGGTATCAAATAAAAAAAAGATGACCTCTACAGAAAACAGAGGTCATCTACGTGCTCACTCTATAAAACTTTCTACAATCCAAGCCACGATCACATTCAAAGCCTAGATATTGGAATTGGAACTTCATACGGTGGCTTGTCAGCCTGACTGCTGACTATCCGCCGCGGCCGTCAGATATGGCAAGCGATGTCCAGTCTTCCGGACTGGAGCGACGGCACCTCGGCAAGGATCACTGCGTTCCCTCCCTCCCCCGCCCTGGACCGCACAATAACCAGGCATTTGCCGTGGAACGCCTGCATGTCACGGGCACTGAAGGGAATGATGCTGGTGGGGTCGCCGTTATCTACGGCTGCAATTTCACCCGGTCCCTGCAGCAGGAAGGATACGTTGTGATCAGCATGGGGACAGAGTTTTCCCTGTTCATCTACAATGCTCACTGTAATAAAGGACAGGTCCTCTCCATCCGCCTGAATGACAGTCCGGTCCGCCTCCAGCAGAACGCGGGCTGGCGCTCCGGCAGTATGGACCTCATGTGTCATGACCTGTGATCCGTCTTTATCATACGCGATGACCGACAGCACCCCGGGCTCATAAGGTACCGCATCCCAGCGCAGACGGTAGCGCTCCGGCAGCGAAGCCGGGGATTTGTGCCGGATGCCAAGGGATTGTCCGTTCAGGAACAGCTCGGCAGCCGGATAAGTCGTGTAGCAGACCACAGGAATCGGTCTGCCTTCCTCCCCTTCCCAATTCCAATGCGGCAGCAGATGCAGCATCGGCTTCGTGCTCCACTGGCTCTGGTACAGATAATACCGATCCTTGGGAAACCCGCATAAGTCCACAATGCCAAAATACGAGCTGCGGCTCGGCCACTCTGTCCGGTAAGGCGTCGGCTCGCCCAGATAATCGAACCCGGTCCAGACGAATTCGCCCAGCATATACGGCAGATCGTCCTGGGCCATAAACTCCTGATCCGGTGTCGTCCCCCAAGGCGGAGCACTCAGATCATAGGAGCTGGCCTGCAGATCCCGCTTCGGCTCCATGGGGATCTCTTTGACGGCAGGCAGGTGATACACACCCCGGGAGCTTACCGTTGAAGCCGTCTCGCTGCCGTACATGATCCAGTCCGGATGCTGTCGATGATATTCCTCATACCGGTGCGGCTTGTAATTCCAGCCCGGGATGTCGACAGCGGCCGCCAGGCCGTTCGCAATGGCATCATCGGACATGCTGAAGCCTGCGGTCACAGGACGGGTCGGGTCTGCATCATGGGCAATGGCGGTGAGAAAAGCTGTCGTGGAGGCCCCGCTCTCCAGCCGCTGCTCGCGCATCTCGTTCCCGATGCTCCACATGATAATGGAGGGATGGTTGCGGTCGCGGGTGATCATAGCCCGTAAATCTTTTTCCGCCCAATCCTGGAACAGCCGGTGATATCCGTTCTGCACCTTCCCTTCACCCCATTCGTCGAAAGCCTCATCAATGACCAGCAGCCCCATCTCATCACATAAATCGAGAAGCTCCGGTGCCGGCGGGTTGTGGCTCATCCGAATGGCGTTGCAGCCCATGGCCTGCATCAGCTCCAGCTGCCGCTCCATGGCTCTTACGTGGACAGCCGCTCCCAGCGGACCCAGGTCATGATGCAGGCAGACCCCTTTCAGCTTGAGCCGCTTCCCGTTCAGCTGAAACCCTTCCTGCGCGTCAAAGGAAATGCTCCTTATGCCAAAAGGCGTCTCGTACCGATCCACCTCCTCCCCGTTCAGCAGCAGCATAGAAACCGCCCGATAGAGCCGAGGGTGCTCCGTACACCACAGCTCCGGATGCTCAACATAAAGATGCTGCTCAAGCTCCGCCTGGCCGCTGATCTGCTCAATAATAGTGTCTTCAGCGCACATATGGCCGCTCGGATCAAGCAGCTGCGTGACCAGCTGGGCCAGAGCCGGCTGGGCCCCGGTGCTACTTACGCTCGTACGGATGTTAATGGCTGCGCCCTGCTCTGTTACCTCAGGCGTCGTAATATAGGTACCCCAAGGATTGACATGCAAGGATTCCTTGATGACCAGCCTGACCTGCCGGTAAATGCCGGCTCCGGGGTACCAGCGGGATGCGCTGGGCAGTGAGCAGACCTGCACCGCCAGCACATTATCTTCGCCATAGATTACATGGTCGGTGAGATCGAAGACAAAGGATGTATAGCCGTAGGGCCAGGACCCGCAGGATACTCCGTTCATATACACGGTGCTGTTGGACATCACCCCGTCGAACTCCACCGTAATCCGCCGGCCTTCCCACATCTTCGGGATCTTTAGATGCTGGCGGTACCAGCCCATCCCGACGATCGGAAGCGCCCCGGTCCGGCCGACATGCGTAATGTGGTCTTTAATGCCATCCTCCATCACGGAATTGACATGGACATCATGATCCTCGTGAAAGGGTCCTGCAATGGCCCAGTCATGCGGTACCCGGACCGTCTCCCAGCCGCTGTCATCCAGGTGAACCTGATATCCCCGCAGCGGATCGGCCTCCTCCAGCGCATGGCGTGTAAATTTCCAGCCATCCTTCAGCGGGATGATCTGCCTTCCCTGTCTGGCTTCATCGGTCATGGCGGTCTCCTCCCTCACGGTTACGCTCCAAAAATCCGCGGCATCGGCATCGGCTCAATGCCCAGCTCCGCCCATGCATATTTGAGCAGCAGCTCGCTTTTCAGCTGCTGACTGTCCGGATCATCCCATACATTGTTCAGCTCCTGCGGGTCCTGCTGCAGATCGAACAGCTCGCCATAGGTCTGGTTATAATACACCGTCAGCTTGTAGCGGTCATTGACATAGGATTTTTGATGGATCGTCGTCGGCTCATGCCGGAACTCGCACAAAATGTGATCCCGGGCACGGCTCTTGCGTCCCAGCCACACCTCGGATTGATCCACACCCGTCATCTGAGGGGGAATCTTGAGGCCGGCAAGGGACAACAGGGTTGGCGCCAGATCCACCAGCGATACCATCGCATCGCTCTGCAAATCCGCTTCCACCTGTCCCGGGTACCGGACAATGAACGGAACCTTGATCAGATCCTCATACATGAAGCCGCCCTTGGCCTGAAGCCCATGCTGGCCGAAGAAATGTCCATGGTCTGAGGTGAAGACGATGATCGTATTGTCCGCCAATCCCAGCTCGTCCAGAGAATCCAGAATACGGCCAATGTATTTATCCATCATACTGACCATGCCATAGTAGGTTGCTACCAGCTGCTTGCGTTCCTCCTCCGGCAGCAGATGGGAGTGGTATCCATGAATGGACTGGCCGCTCTCGCGCAAGGAAGAGAAATCCGGAGAGGCCTGCTGGGTTTGGCCAAAATGCGGCGGATTGCGGTCATGCTCTCCCGGCACAACAGCCGGAATGCTCAGCTCATTGGGATCATACATCTTATCCCACGGCGCCGGCACCAGATATGGCGGATGCGGATCAAAGAAGCTCGCCCAGAGGAAAAAGCTCTCGTCCTCCTGCTGGTAGCGCTGCAGCTGTGCCTCAGTTCGCTCGGCAATCCAGGTGTTATAGTGGTATTCCTCCGGAATGTCCCAGGTGTGCTGCTTCTTGGGATCCATGGTGCCGGTAGGCGCCATGAAATAATCTCTCCAATGGGTGCAGCCCTTCTCCTCCAGCCAGATGGCATAGTGCTGTCCAACGTGCGCCTCATTCGTATGGTTCCGGGCCAGCTCCACGTGGTTAAAGCCGTAGAAATTCTCGTTAAACTGCCGCCAGAACTCCAGGTCCTGCAGCAGCGGATACGACTCCAGCGATGGATACTCCTCCGTGCTGCGCAGCGGCTGAAAGTGAGCCTTTCCAATCAGTGCAGTCTGATAGCCCGCGCTCTGGAAGGAGTCACCGACGACCTCCCGGTCCTCCATAAGCTTGGTCCCGAGCGTCCAGGCCCCATGCTGGCTCGGGTACTGGCCTGTGATGATCGATGCGCGTGTCGGGGTGCAGGTCGGGTTGGGACAATAGGCACGCTGAAAGGTAGTACCCTCCCGCACGAGCCGGTCCAGATTCGGGGTGGACAGCTCCGGTTGAAAAGCTCCGATCGTATTCCAGTGCTGCTGGTCACTCGTGATTAGCAAAATGTTGGGCTTCTTCATGATTTCACTCCTTACATTTCTTGTTCTTATCCATGATCGTATAGCCAACTCTCCCTTTAATACATGCCAAAATGTTATAATAATGTACAAAATGTTAGCTGTAAGCCAAAGGGGAGAAGAGCATATGAAGCTGGAGGAGAATCCGCAGGAGTATGCCGACGTCCGGCTGCAGGTGCCCAGTGAGTTCCAGCAGCGGAGCGGCCTGTGTCTGCTGCGCTCCGGCATGAGCCGGACCAAGCCTCATTACGAGATCGGACCGCGGAAATTAATTCACTACAGTTTGCATTTTGTCATTAAAGGCACCCTGGAGCTGCAGGACGAGAATTCCACCTACCTTCTGGAAGCCGGCACGATGTTCTGCTTGTTCCCGGACATCACCTACCGCTATAAAAAAGCCTCCGACAAGCCGCTGGAGCTATGCTGGCTCTTACTCGACGGCTTCCTGGTACGCCCTGCCCTTTCCATGCTCGGCATTCAAGAGCACAAGCCCTTCGCCGTGCAGCCCTGGGGCCAGCAGATGAAGCTGCTGCATGAGCGCATTCATCACACCGTCGGCAAAGACTCGCCGCTGCTGCAGCAGAGCCTGCTGTACGAGCTGCTGCAGCTGCTGCAAACCACCCAGGAGAGCGGAGCCGGACGCGAGCCTTCCGCATGGCTGGAATACTGCGCGCTCTACATGCAGCTGCATTATTCCGAGCCGCTGCGCGTCGAGGCGCTCGCTGTAGAGGCGGGAGTGCACCGGTCGTATTTTTCCGCTGCCTTCCGCAAGCATTTCGGTCAGTCGCCCAAGCAGTACCTGACCTCCATCCGCATGAAGAAAGCGCTGGAGCTGCTGGAGAGCCCCGGCCTGCCCATCCAGGAAATTGCCCTGACCGTGGGCTATCCCGACCTGTTCATGTTCACACGCGCCTTCACCTCCTACTTCGGCGAGGCGCCGACGGAGTACCGGAAGCGGGGCACCCGCTCCGGCGAACCGGATTAGCAGCCCTGAGTCGAAAGCGCCTGCCCTGCACCTGAACTCCCAATGAATCGCAAGCCCAAAAAAGCCGCCCCCCCTTCCTCGGGAGAGCGGCTATAGAACCGGCAGCGGAACGGCTGCCCGCGGATACGATGGTACAGGGTTAAATCTCCGGTGTTCCGATATTCCACGGAATGTTCCATTTCGGAATCGCCCGGTACATGTGGTTCAGGATAATGCGGGTGCCTTCGAGCTTATGCTGCTGATAGCTCGGATCATCCCACAGATTGGTAGTCTCCTTCGGATCCTGCTTCAGATCGTACAGCTCGCCGTAATCCCGGTCCATATAGTGCACGGTCTTAATGCCGTTATAGATGCAGCCCTTGATTGCACCGGCTTCCATATAGACCGCATCTCTGACCTTGATCTCCTTGGCATGATCCCAGTAGCCGTTGTACGAGAAGCCAGACAGCTCCTTTGGCACCTGGGCTTCAGCAGCTTCCAGGCAAGTGGCTGCAATGTCGATATTCAGCACCTCATCCGTAATTTCCATGCCTTTGAAGCCCTTGATCGGCGGCTTCACGAACAAGGGAACACGCATCAGGCTGTCACTCAGGCATTGCAGCTTCTCCACCATGCCGAAGTCGCCCATAAAATCGCCGTGATCCGAGGTATAAATAATGAGCGTATCCTCGTACATATCATGATCCTTCAGCATTTGGATCACTTCGCCGATCTTCTGATCCATCAACGTAATGTTCGCGTAGTAGGAGCGCTTCGTTTTCTTGAACTGTTCTTCGGTGAAGTCCTTCAGATATATTTGGGCATAGGAATCCATGCCCTTGAATTGAGGCGGCTTCTGGTCCAGCTGCTCATAGGTCGTCTCCGGAGACGAAAGGCCATCCAGCTCATACCGATCCGCATACTCTGTGCCTTCCAGATCGTAAGGATGATGCGGGCCGGAGAAGGACAGCGTGAAGAACCACGGCTTGGCGTCCGCGTCTGGCTTTTCTTGAAGCTTTTTTCCCAGCCAGGTCTTGCCCAGCTCTCCTAAGAAATCATCCAGATGATACTTCGTATCCACGTTCCACCGGCCGCCGCTGATGAATTCCCGCGTGTACACCGATTTGCGGTCGATGCCGTTTTGCTCAAGGAAATCCAGGTACGGCTGAATATACTGATTCTCGGCGAACGCGCCGTGGCCATCAATGATCATCTCATCATCAAAGCCCCGCCGGATCTCGGAGCCTGCAAAATGCTGCTTGCCGACCACCGCCGTATGATAACCCGCCTCCTGCAGCCGAGTCATAAAGGTCGTCTCCTCTGCTGGCAGCTGGGTGATATAAGAAGGGCACTGACATTCCGACGGGAATTTCCCGGTCATAATCGCAGCCCTGGAGGGCACACAGGACGGGTTGGCACAGCGGGCGTTACTAAAGAACACGCTATCCTGAATCAGGTTATCCAAGTGGGGCGTATGTACCTCGGGATTAATGCAGGAAAAGGTATCATTGCGCTGCTGGTCAGTCATTAGAAATAAAATATTCGGTCTTTTTTTGATGGACATATCAGGTTGACTCTCCTTCTGCTATATTTGTGGAGCTTTGTCATTCCAGGGCATATGAGAGCGCTCTCCAAGTGCCAGCAGCTCATCCATCAGCAAGGACTTCAGCTGCTCCTTCACGCCAGAGGCGCTCGCATTCTCCCACAGATTATGCCGTTCCCAAGGGTCCTCCTTGAGGTGATACAGCTCGCCGTACGGACGTCCCCGGTAATAGACCAGCTTCCATGACTCATTCCGTACCGCGCGCAAATCTCCGGCTTCCAGGTACACGATGTCCTTGACCGGCCTTTTAGCACCCGACTTCCAGAACGGGCTGAGGTCTACACTGTCCATATTGCCGGGCACCTGTGCGCCTGCGGCGCTCAGGCAGGTCGCTGCAATATCGAGATTGGAGACGAAGGCCTCCTCGGTTCTGCCCGTAAATCCGGAAACCGGCGGCTTGATGAGAAACGGAACGCGCATCAGCACCTCGGACAGGTACTGGCCCTTGCCCATCATCCCGAAATCGCCCATATATTCCCCGTGATCGGATGTAAACAGAATCAGGGTGTTGTCATATTCGCCGGCGGCCTTCAGCTCGGTGATCACCTCGCCGATCTTTTGGTCAATAAGACTCATGTTGGCATAATAGGAGAGCCTTGTCTCTCTCAGCTCCTGCTTCGTCATCCCGTTTGCCATAGCCCCGCCGGGATTTCCCTGCCCCGTGACGAGCTGCTGCCTAAAGTGCGGCGGCTTGCTGTCCAGATCGCTCTCTTCGGTCAGCGGCAGGTCGATGTCCTCCAGCCGGTAGCCTGTCTCCTGCGGCAGTCCCGCTCCGTCAAAAGGCATATGCGGACCGGGGAAGGACAGGCAGCAATACCAGGGCTGTCCCTTAGGCCGCTGGTGCCTTAGCCAGGACTTGCCCAGCTCGCCGATATAATCGTCAATATGGTACCTGGCCTCCGCAATCCAGCGCTGGCTGTAGCGGTTCACCCGCTCGCTGAGCTGTGAGGTTCTGGTGAAGCCCGCAGCTTTCAGAAACTTCATGTATGAGGTCTCCGACTCTCCCTCGATGTCCCAATCCCCCGGCCCGTGCAGGTCGATAATATCGGCATGATCATAGCCCCGATCAATGAGCGAATCCCCAAAATGCTGCTTGCCCAGAACCGCGGTATAGTAGCCTTGCTGCTGCAGCAGAGATGTAAAGGTCACCTCATGAGGGGGGAGATGGGTGATATAGGTTGGAGCACCGCACTTGCTGGGATAACGCCCGGTTATAATAGCCGCTCTTGCCGGTACACAGGACGGATTCGTCGTATAGGCCCGCGTGAAGGAGATTCCTTCTCGTGCCAGCTGATCCAGGTGCGGGGTTCTTACCGCAGAATTGACGGTGCCCAGCGTGTCGAACCGCTGCTCATCGGTCATGATGAACAAAATATTAGGTCTCAAGCCTGTTCGCCTCCCCGCTCCTTAACGCCCGATCCGGTGAAATCGCCGCTGGAGGTGTAATCGTAATATCCTTTTTTCAAAAAGGAAGTGGGATTGGTGCCCGTGACCTGCTTGAATACACGCGTGAAATAGTACGGATTCGAGTAGCCTAGCTTCTCGCTGATCTGCGAGATGTTCATGGAGCTTTCGCTGAACAAGCGGATCGCTTCCTTGATCTTCTGCTCCATGATGTACCGCTGGATGGACAGACCCGCCGTCTTCGAGAACACCCGGCTGATATAGGAGTAATTCATCGAGAGCGACTGGGTTAAGTCCGTCGAGCGGATTTCCTCGTGAATATGGCTGTGGACGAACTTTTTTACGTCGGTGACCAGCTTCTGATTGCCGCTCTTCCTCCGGTTCATTTCCCGGTACAGATCCAGCAGCAAATCCAGCGTGCCGACCTTCAGCTTGAGGTCATCATAATCCGAGCCGCTGATATAGTGGTCCAGCAGCTTGGTCAGCCGGACCGAGGTGCGCTGGTAATCCTCCACCTCCAGCCATTTCATTTCTACCGAGCCCGGGGTAACGGCTTGCGCCGGCGTGAACGTAATCCAGTTCCACTCCGAGCCCGCCTGGGTTTTCTTATGGCCGTAATGCCGGACACCGTGCTTCATGAAGAACACCTGTCCGGGGCCGATGTAGTACTCTTCGTCAGCCTCAATAATATGGACGAGCCCTTTTCTGACGAAAATGAGCACATCACTGTCTACGATCCGGTCCATATGGGCCCAGACGTCTTGAGTGCGAAACAGCCCCATATTTTGTACGTCGGGAAGAGCATCCAGATTGAATCGAACGCCGTTTATCACCGGCACTCACCTCCTTCTCCTTACCTTGAAGCCGCGCCGGGCCCGACTTAATTTCCGGAGAGGCTTTGCACCATCTTGGCAGTATTGGACTCAATGCTTCCATAATCACCGGCATGAATTTCCTTCATCGTAACCAGGCTGCTGCCCAGGCCGACACCGACTGCGCCATTTCCAATATACTCCCGGGCATTCTGCGCATTCACACCGCCGACGGCAATAATCTTCGCCTGATTTAACGGAGCCAGGATTTCCTTCACATAGCTGGGTCCGAAGGAAGAGCACGGGAACAGCTTCACGTACCTGGCACCCGCTTCCATCGCCCGCACGACCTCTGTCGGTGTCATGGCACCGGGAAGCGGCAGCACCTCGCGCGCAAGAGCGCTCTCAATCACCGCCTCGCTGACGTGAGGGGAGATCAGGAACTCTGCTCCCGCCGCCATGGCCTCCTTGGCATCCTGAGCGTTCATGACCGTGCCGGCTCCAATTCGCATGCGTCCCTCGAAGGCTGCTCTCATCTCGGCAATGCCAGACAGCGCACCCTCCGAATTCAGCGTAATTTCAGCCAGGCGTACTCCGCCGGCGTACAGGGCCTCCATCACCTTGTTCAAGCGGTCCGGGGGAACATTCCTTAAAATAGCTATAATTTGATGCTGCTCGATATTTTCCTGTACAGTCTTTGTCATGACGTCATACCTCCCATGTAATATTGATACAGCGCAGCAGCTCCGTACACGCTCAGCAAGTCGGACTCTTCCTCGGAAATGACTTCAATCTGCAGTCCGGGATAGGCTTCAGCGAGAATCGGGGCTGTGAGCGACGGATACAGCGGTTTACCATAGAGCACAATCCGCTCCACGCCTTCCAGCAGGTACGGAGTCAGCATGGCCAGATCCATGGCGATTACCACGCCCAGCAAGAAGCTGCTTACTGCCCCCTTGCTGTGGCCGGATAACAGCCTTAGGGTCCGTACCGAGAAGAGCGCATGACCCGTGCCATACGTCCGGGCTGCCTGGAGCCCCTTCTGTACCCAGGGAAGCTCCGGCACCACCTCGTCCAGCGAAAGCACGCTGTCCTTCAGGATGGTATGCTGGGACACGGCCATCAGAAGCTCCCCGGACACAGAGGTCAGGCAGCCCTCGATGGATGATCCGCGCACCTTCATCCATTTATGGTGAGAGCCGTAATGCATCACGAGCTGGCCGTCGTCACGGCGGATCGGATGCTCCTTGTCTCTCTCTGCCAGGGAGGATACATCGTGATCCTGTGCTGCATAGCGGCTCAAATATCCGCATAGCTCCGTCTCTTCTCCCCGCATCATATCACATTCCTCTTCCGGCTCCCGAATGAATTTAATGCCCGGTACGAACAGGATCGGGTGGGGAATAACATCAGCGAACAGCTGCTGCTCCATCCGTGCTGCTACAGCTCTGCCATCCACCGGCCCCGGCACATGAGCCACTTCATGCAGCCCGGCGTTCGACGTGATCATGCCGGAGGCAACCACCGCCTCCACCTGTGACATGAGCTCAGGATGGAGCGCGCACAGCTCAGTATAGCTTTCTTTCAATGCAGCCTTTAACGGCTCGCTGCTGCCGGCAATCGCCACATCCTTGGCCCCGGCCGGCTTCTTTATGCTTGCAACCAGTGTATGGTGATCCAGCAGCCTCATCCGGCAGTTGGTCGTCCCGCAGTCAATGACTAACAGCTTCACATTGCTTCCCCCTAAATCCCTAAATAAACAGCAAGGGACGGGCAGATGTGTCTCAGCCCGCCCCCGCTTGATGGGATCCCTTATGGTTGAATCCTATTTACGAATAGAAATACGCTTGATGTAGTAGTACTCCTCCAGGCTGTAAGTGGAGCAGTCTTTACCGACGCCGCTCTCCTTCATGCCGCCATGCGGAAGTGCTACAGTGTAGTGCGGACCGTTGACACATACCGTTCCGGCCTCCAGCGACTCCGAAATGTACAGAATATGCTGCAGATTCGTGCCGAACACATAGGAAGCAAGGCCGAACTCCGTGCTGTTCGCTTCCTTGACGACCTCCTCAACCTCCCGGAACGTCATCAGCGACAGCACCGGACCGAAGATCTCTTCCTTAAAAATATCCATATCCGGGCGCACGCCGCTGATGACTGTCGGCTCCAGATAGTAGCCTTTGCTCTTGTCTGCAGGTACGCTGCCGCCAGCTTCAATGGCCGCTCCTGCCGCTAATGCAGAAGCAATCAGCTTCTGTACCCGGCTCCGGTGCCCATCTGTAATCATTGGGCCCATACCAGCGCCGGACTCCCGTCCCCAGCCCAGAGTGATCTGCTTCGTCTTCTCTACAACCTTTGCTTTGAAAGCCTCCTGCACGGATTCGTGAACAAAGACGCGGTTCGGGGAGACACAGATCTGACCGGCGTTCCCGAACTTCAGGGATACCAGCTGGCTCGCAGCCTGCTCCAGATCAGCATCCGCAAGCACGATGGCCGGCGCATTGCCGCCCAGCTCCAGCGAATAGCGCTTGATCGACGTATTGGATTGCCCGATGATCGCTTTGCCGGCCGCGGTTGAGCCGATCAACGTGATCATCCGCGGAATCGTGCTCTGATTCATCACGGCCGCGAGCTTCAGCGTGTCCCCGGTAATGACATTGATGACACCTGCCGGGAATCCGATTTCTTCAGCGATCGCACCGATCATTAGTGTCGAGAGCGGTGTTAACGGCGACGGCTTCAGCACGCAGGTGCAGCCCGAGGCCAGCACCGGACCGAGCTTGTAGGCAAGGTTCAGCATCGGGAAGTTCCAGGCCAGATAGCCGACAACGACGCCGACCGGCTGTCTTTTGATCAGATTCATATATGAATTGTCTTCGTCTTCAATAATTCGTCCATGCAGGCGTTTGGCTTCCTCATAATAGTAACGCAGGCAGCGGGGCAGCATGTCGAAATCCTCTTCCGCTTGAGCCAGCGGCTTGCCGGTCTCGCTCATCAGCACATCCAGGATCTGCTCCCGCTTCTCCTCAATCGCTTGTGCCAGACGCTCCATCCACTCTCCACGCTGCTGCAGCGGAGTTTTGGACCATGCCGGGAATGCCTTCTCGGCGCTCTTTAATGCAGCTTCGGCTTGAGCTTCTGTGGCCATGCGCAGTTCTCCGGCCAGCTCCTCTGTCGCAGGATTGTGGACCGACATCACATCGCCCAGACCCTCTACGGCAATTCCACCAATATAATGACTGTACATTGCCTCCAACTCCATTTTTAAATTTGTATTCTATATTTAAATGATAACGACAGCGTTTTCAGCTGTCAATGCTTAACTTTAAATATTGAGGTGGTTTTTATATATAGTTCACGCAATGAATGCGTTTTCTACAATGATTGGGCTTCATTTATGGTATAATCCCTAGTATGAGTAACGAAAGAACAGGAAGTCGGAGGCGGCTCTTCAATCATGACAACGACAAAGAAGTATAAAGCTCCCGCTGCGGAGAAGATGCTGGACATTTTGGAGTTAATGGCAAAAGAGAACAAGTATTTCTCAGTCACTGAATTGAGTCAGCGGCTGAGCATTTCGTCCAACTCGGTCTTTCGGATTATGAAGGAGCTGGAGGACAAGAAGTTTATTCAAAAAAACCCATTGGACAGCTCGTACCAGCTGACCGGCAAGCTGTATTATCTCGGCAGCTCCATCGGTAACCGGATTGCGCTGAAGAATATTGCGGAAGCGTCCATGCTGCTCCTGCGCGACTACACCCGGGAAACCACCCTGCTCACCAAGCTGGGCTCCCTCGGCCGGACGCTCGTGGTGGATCAGCTGGAGAGCCTGGAGCCGATCAAGTTTCTGTCTACGGTGGGCCTGGAGTACCCTTCCCACACCTCGGCGATGGGCAAATGCCTGCTCGCCTTCAGCCCGCCCAGCGTGCTGGAGCAATACCTGGAGCATAACGAGCTGACGCCCGTTACCTCCTCCTCGATTGCACATCCTTCCAGGCTGAAGGAGCAGCTGGAGCAGATCCGCGAGACCGGCTATGCGACCGACATGGAGGAATCCTGCGAAGGGCTGCGCTGCCTTGGAGCGCCGATCTTTAACGCTGTCGGCGAGATCGAGGGCGCGATCGGTATTTCCGGCCCGATCTTTCGGATGTCCAAGGATCACATGAACCGCTATAACAAGAAGCTGCTGGAGCAGGCCCGGCACATTTCCGAGCTGCTGGGCTACGATGCTTCACGGAAGGCTTAACAGCTTGACGCGTCCTGGCGCATTGGCCAGCAGATGACAACAGTCCCGGCACCATATGGTGCCGGGACTGTTTGTTGTATGTGCAGGGCTTGTTTATATCGTGGTGCCGTACTGCTCAATAATATCCCGGTTAATCTCAATACCAAGGCCCGGTGCCGTTGGAATGGCAACCATCCCGTTCTGCAGGGTGATGGCATTATGGATCAGCGCGGCCCGGAACGGATGGGAGGACTGGTCGTACTCCAGCATGGGCTCCTCCGGAGCCAGTGCGAGAGGGGCCGGAGCCAGGGTAGCGATGAACTGCAGCGAGGCCGCAAGGCCAATGCCGGAGCCCCAGACGTGCGGGATGACCATCGTATTCCACGCCTGCGCCATGGCTGCAATTTTGCGGCACTCGGTAAACCCGCCGGCCGAGCACAGATCCGGCTGCAAAATATCCAGCGCTCCTTGCGAAATCCAGCTCCGGTAGCCCGTTTTGCCGAACAGATTCTCGCCGGCGGCGATCAGGGTGCCGGTGAGGTGGCGAATGGACAGATATCCCTCCTGATCCTCCGGCGCCAGCAGCTCCTCCAGGAAATACAGCTTCTGCTCGCGGCACTCCAGCATCAGTCTTCGGGCGAGGCCCGCATTGTACGCTCCGTTGGCATCAGCCATCAGCCGTACGTCAGGCCCGATGGCTTCCCGCACGGCAGAAATGAGCGCGAGATCCTCCTCTATGCCGAAGCCGATCTTCAGCTTCATCGCACGCAGCCCGTTCTCTTTATGGCGAAGCGCCTCCTCTACTCCATCCTCAGGATAACGCCCCTTCTCGGTCCGGTAAAACCCTGTCGCATAAGGCATGACCTCTTGACGGTACATGCCGCCAAGCAGCCGGCTGACCGGCTGGCCGCATGCTTTCCCTTTAATGTCCCACAGGGCGATATCAATCCCGCTAATGGCATTCACAGCCGCCCCGCCCTGTCCGTAGGGTCTGGATTTATTGTACATTTCCTCCCACAGCACATCAGAGTCGAATGGATTTCTGCCGATCAGCAGCGGAGCAAACGCATGGCGGATAAACGCTCCGGCAATTTCTGGCGGCTGCAGCCCATGGCACAGGCATTCACCCCAGCCGGTAATGCCTTCATCTGTCTGAATTTCTACAATAACCGAGGAACGCTGGTGCACCCAGCCTTGCGAGAAGTAAAAGGGCTCATCCAGCGGAGATGTAAGAATGTGCACGCGCAGATCCGTAATGTTCATGGGAAACCTCCAGGGTACTATTTTTTTACCAATGTATATCTATATGATTTTTATGTCAATTGCCTATTTATATTTAAATAGATGGGGATTGTAAACGCAACCATTGCTTCTAGCCCTAACAGGTAAAAATAGTACTACTTTTGTTCTTTCTACTGCATGGAGGGGGAAGGGAAATGAGACTACAATGGCTGTAATAACATTACTTTTTTCTACAGGAGGGCTACCCTTGAAACATGACATTCGTAAAGTAAAACCTCTTCAAATGACAGATGCCCGCTGGACGTCCGGATTCTGGGCGGACCGCTTTGGACTTGCGCACCACGAAATGATCGACTCGATGGAGGAGGCGCTCCAGGTCAAGGAGAACGGTGCCTATATGCCTAACTTCGAGGTGGCTGCCGGCCTGAAATCCGACAGACATTATGGTGAGGACTGGTCTGACGGTGACTGCTACAAGTTCCTGGAAGCGTGTGCACATGTTTATGCGCTGACGAAAGACCCTAAACTGGATGAGAAGATGGACAAGTATATCGGCTTTATCGCCAAGGCTCAGGACGAGGACGGTTATATCAGCACCAACGTCCAGCTTAGCCATAAGCAGCGCTGGGGACAGCGGATTTTTCACGAGGATTATAACTTTGGTCATCTCCTGACTGCTGCATGCGTACACCACACAGCGACCGGCAAGGACAATTTCCTGAACGTTGCGATCAAAGCGGCGGACTATTTGAATCATACCTTCAATCCTTGTCCGAAGCATCTGATCCACTACGGCTGGAACCCGTCCAACATTATGGGCCTGGTGGATTTGTACCGCATTACAGGCAATGAGCAGCACCTGAAGCTGGCTGATATTTTCATGACTATGAGAGGCGCAGGCTACGGCGGCGAGGATCAGAACCAGGACCGCACTCCGCTTCGTGAAGAGTCTGAGGCCACTGGCCATGCGGTAACTGCGGTGTATCTGTATGCCGGGGCGGCAGATGTGTATGCTCATACCCAAGAGGAAGCAATTATGAACGCGCTGGAGAAGATCTGGGACAACATGTACCTCAAAAAGATGTACATCACCGGCGGCATCGGCTCCATCTACAACGGCCTTTCTCCGAACGGGGACAAAATCTGGGAAGCCTTTGGCACGGACTATCATCTTCCGAACCGTTCCGCATATACCGAAACGTGCGCGAACATCGGGAATGCCATGTGGTCTATGCGGATGTTTGACCTGACTCAGAATCCTAAATATATGGATGTCTTTGAAAGAGTCGTATATAACAACCTGCTGGGCTCCATGTCCATTGACGGCCATCATTTCTGCTACACCAACCCGCTGGAAACGCGCGGCGGCAAGCTGTTTAACCACTCCTCGCTGCAGACCCAGCATTTCCGGACGCAGCGCTGGTTCACCCATACCTGCTACTGCTGCCCGCCGCAGGTGCTGCGTACAGTAGCCAAGCTGAATCAATGGGCTTACGGACAATCCAGTGAAGGCTTGTACGTTCATCTCTACAGCGGCAATGAGCTGAAGACGGTTCTGGAATCCGGAGAAACATTGGAGCTGGACGTGCAGACTGCCTTCCCGGCCGAGGAAACCGTCTCGTTGACCGTGAAGAGCAGCCTGAGTCAGGAAACCTCCATCTTCCTGCGCATTCCGGCCTGGGCGGAAAAAGCTTCTGTGAAGGTTAACGGCAAGGCGCTGGAAGGCGTTGCGGCAGGAAGCTATTTCGAGATCCGTCAGGCCTGGAAGTCAGGCGACGTTATTGAGCTTGTCCTGCCTATGCAGATCCGCATGATCGCAGCGAATCCGATGGTTGAGGAAGCGCGCGGACAAGTCGCTTTCACATACGGTCCTTTCGTCTACTGCCTGGAGAGCATTGATCTTCCGGAAGGCACTGGCATCGATCAAATCCGGATTCCGCATCAGATCCAGCTGAGCGCCCAGTACGACGGGGAATTGCTGGGCGGTGTAGCCCGTCTGCAGGGAACGGCTGTGAAGCTTCCCGCTGCGGATCATAGCGATGCACTGTACAAGCCGTTCTCGCCTGTACAGACCGAAGACATCCAGATCAGCCTCGTCCCTTACTACGCCTGGAACAATCGCGGGCAAAGCGATATGTCGGTCTGGCTGCCACTGATTTAGCAATCGAGTAGGAGGCTGTCTATGAATTGAGCAGCCAACCTCTCACACCACCGTACTTACCGTCCGGTATACGGCGGTTCAACCGTATAAGTGCAAATGACGTAGACGCTCATACTGCGCAGGGAAAGCATAGTACCCTGCCTGTATGAGCTTTTCGTTCGTTATGATTTCAAGTTCTTTACGATATGTAACTTTTTTTCTCCATTTTTTAAAAATCGGGCTTGAGTAGCGTATTCCTTCGCTGTAAACTGTATATACTATGGTATATACAGTTTGGAGGATCACTGATGTTTAATGACGTCGAAGATCTTTTCATTTGGGACGATCACAATATCGAGCATATTGCGCGGCAATCGCATTGGGGTTATTACCGCTCGAAATGCCGAGGCTGATGAGAAAAGACTCTATAACAAAAGGAGGTCATCACGATGAAACGCATAATATCTAAAGAGGAGATCCCGACGAATATGACCGACGAAGAGGCTGCCGATTTTTGGGCGACGCACACGATGAGCAGCGAACTTCTTGAATCCTCTATGGCCGAGGATGATCTGCCGCACCGTCACGGCCGTACCAAAACGATCTCTATCCGTCTTGAACACGATTTGCTTCAGCGCATCCAGGAAGTCGCGGCGCAGAAGCATATGGGGTATCAGACGCTTATGAAGCAGTTCCTAATCGAACGCGTCTATGAGGAAGAGAAATTGGTTCGTTAACCTGTAAGGATACGTGGCCGCGAAGCGCGTCGAGGTTTAGGGAAACGTGCTTTTCGTTTTCCCCCATGCTTCGTGCTTCGCCTCGGCCGGTACGCTCGTCTACTAAGCTTTGGCCGCTGCGGTACGTAGCCATCCGAGCAATATTGGACTTCGCTTTGATTGGCAAGCTCGTCCATCTCACCATTCCTAAAATGTGATTACTGTTCGCTCAGCACGACTGACACCCTTCATTTCAAGAAATGTAAAAAGGCAGCGAGCCGGTTCTCCCGGCCGCTGCCTTTTTTGCATCTAACCTAGTAATCCTTGATCTGTGCATCGGTCAGAGGCTGATTGTTCTTGTTTCTGGCATCCTCCCGATACAGCACGCCGCCGTTTGTAGCCAGGGAATGACTGAAGCCGACCGACTGGATGTTAGCATTGCTGTAGTCCAGCGTGTAGGTTCCGCGCTCGACACTGAAGGTTGTATCACTGCGGTACTCATGGGACAGCATCAGCACGGGAACGACCGGCGAGGTGATCCGCTTCGTGCCGCAGATAGACACAGCATAGTCGCTGTAATCTCCGTTGCCCTCACGCTTGTTGTAGTCGATATAGAACAGGTCTGAAATTGCGAACCACGCCAGCTTGTTCGGGCTTTGCTTCGTCAGCTTGATATTGCCCTTCAGCTTCACATTCTCGAAGCGGCCGCGGTCGCGGTGAACATCATAGGTTTGTCCGTTATAGGTTACGGTCACCTTATCATCCGCATGGAACTCGGACACATCGGAATGAATCGCAAAGGCACTGTCTGTAGCCGTAATATTCGTTAGCGTAATGTCCCGGTTTACCTTCGCATGCGCTTTCAGATACACCGCCGCAAAGCCGTTCTTGTTGTGGACATTGACCAGCTCAACATTGCGGATTGCGCCCAGGTTCGGTCCGGACATGCTAATATTGTCTGTGTCCTTGCCGCTGCCTGGCTCCAGGCGGACGGTAACGCCGTTCTCTCCGTCGATGTTGCGGAGCAGAACATTATCGCCTGCAAACAGCTGCACCGTAGCATAGCCGCCATGAATCTTAGTCGCACTGACATCCTGTACCACTCCTTGCGTCGGAACCAGGCCAAAGATCGGGTTATAGACCTGCTCTCCGTTCACCAGCAGCCTGCCGGGACTGCCATCCTGATAAGGTACAAGCACGACGAACGGCTGGCCTTCATAATTCCCGTTAATATGAATGCCCGAGACCGCGAAGTTCTTGACGTTCGTGAGGCGCACGGGACGCTTGTCCCCGCCCTTATTGCCCTTGGTATTGATTGTGAAGCGGCCCGGGCCGATGGAGGACAGCTCAATATTCTGAATACGGGGCGCATCCACCGTTGCCGGGCGAATATCGAACAAAATATTGCTCGACATATTGAAGACGGCTCCCTGGTTCACTTCAACTCTCGTATTGGATTTATTAATCTTCATTGTGCCCAGATTATACGTTCCTGCAGCGAACTGGATAATGCCGCCGCCATCCAGCTTGGCTTGAATCGAGCTGAGACTCTCTCCAGGCGATACCAGCTTTTTATTTCCCGCCGTTACTTTATTCTCGAAGTACACCTTGCCGCCGTAAGACGTGGTGCCGATACCCTGGAAGGTCGCGGGATCTCCCGCCGCTGCAGATGCCGGGGCGGGAGTCATTCCCGCGGTCAGCACCAGTACCACAGCCAGACAAGCTTTACTTAACCATGAACGCTTTTTCATTATAGTCCTCCTCTATCATCTTAAAAGTGATCCTGCAGCCTGCGGCCTTTCTCGTTCTTGTGTCATCCTCTCCCTTCCCGATTACATCGCGCTATACTTCATACTGTAGTTATATAGCGCTTACATTTGAAGCAGCAAAAAGAGCTGTCTCTAGTAAGAATATACATCCCAGTTTATATATAGTCAATACTTTTATATTTGGTTATCGAGATATGGGCTTCTCCACGACAAAAAAAAGCCCGGCTTCACCTGCTAGAGCAGGGAACCGGGCTTGCCTTCAATTACTTCTTCAAGTTGTAGAACGACTTCAGGCCGTTGTACTGAGCGAGCTCACCCAGCATGTCCTCAATGCGGAGCAGCTGGTTGTACTTCGCTACGCGGTCGGTACGGGATGGAGCACCGGTCTTGATCTGACCCGCATTGGTTGCCACTGCGATGTCTGCAATCGTGCTGTCCTCGGACTCGCCGGAACGGTGGGAGATTACAGCTGTGTAGCCTGCGCGCTTCGCCATTTCGATAGCGTCAAAGGTTTCCGTCAGCGTACCGATTTGGTTCACTTTGATCAGGATGGAGTTACCGATACCTTCTTGAATGCCTCTGCCCAGACGCTCGGTGTTCGTTACGAACAGATCGTCACCCACCAGCTGGATTTTGTCACCCAGCTTCTCGGTCAGCAGCTTCCAGCCTTCCCAATCGTCCTCGGAGCAGCCGTCCTCGATCGTAACGATCGGGTATTTGTCTACCCACGAAGCCAGAAGGTCTACGAACTCTGCAGGCGTGTAGGACTTGCCTTCGCCTTCCAGCTCGTATTTACCGTCTTTGAAAAATTCTGTGGAAGCTACGTCCATACCGAGCAATACGTCTTCGCCTGGCTTGTAGCCGGCTTTCTCGATCGCTTCGATAATGGAAGACAGTGCGTCCTCATTGGACGTGAAGTTCGGTGCGAAGCCGCCCTCGTCGCCAACAGCCGTGTTGAGGCCTTTACTTTTCAGTACGGACTTCAGGTTGTGGAAGATTTCAGCGCCCATACGCAGCGCTTCCTTGAAGGATTCAGCGCCGACAGGCAGAACCATGAACTCTTGAACGTCTACGTTGTTGTCCGCATGAGCACCGCCGTTAACGATGTTCATCATCGGAACCGGAAGCTGCTTCGCGTTGAAGCCGCCCAGGTAAGTATACAATGGAAGATCCAATGCATCTGCTGCAGCGCGGGCTACAGCCATGGATACTGCCAGAATCGCGTTCGCGCCCAGCTTGCCTTTGTTCGGCGTGCCGTCGAGCTCGATCATCAGCTTGTCGATGCCAACCTGATCCAGCGCGTCCATGCCGATCACTTCTGGAGCGATCACTTCGTTCACGTTCTTCACAGCTTGCAGAACACCTTTACCCAGGTAGCGGCTGTTGTCGCCGTCACGAAGCTCAACCGCCTCGTGCACCCCGGTGGAAGCACCGGATGGTACGATAGCGCGGCCAATGGCGCCGGATTCCAGATAAATTTCAACCTCTACAGTCGGGTTGCCGCGGGAGTCCAGGACTTCGCGTGCGTATACGTCAGAAATAATGGTCATGAGTAGAGTCTCCTTTATATTATATTTTCATCTTGATGTTAGTGTAAGCTTACCACAGCCCGGGGGCCTGTTTCATCCACGCGCCGCGATCATGGAGGTGCCTGTCATTTCCTGCGGCTTCTCCAGGTTCATCAGATCGAGAATCGTTGGAGCGATGTCGGCCAGAATGCCGCCTTCCCGAAGCGTGATGCTCTCATCGGTAACGATGAACGGAACCGGATTCGTGGTGTGTGCCGTGAACGGACGTCCGTTCTCGTCAAATACCATATCCGCGTTACCGTGATCCGCTGTAATCAGGACAACGCCGCCCTTGGCAAGAACCGCATCCACGACTTTGCCGACGCACTCATCCGTCGTTTCCACGGCCTTGATTGTAGGCTCCAGCATGCCGGAGTGTCCCACCATATCAGGGTTGGCAAAATTCAGGATGATCGCGTCATGCTTATCCGCCTCAATCTCCTTCACGCAGGCATCGGCGACCTCGTAAGCGCTCATCTCCGGCTGCAGGTCATAGGTAGCGACCTTTGGCGAATTGATCAGCACCCGAGTCTCACCCGGCAGCTCAACATCCCGGCCGCCGCTGAAGAAAAAGGTGACATGCGGATACTTCTCCGTCTCCGCAATCCGCAGCTGCTTCTTGTTGTTCTGCACGAGCACTTCTCCAAGCGTGTTGTCGAGATTCTTAGGCTTGTAGGCAACAAAGCCCTCTACCGTTTCACTGAACAGGGTCAGGCAGACGAAATGCAGCCCTTCCGGGGACTTCGGTCCGCGGTCAAAGCCGGGGAAGTCCTTGTTCGTAAACACCTGAGACAGCTGAATCGCCCGGTCTGGACGGAAGTTCAGGAAGATGACCGAATCCCCGCTGTCCACCGTAGCTACCGGCTGGCCCTGGCTGTCCACCATAACCGTCGGCTCAAGGAACTCGTCATAGATCGATTTCTCATACGAGTCATGAATGGCTTGCAGAGGATCCACATATTTCGGGCCCTCCCCATATACCATAGCACGATAGGTCTTCTCGACCCGATCCCAGCGCTTGTCACGGTCCATGGCAAAATAACGCCCCGATACCGTAGCAATTTTGCCCACGCCGACCTCTTCAATCTTGGCAAGCAGATCGTGAATGAACTGCTTCCCGCTGTCCGGTGCCACATCGCGGCCATCCATAAAGGCATGGATATAAACCTCGTCCAGCCCTTCCTTCTTGGCCAGGTCGAGCATCGCGAACAGATGTGCAATATGGCTGTGTACGCCGCCGTCCGATACGAGACCGTACAGATGAAGCTTCCGATTGTTCTGCTTGGCCGCGCGAATAGCTCCTACCAGCGTCTCATTCTCGAAAAATTCACCGTCCCGGATCGACTTCGTAATCCGGGTCAGATCCTGATATACGATTCGGCCGGCACCGATATTCAGATGACCTACCTCGGAGTTGCCCATCTGGCCTTCCGGCAAGCCTACGGCTTCGCCGCAGGCTGTGAGCGTCGTGTTAGGATACTGCTTCAGGTAACGGTCATAATTCGGCTTATTCGCCTGGGCGACGGCATTCCCTGTAGTCGTGTTGCGCAGGCCGAAGCCGTCCATAATGATTAATGCGACGGGTCTTGATGCAGACATCTTACTTCGCCCCCTCAACGAGCTGGATGTACGAAGCAGGCTGCAGGCTCGCCCCTCCGACCAACGCACCGTCGATGTCGCTTTGTCCCATATACTCTGCCACGTTCTCCGGCTTCACGCTGCCGCCGTACTGAATGCGTACCTGGGAAGCAACGCTCTCCCCGTACATGCCCTGTACCAGCTCACGGATATAGGAGATAACTTCATTGGCGTCCTGGGAAGTGGAGGATTTGCCGGTGCCGATGGCCCATACCGGTTCGTATGCAATAATAGCCTGCACTGCTTGTTCTGCAGTCACATCTGCAAATGCAGCTTCCGTCTGAACCTTGCATACATCCTTCGTCTTTCCAGCTTCACGCTCTTCCAGGCTTTCGCCGACACAAACGATAGGCAGCAGTCCGTGGCGGAATGCCGCATGCATTTTCTTGTTGACGCTCTCGTCGGTTTCGTTGAAATACTGGCGGCGCTCGGAATGGCCGATGATGACATAATCCACGCCCAGGTCCTTCAGCATCCCTCCGCTGATTTCGCCTGTGAATGCCCCTTGATCTTCAAAATGCAGGTTCTGCGCACCGATCTTGATGCCCGTGCCTTCTGCTGCTTTTACCAGTGCAGGAAGAGTAGTGAAGGGCGCACAAATCACGCTTTCTACACCTTCTACAGCGCTGTTCTTGATTTCTTGCACGAATGCTTCTGCTTCCGGAATCGTCTTGAACATCTTCCAGTTGCCGGCAATAATAGGTGTTCTCACACAGTTCAACTCCTTTGATTCGCTGGAGCATCCGGACCTTCATCTGTGCGCCCGCATGCCCCTGCTGTCAAAATAACTCTATCTCAAGATACTACTTATCGTTCAGGGCTACAACACCAGGAAGCGCCTTGCCTTCCATAAACTCTAAGGAAGCGCCGCCGCCTGTAGAGATATGATCCATCCGGTCTGCCAGCTGGAATTTCTCAGCCGCAGCTGCGGAATCGCCACCGCCGATCACCGTGTACGCTTCCGTCTCCGCACAAGCCTGTGCGACCTGACGTGTACCATTGGAGAACGGCTCGATTTCGAACACGCCCATAGGTCCGTTCCATACGACCAGCTTGGAGTTCTTGATCACATCGGCATACAGCTCACGGGTCTTCGGTCCGATGTCCACGCCTTCCCAGCCGGCAGGAATGCCGTCGATGCCTACGATCTGGGTATTCGCACTTGCGCTGAAGTCATCAGCCACGACAATGTCCACCGGAAGGTAGAAGTTCTTGCCCAGCTCCTTCGCCTTTTCCAGGAAGCCGAGTGCGGTATCCAGCTTGGAATCATCACACAGGGACAGGCCGATTTCATGGCCTTGTGCCTTCAGGAAGGTGTAGGTCAAGCCGCCGCCGATGATGATGTTGTCAGCCAGGGTAAGCAGATGGTTGATGACGTCAATTTTGTCTTTTACTTTGGAGCCGCCAACGATCGCTGTAAAAGGACGATCAGGGTTAGACAGCGCCTTGCCGAGCACGGACAATTCTTTCTCCATCAGAAGGCCGGATACGGCCGGAAGATGATGCGCAATGCCTTCTGTAGAAGCATGGGCACGGTGAGCTGCACCGAACGCATCATTGACGAACAGGTCTGCCAGCTCTGCGAATTGCTTCGCAAGCTCAGGGTCATTCTTCTCTTCGCCCGGGTAGAAGCGAACGTTCTCCAGCACGAGCACCTCTCCAGCCTGCATGCTCTGGATCTTGGATTTCACCGCTTCACCAACAGCCTCATCGGCTTTGGCTACCGGCTGGCCCAGCAGCTCGGACAGGCGCTCGCTTGCTGGTGTCAAGCGGAGTTCTTCTACAACCTCGCCCTTCGGACGGCCCATATGGCTCGCCAGAATGACCTTCGCACCCTGCTCTACCAGGTACTTAATGGTCGGCAGCGTTTCACGGATCCGGGTGTCGTCGGTAATTTTGCCGTTTTCGAGCGGCACATTAAAATCAACACGGACAAATACCGCTTTGCCTTTTACTTCTACATCACGCACACTTTTCTTGTTCATCTCCACGTTCCTCCTAAGAAAACTATTCTCCTCACCAACAGCAGGCGGCTCTCTTTTTCTCTATAAAAAACGTTTCATTACAAACCAAAGAGGAGCACCTCAGGGAACCCCTCTTCGATTTATAGCACAATCTAATAATTACAGACCTTTGCTTGCGATGTAAGCAGCCAGGTCAACGACACGGTTGGAGTAGCCCCACTCGTTGTCATACCAGGAAACGACTTTAACCATGTTGTCACCGACAACCATAGTGGACAGGGAGTCGATGGTGGAGGAAGCTGGGTCACTGTTGTAGTCGCTGGATACGAGCGGCTCTTCAGAGAAGTTCATGATGCCTTTCAGCGGGCCTTCAGCAGCAGCCTTCAGCGCACCGTTAACTTCTTCCATCGTTACGTTCTTGGACAGCTCAACAACGAGGTCTGTCACGGAAACGTTCTTCGTAGGTACACGCATAGCCATACCGTTCAGCTTGCCTTTCAGCTGTGGCAGAACCAGGCTGACGGCTTTAGCTGCGCCCGTTGTGGAAGGAATGATGTTCTCGGCAGCAGCACGGGCACGACGCAGGTCTTTATGCGGCAGATCCAGTACTTGCTGGTCATTGGTATAAGCGTGAACCGTTGTCATCATGCCTTTTACGATACCGAACTGCTCGTCAAGCACTTTCGCGAAAGGAGCAAGACAGTTCGTTGTGCAGGATGCGTTGGAGATTACATTGTGGTTCGCTGCATCATACTTGTCTTCGTTTACGCCCATAACGATCGTGATGTCTTCGTTCGTTGCCGGAGCGGAGATGATAACCTTCTTCGCGCCGCCCTTCAGGTGAGCTTCTGCTTTCTCCTTCGCAGTGAAGATCCCTGTGGATTCTACTACGATTTCAACGCCATGCTCGCCCCAAGGCAATGCTTCAGGGTTACGCTCTGCAAATACCTTTACTTCGCGGCCGTTTACGATCAGCACGCCCTCTTTAGCTTCAACTGTCGCGTTCAGTCTGCCGTGCGTCGTGTCGTATTTCAACAGGTGTGCAAGCGTGCTTACGTCTGTCAAGTCGTTGATTGCTACGATTTCTACATCGTTGTTGTTCAGCGCTGCGCGGAACACGTTACGTCCGATACGTCCAAATCCGTTAATACCTACTTTAACCATGAGTAATTCCCTCCATATAGTGAAAGTTTTATTTATTCAAGACAGACCGTAAAGCCCGTCGAGACAACACATTCATAAAAAACACATTCTGTGAATTCCAAACATCTACGGCTCACGCCTGCATGCAATTCTTGCACAGAGCTCCATGGCCGCCGCTTCATCGAGAACCAGAATGTCCTCTTGTCCGAACTTCAGCACGGAGTGAATGGCCTGTGCCTTGCTCACCCCGCCTGCGATTCCGATAATAATCTCTGTCCGGACAATGTCCTCCAGCCTGAGGCCCAGCGTCAGCATGCGGTGCACAACGGTGCCTTCTTCACTAAAATAGTAGCCAAAGGATTCCGCGACCGCTCCCTCCTTGCGGAGGTCCTCCATCGCCTCGGGCCCCAGCCGGCGCCGGCGCGCCATCTCCATGGCATCCCCGATGCCGTGAATAATGATTCGGGAGCTGCGAATGGAATCTACAATTTCCTGGATATTGGGATCCTGGACCAGGGACTGATACGCATCATCGCTCAGTAAATCCGGTACATGCAGCAGGCGGTATTCAGCTCCCACCTTCTTGGCCATCTTGGAAGCAATCGTATTCGCCTGAATCTCCACGCTCTCGCCGAGACCGCCCCGCGCTGGCACGAACCATGCGCCCTTCAGGGGCCCGCCAGCCGGCGAGCCCATCTGCTCTGCCACCTCAGCCAGCGTGGAGCCGCCGGTCACCGCGATCGTATCTCCGATGCGGGCCTCCTGCAGCAGCGCTCTCGCGCCGGCGCGGCCAAGCTCGCGCTTGACATCCGGCGAGGACTCGCTGTCTCCTGGCACGACGACGACCTTGCGAAGCCCGTAAGCCTCGCGAATCTGCTCTTCAAGATCGTCCAGCCCGAACAGGTCCTTCATTGCCGGCTCCAGCTGGTCCAGCAGCAGCTCACCGCTGCGGCTGATGCGCATGCCAAGGCTCTCGATTTCCAGCAGTCCCTGGGACTTCAGGAAATCGGTCTCTGCTCGCAGCACCCGCTCGGTCATAGCCAGAGACGCTGCAAGGGTTCGGCGGCCGACCATGCCTTGAGAGCGAATCTGCCGCAGCACCGTATATCTTCGCTTCAGAGTGTCCATCAGATCGGGCAGAAGCTGCTCTTGTATTTCTAATAAATGACGCATACCTTCCACTCCCGCAACTTCGTCTTTGGAGTTTGGTCTGGTGGTCAAAAAATGTCCCAGCTAAACTTTTTCAGTCCCACTAACATTCTAACGAATATCCGTGGCGGTTGCAAGTGTACCGAAAGTATATTTCTCCGCCCTTCTCCTTCTTATTCATGTCCATGAGAGATAAAATATAACGCCCGCTTGTATTTTAAAATGTCATCTGCTATAATCAATTCTGTTGCTAAATTTTTAACTGAATATGCGCCCGTGGTCCAATGGATATGACGTAGGCCTCCGGAGCCTGAGATCGAGGTTCGATTCCTCGCGGGCGCGCCATTTTTACTTACCATCTTCAGTTTTCCCAATATTGTTTTACCCATAAGCGCCCTGAACGGCTCTTTTTTTTACCCATTAGTTTGACTTTCTTTGACTTTTTGATTTCAATTGTTTATCATATGGGTAATACGGTAACAGTATTTTAATGAGGAATGTACTTTAGAGGAGGTTTCACGAATGAGTTTTATCCCTATGGTCGTAGAACAAAGCAACCGCGGTGAGCGGGCCTATGACATCTATTCCAGACTGCTGAAAGACCGCATTATCTTCCTCGGCTCCGATGTCAATGACGTGGTCGCCAATTCCATCATTGCGCAAATGCTGTTTTTGACAGCGGAAGACCCAGAGAAGGACATTCATCTGTATATTAACAGTCCGGGCGGCTCCATCACGGCCGGTATGGCTATTTTTGATACAATGCAATTTATTAAGCCGGACGTATCCACAATCTGTGTCGGCATGGCTGCCTCGATGGGCGCGTTCCTGCTGAATGCCGGCGCCAAGGGCAAGCGCTTCGCGCTGCCAAACAGTGAAATTATGATCCACCAGCCGCTGGGCGGTGCTCAGGGACAGGCTACGGATATTGAAATTCGCGCCCGCCGCATCCTGAAGATGCGCGATAAGCTGAACCACATTCTTGCCGAGCGCACCGGACAGCCGCTGGAGCGCATCGAGAAGGATACCGACCGTGACTACTTCATGACCGCTTCCGAAGCGAAGGAGTACGGACTGGTGGATCAGGTGCTGGAAAGCACACCGCCGCAAGGCATCTAACATCCAATCAACTTTTTCTCACAGCAAGAACAGGGGCTGTCTCTTGAGATCCGTAATCTCAAGGGACCGCCCCTTTTTCATGTGCCTAGATGCTCCTGCCAGAAACAGGCCTACTTCTTCCAAACGCTGAAGGGCAGCTTGATCTCCGGGAAGCCGTAGGCGTACGCCGTATATTCATACAGCTGGAAGTAGAGCACCGCCGCATCCCCTTGAATATAGAACGATGCATCGGCCGGCACACCCTGGAACCCGCCGAGGTAACCGCCTCCTTCCTCCAGCGTTTCCAGCACATACGTATCCAGCTTTTGTTTACGGTCACCCTGCAGGTTGATTACATCAGCAAGCTGCAGCTTCTTTCCATCTGGAAGTGAGAATGTCCAGCTGGTGCGATAGGTCATTCCGTGCGCCCCGCCAGCATAGGTATACTCATGTGCAGTCAGGCTCAGAATACCGTCACGATTATGGTGCACGATAAAATCTCCGGTATACTCATACGGTATCCCTTCCCGCGGAGCCGGCATCTCCTTCAATCCCTCGACCGATTCCGAGATAAAATCCTCGGCATGCTGTCTGAAGACGGCATTCATATCCGCCTCCGCCTTGGCATTCGCCATCCCGCTCAGAACCGGGTAGCGAACCGAGATGTCCGCCTTTGGCGTCACTTCACGAAGAGTCCGGGTTTCAAGGGTGAGCTTATTTTGCGGCAGGCTGGTCAGGCTCAAGGTTTGTTCTGCAGAGCTCCAAGCTCCCTGCACGCCCATATATTGATGAAGCAGGTCGTATGGCAGGTATAGTCGTCCATTGACCAGCTTTGCGTCTTTGCTGTTGCTGTAATAGCCGTTCACGAGCAGTCCGATCTCATCTCCCCCGTACACGTAGATCTTGATTTCGTGAAGAGCTCCGCTCAGCGTATAGGAACGCTCTTTGGCATCATAATGCAAGGACAAGCCCAGGACATCCCGCACCTCGGTGATTGGAACATATGAAGAGCCGCGGCTGACTATGCCCTTGCGGGAGAGCTCTTTTCCATCCCAGGTTACGGTAATCTCATTCACGGCCTGCAGGTGGCTCCGGGAGACCGTCGCGGCCTCAGCGCCCTGCGCCCCGCCGTCCATGACACTCCCCAAGGCAACGCCAGCTGCCAGCATCGCTGTGATCCATGTTCTGCGTATGTTCATTTCCATCACCTTTTCCTTATTTTGAAAAATTATGTATATGTCATTACCCGTCTCCCATTATATCTAACGGCACAGGGGTGAAAGGTAACAATGACAGTGACAATTCTGCAATGCAAAACAATGCAAAAAAAAGAACTGCCTCCGCATCGGATTTCTCCGCTTCAGGCAGCTCTTATGCACATTCAAACTCACCGCTGACGGTCTTAACGTCCGCTCTTCAGCTCACTCCAGGCCCGGTCATACACCGGCAGCGCTTCGCCGACATCGCTGAGCCACTCCGTGCGCTCCAGCTCTTCCGCTGTAAGATTAATCATGCGGTCATTGCGGTATTCTTCACTGTGAAATTCCATTGCCTTGACGTTCGGGTTGCTGTAGCCGATATATTCGTAGTTCTTTGCGCTGACCTCCGGCTCCATCATGTAGTTCATAAACTTCTCGGCGAGCTCCTTGTTCTCTGCTCCCTTTGGAATGGCATAGTTGTCAGAGAAGATGGTCGCCCCCTCTTCCGGCACGACAAAGCCGAGATCCGGCAGCTCTTTCGCAATAAAGGAGGCATCCCCGGACCATACAGTAGCGATCCAGCCTTCCTCCTGAATCATTTTCTGCTTGATGCTGTCGGTATCGAAGGCCAGTACATTCGGCACCAGGCTCTTCAGATCATTCACTGCCTCTTGAATTTCGGCCTCATTCGTAGAACTGTTGGAATAGCCATTCTTCTTCAGCGACATGCCGATGACCTCGCGATTGTCATCCAGCAGCAGCAGCTTGCCGCTGTATTCCGGATTCCACAGGTCGTCCCAACTACTAATGTCTTCCTTCACATAGTTCTTGTTATAGGCGATACCGGTAACCCCGGAGGTGTAAATGATTGAATACTTGTTGCCCGGATCAAAATCCGGGTTCTTGAAGGTATCCGACAGGTTCGCAAAATTAGGAATGTTGTCCAGCTCCAGCGGCTCCAGCAGATCCTCGCTGATCATCGTCTTCACCATATAATCGGAAGGCTGAATCAAGTCATAGCCGCCGCCGCCCGCCTGGAGCTTCGCCAGCAGGTCCTCATTGTTGGCGTAGTTGTCATACGTCACCTTGACATCGTACTTCTCCTCGAAATCCGCCAGCACCTCCGGGTCAAAATTATCCGCCCAGCTATAAATATTCAAGGTTTCCTTCTCCGAGCCGCAGCCGGCCAGAGACAAAGCTGCCACTGCAGACAGCATTCCGGCCAGCAGGAGCCGGGTCCATTTGTTTTTCAGATTCAATTCCATCCATCTCCTTTCAAAATAAACCGCCAGCCTCAGCTAAGCTGAATGCAATGCGGACATCCATTTGCTGCGTGGCTTGCAGACTAGAACGGAAGCGCCTTTTGCTTCTTCTGTCCTTTGCCGCGATTGAGCATATACTGTGCAAGCAGAATCAATATCACGCTGACGAGAATAAGCAGCGTACACAGTGCATTAATCTCCGGCGAGATGCCGCGCTTGACCTGTCCATAAATATAGATCGGCAGCGTGGTAGAGCTGGGTCCGGCCACAAAAAAGCTGACCATAAAATCATCCAGCGACAGCGTAAACGCGATCAGCGCACCGGCAATCATGCCGGGAGCAATTTGCGGCAGGGTCACATGCCGGAAGGTCTGCCAGCCGCTCGCACCCAGATCCATCGCCGCCTCCTCCAGCTGCCTGCCCATATTGGCCAGGCGGGCAGACACCACCACGTACACATACGACAAGCTGAATGTAATGTGGGCGATCATGACCGTGAGCTTGCTGAGCTCCAGCTGCAGCTGGGAGAACAGCACGAGCAGAGACAGCCCCATAATAATATCCGGGATGATGACCGGCAAATACAAGAGTCCGTTCAACCCCCCGCGGCTGCGGCGGCTCAAGGTCCGGAGCGACAAGGCCGCCAGCGTGCCCAGTACCGTGGAGACCGCTGTCGATACCAGTGCAATACTCAGGCTGTTTATCAGCGCCTCCTTCACATGCCGGTTATCCAGCAGCGAAAGGTACCAATCAAACGTAAAGCCTTCCCAGCTGCCGCTGAGCCGCGTGTTATTAAAGGAGTAGAGGACAATCATCAGGATCGGCAAATATAAAAATACCATCATGAGCAAGGAGTGCAGACCTAGCAACGCAGAGCCGCGCTTGTTCAAGATCTCCCCTCCTTCACATTCAGATGCCGGGCCTGCATGGCCCGGTTAAACAGCAGGATCATCACCAGCGAGGTCAGCACAAAAATAACTGACAGCGCGGCACCGAAAGGCCAGTTCCGCGCCCCCTGAAACTGGGCTTGAATGATGTTGCTGAGCATGCTGGATTTGGCGCCGCCCAGAATGTCCGACACGACGAACATGCCAGAGGTAGACACATAAACCAGCACGCAGCCGGTCATCATGCCGGAGCGGCTCTGAGGCAGAGTCACGTATCGGAAAGCTTTCCAGCGGGAAGCGCCCAGATCGGAAGCGGCATCCAGCAGGCGCTTGTCCATCTGCTCCAGTGCAACATAAATCGGCAGCACCATAAATGGAATAAAGTTGTACACCATGCCGAGCAGCACGGCTCCCGGCGTGTACAGCATCTGCAGCGGCTCGGCAATCAAGCCCGTCTCCAGCAGCAGCGTATTGACTACACCCTGCGTTCTCAAGAGAAGCACCCAAGCATAGGTGCGGATCAGGAAATTGATCCAGAACGGTACCGTTACCAGCAGCAGGCCCCAGGTCTGGACACGCGGGGAAGCGTTGGCTATATAGTAGGCCATAGGGTAGCTAATGAGCAGGCAGATAACGGTCGTTAGCACAGACAGCACAATGGTATCCCAGTAAATGCCGATATAGAGAGGGTCAAAAAATGTCTTGTAGCCCTCTATGCTAAACGAGAATTGAAGCTGGCCGAGTGCATTCCGCTGCAGCAGAGAGATGCCGATAACAATCAGCATCGGTACAATCAGAAATAGAGCCATCCACAGCAGCACAGGTGTCAGCAGCAGCTTGTTTCTGTTCATGGCCCAATCACCACTTGATCCGCGTCGTTCCAGCTTAGGCCAATGGAATCTCCGATGTCATACAGGTGCTCTTGGGACAGGTCCAGCGCCAGCGTCACCTTCATCGGCTCCTGATCCAGCTGAACCACCAGCTTGTGCACATTGCCAAGATACTGGATATCTTGAATGACGCCTGCCCTGCGAGCGCGGCTGTCTCCTTGAGGGAGCGGAATCAGCTTCTCCGGCCGGACAGCAAAAAGACCCTCCGGCGCAGAGAATATATTGTTCTCTCCGACAAAGGTCGCGGCGAACAGCGTCTTGGGCGACGCATAAATCTCCCGCGGCGTGCCGATCTGCTCTACCCGGCCTCCGTTCATAATGACGATCCGGTCGGAGAGCATCATCGCCTCCTCCTGATCATGCGTCACATACACGAACGTAATGCCCAGCGTTCGCTGCAGATGCTTCAGCTCTGACTGCAGGCTTTTGCGCAGCTGCAGATCGAGTGCTCCCAGCGGCTCGTCCAGCAGCAGCACCTTGGGTTTGTTCGCAATGGCCCGGGCAATAGCCACACGCTGCTGCTGGCCGCCGGACAGCTGATGCGGATAGCGCCCCGTGAACGCAGCCAGCTGGGTCATGGCGACAGCCTCATCGACGCGCTTTTTGATTTCGGATTTGGAAAGCTTCTTCATCTTCAGTCCGAAGGCAATATTGTCCGCTACCGTCATATGCGGAAACAACGCGTAGTGCTGAAACACGAGATTCAGATCCCGCTGGTTCGCCGGCTGCTGTGTTACATCCTGCCCTGCGAGCCAGATTTGTCCCTCCGTCGGGTTCTCAAAGCCGGCAATCATGCGGAGAATCGTCGTTTTTCCGCAGCCGCTGGGGCCGAGCAGAGTCAGGAACTCTCCCTCCCGAATGGACAGAGACAGCGGCTGCACGACGGTCTGTCCCTGAAATTGCTTGGTGATCTGGACAAGCTCTATCACAGATAAGTTCCTCCCCTTCCCGTTTCGGAAAACCGTCTTTTTGCGATACCAAGAAAAAAGACCATATCCACACGGTATGGTCCGGACTATAGTCATGGTCGATTTTTGCATATTCACTATACCTTGTTTTGATGCGGTACACAACACTTTTGTCAGATGTAATCTCTTGCAGAGGGCGGTTTTCGCCCCATCCTGTAACAAGCTTCACTCCACGCAAAAAATGCCCGGCTGCACCAAGGGGCAGCCAGGCATCACTTAGGCTCTCATGCGGATCTGCAAGGCATATAGATCCCTTTACTTCAACTCGTACTGTACCTGCAGCTGTGTATTCAGCTTGATTTCGCCCGGCTCCACCGCTGTGGAGGCGAAGTCTGCTGAGGACGACAGCTTGGCTTCGTTTTGTACATATTCAAAACCGTAGTTCTGAACCTGACCTTCTACCACCTGGGTCACCACACCTAACTGGCGTTTAGCGGACTTGGCAATAGCTTGTGCCTTCATCTCTGCATTCGCCATCGCTTTCTCGATCACCTGGGCTTCAAACGCATCGCGGTTTTCCACGGAGAAGCGGACATCGCCAATCGCGTTCGCTCCTGCCTTGGATACGCCATCCAGCAGCTCACCGACCTTGCTGAGATCGCGCAGCGTCACCTGAAGCGAATGGCGGGCCGTGTAGCCTTTAACCTGCTGACCCTCTTTTTCGGTATAGGTATAGTTAGGCTGTACGTGGAACCGCTCGGTTTGAATGTCCTTATCCTGGAGCTTCCAGGTGTTCTTCAGCTCCTTCAGCACCTTATCCATTTTCTCGGCGTTATGCTTCTGGGCCGATTCTGCAGTAGCGGCCGTGGACTCTGCTCCAATGGACAGATAGACGATATCCGGCTTCACCGAAAGCTCGCCCTTACCGATCACCGTCACTCCCTGCTGTGCCGCGGCTTCCACAGCCAGCACCTCTGCCGCACCTCCAGCAGTAGAAAGCACAGCCGCGCCGCCGGTCAGCAGCGAGCCAGCCAGCATGACAGCACCTAAACGCTTGGTCAGACTATTCATGTTAACATCAGCCTCCTTCATCAAATATATGGCAGCCCCTCTACTGTAGCTTGCCTTACTTTTCTGACGAAGCTGTACTGGTAAATGTTGCAGAAGAAAGAGGGTTCTCTAAAGTTTAATCCGGCACTCCTCAATCGACACTCTGCGCTGTCCTCCACTGCGCACCTCATGAGCGACAATCTCCGGCGCATCCTCGCCGGCCTCCACCATTCGCGTGATCAGTCGTGCTCGCAGCTCGTCAGCAACAGTACGATAGGCCTCCATGCCTGCAAGATTGCTCAGCTCATACGGATCTGCTTCCAGATCATACAATAGCTCCTCAACATACCGGGCAGAGCCAGCATCATTCTTCGGGTGGGCATCCGGCGCGGTCACGGCATACTTCCAGCGCTGCGTCCGAATCGCTCTGCCCACCTGAGATTCGCTGATTTGCACAAGGACCTCCTCCGGCCAGGATACCGGCTGCTTCTGAATAATCGGCAAAATCGAGCGACCCTGCATGTCTGCCGGCACCTCAATGCCAGCGGCGTCGAGCAGGGTCGCAGGCAGGTCCACCAGGCTGACCAGCTCACGCAGCTGTCCGCCTTGCAGGAAGCCAGGGCCATACAGCGCTGTCGGTACGCGAATGGAGCTGTCATGGGCGCTGCGCTTATACTCCTCATTCCGCGTTTTGAAATGACAGCCGTGGTCAGAGGTAAAGAGAATGATTGTACGCGAGGTCAGATTCAGGCTTTTTAGCGCGTCCCGGATTCTTCCCAAGCCCTCATCCAGCCGTTTCACCATGCCATAATAGCCTCCCAGGTGCTGCGGCGAGCTGCCCGTGAGCGCCCGCAGATCCGGCGGTGTCCAGCGGTCCGTATACAGCTCCTCCGAGCCGTCCGGTGCAGGATAATTGTCGGTATGGTTCTGGTGATGAGGCTCTATATAGGATAAGAAAAGAAAGAACGGATGATCCTGATGGGCATCCATGTATCGAATCGCTGCATCGGTCTGGGCATCGACCCGGTATCCTGGCAGCCTGACCTCGTTGCAGTCGTTGTCGTACATGACCGTGTTGTAGGCATCCGAGGAGAATTCAAGCACATTGGATGCGAGCCAGTATTCATATCCGCCCCGCTCGTCAGCGGGAACCGGCTCCTGAGACGCCAGATGCCATTTGCCGATGTATCCGGTGTCGTAGCCGGCATCCTTGAAATGATGCGCCAGTGTACGGCGGTCTCGCGGCAGCGGTATGGAATTGCGGTAGCAGCCGCTTGCTGTCGCATACAGGCCAGTCTGCAGACAGGAACGGGCAGGGCCGCAGACCGGCTGGCAGGTGAACATATTATAGATATGCGTCCCTTCTCTTGCCATTCGGTCAAAGTTGGGCGTCAGCCCCAGTGGATTACCATGGACTCCCGTAGTATCCCACCGCTGCTGATCTGTAAAAAAAACGATTACATTAGGCTGTTCATTCGAGCGGGCTGCAGTCATATCAGCACCATCCTTTACTCAGATTCGTTCCTGGCCAGAGGCACAGCAGCATGCTGCTCAAGGCCCAGCCGGATGTACTGCTCTGCCGGCGCCTCCTCGCGGGCCATGACCTCCTGCAGCAGCTTCAGCATTCGCTCCTCTGCGTCCGGATCAGTGATCGGCTCCAGCTGCTGCGGGTCCTGCTCCACGTCAAACAGCATCGTCCGGAGATCATCGATCGGCTTGCCGTGAGCCACCGGTATTTGTAGCACCGGCACGCCCTTCGTGAAGGCAAAAGGCTCGTGCAGCTGAGACGATCTCAGCTCTGCCACCTCAAAGCGGGAGCGCATCCGCGTCGGCATCAGCGTGTAATTATATAACGGTCTGTTGTCTGAAGAAGCCGGTCCCCTCATGTAGACATACCGGCCGTCGGTACAATTCACATGTCCTCCGTGAATGCCGAAGATCGCGGCTTCCCGTACCGGTACATCCTGAGCAATGGTTTGCTGCAGGCAATGTCCTGTCATATCCGGGGGCACCTCAATCCCGAAATAGCGGAGGAGTGTGGGGGCCAGGTCTACATTTTGAACCAGGCTGGAGCGCCGTACTCCGCTTGCCTGTGTCCGCGGGTCCCAGATAAAGAGCGGCATATGGGCAATCTCGTTGTAAAACGGCATATTGCTCTTGGCCCACCAGTCATGCTCCCCCAGCAGGAAGCCATGGTCAGTATTCACAATAAGCATCGTATCCTCCCACATGCCCAGCTCATCCATTAGGTCCAGTACCTTGCCTAAGTAGGCATCGCACATACTTAGCAGTGCCGCATACTCCAGCCGGACATGATCAATCTCCTCCTGCGTCTCTGTCACCCGCCGATACATCGGCCAGTCAAAGTGCTTGCCCTCATACGTGTGAGGGTACAGCTCCCGGTATTTCTCCGGTGCATGAAACGGCTCGTGCGGATCAAAGGTTTCCAGCTGCAGGAACCAGCGGTCCTCGCCATGGTTGCGGCGGATAAATTCCAGCCCGGCCGCAAACGTCTTCGCTTGCGGGAAATCTTCTTCCTGACGGCAATATTGACGATTGATCCAATCCTGGCGGAACATGCCCTGCAGCGGACGGGTCGTTACCGTCTCCGGAGGAACCGGGTCCTTCACATGTCCTTTCCACGGATCGCCCTCCTGGCCCCGAATCAGCTCGAATGAGCTGTACCGGGTGTGATAGGTCGCGCCGCCGTCCTCCCAGTAATGCTGATGATCTGTTACAAGATGGGAATACACGCCATGACGCTTTAGCAGCTCCGGCATAGAGTCATCAAACGGCTCGATCGGCCCCCAGCTGCGATGCAAAAAGTTGTGCCGGCCGGTGTGCAGCTCCCGGCGTGCAGGCATGCATGGCATGCTGCCTACGTACGCCTGATCGAACACGGCCGTGCGCTCCGCCAGTCGGCGGAAATTCGGTGTATGGGTCCAGTCGCAGCCATAGGGGGACAGCATGCGGCGGTTCAGCGTGTCAAACATGAGCATTACAGCTTTCATGGACATCCCCTCCAGAAGGATTATGATTAGATTTTTACAGATCTCATGAACTGATATATTAGCAAACCTTAGTTGTAATCGATGCTGCTCAGCACACTCACATCATCAAACCGGGAGTCACTCCGGTGAGAGAACAGCCCGATGGAGCCGGCGGCAAACTGGGTGTCCGTAGTGGACAGCTCCAGCACTCCGTTCACCCAGAACTCCAGATTGTTTCCGTTCAACACAGCCTTGAACGTATACCATGTGCCAGGATTGAAGGTATACGCTTTGGTGGTCAGATCCGTGTACACCCCGCCAACGGTCTTCTGAATCTTGAGAATATTGCCGTTCGTGGAGTAAGAGAACGTGTACTTATTCGCCGCATCCTGATAGCGCGCCTCCAAGCCAATTCCGGAGTAAGACCCGCCGAAGGCACCTGCCTTCACCCGGGCAGACACCTCGTAATCTGTCCAGGATGCACTTCCTTGTACTGCCCTCGCACTTACCGCCGTCGTATCACTCTGGCGATACGCTTTGCTGCCGTCTGTCATCACAGCCCATGACCCGGTATTCGTCACCCAACCTGATGCGGTCCCCGACTCGAAATCGTCGCTGAACAGCACGGCGGGCGAGGCGCCGCCGGTATCTGGCCCGGTACGGAACATAACCGTTACCTGTGCCTGAGTGCCTCCGGCTTCCGTAAACGTCAGCACTCTGCTGTAGCTCGTATCCGGCGCCAGACTGGAGGGGTCCATGGAGAAATAGATTTCCCGCTCTCCCCGCAGATTGCCTGAAGTCTGCGACAGGGTTAACCCTCCGCCCTGACCGGCAGCGGACCACAGGGTGCTGAGCCCTCCGCCTTGGTTCACCAGCTTGATTTTGTGCATTTGATTCCGGTTGTCTATCGTTTTGGTGCCGATGTCAATGACAGGAGCAGTATATATTTGGGCTGGCGGAATGCTGCCGATGGCGCCGATCTCATTGGTCTCCTCAAATTTGAGGGTAGCTCCTTTTCGAGCGGTCAGCTTCAGCTGCAGCCAGCGTGCCGATACGTTTGCCGGCACCGTAAAGCTGATGGCCTGCTCCCCTTTATTGCCGTAGGGAACATTGATATTGAACGAGCCGCTCTGAAAGCTGGTGTACGTCCCGTTCGCGGGGTTCGTGTAGCCCGCTTCCCAGGCTACCTCAATACCTGTTCCGTCTCTCTGCTCGTCGTTATACACGATAATGGTTCGGGTTGTACTGCTGCCTGCCGCGAAGACCGGAGGATGGACGCCAATCCGGTTCAGGCGGTCTCCTTCCTTATCAAAGGCAGCCACCGGAGAAAATGTATTCTTGGTATATTCGTAAGAATCCGAACGAATGAAGGCAGGATGCGACGAAGAGAAGACATTGAACATGGGCCGCTCGATTTTGGCAGGCTTGATCCCTTTGGCAGAGAGGTCGGTCCATACCGGGTAAATCGTATCCTCAATCACTTCATAAGCGTAAATCCAGTTATGGTAATACCGGATGTCTGCATACCCTGCATAGCGCATACCCCGGACCATGCGATCCGCCGCACGATGCCAGACAGCCTGAGAAACCAAATTATCGTTCATATAATCCTTGGTATTCCCGCTGGTGTAAGCGCCGCTTGCATCCAGCACCGTCCAGCCCTGAGAAGGGGTGTAGGCTTCGCCTTCGCCCTTTGGCTTGGAGGCATTGTTCGTATACAGCCCGTATAAATTGCTGTGGTTCATCCATCCGTCCGGGTACCCGCCGGTATAATGATGGTTCTCCTGATCGTCTGTCGTCGCGTCATCCTGAATGATGGGGCGGGTGGTATCCACCGCCTTGATGGCGTTAGTGACTGCGGGAATCAGCGTATTGGCATTGCCGGGAATATGCTGGAAATTCTCATTTCCGCCGCTCCACATGACAATGCTGGGGTGATTTCTGTTACTAATGACCCATTGCTGAACCCATTTGTTCACATGGTCCATCGCAGCCGGGTTAAAGCTGTGGCGATTGTGATATTGCCAAAAAGGGGTTTCATCAATAATCAGCAGTCCGATTTCATCCGCATAATCGTACAGCTCCCGAATGGCTCCACCAATATGAGTTCGGGCCACATTGTAGACGGCCTTCCACTCATCCATCTGCAATTTGACCTGGGCAATATTCGTGTCCTTATAGGATTCCTTTGCAGAGAGCGCGGTTCCGGCGCCGCTTTTTACATGCCAGTTGGATTGAAGGGAATCGCCTCTCAGATTGGTCTTGATTCCATTCAGCTGATAGTAATTGCTGTTCACCGAAAATTCCCGGAACCCGAAGCGGGTCGCAGAGAAATCCCTTGTAACGCCTCCCTGTACCAAGGAGGTATTCAGGCTGTACAGCTTGGGATCATGCGTCCACCAATACTTGGCATCGGTCCAGGGTACATTGGACAGCGATACCGTTTGGCTGCTATTCGCAGCCAGGGTTACGGTGCGGTCGCCAAAGCTTTTTTCCAGGCTCCCGCCGATCAAAGACGCACTATTCGTTACGGTCACGCTCTGACTAGAGGAGGTCGCATTCGTAACGGTCACGTGTACAGAGATGGTATCATCAGCTGCATTACTGTTATTGTTCAGATCAGTAAGGATATGGGTGTCTGAAATGTACACCTTCGGATACGCGATGAGCTCGACATCATCGGTAATGCCGCGGCCCTGACCCCAGGACCGATCATCTACGCCTACCGGGTACAGAGATTGTCCACTGGCATCCACCGCATCCGCAGGCAGCTGGTTCGAGCTCCACACCCTCACCTCCACCGTATTGCTCCCACCCACTTGAGCGACAGCCGTAATATTCAGCTTGTAGGGAAGCCGCGTCATTAAATAGCCGTCTGTTTCGGTAGCTAGCGGAACACCGTTTACCAGCACCTTGGCCAGTGGAGCTACCTGCTCAAAGGATAAAAAGATTTCTTTTCCCGCCATCGAGGAAGGCACGGTAAAGCTGCTTCGGTAAATCCCGTGATTCAGCGATTCCCAGCTCGCCGGGTACCCGAAATCGTCAGGACTGTCCCAGTAGGAGGGAACCCGTATATCATGCCTGGCAGCTCCGCCATTAGGGTAAAAATCCCATATTCCGTTTAACGATACGTTCTCACGGTCATGTGCACCTGCATGTGCTGGAGTCGGAAAGGTAACCATGGGCAGCATGGCCAATACCATGCTGATTACGATCAAAAGTGAGAGTGCTTTCAGGGAGTGAACTTGACTACCCATACGCTTGACCTCCTTTTAATGGTCGTTCCGTGCCACGGAGTGCTCATCCAGATTCAGTGTCGAGGAAGCTCCGTCTGCGGAGCGGATCGTGATCTGCAGTCGTTTGCCGCTCTCCTCGATCAAGCCGTTCGTAATGCTCACCTCCTTCTCATCATAGATGATGCTCAAGAGACATGCATTGTCCTGAATCACCCCCTTTACGGAAATGGCCAGCGTTGGTGCTTTGGTTCCGTATTGCTGCGCAATAAAGGCCTCACCCACACGGCTTCTGGCCTGGCTGAAGGTGCCGTCTGTGTACCATCTCATCGTCAGCTGGCGGCCTCCACCAGCCAGATGAAGCGGCTGCACGCCCTCGTCCGGCTCTGCGGCCGGGACTGCCAGCCAGCCCTCCTGCAGCTGAAACCGCTGCTCCGCCTCGTGCGTGCCGGTGCCCTGCAGCCAGTCGGCAAGGATGATAAGCGGCAGCTGACGGTCCACATACAGCCAGCGGCGGTGGCGGACCGGTGAAGCCAGGCGTTCATAGCCATTATGAGCCGCATCCACCAGCTCATACTGCTCCGTGCTCAGATGACGGTATACCGTCGGCACGGCCTCGGGCTCTGCCCATTGCTGGGTGGAGGCATACGGGGTCTGATCCAAGCCATCAATCGTTACCGTATTGTGCGCATAGGTTGATTTGAAGTATCTCCGCCATTCCCCCTCTTGGTACGTGTATCTGCCCGGGTCCACGAATACCAGCTGGCCATCCAGCGCCCATTCGAAGGAGAGGCAATCGGCATGCCCGTGAGCATCGCCCAGCGGACCGGCATCAAAGGCCAGATAATGTCTGGATGAACGCATGATGTAGTAGCCGGCATCAGGAAATACGGTGCTGACCCCATTTGAAGGAGTATGCCGTGACTCCTGAATGGCATTAAAAGCGGCCTCATAGGCCTCAGGCCCAAGCTGCCACAAGGCATCTGCGGACAGCTCACCTAGTGCCAGCAGCGAGGAATCCTCCAGCAGTGCCCCGGCCAGACCGATCATATAGCGCCCGCTCTTGCTCCAGTCCGAATCCGACCAAGGTGTACAGGTGCCATCCGGGCGGGTAATGGCCGCCACATAACGTGCCATACGCTCCAGCCGGTCTCCAAACAGAGAAGGAAGGGCATAGCCCAGGCGTGCTCCCATCAGCGCCGGAAGCAGAAACAGGTTCATACTCGAAATATGATAAGAGGTCGCCATTTCGTTGTGCACTCCGTCCGGCAGCACCTGCCGCAGCAGGCACAGCTCCAGCCGCTCCGCAGCAAGCTGACGCCACATCGGAGCCTCCGGTGCAGCCGGCAGGCATATGCCGAGAAAGAACAAGCCCTGCATATGTATGGAGGCATGATTCATGTCCGGCGTACCGAAGTAGGCTGTCAAGTAACGAGCATGCTGACGCAGCGACGCCTCCAGCTTCCCCTGGAAGCTGCCTTCCTGCAGCACCCGGCTTCTCTGCAGCAGCGTTGCACCCCAGAGCCAGCTGTGTGCCCGCATGCTGACCTCCAGCAGACGCCACGGCCCGCGTTTTTGAAAATACGCTGCGGCCTCATACGCCTCTCCCTCCGGCATCGGATTTTGTTCAATCCAGGTGATTACATCGCGCTGAAACACCTCCGCGTAGCTCTCCTCACCGGTCAGCAGGTATGCAATCCCCAAACTCATGACATGCAGGTGACGGTTCAGAATCCATTCAAATTCCAGATCCTCTGTGGGATTTACACTCCAGCTGGGCGGAACTCCAATCGGCACAAATTCACGCGCAGCCATGGAAAAAGGTACTTTATAGCAGCCCGTGACAGCCATGTCAGCGGTCTGCATCGCCTGCTCCAGCTCAACTGCGAAATGCTTTTTATAGATCTGTATGGCTTTGTCCAGCTCTCCTTCGCTCAGAAAATACCGGAGTCCGCCAACATGGACGCTCTGTTCATCTGTATTCAAAGTCTTCATTGCCGCTTACCTCATTTCTGTCAGCATTTATGCTTGCATAGTGTGGAACGCTTTGTGGAGCTGCCTGCGGAATCGGTGTCATGATCATGCGGCCCGGCAGGTGCGAAAGAAGGGCTTCAGAGATGGTCATCTCCAAGCCCTGCCGTCGCCAGCCCTATCCCAACCTTATTTCATGGACGAATACCATTCATTAGCTTCCTTCTCCAGCTGCTCGCCACCCGCCTTGCGCCACTTCTCTACAAATTCATCAAAGTAGCTGATCGGCTTGTCGCCAGTAATGATCGAAATGTAGGCCTCATCCTGCAGCTTGTCGAGCTCCGCACGGTATTTGCCTTCTGACTCCAGCGCCGTGAACAGCTCGTTCTGGATGCCGCCCTCGTCCAGCTTATGCTCTGCGCCGAATTCATTTCTCATCTTGTTGTCCACATCCTGATGCTCCAGCATCTGGAACGGATTGATAACCAGGTGACCACCAAGCTTCGCCATCGCGGCTGCATTATGCTCAGGATCGATCGGAGTAGCTACCTTAACACCATCCTCATCCTGGTAATGCCAGTGCTTGTTCTCCATGCCGTACCACATAATGCTGCGCTCTTGATAAGTAGCGTTCATCGTCTCCAGCATCTCCAGCATGCGGATCATCTTGTCTGGGTCCTTCTCCACTTGCTTGCCAAAGCTCACAAAGCTGCCGCTCATCATATTTTGCTGCCACATGCCTCGCTTTCCATCCTCGCCAACCGGCGGCTCGCCCTGCACGAGAGCTTCCGCTGCAGCGCTGTTCAGCTTGCCCAGCTCCGTATTGTTCGGACCTGCATTTCTGCTGCCCAGCTGCGGAATCCAGTGATAGAAGTAGCCCTGGCCAGATGTACCGATACGTCCGTTAATAAACGCATGGGTCAGTGCCCAGTTGCCGCCCTGGTTTTCCCCTGTAATAAATTCCGGATCAATAATGCCGTCCTTAAACCATTGGTTCAGCATCGTAAGCGCTTCCTTCATTTCCGGCTGAATCGCGGAGTAGACGAGCTTGTCATCCCGAACCTGCCAGATCATCTTGTCATTGCCTTTGTCCCCGTTGAAAATATCCGGCATATAGCCGAAGGCGCCAAAGACTGCAGCCATCGCAGAATAGGATAGACCGTACGTGTCCTTCTTGCCGTTGCCGTCCGGGTCCTCCGTTGCAAATTTATACATGAGCTCCTCAAATTGTTCAAGGGTCTTCGGTGCCTCTTCGACCCCGACGTTCTTCATCCAGTCGCCCCGATACACAAGCGGTGCCCGGTGCTGACCCTGTGGAACGACATACGGAATGCCATACAGCTTGCCGTCAATTTTGGAATATTCAAAAATACCAGGAAAGCTCTTCTCCAGGCTGGCATACAGCGTCGGCGCATGCTGCTTCAGCAGGTCCTCCGGAATTTCTGCAAGTACATCGGACTTGATATATTTCTGCAGTGAGCCGAAGCTGCGCACCTGCATCCGGTCGGGAATTTCACCGGAAGCGAACTTCAGGTTCAGGAGCTCCTCGTATTTGTTATTCTCGATGTTCAGAATGTCGAGCTCCACGTTGTATTTTTCATTGGCATACTTCACAAGCTCCCCATCTTTGTCTGTCGGGCCGATGTGATAGGATGCGATGGAAAGGGTATGCTTCTTGTCCTTTTCCTCCTCTACAGCCGGTGTACTTGGGCTGCTCGTTCCGCCTTGCCCCGCACTCGTGCTTTCCTTAGAGCAGCCGGATACGATCAGAGCTGACGACAGCAGCAGTGCAGCAGAGCCTCGAAGCCATACAGACGCTTTGTTTTTCATGTTTCATGGACCTCCCTGAATAAATTATTATCCTTTTAATGAGCCTACAAGAATTCCTTTTACGAAATGCTTTTGCAGGAAAGGGTAGAACAGGATAATCGGAATCGTCGTTACCATAACCGTCGCCGCTTTGATGGTCTCCGGGTTGGCAACCTCCTCAGCATCGTTCAGATTCATCATCTGCTGCGTACCCTCCAGAACGATTCGGCGCATGACAACCTGCAGCACCTGATTGTTCGGATCGGTAATATAGATGAGGGAATCGAACCACGCATTCCAATGCCATACCGCGGTCCACAGAACGACCGTAGCCAGAATTGGCATGGAGAGCGGAATCACAATCCGGAACAGAATGACAATGTCATTGGCACCGTCAATCTTGGCAGACTCCTCCAGGCTTTCCGGCAGCGCCATGAAGAAGTTACGGCAAATAATCATATGAAAGGTATGAAGAAGTGTCGGGAGCACGAGCGCCCAGGTCGTATTCATCATCCCCAGTGACTTAACGAGCAGGAACAGCGGGATGAGACCGCCGCTGAAGAACATCGTAAAGACAACAAACATCGTCCAGAAATTCCGGTGCGGAAAATGCCGCTTGGCCAGCGGATACGCTGTACATACGGTTACGATCAACGTCAGCGCCGTTCCCAGGGCCGTCCTTATGATCGTATTGCCGAAGCCCGCCAGCACGAACTCGTTGGACAGCACCTTTGCGTAATTGTCCAGCGTCCACGTCTCCGGCAGCAGCCGAACGGTCGCGAACGACGATTCCGGCGAGCTGAAGGAGAGGGTGAACAGGAACAGGAACGGGTATAGCATACTTATACATAATAGAATGAGCAGTGCGTAGTTAAATACGTCAAACGCCACACTCGATAAACTCCATCTGTGCTTCATTGCAGCTTCCCTCCTACCACAAGCCGTAGTCGTTCACCCGTTTAACTATGGCGTTTGTAATGACGATCAATGTAAAGGCGACGACGTTCTTGAACAAACCCACTGCTGTTGCAAAGCTGTACTCCATATCGACTAGGCCTCTTCGATAGGTGTAGGTGCTCAGGACATCCCCGACTTCATACACCGCCGAGTTGTACATATTGAAGACCTGGTCGAAGTCGTCGTTCACCAGCTTGCCGATAGCAAAAATAAACATAATCGTAATAACCGGCATCATCGAAGGAAGTGTAATAAAACGGATGTTATGATAACGATTCGCTCCGTCTACCTTGGATGCCTCGTACAGCTCAGGGTTAATCCCTGTAAGCGCTGCCAAATAAATGATTGAGCTCCAGCCGATTTCTTTCCACATGTCGGTAACGACCAGGACCGTACGGAACCACTTCGGATCGGCCATGAAGTAGATGGGATCGAAGCCCAGCCATTTAATCACGGCATTCAGCGGTCCGATGGACGGGGACAGAAACTGGATGAACAAGGATGCGATCACGACCCAGGATAGAAAATGGGGCATGTAGCTCACCGTCTGGACAATCCGCTTGAAGAACACCAGCCGGATCTCATTCAACAGAATTGCCAGGATAATCGGAGCCGGGAAGCCGAACAGCAGCTTATACGCACTAATAATGAGCGTATTGCGAAACACCTGCCAGAAGCTCTCCATCCCGAAAATGTCCCGGAAGTGCTCCAGTCCAACCCACTCGCTCCCCCAGATCCCTTTACTGAACACATAATCCTTGAAAGCGATCTGAAGTCCGTAGATCGGTACATAATGGAACATGACATAATAGAGGAAAGCCGGCAGAAACAACAGCACCAGATATTTGTGTCTGACATAGGGGCGAAGTGCAGGCAGCTTCAGCTTATTCATATGTTGTTCACCTCGTCTTTCATCGCGGTTTAGCGTGCATCCCGCTTGCGTAGCCTAACTATATCGGCCCTGATGCTTGTTGAACATCGTAAACATTCGCAGGCATATAAAAATGCGTCATTTTGGCAATATAAACATTTCCACCTCATAATAAAAAGCGACGGAATGCCGCGAATCCATTGACTTTTCTCCACTTATTTCCTACATTTTAAAGACTACGTACGATAAGGAGGAGGATCGATGCTAACGAAACTGCGGCGCAGAAGCAATTTCTTCTTCCGGCTTATTCTGTCGTACATCCTGCTGCTCGTGCTTGCGGTTGTGCTGGTAGGCTACGGCTCGTATCTGCAGTTCACGGAGCAGTATAATGAGCAGGTTCAGCAGGTCAATGAGCGGATTCTGAGCCAGTGGAGCGCAACGATTGACATGTCGATTGTCCAGAAAGCGGAATCCATCTACCTGGGGCTTGTCACCGACTCCTTCCAAAATGCCGACCTGCTGCATCTGTTCACCAATACCGCCGACGGACAGTATACCAAGATCCGGAACGTCCAGAGCCTGCTGTCTACAGCCGCGGCCACCGCACCGGACATTGTAGAGTCCGTGGACATGTATGTGCTGGGCTCATCCCTGCGGGTATCGTCACTGCGCGGCGTCACGTACGGGAATGATCCGGCCTCTGACAGCAAGCAGAAGCTGGAGTGGATTACCGCCGCGGCCGAAACAGGCCCGACCTCCTTGTGGCTGCTGACCGACGCCGAGACGCGGCTGGCAGGGCAGCAGCCTGCCAAGCGGCTCACCTTCCTGCGGCCTTATCCCCTGGTAGCCGACCGCTCAAAGCAGCGCGGCTTTATCGCGATTCATATGCATGCCCAGCTGATCGATCAGCTGATTGCCAATAAATCATCCAATGACGAGAGCAGCACGCTCCTGCTGGATGCCTCCGGGAAGGTGCTCGCCTCCAGCGCGCCTTTTTTGCCCAGTGAGGGCTGGGATGACATGGTAAGTCGCATTGTGAATGAGCCCCAGCCCAGCCTGCACCAGCTTGTCGATCTTGGCGGCCAGGCTACCATTGCCGGCTACCAAACCCTGCCTTCCTATGGCTGGAGGCTTGTCAGCTTCACCCCCGTGGAGGAGTTCTACAGCAAGGGCCGCCGCATTCGCAACAATGTGCTGTTTACGAGCCTGGCGGTCATTGCCATCGGCCTGCTGCTGGCGCATATCTTCGCCTCCCGCTTCTACAACCCGGTACGGACCATTGTAACCTCCGCCCGGGCGTGGCTGGAGCAGGATCATGCCGAGGTGAAGCGGAAAGAGAACACCTCCTCCAATGAGTTCCTGATGATTAATGAGATGATTGGCGGCTTGTCTGTCCAGGTGAACGAGCTGCAGCGCACGCTGAGCTCGAACCTGCCGGTCATGAAGCATAATTTCGTATATGGATTGCTGCTGCAGGGCTATACATCGAATGAAGAGGTCAGCGCTCGCCTGAAGCTGCTGCGCTCCTCCTTCCCTTTCAGCCGCTACACAGCGGTTCAGATTCAGCTTCCTCCGCAGCAGATGATTGAGATGGACACGGAAACCCGAGAGTTTGTGAAGTTCTATGTCATGGGTAAAGCGGAGGAGCAGCTCAGCCATGATACCATGCGGGTCATGGCCGCGGACCTGCCGGGCGATATTATCGGCATCGTCGTCAATCTGGAGGAGCCCGCCATGAGCACTCTGGCAGAGCGTTGTCAGGATCTCGTGTCTGTCATCTACGCCAACTTTATGGTCGAGGCTACGGTGCTGCTCGGCAGCACTGTAGAATCCGCACTCGCGCTCCCCGACTCCTATAAGCAGACGGAGAAGCTGTCAAGCTATCTGTACTACCTGCCGCGAGTGCAAGCGGTGTATGAGGTTGAGCTGCTCCGCCGGGAGGAGAGTCAGGAGGAGATTCCGGAGGAGCTTGTAGACAGCTTCGCCAAGAGCCTTCGCAGCCGCCAGCCGGAGGTGACGGAGCAGGCCTTGCTGCTGATCATCGAGCATATGGCCAAGGGAAGCTACTCCCTGCATCATTGCGAGCAGCGCTGGTCGGAGACGATTAATGCTTTTTACGGCTACCTGAAAGAAATGAACTTCCGCTCCAAGGATATTGTGTCTGCTTATATGCAGGAGGAGCTGAAGGAGGTCAAGCACATTGTCGAGTTTCAGCAGCTGCTGTTCCGGATGATCGTCAAGACCTGGACGATGCTGGAGAAGAAGAGCAATGACCGGACTTACGAGGTCGTGGATCGGGTTAAATCCTACATTGAGGAGCAGTACCATATGCCGCTGTCCCTGGATTATTTAGCAGACCTCGTGCAGACCAGCCCGCGTTACTTGAGCAAAATCTTCAAGGATGAGACCGGCATGAACTTCGTGGACTACCTCAATTCGGTCCGTATGGACCGGGCAAAGGAGCTGCTGCTTACGACCGAGCTGACTGTTGAGGACATCTCCAGCAAAACCGGCTTCAACAGCTCTGCTTACTTCATCCGCAAATTCCGTGAAGCGCATGGAACCACCCCCAAAATGTTTCGGCAAATGCAGCAGTAGGACGCTGCGTTACACATACTGAATATCGCCACACCGACAATGGGGCCGCCTTCAAGATCCAAGGATCTTGAGGGCGGCCCCATCATGCGCTACAGCGGTGCGGTTAGTGCCAGCGCAGCGCTAATATTAAAAAAGCCTTGATGCTCAAGGCTTTTCCTTACTTATGTCACAGTGGACGGCGGAGCCGTCCTATATTACTGATTCTCCAGCTCTTCTTTGCTCACCAGGTTCACTAAGGAAGTAACCGCCTGCTCCGCGTCAGCGCCATCGGCGCTGATATAAACCTCAGTACCCGAACTGATGGCAAGGCTCATGATGCCCATAATACTTTTGGCGTTCACTTTTTTATCATCTTTTTCCACGAAAATTTCAGATGAATATTTATTCGCTTCTTGAACGAACAACGCGGCCGGTCTGGCATGTAGACCCGTCTTCAGCCGAACAACTACCGGGTGCTTGGTCATGGAAAGTTTACCCCCTATTTATAAAATCTTGATTACCTTTTTCAGCCTTCACATTTCTAATATTATACCATCTTACCATACAGGACACTAGTTTATAAAGCTTCAGCCGTTTCGGATTTTTTCCGCCAGCTCGTCAATCTTGCGCAGCCTGTGGTTCACTCCCGACTTGCTGACGGTTCCCTTCAGCAGCTCTCCGACCTCTTTCAGATTCATATCGGGATGCTGAAGCCTGATCTCGGCGACCTCGCGGAGCTTATCTGGCAGCTTGTCGAGGCCGACCTCTCTTTGAAGCAGCTTGATGTTCTCAATCTGCCGGATGGCGGCACCGATCGTCTTGTTCAGATTCGCCGTTTCACAATTCACGATCCGGTTCACCGAATTGCGCATGTCCCGCATGATGCGGACATCCTCGAATTTGAACAGCGCCTGATGGGCCCCGATCAGATTCAGGAACTCGATAATCTTCTCGCCTTCCTTGATGTAGAAGATGAACCCCTTCTTGCGCTCGATACAGCGCGCGTTCAGGTGAAATTCATTCGCCAGATCGACCAGGGCCTGACAGTGCTCCTCATACATGGAGGCAATCTCCAGATGATAAGAGGAGCCCTCCGGATTGTTCACCGAGCCTCCGGCCATAAAGGCGCCGCGCAGGTAAGCGCGTTTACAGCAATTTTTGCGGATAATTTGATCATCAATCCGGGGAAGAAACAGAAAGCCCTCGGACACAATATGGAGTCCCTTTAAAATTTCCTGAACCTGAGCGGGAATCCGGACGATATATACATTATTCTTCTTCAAGCGCATTTTTTTACGCACCAGGAGCTCCGTATGCACTTGAAAATGCTTCTTGATCAAGGAATAAATCCGCCTTGCAATCGCGGCATTTTCTGTCGATATGTCCAGAACAATCTTCTTGCTGGATAGCTGAACGGATCCGTTCATGCGAATGAGCGCGGACAGCTCGGCTTTCTCGCAGCAGCTCTGGCTTTCGATCATGGTTAATTCTTTTTTGGTTTGAGCCGCAAAAGACAAGGGACTCACCTCTCTCTGGAAATCCAGTCGTTCACCAGCTGGTAAATATGCTGGCTCAGACGTTCCGCATCATGACGGAGGTAGGTCCGGAACAGCACGAGCTTGTCGGCAATCAGCTTGTAGCCCCGGCTCGTGACCTCATCCCGGTCCAGAAGCACGGGCTTCGCCCCCTGCTCCGCATACTGATCCTGGACCTGTGGCGGAATTTCTCCGTCATTGACGATCACATAGTCAAACAGATGAAGGCCTATATGATCATAAATGGCCTGGAGATGATCACCGACCGTATAATTGTCGGTTTCTCCGGGCTGTGTCATAACATTACATACAAATATTTTTATAGCCTTGGACTGTACTACTGCTTCCGCGAGCTTCGGCACGAGCAGATTGGGAAGAATGCTCGTATACAGGCTTCCCGGTCCGATCAGAATCGCATCCGCCTGCATGACAGCCTCCAGCGCTTCCGGCAGCGGCTCCACTTCCTCCGGCTCCAGAAATACGCGCTTGATAACGCCTCCAGCCTCCGGAATCTTGGATTCCCCGGAAACGATACTGCCGTCCTCCATCTCCGCATGCAGCACCACGCCCTCGCCAGCCGCAGGCAAAACCGCTCCACGACAGACGAAAACCCGGCTCATCTCCTTGACCGCGGTTACAAAGTCACCGTGCATGTCGGTGAGCGCTGCCAGGATCAGATTGCCGAGGCTGTGGCCTGCCAGATTGGAGCCGGCGCTGAAGCGGTACTTCAGAATATCCGCCAGCAGCGGCTCAACATCGGCAAGCGCCGTTAATACGTTCCGAATATCTCCCGGAGGAGGCATCTGCAGCTCACTGCGAAGAATGCCGGAGCTGCCTCCATCATCGGCTACAGTGACGATTGCTGTGATGTCGAGCGGCTTCTCTTTAAGTCCCCGAAGCATGACAGACAGTCCTGTTCCGCCCCCCATCACGACGATGCGGGGACGCTTTCCGGCTGTTTGAGCCACATTCATCACTTCCCTCAGTTAATGCCGGTCCCGGTCATGATCGCGGTGGCTTACCGAAACCTTCTCGGTTTCACTCGCCGACAGCATCTTTCCGAGATATTCCGAGATTGCCACAGAGCGGTGCTTGCCACCGGTGCAGCCAATGCCGATGATTACCTGGCTCTTTCCTTCCTTGCGGTACTGCGGGATCAGGAAATGGAGCATATCGAGCAGCTTCGTCAGAAAGGCCTGCGTTTCCGGCCACTTCATCACATACTCGTATACATCACTGTGCTGGCCCGTATTGGGGCGAAGGGTCTCTACATAATGGGGATTCGGCAAAAAGCGGACGTCAAACACCAAATCCGCATCAATCGGAATGCCATATTTGAATCCAAAGGAGGTCACATTGACCGTCAGCATGCGGTTTTCCAGATGCGTAAACCGGGAAATAATCGTTTCCTTCAGCCGCGCCGGCTTCATGAGGCTGGTGTCGATAACCTGCGTCGCTGAGTTCTTCAGCTCATCTAGCATCTTGCGCTCCAGGCGGATTCCGTCGAGCGGCATCCCCTCCGGCGCCAACGGATGGCGGCGGCGGCTCTCCTTGTAGCGCTGGACGAGCACGGAATCCGTCGCATCCAGAAACATGATTTCGCTGTGGATCGTAAAGTGATCCTTGATGTAGTTCAGCGACTCCGCCAGCGCGGTGAAAAATTCCCGGCCGCGAAGATCAATGACCAGCGCGACCTTGCCGATCTTGCCGTTCGATTGCTCAATCAGCTCCGCAAACTTCGGAATCAGCACCGGGGGCAGATTGTCGACACAGAAAAACCCGAGGTCCTCCAGGCTCTGTACAGCCAGCGTCTTTCCTGCTCCTGACATGCCGGTAATGATAATTAGCGTGGCCATCGAATTGGTCTTGCCGCGTTCCTCTGTTTCCAGCATCAGCATTCCCTCCCTTGAACATTATCCTCTAGTGACAGGCCGTCTCCTTCGTTATCGTCTTGATTAAGAGCGCAGGTGAAGGCCGGCAGCGCCGACGATTCCAGCATCATTGCCAAGCTCTGCCGCTACGATGCGAACACCGCGCTGCAGCGGCTCCGGCGTCAGCTTCTGAAATACCGAACGAATTTCATCAAACAGGAAATCTCCGGCCTTGGATACACCCCCGCCGATAATGAACACTTCAGGATTCAGGACCGCGGCCACGGAAGACATGGACTTGCCCAGGTAGTAGGCCGCACGGTTGACGATGCGCATAGCTACCTCATCTCCAGCCTTTGCCGCATCAAACACTTCCTTCGCCGTTATGCTGTCTGCCAGTGCCAGCGAGGTGCGATCCCCCCGGGCCACCGCGTCCTTCGCCATCCGAATAATGCCGGTTGCCGAGGAGACCGTCTCCAGGCATCCCATCTTGCCGCAGCCGCATTGAATCGCTTCCAGATCCGGCACGACGGTAATATGCCCGAGCTCGCCGGCCATGCCGCCAAAGCCCTGATAAATCCTGCCGTTGATAATAATACCTCCGCCAACGCCGGTACCCAGGGTAAAGCAGACACAGTTATCCACGCCGCGTCCGGCACCGCTCCAGGCTTCTCCCAGCGCGGCTACATTGGCATCGTTGTCTATTTTGACAGGCTTGCCGAATCGTTCCTCCAGTATGGCGCGAATCGGAACATCCTTGAACCCTACGTTCGGTGCGAATATGATGATGCCTTCACGGATATTTGTAAAGCCTGCAAAGCCGGCTCCCACGCCCGCTAACTGGTCCCAGCTGTAAGGAGACTCCTCGACAATATGACGAACATATTTCTCTATATTGTTAATAACCGCCTCCACGCCCTTGGACGTTTCTGTCGGTCCCTCATATGTCTGCAGAAGCTGCCCTTCCTCGTTGCAGATCCCGACCTTGATCGCCGTTCCGCCTAAATCGACACCTACGTAGATGTTCTCAGACATGTTACAAGCCACCTTTTTCCTTCTATATTATAGATTGCTTCTACTGTACCCACTATAATTGAAGGCATCATTTCGGTCAAGAGAAGACCCCTGCGCCAAAAAAGCTCCGAGCCCTCTTCGGCCCGAAGCTTGAAATTCCTTCGCCATGACGCTGCATTGCACACAGATGCCATCAACCTAACCGTTTCCTCCCTGAAAGGAAGGATACTTGGTCATGCCTCCATCCGCAAACAGGGTAATCCCGGTAACATAGCTCGATTCCGAGGACGCCAGCCAGGCGGCAACAGAGGCAATCTGCTCCGGCTTGCCGATATATCCCATCGGAATCATCGCCTCTACACTTTTGCGCGATTCCGGATCGTCGAACTTCTCCTGATTAATCGGCGTGTAGATCGCTCCCGGACCAATGTTGTTGACCCGAATCCCCTTCGGGGCAAATTCCAGCGCCAGCGTTTCCGTCATGAGCTTGACCCCGCCTTTACTGGCAGCATAGTGGACAAAATGTGGCCAGGGGATGACCTCATGCACACTCGACATATTGATGACCGAGCCCTCAATGCCATGCTCCAGCATGTAGCTGATCGCTTCCCTGGATCCCAGGAAGGCCCCGGTCAGATTCACATCAATGACCTTTTTCCAGTCGTCCAGGGACAGCTTCTCGGAGGGAACCTCATTCTCAATGCCGGCATTGTTCACCATGACATGCAGGGCACCGAAATGCTCGTGCGCGGTGGAGATCAGCTTGCGGATATCCTCCTCCTGCGATACGTTTGCCTGCACTGCGACGGCTTGTCCTCCCGTCTCCTTAATCTCTGCAATCATTTCCTCCATCGGGTCCGGATTGCTGTTATAGGTCATGACCACATTGGCCTTCTCCTTGCCGAACCGAAGAGCGATCGCCTTCCCGATCCCGGAGGACGCTCCCGTCACGATCACAGTCTTTCCTTGCAAATCTCCGTACATATGCCTTACCTCCTCTTCGCCGGAGCCTGCCCCCGCGGTTGATACTACTTCATTAAACCATTTGCCGAATTTTCAATAACGCTTGTCTCCCACTCTTCTGGCCGTCCTCGCCCCGCAGGTCTCTTTCTAGATTGTCCCGAGATGACAAAAGTCATATCAAGTCATGACAAAGTTTACTCATCAGGGCGGGGGCCTCTTCGATAAGATAACCATACCAAGCAATAGAAAGGTGCGGTTGCATTGAGTTTAAATATTACGCAAAATACGGCGGTGGCAGTGGCAATTCATAACGTCAGCAAGCAGTTTGGCAGCAAGCGGGCCGTAGATGGGGTATCCTTTACCCTCCAGCAAGGCAGCATTACAGCCATTCTGGGTCCCAATGGGGCCGGAAAAACCACAATCCTATCCATGATGCTGGGCTTGCTGGAGCCGGATGCCGGCACGGTTGAGGTGCTTGGCGGCAGTCCGAAGGACCTGAAGGTCCGGCGCCGGATCGGGGCGATGCTGCAGGAGGTCAGTGTGATGGACAGCCTGAAGGCTGGTGAAATCCTGGAGCTGATCAGAGGCTATTACCCCAAGCCCATGGAAATGGCTGAGGTGATGCAGCTGACCGGGCTTAACCAAGAAGATCTTAGCAAGCGGGCGACCAAAATGTCCGGCGGACAAAAGCGCAAGCTGAGCTTTGCCCTGGCGCTGGCCGGTAATCCGGACCTGCTCTTCTTCGACGAGCCCACCGTGGGGCTGGATACGACCGCGCGGCGGCTGTTCTGGTCTACGGTACGGAGTTTGGCGGCACAAGGAAAAAGCATCCTGTTTACGACTCACTACCTTCAAGAAGCCGACGACAATGCAGACCGGATTGTGCTGTTTAAGGACGGGCGTATCGCTGCAGACGGCAGCCCGGCTGAGATCAAAGCCAGGCTGTCCCGTAAATCCCTGTCGTTCCAGTGCCGCAGCGGCACCGCTGCGAATATCATTGCCCGGCTGGAGGCTGTACCTGACGTCACCGGGCTCCAGCAGGAGCAGGGGCGCCTGCACGTTTACACTAACAATACTGATTTGGTGTTATCGATCATTTTCAAAGAGGAGCTGCCCGTTCACGACATCCAGATGGATCAGGGCAGTCTTGATGAAGCGTTTGAACAGCTCACAGCCCGGAAAGAGGAGGTCGTCTGATATGACTGGAAAGCTGATTTCCCTGCAGTGCCGCATGGAACTGCTTCGCATCCTGCGGAACCCGTATTTTATTTTTTGGTCGCTCGTGATGCCCATTGCGTTCTATTACATCTTTACCCGCGTCGTCAATACGGGGGCTGGGGACCCCGGCGCATACCAGGCTCGCTATCTGATGTCCATGACCACATTCAGCGTGATGGGCTCGGCGATCATGACGCTCGGCATCCGGCTCGTGCAGGAGCAATCGCTCGGCTGGTCCACACTGATGAAGGTCGTGCCGTTGCCGGCCAGCATTTATTTCCTGGGAAAAATGTTCGGCCAGACGCTGCTGCTGCTGCTCTCCATCGCTGTCATTTTCTCAGCAGGTGTCCTGATCAATGATGTTCAGCTGCAGGCCTGGCAATGGATCAGCAGCGGTGTATGGATCCTGGCCGCATCTGCCCCTTTTCTGGCCATCGGCACACTCATTGGCACCATGAAGCGCGTCGACACCGCCAGCGGCGTGAGCAACGGAATTTATCTGGTATTGGCGCTGCTGGGCGGCATGTGGATGCCGCTGGAGATGCTGCCCTCCTTCCTGCAATCCATCGGCAAGTGGCTGCCTTCCTACCACTTTGCAAGCGGAGGCTGGGCCATAACCGAGGGCGGCCTGCCGGAGCTGCAGTCCGTGCTTATTTTGACAGGATATTTAGTCCTGTTTATGGTAATATCCACGTATGTACGCCACAAACAGCAAGCTGTCTAAGAGGATGATGCCCATTGAAGCAGCCAATTGAGCTATTTCCGCGCAAGCTGGGACTGCTCCCTTATGTATTTCTCATTTATTTATTTCTCCCGATCGTCAATCTGTTTACTTACGAGGATGGCCTGAGGTTCGGGTTTGGCGTGGTCATGCTGCTCTTGTTCCTCGTGTCATACCGGGAGCTGTACTTCGGGGAAACTCGGCCCGGCTTTCTATTCTGGCTGCTGCTGCAGCTGGGAATCATATTCACGTTCTCCATGCTCTACGGTCTTACGTATTTGTTTATGGGCTTTTATACGGCTAATTTTATCGGCTGGTATACCCAGTCCCGTAAATTCTGGAGTGCCCTGCTGCTGCTCTATATGGTAGAGCTGATCCCGCTGATATATCGAATCAGCCAGGCTTGGAATCCCGATCTGCTCTTTGTATTTCCTTTTATGATCATTATGCTACTTTCTCCATTCGCCATTCGCTCCATGAACAGCAAGCTGGAGCTGAAAGCGCAGCTGGATCAGGCGAATGAGCAGATACGCAATTTGATCAAGGGGGAGGAACGGATGCGGATTGCCCGGGATTTGCATGATACGCTGGGACATACGCTGTCCTTGATTACTTTGAAGAGCCAGGTGATCGACAAGCTTGCTGCCGTAAATCCGGATCAGGTCCGGGAGGAAGCCCGGGAGATCGAGAGACAGTCGCGCGCCGCGCTCCGCCAGGTTCGCGAGCTTGTGTCCGATATGCGCACTGCCACGCTGGCCGGCGAGCTGAAGGAGGCCGCTGTGCTTTTAAGCAGCGCGGGAATAGAGATGACGATCGAAGGCGAGCCCCATTTTCAGAGGATGCCGGATACGACGCACAACATTCTAAGTCTTTGCCTGAGAGAAGCCATTACGAACATCGTGAAGCACAGCCAGGCCTCCCACTGCCGCCTCTCTTTTCAGCAGACGGACAGAGACTGGCAAATGACGGTACAGGATGACGGTATCGGGATTTCCCGTGAGGCCGCAAGCTTTAACGTCAGGGAGAAGAACGGGCTGAAGGGTATGGCAGAACGGCTAGCCTTGGTCAATGGCAAAATGGAGCTGCTGAACGCAAAGGGCACACTCCTTCAGCTTTCAGTACCGATTGTCGTGAAGGACCCCCAAAGGAGTGAGGCAGGATGAGCATCCGGGTGTTTATTGCAGAAGACCAGCGCATGGTGCGGGGAGCACTGGCCCTGCTGCTGGATTTAGAAGAGGATATTGAGGTGGTTGGCCAGGCGGGCGACGGCCAGGAGGCGCTGAATGTCATCCGGCAGCTGCAGCCGGACATTGCGCTGCTGGATATCGAGATGCCGGTCTTGTCGGGACTTGAGGTTGCCGAAAAAATCGCGACAACTGTCCCGACATGCCGGTGCGTGATACTCACGACCTTCGCAAGGCCGGGATATTTCGAGCGGGCGGTGAAGGCAGGTGTACAGGGCTATCTGCTGAAGGACGAGCCCAGCGAGCGATTGGCTGAAGCGCTGCGGCGCATTATGGACGGCCGGCGGGAGGTATCGCCAGAGCTTGTGTTCGGCACCGTGAGAGAGGCCAACCCGTTGTCGCAGCGGGAGCAGCAGATTTTGCGCCTGGCTGCGAACGGCAGCAGTTCCAGTGACATCGCACAGCAGCTTCACCTCTCCTACGGTACGGTTCGCAATTATATGTCAGAGGCACTGAACAAGCTGGGGGCCCGAAACCGGCTGGAGGCCATTGCTCTGGCCGAAGAAAAAGGCTGGATCTCATCATGAGAATCCAGCCTTTACCGTGCTATACGGCGGCCAAGGAGCCGCTTTTTTTTATAATCCTGTAAAGGCACGGCGCTTAAAGATCGCAATAATATCCCGCGACTGTCCTTGAGAAATGCTCGTATCAAAGCACGACACCAGCTCCCAGCCCTCGTACCCGAGACCGTTAAACAGCTCGCTCAGATCCTCCTCGTCCACCTTTCCGCCCAGAAACCCCTTGGTGGCGTACTTGACCGTCTTGTACTCCCATTGCTCCATGGATTCCACCTCCTCTCCTTTCTCCTCTGGCTAATAGCATCCGCTTAACGCCGACCGCTCATGCAAATGTCTTATTGGAGTAGTCCTCAACTGCCTTCACATATGATTGCTCTGCCTCAGGACTTCCAAAGGAACGCTTCGGAATGATGACCGCTTGCATCGAATTCACGAAAATATACAAGTAATCCCCATCCCGCCGCAAATCATGAATGCCGCTCCAGTCATAGCGCAGCTGGGTCTTGTCGTTGGACTCGTGCACCGCTGTACGGTCCACGGTAATGGTTCGTTCCCCCAGAATGCCCTCATTATGCTTCACCATGCTCATCGTACGGCTCTTGATCCGGTATACAAACAGCAGGTCGCACAGAATGCCGATCAGCACGCCCACCACCACTGAATACACCCAGTCAAAGCTGGAGAATCTCAGCAGCAGAATACTGAGCAGCGGTACGGAAATCAGCGCTGACAGCATCATCGTTCTATACTTCGGCATATGAAACATCACATACCGGTTAAAGCGCCAAAAATCTTCTTTGTGTAAATCAACGTGTACTTCCATCGGTTCTCTCTCCATTCTGAATGGTCACGGCTCCCTGCCGGGCTTTCGGTCCATTATATCACAGGTTGGATATACAAAAGCGCCGCTCTCTCTAGAGACAACGGCACTTCATGGGAAGCTACATTCTTTTATATAACAGGTAAAAAAAGAACGGCGCACCAATCGCAGCGGTAAACACGCCTGCCGGTATGTCCAGCGGCTGGAACAGCATCCGCCCGGCGAGGTCCGCCAGCAGCAGAATGACCGCGCCGATCAGCGCCGCGGTTGGCATCAGGATGCCGTAGGCGCTGCCTACCAGTCGCCTTGCGATATGCGGAGCAATCAAGCCGATAAAGGACAGCGTGCCGGCAATGCCCACCGCCGCTCCCGCCAGGGCAATGCTGCATAGAATAATGAGCATCCTGTCCCGCTGAATCCGCGTTCCAAGCCCGATAGCGACCGTATCGCCCATCGACTGCGCGTTCAGCGAGCGGGAGAAGAGAAAGGACAGCGGAATGATGACACCTGCCCAGGGCGCGATGGCCGCAACCTGCTTCCAGCCTGTGCCATAGACGCTGCCCGTAATCCAGTTCAGCACCTGAGCCGCATGATAAGCTGTGCCGCTGATCAGCAGGAACGTGGTCATCGCGCTGAGGGCTGTCGAAATGCCTACGCCGATCAGCACGAGCCGCAGCGGTGAAACGCCATTCTTCCACGCCAGCACGTATACCAGCATGCCCGCTCCCAGTGCCCCGAGAATCGCCAGCACCGGAATGAAGTGATAGCTGAATGCGCCGGTGTACAGAGTCATAAAGGCCACGACCACCACAGAGGCCCCGCCGGTGACACCGATCAGATCCGGGGCAGCGAGCGGATTACGAATCACGCCCTGCAGCAAGGCGCCGGCTACCGCCAGCATGGCTCCTACCAGCAAGGCAGCCAAGACTCGGGGCAGACGGAACTGGATGACAATCAAGGAACTGCCGCTCTCTCCAAGCCCCAGCAGGGAAGCGGCTACCTCTAGCAGCGGAATTGTGGTGCTGCCGACCGAGATGCTGATCAGCACTAGCAGGATGACCAGCAGCGAAAGCACGCTTAAGATGAGCGCATTTCTTCGGCGGCGGGAGGCAGGATCGTGGCGGACTGCATTCAGTTTATAAGACATAGGACTTCCTCCGTACGATATAAATCAGAAATGGAACGCCAATCAATGCCATGGCAACCCCCACAGGCACCTCTTTTGGCATAATAATGAAGCGCGAGACCAGATCCCCTGAGACGAGCAGGATCCCACCGCCAATGGCACAGTAAGGAATGAGCCAGCGATGGTCGTGACCGACCAGCGAGCGGCACAGATGCGGGACCACAATCCCGACAAAAGCAATCGGCCCCGCAACCGCAACGCCGCTGCCGGCGAGCAGCACGACCGACACACAGGCACCGGCCCGCACCAGAAGCAACGAGATGCCGAGTCCCTTGGACACATCATCGCCCAGCATGGCTACATTCAAGGCTCTTGCCAGCAGCAGCGCCACGACCATGCCGGCTGCGAAATACGGAAGCATCGCCGTGACGTGCTCGATGCTCCGGTTCACGACAGAGCCGATCATCCAGAACATCGCCTGATCCAGTGACTGCTTATCAATCAGAATAATGCCTGAGGTGATGGAGGCCGAAAATGCCGCAATGGCGGAGCCTGCCAGAGTCAGCTTGACGGGGGCAAAGCCCCCGGGCCCGCTAAAGCCAAGCACGAACACAAGCAGAGCGGTCAGGGCCGCGCCTGCAAACGCAATCCAGATCATGCCGCTCATGGTCAAACCGCCCCCAAGAACGGCAATCGCAATGACGATGCACAGTACGGCGCCGGAATTAATGCCGAATATGGACGGAGACGCCAGCGGATTGCGGGTGATGGCCTGCATAACGGCTCCCGAGGCTGCAAGCCCCGCACCGACCATGGCTCCGATCAAGGTCCGCGGCACCCGCGTATCGCGAATAATCATATGCTCGGTAGAGCCATTGAAGGCTTGATAGGTATCCAGCAGCATGCTGAAATTGAAATTTTGCAAACCCAGCAAGATGCTCATCAGCATGACTGCCAGCAGCAGGACCAGCCCCCCAAGCAATCCCCAGAGCCGGGCATTGCGGCTTTGAAGCACTCCCATGATGGTATTCCACTCCCTAAAGGATGTTTAATGGTTCAATCAACCCCTTTATTGTAGATGTGAGCGCTTTACGTGTCAATGAATGTGATAATCATTTTCATTTAAAGTCTTGACAAGTGCTTGTTATCATTTTATATTTTAGTTAATTGATAATGATTGTCATTATCATATATAAAAATGTACATAAGGGGAGAGCATTAAACATGTCATCTTTATTCCGTAATAAATCCTGGCTGGTTCTGTTGGCCTTGTCCATGCTGCTGATCGTTTCGGCCTGCGGTGGAAGCTCCAGCAGTGATACTCCAGCAGAGACGCCGGCGGCTTCCGGCTCCAATAACAACACGAACGAAGGTAGTGCTGCAGAAGGCGAGTCCCGCACCATCAAGCATGCAATGGGAGAAGAGACGCTGACAGGCACACCGGAGCGCGTCGTCGTGCTGACGAACGAAGGTACAGAAGCGCTGCTGGCCGTTGGCGTGAAGCCTGTCGGTGCCGTTCAATCCTGGGTAGGTGACCCTTGGTATGATCATATTAAGGACCAGATGGAAGGCGTTGAAGTGCTGGGGGAGGAAACCCAGCCGAACATCGAGCTGATTGCGGGACTGAAGCCGGATCTCATTATCGGCAACAAGGTTCGTCACGAGCAAATTTATGATCAGCTGAAGCAGATTGCTCCGACTGTATTTGCCGAAGAACTGTCCGGCAACTGGAAGAACAATATGACGCTGTATGCCGAGGCGGTAAACAAGAAAGCCGAAGGCGAGCAAGCTTTTGCTGATTTTGACAAGCGTGTGGAGGAAGTGAAATCCAAGCTTGGCGAGAAGGCGAATACGAAAGTGTCTGTCGTTCGTTTCACAGCAGCAGATGTCCGTACCTACATGAAGGACAGCTTTAGCGGCGTCATGCTGGAGCAGCTCGGCATTGCCAGACCTGCCGAACAGGACAAGAACGAGTTCGTAGAGAAGCTGACGAAGGAACGTATTCCGGCGATGGACGGTGACGTGATGTTCTACTTCGTGCAGGAGGATGTAGGCTCCACCGATGCTCAGAAGGCAGCCGAGGAGTGGATGAACGAGCCGCTCTTCCAGAGCCTAAATGTGGCCAAGACCGGCGAGGTTCATCAAGTGAACGAGGTTGTATGGAACCTGGCTGGCGGCTACCTCGCAGCCAACCTCCTGCTGGAAGAGATTGCGACTTACTTCGAAGTCAATTAATGTAAACCCAGCAAGGGAGCCATCCCCCAAGTAGATCATTATATTTTAAGGATGCCCACATCTGTAAGACAAAAGCATATATACGGCAAAATAACCAGCTCAGGGTGTTATACCTGGCTGGTTATTTTTCTTTGTTAGCTACTATATGTCCCGGGGGAATACCAATACGTTCACAGCTGATGAAGCCGGCTGTAAATATACCCTCTGCGATCCTGGATGTAGCGGTAGATGACGCCGAGATCAGCCTGGATTTCCTGCCTGCTCCATTTGTATTCCTTATCCTTGTATAGCTCCCCTGCGATAGCATCAAACCGCTCTCCCGCCTGCTCCAGCTGCTTATGCGGAGTAAACACCGTATCCATGCTGTGAAGCAGCAGGCTCCGGTACAGCCTGCGGTAGGAGGGGATGCTCAAAATCTGCTCGGTCAGCTTGTTATATCCCGTAATCCGGACCAAATCCGCCCCTACTCTCTTTCCGTAGCAGTTGCGCCCCCAGGTGCCCTCGTAATCCCAAGGCAGCATCTGATAACGCCGGGTTTCTCCATGCTCGTAGATCGTATAGTTTTGATTGAATCCGTCATAATTCCCTGTCAGCACCGCCCCGCATAGCCAGCGTAAATACTGCTCCACGTGAAGATGCTGCTCAAGAAACTGCGCCCTCTCCGCCCTGCTCCCTTCATGCATTCCCTGCAAAAAGGCAACGAACCGCCGCCGCTCCCCTTCGTCCCCGGCGATCAGCCGGTATCCTGCGAACCAGGACAGCCCGCGGCTTTCTTTGTGGGAGAAGTCGGCATGGCGGTTCACCGCGTAAATGATGCTCTTCACGGGAATCCTCCGCCTGCGAAAAAATCGCGGCAGCACAGCCTCAATTTGCAAATACACGCCCGCCCGCTGTTGATTAATATAAAGCAGGCAATGACGGGTTCGGGGACTCGGTACCTTCAACGTCTCAAATAACTTGAACGACAGGGCATTACGAATCAATGATGGATCATCATGCTCAGCATTGAAATGATAGGTGGCTGACGCCGTACGAATTTCGTAAGAGCGCTTGGGATATTCCCGGGTGTGCCCTCCGCGGTAACGGAGGGAGATGGGTACCTCTTTTCCTTTATAAGAGATGCGGGCTTTGACGAACTGCTCCGACCAGATGTGTTTGTTAAGCCAGGCCAGCTTGTTGTCCTCAATCAGGATTCGGTACACCGGCAGCTCCATACCAGGCCTCCTTCCTTCCCCAGGCAGGCAGCTGCTGATCTTGCAGCCTACCTTGCATGAAACCAGTCCCATATTGACCTTCATTACATATAATGTGGCAGTTAGATTTCATTCCCATCTTGAAAGGAGTAGGGACAGTGCGTACAAATAGAACGAAGCCAGTCTCTCCATATTCCAAAAGAACAACCGCACGCGTCAGAGCCTTCACCGCTTGGCCGTGGTCTCCCGCAGCCGGCAATGCTTCAGAGGGAATCGCCGCAACCCCGTCCTCAGGCGGTCAGGCTTCCCCGGGCGCTAACGACGGCTACTTCCCCGGCGAGCCGCTCAGTCAGGCGCACCATGGGCATCAATCCGGCTTCCCCGGCTCGCTCGGGCATGCTTCGCACGGCCATCATTCCAGCGGCCACGCCTCTGCAGGCCACTATTCGCACGGCCATCATTCCAGCGGTCATGCCTCTACGGGTCATCACTCGCAGAGCCACCATTCCGGCCTGTACCCGGATGGACTCCACCCGCCGGATCAGTGGGGCGCATACGACGGCTCCAGCGGTGTTGGCGGCAGCCACTCCTTCGGCAGCGAGCATTGCAGCTGGGCCAGCGAGGGCTGGACGCCGAAGAAGACCCTCAAGAAGCGCAAAAAAAGAGCAGCTGCAGGCGGGCCTTCCAAGCCAGCCAGGACGAAGCCGCGCCCCTCACTGCAGCGCAAGCGAACCGCAAAGCCCAAGTCGAAGCGCTGCTAACAGCGCAGCGCATAGCCATGGCTGGTCCGCAAACGTTATAAAGCATTGTCATACTGACATGGCCATATGCCGTGTCCATCCGATAGCGGATGCCAGCATGGCGTCCGCTTTTTAAGTGTGCACCCGTCCTGTTCTGAGATAGTATATGCAATCCGCCCACCTTGGTGAGCTTTCTTGCTTACAGCGTGTGGTTCTCGGGCTTGGGCTTGCGCACCCGCTCATACACAAAGCCCGCCGTAAACACCAGCAGCATGAGTATGTAAGACATAATAATGATTTGCGCAGCATCGATACTCCCCGTCAGAAGCAGCTGCAGCTGGGTTCCAAATCCTACAATCAGCAGCACATACAGCTGGGCCATCAGTGCAAGCACAAGGCTTCGGGATTCGTCGCCGGCCAGCATAAACTGCCACAGAAACAGCAGCAGACATATTAGCCACAGCGAGTTACCCATGACAAAGCTGAGCGCTGTACTCTTTTTCATCTGCGAGAACTGTCGCCCGGCCCAGAACCAGAACACCACGAATCCGAGATGAATGGTCCAGATCAGCACGCCCGACGCAGGTATCCGCGTCATCAGGGCTTGAAATAACCAGCCGCCCAGCAAGGGGGCAAGCACAATCCAGGTCATTTTATTTTTCTTTAAATAGTCGTTTAGCATCTGTAAGCTCCTCTATCGGCCGTGGACCCTGTCCCGCGCCTCATTTCATCCGCATTATAACATACATCCCGCTCTCGCCCATCATCATCCATATCATAGAGCCGCGCAAAAAAGAGGCCGGTTGCCCGGCCTCTCACCTTCAAAGCTCCATTTACGGATTCAGCGTTTCGCTCCAGTCATGGACCATATGACCTTCAATGAACTTCTCACAATCCATGGCAGCCATACAGCCAGAGCCGGCTGCGGTAATCGCCTGGCGATACCGGGTATCCTGCACGTCACCGCAGGCGAACACGCCTGGAATATTCGTCTCCGTTGTGCCTGGCTTCACCAGAATATATCCGGTCGGATCTGTATTGATCTGGCTTCCCAGGAAGCCTGTGTTCGGCGTATGGCCAATTGCCACGAATACGCCTTCCGCTTCAATCAGCTCTTCGGCGCCAGTCTCGTTGTTCCGAACCTTCAAGCCCTTCACGCCCGTTTCCGTCGTTACGACCTCTAGCGGCGTACGGTCAAGTGCCCACTGAATTTTCTCGTTCTCGCGAGCGCGATCCTGCATGATCTTGGAAGCGCGCAGCTCTTCCCGGCGGTGAACCAATGTGACGCTGGAAGCGAAGCGTGTTAAGAAGCTCGCTTCCTCCATCGCGGAATCGCCTCCGCCCACCACGATAATCTTCTTGCCGCGGAAGAAGAAGCCGTCGCAGGTCGCACATGTGCTGACACCCCGGCCCACATTCTCCTGCTCCCCGGGAATGCCCAGATACTTGGCCGAGGCACCGGTAGAAATGATGACCGACTCAGCCTGCAATTCTCCCATGCCCTCGACATTAATCTTGAATGGACGCTGCGAGAAATCAACAGACTCTACCCAGGCGCTCTTGAATTCCGCACCGAAGCGCTCTGCCTGCTGGCGCATATTATCCATCAGCTCAGGTCCCATGATGCCTTGAGGGAATCCCGGAAAGTTCTCGACTTCGGTGGTTGTGGTCAACTGGCCCCCCGGCTGCATTCCTTCAATGACCAGTGGCTTCATATTCGCGCGTGCCAGGTAGATGGCTGCGGTCAGTCCGGCAGGGCCGGTTCCGATTACGATTGATTTGTACATAGAGATTGCCTCCTTTATTGGGTCCTGTTGGTTAGCTTGTCCCGGTTCTACGATTTTTCTGTAAACGGGCGAAAATTATTGCGAGCCTCTTCCCGATCGGCATCCGTCATTGCCAGCTGCCGGGCGTAACGCCTCACGGTAGAGGATGAAATCTGATAGCGCTCCGCGAGCTTCTCGTACGTATACGAGTCTCCCGCTAGCTTGCCGGCGGTATACTCCAGCGCTGCCGCCCAGCCGGAAAGGTTACGCATCTTCGGAAGGTCGGGATACATCCGGCTCAGGAATTGTGACCAGAGCCTTTCCATCTCTCTTTTGCGGTAAGGGTCCTGCCGTTGTCCCATAGAGACCGCCAGATCCAGCACCTGCTGCCATTCCTTATGCCACTCCGGAAGGACCTCGTTTAACGAGTCGCTGGGCATCTCGCCCGCTGCCTCCCGGCCTGAAGCTCCCTCCAAGCGCGTTAGCACGAGCTCCGCCGCAGCTTTCAGCTCTACATCCTCTCCTGGCTCCTGAAGAAACAGGTGCAGCGCATGCTGAACCTCTTCATCGGCAATCAGCTCCAGCGTCTGTATAACCTGCAGCTTGATGTGAGGCTCGCCATGGCGAAGCGCCCAGAAGAAGGAGGAGCGGATTAACGGATTGCTCTTCGCTTCCTCAGTCAAGGCAGCTCCATCATGCTCCCACACCTTAAACTGCTCTTCAAAGGGGAGATGATAGTGATAGCTGACCTTCAAGCTTCCGGAATCACTTTCCTGCAAAGAGTCCAGCTGAGCCAGGTAGAAATCAGCGACATCATTTGCCGGGTCCAGCCTCTTGCACTGACGCCAGTATCTGACCGCATCTTCCATTCTGCCGCTGTTGCAGGCTGCAACGGCTGTATAATGATACAGGCTTGCATCACTGCTAAATTCCTCATCCTTCGTCAGACGGCGAAAATGGCCGTAGGCCGCTTCGTGCCTCCCCAGAATGCCCATCGTTGTCGCGAGCTTGAAGACATGCTCCTGATGAAACGGAATCGTAACAGACAGCATGTCCAGCAGACGGTGAAGCCCTTCCTCATCCTTCTCATGCTGATAAAAAATCGCCAGATTGCACAGCGCATGCAGATTGCCCGGCTCCTTGTCCAGCACATCACCGATGACCTCCTTCGCCTTCGCGAAGCGGCCCATGTAATAGAAGGCAAGCGCCAGATTATTGCGGGCCGACATAAAGTCCGGACAGTCCTCTACAATCGTCTCCAACAGCTTGGCAGCCTGAGCGAATTTCCCTTCCTCCAGCAGCGCCCGTGCCTGCTCATGCTCCACCATGCCCTCGCGGCTCTTGATCTTGTTCACCTTCGTGGGCCGGTTTAGCTCATAGTGAAGCAGCTCCATCATCTCTTCGGCCTCGTCCATAAACTGGCCGCTGGAATCCTCCTCCAGATACGTAATCAGCGCCTGCTCGGCTTCTTCAAACTGCTCCAGATTCGCGTAGTTGTTCGCCATATAGAAATGGCATTCCGTCATCGAGGAATCTACCTGATCCAGTATATGCTTCAATACCCGGTTCGAGCCCTCATAATCACCGGTCTCTGATAATATACCCGCCATATTGCAATGATTCACAGGATTATCCGGTTCATATTCCACAGCCTTGCGAAAATATTTCAGCGCCTTGCCATATTGGAAACGGTCCAGCGACTTCACGGCGCGTTCAAAGAAAAAATTAGCGTTGTAATCGATAGGAATTATATTTTGCAGGTCCTGATGACCTGGAATGTTTGCATGCATCGAAGCAAGACACCTCCTTTAACTTGCTTCTCTCTATCCTCAACAGTATACCATGATCTCCTGCCGCTTGCAGAGAAAAAGACGCCGGTCATCAGACGCCGGCGTCTTTAAATAAGGTCGCAATGCTGCCGCCTTCCATAATAATATGGATGGCTTCAGCGAGGATCGGCGCTGCCGATAAGATGGTCATGCCTTTCATCGGCGGCTCCCGAAGCGCGATGGAATCTGTCACTACCAGCTCCTTGATATGGCCATGATCCAGGCGGGACAATGCCTCCCCCGAGAATACGCCATGCGTCGCACATACGATCGTATCCTTGGCGCCTAACTTCTTGAGAGACTCCACGACCTGTACAATGGTAGTACCTGTGTCAATAATATCTTCGATGATGATCGGCGTGCGTCCTTCTACGTCTCCAACCACATGCGTAATGACCGCTTCATTGTGGGCCGGGCGCTGCTTGACCATCATCGCAAAGCCCGCACCCAGCCGGCCTGCCAGCTTCTCGGCAATTTTAGCCCGGCCGGCATCAGGAGAGACGATGACCGGCTGCTCCAGCTGCTTGCTTCTCAGGTAGTTGGTGATCAGATCCATGGCCGTCAGATGATCGACTGGAATATTGAAGAAGCCCTGAATAGCCGGGGCATGCAGATCAATGGTAATGACGCGGCTGGCTCCGGCTGTCGTCAGCACATCGGCGACCATTTTGGCGGATATGGGCTCGCGGGGTGCAGCTTTTCTCTCCTGCCGAGCGTAGCCGTAGTAGGGGACAATAATATTTATCGTGCGTGCAGAGGCCCGCTTGGCCGCATCAATCATAACCAGCAGCTCTACGAACATTTCATTAATCGGATGGGAGAAGGACTGCAGCAGAAACACATCACAATTACGGATGCTTTCCTCATAATGGACGTAGATTTCTCCATTTTTGAAACGGGACAGCTTGATCTTGCCCAATTCGACGCCCAGCTGCCGACTGATATCCGCGGCCAGCCGCGGATTGGATGATCCGGCGAACAGACGAAGTTTCTGATACATGAATGCCTCCTGGAATACCCAAAGTATAGGGATTGCTTGTACTCTATTATAGCGCATCAGGAAAGCGCTGTCGCGCAAGCAGGCCGTCTCCATCAGCCGCCAGTCCGCGCTCCTCATAAGAACATAGAGCGCGGGACTATGACTTCAGGAAACAGCCTGTATGGTTGGCGGTACATTTAGAACAGCTTCAAAAGGCTGGCCGCTTCCATTACAGCGCAGCCATGTCCCGCTGCCGTCCCTCAAAAACAGCCACCTGCTTCACTCCGAGCTCGATTAACAGCTCCCTCGCCTGATCCAGATGCTCACCGAGCTTCAAGGGCTGATGCGCGTCAGAGCCGAGCGTCAGCGGAATGCCGAGCCGAAGGGCCTCCTCCAGCATACGCCGGCTTGGAAACATCTCCCGGCAGTCCTTGCTCAGACCGGAGGCGTTCAGCTCCATCGCCTTGCCGCTCCGGCGGACAGCGGCCAGCGCCTCATTCTCCAGCGCCACAACCTCATCCTGATGCTTCGGCCCAGGGGTAAAGCCGAAGCGCTTGATGACATCCAGATGTCCCATAATGTCATACAAGCCTGTCGATGCCGCCTTGCAGACCGCATCGTAATAGCGCCTGTATACCGTGATCGGGTCACGCCCCTCCCAGCCATGGGTCTGGCGGTAATCGGTAATATCCCATTTTCCGAGAAAATGGACCGAGCCGATCACATAATCCCAAGGATACGCCTCAATCACCTTCCGGACGTCCTCTTCATAGCCTTCGATATAGTCCCCTTCCAGGCCGACACGGATCTCAATCTGGCCTTTATAGCGCTCCTTGAGGGTCAGGCATTCCTCCACATAGCGTGGAAGCTCCTCCATCGGCATCGCCATCTCCGGGTAATATTCATGCGGCTTAATATGAATAAGCGGCATGTGATCGGACAGGCCCAGCTGGTCCAGCCCAATCTCAATGCCCCGCAATACATACTCTTCCAGTGCTCCAACAGCGTGTCCGCACCGGGCATGGTGAGTGTGATAGTCAATATGCATAGCCTTGTGCCCTCTTTAACCGTCGCGGCGTGGACGCTCATGACGGCGGCCCAGCTCGTCCAGAATATGATCCAATGGCAGCTTGCGCTCCTGCAGCAGCACCATCAGATGGTAAATCAGATCGCTGACCTCCAGGCGCAGCTCCTCGTTATCGCGATTTTTAGCCGCAATAATCGTCTCGGAGGCTTCTTCCCCGATCTTTTTCAGAATCTTATCCACGCCTTTATCGAACAGATAGGTCGTATATGCCCCTTCCGGACGCTCTGCTTCCCGCTGTGCAATGACCTGCTCCAGCTCACCCAGCACTGCAAAGCGGTCTTGGCTGCCCGAGGACTGCACATCTTCGCCGGACACTGTCGATTGTCCCTGAACGGTAATCGTGTTGAAGAAGCAGGTATTCTCGCCGGTGTGACAAGCAGGTCCTTTAGGATCTACCAGCACCAGCAGCGTGTCGCCATCACAATCGTAGGACAGAGAGATCACCGTCTGCGTATTGCCTGAGGTTGCCCCCTTGTTCCACAGCTCCTTTCGGGAGCGGCTCCAGAACCAGGTTTCTCCTTTTTCCAGGGTCAGCTGCAGGGATTCCCGGTTCATGTATGCCATCATTAATACTTCCTTGGTCTCTGCATCCTGCACGATCGCCGGAACCAGACCATTCTCGTCCCAGCGGATATGCTCCGACACCTGCTGCAAGGACAAATCCTGCATCATGTCATCATGTACGCTCATCGGATCTCCACTCCTTTATGCTTCAATTGTTGTTTCAGTTGAGGAATCCCGATTTCTTTATAGTGAAAAATCGTCGCCGCCAGCCCCGCATCTGCCCGGCCGTCGGTGAACACATCATAGAAATGCTCTTCCTTCCCGGCTCCGCCAGAGGCGATCACCGGAATGGATACCGTACTGCACACGGCCGAGGTCAGCTTCAGGTCGAAGCCATCCTTCGTGCCGTCGGCATCCATGCTGGTCAGCAGAATTTCTCCGGCCCCCAGCGACTCCGCCTGTTTAACCCAATCCAGTGCCTTAATGCCGGAAGGGGTACGTCCGCCGTGCGTGTACACCTCCCACTCATCCCACTCCGGATTGAACCTTGCGTCCACGGCTACGACGACACACTGAGAGCCGAAGCGCCGTGCACCGGCGGATATAAGCTCTGGCTGCCTCACAGCTGCCGTGTTCATGCCGATCTTGTCCGCACCGGCGCGCAGGATCCGCTTCATATCGTCCACCGAGGAAATGCCGCCGCCGACGGTAAAGGGAATCGCAATCTCTCCCGCCGTCCGCCGTACAACCTCCTCCATCGTCGCCCGGCCTTCCACGGAAGCGGAGATATCCAGAAAGACCAGCTCATCGGCGCCTTCCCGGTCATACAGCGCAGCTAGCTCTACCGGATCTCCGGCATCACGCAGATTGACAAAGTTAACCCCTTTAACGACCCGTCCATCCTTCACATCCAGACAAGGTATAATCCGCTTGGCCAGCATCCTTCACATCTCCCCCGATTAATTTTACTTCTGAATCTTCTGGACAGCCTCTGCCAGATCAATATTTCCTGTGTACAGCGCCTTGCCTACAATGGCGCCGCCGACACCGTCCTCGCGGTGCTTGCCCAGAGCCTCCAGATCCTCCATCCGCGTCACACCGCCTGAGGCGATAACCGTCCGGCCGCTGGCCTTGGCTAAAGCTACAATGGCTTCCACATTCGGTCCCTGCATCATGCCGTCCCGGGAAATATCGGTAAAAATAAAGTTTTCCGCGCCCTTCGCCGCAAGCTCCTTCGCCAGCACCTCAGCCTGCACCTCTGACGTTTCCAGCCAGCCGCGGGTTGCGACATATCCGTTTCGGGCATCAATGCCGATCGCCACCTTATCTCCATAGCGGCCCAGTACCGTTTCCGTGAATACCCGGTCCTCAATGGCGGCTGTGCCGATAATAACCCGGCTCACACCGAGAGAGAGCAGACGCTCAACATCCTCGATCCGGCGCAGTCCGCCGCCAACCTGAACCGGAACCTGAACATGGGCTGCAATTTGAGCAATGATCTCATCATTGACGGGATGCCCCGCTTTCGCTCCATCCAGGTCCACCAGATGAATGAATTTGCCTCCCTGCTCTTCCCATGAACGGGCTACAGACAGCGGACTGTCGTTGTAAACCGTTTCCTGGTTATAATCTCCTTGCACGAGCCGGACGCACTTGCCGCCGCGGATATCAATCGCGGGATAAATAATGAATGATGACATTTGCAGATTCCCCGTTTCTGTAGAAATAATTAGCTTGCTCCATCCGTTAACGCCAGAAAGCCTCGCAAGAGGCTCATGCCGAGCTCCCCGCTTTTCTCCGGGTGAAACTGCATGCCGTATACATGCCCCCGACCGACAATGGCGGTCACCGTTTGCCCGTAATCCGTCACGGCCAGAAGATCACTGTTCACTTCAGGAAGAACATGATACGAGTGGACAAAGTACACATGGCCCTCCTCAAGCCCCGCAAACAGCGGCACATCCGGCTGCAGGAAGCTCAGGCTGTTCCAGCCCATATGCGGCACCTTGTAATCTCCACCTGTAAACCGGACGACCTTGCCGGGCAAAATATTCAAGCCCTCATGCACACCATGCTCTTCACTTTGACTGAACAGCAGCTGCATCCCGAGACAAATCCCTAACAGCGGCGCTGTCCCGGCCGCAGCCTCACGCATGACCTGATCAAGCCCGCTTTCCCGCAAATGCTCCATCGCATCTCCAAATGCGCCGACCCCTGGCAGAATAATGCCGTCCGCCGACAAGATTTCCTCCCGCACTCCGGTAATCAGCGGCTCATAGCCGAGCCGCTCTACCGCTTTGCTGACACTATGGAGATTGCCCATGCCGTAATCCACTACCGCAATGGCCATGTATTACAGCACTCCCTTCGTGGATGGCACGCCCGTAACGCGGGGATCAATACTCGTTGCCTCATCCAGAGCGCGTCCCAGTGCTTTAAACACCGCTTCAATCATGTGATGCGTATTGTGTCCGTAATGCACGATGACATGCAGGGTAATGCGCGCCTCCAGAGCCAGCTTCCACAAAAATTCATGCACCATCTGCGTATCAAAAGAGCCGACCTGCTGAGTCGGATATTCCGCACGGTACTCGAAATGAGGCCGGTTGCTAATATCAATGACGACCTGAGCGAGAGACTCGTCCATGGGAACAAAGACGCTGGCATAGCGCTTGATGCCCTTTTTATCACCGAGCGCCTCCCGCAGCACCTGACCCAGACAAATCCCGATATCCTCTACAGTATGGTGATCATCAATCTCGATGTCGCCCTTCGCATTCACGCTGAGGTCAAAGTGTCCGTGCTTCGTGAACAGATCCAGCATATGATTCAAGAACGGCACATCGGTCTCCAGCTGTGACACCCCGGTACCATCCACATTGAATTTCAAGGAAATATCGGTCTCATTCGTTTTGCGGCTGACGCTTGACGTCCGCCCGTTAGCTTCAAAGCTCACTTTGAATTCCCCCCTGTTTGTGATTCCTGCTCCAGCCGGATTTCGATCGCTCGGGCATGACCCTCCAGCCCTTCCCGGCGTGCCAGCTCCATGATGGTCTCGCCGTCGCGGAGCAGTGCTTCCTTACTATAGTAAATCATGCTGGATTTCTTAATGAAATCGTCCAGATCGACCGGCGAGGAGAAGCGTGCCGTCCCGTTGGTCGGAATGATATGATTGGGACCGGCAAAATAATCTCCGACCGGCTCTGAGCTGTACGGACCGAGGAAGATGGCACCTGCATTTTCAATCCGGCCCAGGATGCCCATCGGGTCCTCTGTCATAATTTCAAGATGCTCCGGTGCCAGCTTGTTCACGATCGAGATGGCCTCGTCCATGGAGCGAGCCACAATAGCCGCCCCGTAGCTGTCAACCGATGCCCGGGCAATATCGCGGCGCGGCAGCAGCTCCAGCTGGCGTTCTACTTCTGCGCTGACGGCTTTTGCGAGGGCTGGTGACGTCGTCACCAGCACCGCCGAAGCCATTTCATCGTGCTCAGCCTGGGAGAGCAGGTCCGCTGCCGCATACGCTGCCTCAGCACTGTCATCGGCCAGAACGACGATCTCACTCGGGCCGGCAATGCTGTCAATGTTTACAGCACCGTACACCTCGCGCTTCGCCAGCGCCACATAAATGTTGCCGGGCCCGCAAATTTTATCGACAGGAGCAATCGACGCGGTTCCGTAAGCCAGCGCGGCAATCGCCTGAGCGCCGCCCACCCGGTAGATCTCGGTCACACCAGCCTCCGCTGCTGCCACCAGGATGTACGGATTGATACCTTCCGTGCCTCCCGTTGCCGGAGGGGTGACCATCACAATTTCGGGCACCCCGGCTACCTGCGCCGGAATGACGTTCATCAGCACCGAGGAGGGGTAGGCTGCTTTCCCGCCGGGCACATATACACCGACTCGCTGCAGGGGCCGAATAATCTGGCCCAGGATGCTTCCATCCGGCTGCACATCCATCCACGAGCTGCGCTTCTGCTTCTGATGATAGCTGCGAATCCGTTCTGCTGCCGAACGGATTGCGGTCACGAACGACTCCTCCACCTCGTCATACGCAGCCATCAGCTCGCTGTGCTGTACCCGCAGGCCGCTTGCTGTCAGCTTCGTGTTGTCGAACTGCTCCGTATACCGCAGCAGGGCGGCATCACCTTCGCGGCGAACGTTCCGGACAATCTCCTTGACGGCCTCATTCTGCTCGGGTGTACCGTAGTCACTTTCCCGCTTTAAATCAAACTCCTCTGCCGGCACTATTCTCATTCCTGATTCCTCCCCGCCTGCTTCCTATTGAATTATGCTGCCGATCTATTTGTCTGTATTTGCAAAAATAACGCTCTGAAGCCGGTCGCACAGCTCCTGAATTTCCCGATTCTTCATCCGGTAGCTGACCCGGTTGGCAACGAGCCGGCTTGTAATTTCGAACATGCTCGTCATCTCAACCAACCCGTTCTCCCGCAGCGTCTGACCGGTTTCAACCATATCGACGATGCGATCGGCCAGGCCAATCAAAGGGGCAAGCTCAATCGATCCGTTCAGCTTGACGACCTCTACCTGCTGTCCCTGCTCCCGGAAGTAACGGGAGGCTGTGTTGGGATACTTCGTCGCCACGCGCTGCCGGATGCCCGGCGTCCAGTCTGGCAGGCCAATGACCGACATGCGGCAGCGGGCAATGCCGAGATCAAGAAGCTCATATACATCCTTGTCTTCCTCAATCAGCACGTCCTTGCCGACAATACCGATATCCGCCACGCCGTACTCGACATACGTCGGAACATCGACAGGCTTGGCCAATATAAATTCCATTCCCGCCTCCGGCAGCGGGATCACAAGCTTGCGCGTTTCATCCACGTCAAGGGGAATCGGCAGCCCGGCCTCGCGAAACAGGGCTGAGGCTTTCTTGTATATCCGTCCCTTGGGCATAGCTACTTTTAAGGTTTCTGCCATGTGAGGCACCTCCTGTCTAGGATTGAGATCTATTGTAAGGTAATAATTTCGTCATAGCCTTGATGCAGCAGGCTGGCACCAGGAACATCATTCCGTGCATCCTGCAAGCTTCCATGCTCGCCATCCCCCATCATGGAGGTAATTACGATCCGGCCGCTTTCCCGGAGGGCACTGGCCTTGGCCAAGCCTTCCTTGCGATGCTGCAGCGTGTACTGAATCAGCACCGGCTTCACGGCTTCGCTGTCCTCTGCATCCACACCATCCAGAATCCGGTTCGTCTTCAAAGCAAAGCCCGTGGCCGGCACGCTTCTGCCGAATTGCTGCAGCAGCTTGTTATAGCGTCCGCCGCTGGCTACAGGAGAACCGATCTCGGCCGCATAGCCTTCAAAGGTCATACCCGTATAGTAAGAGAAGTCACCAATCATGGTCAGGTCAATCAGCACATGACTAGAAGCATTGTAAGCCTCCAGCACCTCCCACACCTTGCATAGATGCTCGATCGAGGCCCGGGCCAGCGGGTTCAGGCTCAGCTCTCTCGCTTCCGTGCATACCTCCCGGCCGCCGCGTAGACGGAGAATGCCCTCAAGCTTCGCTGCCTCCTGCGGGGGCAGCTGCAGAGCTTGAATAGTGCTGCGGTAGCCGACATAATCCCGGTTCAGCAGATCACGCTTCAGGCTCTCCTGATCGCCCGGACGGTCCGGCAGCACCTCTTCCAGCAGTCCGTTGAGGAAGCCCATATGACCCATAGCCATTTTGAACGTCTTCACGCCTGCCGCCCGAAGGCTCTCAATCGCAAGCGCCACCACCTCGGCATCCGCCTCCGGAGAGTCGTCTCCCACAAGCTCCACGCCAGTCTGGTAAAATTCAGCCTCCCGTCCCGCTTCCTCTTCAATCGCCCGAAACACATTGGCATGGTAGGACAAGCGAATCGGCAGAGCTTCTTCCTTTAATAGAGATGATACAACCCGGGCAATAGGGGCCGTCATATCGGAACGCAGCACCATTGTCGTGCCCCGGTTATTGAGCAGCTTGAACAGCTTCTGGTCAGAGGTGGAACTCGACACACCCACCGTATCATAAAATTCAATCGTCGGGGTCATGATTTGCCGATAACCCCAGCGCTCCATGCATTGCAGCACCCGGGATTCAATCTGGCGCAGCCGGGATACCGCATGGGGGAGATAGTCCCGCACACCGGCGGGTTTTTCAAAACCTTTCGGTTTAGACATGGCGTAGTCACCTCGAATTCTATTTTTAAACGATCAAGTCCGGTATTACCCTCTAAAAAATAACACCCGACTCTTTATTATGGTAAAGTGCTACCTTGCTAATAAAGTAAAGAATAATGGCTATAGTATCATATCCCTGCCTACGCCGTCAATTCACCTTACTGACCTCAAGCGTATCGGTATCATCTACAGCCCGTACTCTGTATTATAACCTGTATGACCCTCTGCTTTCACGTTAAATCATCATTCCTTCTCTAGAGTAAAGGGCAGACATCTCTGCCCCTCCTCATCAAACCGTACGTGAGGTTTTCCCTCATACGGCTTTCCGATGTTCGTCATTCATGTGCATGCAGATCACAAGAGCGTTTTAAGTCCACATTGTGAGGACAGTGCTTTCACTTCGCGTAATGAGCTCATCCATCGCGTGCGTTGACGTTTCTTGGCAACCCATTTGGCTAGTCGCTGGAGGATGTACCAGTCCAGTTTCGCCATCTTCTTTTGGCTGTAAGCTGTGTAGTAGTAGTTGCGCCACCCCTGTATTTTAGGGTTTAAGTATTCCAGGTGGTCCTGAAAGGTCTTGTGACGCATATTTGGAGGAGCCAGTCGCTCTTTTACGACCTCTCTGATTCGTTCCTCCGCCTTGCGGCACAGCCACTGCTGGGTCGTATAATATATTTTGCCTTGAGATGTCTCCGCTTTCGTCTTTCGATGGTGCATGCCTAGAAAATCAAAGCCTTCTTCTCCTGTCCATAGTCCAACGATGCGTGTCTTGGTTGGATGTAACGTTAGCTCTAGGCGGTCCATAATAACTCTAATGAGTTCGTACGCCCGATCTGCATCCTTCTTTGTTTTGCAGATGACCACCAGATCGTCCGCGTAACGTGTGAGTTCCCCCATTTTTCTGCCATGCCGTTCCCACAGGAGATCAAAGTAATTCAGGTAGATATTCGCCAGCAGTGGTGAAATGACCCCACCTTGTGGTGTACCCAAATCTGAGCGTCTGACATTGCCTTCCTCCATGACACCCGCACTTAGCCACTTCCTCAACAGCTTCAGAATTCGTCTATCGCTGATTCGCATTTCTACCAGCTTAATGAGTTTCTCCTGATTGATGTTGTCGAAGTAGCCTTGGATGTCGACGTCGACCACCCAATTTCCTTTGCGGTTACATGCTTTCCGAATGCGATCTAACGCTTGCTTTGCACTTCGTTTTGGCCTGAATCCGAATGATGTTTCCTGAAAATCCGCCTCGAAGATCGGTTCCATGACGAGTTTCGCTGCCATCTGGATGACGCGGTCTCTCACCGTGGGAATGCCCAGCGGTCGCTTTTTGCCATCTTTCTTTGGAATGTAGTGGCGCCTTACAGGTTGTGGATGATAATTGCCTTCCTTAAGAAGACGTTGACATTCGTGTACAAAGAGCACCTCTCCTTGTTTCTCGATGTCTGCCAGTGTCTCTCCGTCTATTCCTGCCGAGCCCTTATTAGCTCGTACTCTTCGCCATGCTTCCCAAAGAATGTCCAGCCGGTAGATTTTGTCGTACAACGCGTGAAACCTTCGCTTCTTGCTTTCCTTGGCCGCATTGACCTAATTTCTCTTGGAGTTGTTGAACGTTTTCCTTTGGTGTTGTTAGCCGTTTGGCATTCACTGACTCGTACCTCCTTATGAAACTTGAACAAAGCAGGGCTCCTTCCCTCCTACAGGTTGTGTTGTCCTGCATTCTTCGGTACTATGAGCCCCTCGGACTCCCTTCCTGCAGACGGTTCACTTCACCTTTTAGGCTTATAGAGCGTCTCTTTACGGTTTCAAAAAAAAAAAAACGTGCAGGGGAGGGCCTCCCCAGTTCACTGCATCCTCTTTCATACCATGCCGATCCCCATACGCCGGAGGATTCTTCACTGCTGATCCAAGTTCTAAACAGCTTCCGTGGCCTTCGTCCAATGCAGCGAGACTCGGCATCCTCTCTTCCCTCTTGCGAGGCCTTTTTGACGACGCGGCAGAATTCACTTTATGTTACGGCCTGGTACGTTGCTCGCCCCATCTCTGACGGGTGCTTTCGTCAATACGCTTCTACTTACAGATTTCGCCATAAGCAGGTATCCTAGCTACACAGGGGCTTGGTCCCTCCTGTGACCGGATTTTCACCGGCTAGAGAATGCGTGCTTAGCTGGGCACGCCAGCACAAAAAAGCCGCCCGCGCTTCTCGCGGACAGCTATACCAGCTACCAATCGACCGACCGGCTCCTTCCTCCAGCGCGAACGTCCCGTTTGGGATTTCCTTTTGGAGGAGAGGGCATCTTGCTCTTGAGGGATTTGGGCACACTGCCTAGCAGCATCCAGGCCCCCGGCATGTATTTCATGATGGTCTGCACCACGATTGCGCTGATTACCAGTGCCGTAACCATTCCCCCATACACCCAGATCAGATAATCATCCGTGACCGGATTCAAATTGAAATCATACAGCCGATAAAAAGCCAGCCAGAGCGGATGCACTAAATAGATGGCAAAAGAAAGCTCTCCAATCCGGATCAGCATAGATTTCATCATGCTCCAGTCGCTGTTAAACAGCCAATTGGTGAGCTGCATCAGCACCAGCGCCGAGAACATCGTATGCATGTTCCACAGTCCCTCATACCACAACGAATCATGCCAATTGCTGTACAGGCGCGCCTCATACCAGATCAGAACATGCGACAGCCCCATTGCCAGCCAGCCGACCCACAGGATGAAGGTACCCTTTCTCTGCCGCGGGGTCTGATCTTTCCAGCTGGAGCTCAGCCAGGCCTTAAAGGTATCATAATGGATCGCCAGGTACGCTCCCAGTACATAATAGGCCATATAAGAGATCGCAAGGCTGCCTTTATCCACAAACTTCAAATCGTACTTATTCCAGAGAATGAATCCCCACTGCAGCAGCAATCCGATCGGGACCGCCCAGCGCACCAGAAATTTGGAGGATTTGAACAGCAGCAGGAACAGCGGAAACAGAATATAGAACTGCAAGCTGATAAAAACAAAGTATAAATGCGTATAATTTTTACCGGTAATCAGCCGATGCCAGAAATCAGCCCATAATGCTGATCCGTCCAGCGGACCGGAGAGCATTCCATTTTGATAGAGCCGTATTCCAAAATATCCGATCGAAATGAGCAAATACGGAAGCAGGATGAACAGCAGCCGTCTTTTGTAGAAGTTAAGAATCAGTCCTTTGGTCAGCGGCCGGTCATAATAATTGTAGAACAGCACAAAGCTGCTCAAAAAAATAAAAGAAGGCGTCCCGTACTTAAAAAAGATATTGATAAAATTGATCATAAAGTAGAATCGGGAGTCTACAGCTTCGACGGTGGCAAACGAGGTGGCATGGACATGCAATACACCTAAAATAGCCATGGCGCGGTAGATGTCCAGCTGCGGCAGCCTCTCCCTTGAGTTGATGGTGGCTTCCATTGCTTTTCACTCCCTTTTAAATTTGCAGCACATGAATCATTAAACCATTCACTCTTATACCTACTCTTCCAACCCTAAACCTTCTTCCTAAAAAAAGAAAAGCCCCTCACGGCGCATCTCGTGGGAGCTACTAGCTTACATTTACTTTTGCGTCCTTACTAATTTTACTACAAGTCCACAAAGATTGGAACTTCATCGCGGTAACGTACTCATGCATTCTCTTCTTCTGGCTTAGAAGGCTTTAGCTCCCGAAGCGGATTTCCGCCGACAAAAGCGCCCGGCGCTACATCCTTATGCACGACAGCACCCGCGGCTACCACAGCGCCATCTCCGATTGTGACGCCCGGCAGAATCGTGACATTGGCACCGATCAGCACATTGTCCCCGATCACCACATCCCCCAGCCGATATTCCTTGATCAGGTATTCATGAGCCAGGATGGTGCTGTTATATCCAATGACTGAATTTTCGCCAATCGTGATCCGTTCGGGAAAGAATACATCCACCATCACCATCAGTCCAAACGCCGTATGACTCCCTACTCTCATTCCCAGCGTGCGCCGGTAAATCCAGTTCTTGAGCGGAAGCACCGGGCAGTAGCGCGCCAACTGAATACAAATAAAGTTTTTGACCCCTTTCCAGGGGCTCACGGTTCGATAAATATGCCAAAGTGCATTATAGCCTTCTACGGGATAGCGTGTTACGTTCCTGCCCATTCTTAACGGCTCCATTTCTTTTGCTGGATCTGAACTGCTGGCTCTTGGTGCTTCAAATTCATTTAAGCTATTCTTGCCCCGGCTCTAGCAGGCGATACAGATCACGCATATCCTGCAAAATATAATCGGCTCCACATGACCGCAGCATTTCCGGCCCCTTCAATGACCAGGCGACCCCTGCTGCAAGTGCTCCTGCCGCCTTGGCCGACTGCATATCCACCGCACTGTCGCCCACCATCAGGGTCGTTGCCGGGTTAGCACCCAGAAGCTCGATCGCCTTTTGCACCGGCTCCGGATGGGGCTTCGGATGCTCTACATCATTGACCGTCACCACGGCATCCATGTAGGGAGCCAGCTTGAATTTGTCCAGCGTCATCAGCGTCGACGGCCGGATCTTCGTCGTTACGACGCCCATGCGAAGGCCTTGTCCTTGAATCCATTCCACCACTTCATTGACGTAGGGAAAGGTTTTGACCATTTGATCATGATGCTGTTTATTGTACGCGCGGTATAAGGGAACCAGCTCCTCGACGTCCTCTAGGCCAGAGAAGGTCTGAAGCTGATACTCCAGTGTAGTCCCCATGTGGGGAATGATCTGTTCTCGTGTAAGCGGTCCATCGGGATTGCGCTGAAATACATGCATAAATGAAGCAATAATCAAGTCATTGGTATCTATAATCGTGCCATCCAGATCAAAAAGTACAGTTTCAATCATTTACGTTACTCCTTGTGCGAGCTTTTACTTTTCTTTATCGTCTGGCGAGTCCACTACAGAATCCGTCTGCCGCGCTTGGGGCTTCGGCGTCTCCGGCGTTGACGTGGATCGCTGTTCTGAGAGCTCCTCCTTGCGGCGGGAACGGTTCAGATCCGCTTCCGGCGTAGGTGCTCCGGCATTTTTGGTGCTTACAATCGGGTCCATATATCTTGCGCTCGCTTTTCCCGTAGTCCGGCGGATCACAATCAGTGCAACTGCGGCGATAATAATCAGCAGAGCCAGCAGCTGGGAAATCCGAACGTTTCCGTATACAGGATCCAGATAGCCCTGTTCAAAGCCCATCCAGGTCATCGGGCTCCACAGACTGTTCAGGAAGGAAGCCAGGCCCGCCGAGCCTTGAAACGCCAAGCTGTCAGTACGCAGCGCTTCAATAAAGAAGCGTCCGATGGAATACCAGATGAAATAGCTGATAAACAGCTCGCCCGCACGCAGAAACTTTTGTCTTCGAAGCACCAGCAGCAGCGCGATGCCCACGAAATTCCACAGCGATTCATAAAGGAACGTAGGGTGATGGAATACGCCTTTTACGTTCATTTGATCGATAATAAAATCAGGCAAGTGCAGTGTGTTTCGTAAAAAAGACTCTTCCACCGGTCCGCCATAGGCTTCCTGGTTCACAAAGTTACCCCAACGGCCAATAGCTTGCCCGATTAACAGCGATGGTGCACAAACATCGGCAATTCGCCAGAAGGAGTAGCCCTGTCTGCGAACATAAATGACAGCACAAATAATAGCCCCGATCAGGGCGCCGTAGATGGCAATACCACCCTCCCAAATTTTGAAGGCATCCCAAATATTATCTTTGTAATCCTCCCATTTGAAGGCGACATAATAAATTCGGGCCGCTACAATTGCAGACGGTACCCCGAGCAGCAGGAGGTCCATGAAGAATTCCTGCGGTATGCCGAAGCGCTTCCCTTCTCTGATCGCAAGCAGTAAGCCTGCCAATGCGCCCAGACCCAAAATGATTCCGTACCAATGCACCGGCAGCGAGCCTATTTGAAATGCAATCGGATTGATGAGCAGAGACATCCCCAATTCCCCCTAGTCCATATCGTCCATATCCTCGGCAATGGTTGCCGTTAATTTGTTCGTGAATTGCAGCGCCGCATTTAAACCCATCTGCTTCAGTCGATAATTCATAGCCGCAACCTCGATAATGACCGCCAGGTTTCGGCCTGGTCGGACGGGTATGGTAACGAGGGGAATGTCGGTATCAATAATTCGTGTCGTTTCCTCATCCAGCCCCAGACGATCATATTGCTTATCCTGCTGCCAGGCTTCCAGTCGAACCACAAGTGTAATCCGCTTGTTATTGCGTACCGCACCCGCACCGAACAAGGTCATGACGTTAATAATGCCAACGCCCCGAATTTCCAGAAGATGCCGGATCAGCTCCGGTGCAGTACCGTGAAGCTGGTAGTCCGAGGTCTGCCGGATTTCCACCGCATCATCGGCAATTAAACGATGTCCGCGCTTGACAAGCTCCAGCGCCGTCTCACTTTTACCGATCCCGCTGGATCCTGTAATCAACATGCCAACGCCATAGACGTCACATAATACACCATGAATCGTTGTCGTCGGTGCCAGCTTGCGTTCTAAGAAACCGGTAATCCGGCTCGTTAACGTGGTGGTCGCCATGCTGCTGCGAAGCACCGGCATGCCCTTGGCATTGCTGACCTCGATCAGCTCCTCCGGAACCTCCAGGGAACGTGTCACAATAATACAAGGTGTTTCATCCGTACATAAACGTGACATACGGTCTTTGCGCTCCTCCGGCTCCAGCATGGCATAGAATGCCAGCTCTGTCCGTCCCAGAAGCTGAACCCGTTCGATGGGATGGTATTCGAAATATCCGGCCATCTCCAGTCCCGGACGATTCAAGTCGTCGGTTGTGATTGGCCGTTTCAGCCCCGCTTCACCAGAAATAACCTCCAGCTGGAATTGCTGCACCAGCTCGGATACCCGCACTTTCTTGGCCATGGTCGTACCCCTTTTCGTAGCTATATGAAGTGAACTCTTAGGTTCTCATTCTTGCTCTCGGGCGTGCTTGCGTATCTGCTCTTGCTACCGCACGTAATATTGCTCCCGGACCTACTCTTATACATGCCTTGCTCCTGCTCGTGTTCTTGCAATCAGTCGTGCTTGCGTGCTTGCGTACTTGCTCTTGCTACCGCACGAGCCCGTCCTGCTATGGATTCCCAGGTCATACTTCTTGATCATCTTAACAGGAATCAGGTGTCTAATGCAATGTTCTCAGCCGGGATCGCTCGGACCTGAACCTGCAGCAAAGCAATCCAGCGTGCCTGTCTTTATAAAGTAAAAAAACCGCCCAGCAGGGCGGTTTCTATAGATATGCTGGAATCTTAATCTGCCAGCAATACGTTCAATTCGGATTCTCTGTCAAAGAGATGAACTTTGTTCATGTCTACTGCCAGCTTTACATTGTCGCCTTCACGAGTGGTGGAACGTCCATCCACACGGCCGATTACGGTATCGTTGCCCAGTCCGCTCAGGTACAAGAGCATTTCGTGACCCAGGTTCTCGGTTACGTCAACCTTGGCATTAAATACAGTGTTCGGGGAAGCTTCCAGGAATACTGGCTCTTCGTGAATGTCTTCCGGACGAACGCCCATGATTACTTCCTTACCGATCATGGATTTGTTCTTCAGCAGCTGTGCTTTACCCCCAGGAACCTGAACGCTCAGGCCTTCGGAAGTGAAGAATACGCCGCCGTTTTGCTCGGAAAGCTTACCGGAAATAAAGTTCATTGTCGGGGAACCGATAAAGCCTGCTACGAACATGTTTACAGGCTGGTTGTACAGCTCTTCCGGGGAAGCCGCCTGCTGGATGATACCGTCCTTCATAACGACGATCCGGTCACCCATCGTCATCGCTTCGATCTGGTCATGCGTTACATAGATACAAGTGGTTTCAAGACGCTTAACCAGCTTTGTGATCTCAGCACGCATCTGACCGCGCAGCTTCGCGTCCAAGTTGGAAAGTGGTTCGTCCATCAGGAACACTTGCGGATCACGGACGATCGCACGACCCAAGGCCACACGCTGACGCTGACCACCGGAGAGTGCCTTCGGTTTACGGTCCAGCAAATGCTCGATGTCGAGAATCTTCGCTGCTTCACGTACACGCTTGTCAATTTCATCCTTCTTTACTTTACGGAGCTTCAAGCCAAAGGCCATGTTCTGATACACATTCATGTGCGGGTACAAAGCGTAGGATTGGAATACCATCGCGATGTCACGGTCTTTCGGTGCTACGTCGTTAACGACGCGGTCGCCGATGTACAGTTTACCCTCGGAGATTTCTTCAAGTCCTGCGATCATACGCAGTGTAGTGGATTTACCACAACCGGACGGACCTACCAGAACCAAAAATTCTTTATCCTTAATATCAAGGTTAACGTCAATTACCGTTGCCTTATCGGAACCTGCATATTTTTTGTAAATGTGCTCTAAGCGTACACCTGCCATGCTGATTGCCCCCTTGTTCATATTATGAAATGAAATCGGATACATTGAATATCTTTATATTACATGACCGCGTGGTTGCTGGCTATGCACAATCTGCACAAAAATTTTAGGCTCTTTTCGTTAATTTGTACAATAGGAGTGTAAGCTTCACCAATACTGCGTCATTAAAGCTGCGAACGTCCAGTCCGGTTTCCTGTTTTATCTTGTCCAGTCTATATAAGAGGGTGTTGCGGTGGATATATAAATGCTTCGCTGTTTCACTAACATTACAGTCCAGATCAAAAAAAGACTCCAAGGTAGACAGTGTCTCCGGATCATGAAACAACTCTGTACAGCCTTCGGCATACTGCTGAAGATACAGCGCACGCTGCTCCTGCGGAATGTGAAACAGCAATCGTTCCAGGTGCAGGCTGCCCGATAGATGTATATGCTCCTTAACCTGAAAAATTCTTCCCAAGTGCATCGTCTGCTTCAATAGGTTCACAGCATCAGGGAGGCCATGCAGGGCATCCGCTTCCGGAATACTGCTGACATAAAAATCACCCACCCACTCGGTAGAAATCAGCTCATGCAATCCCACACAAAAAGAGTACAGAGCATCTTCATGTCCTCGCTCCTGGCCCTTCTCATCCAACAGATCATCCATATCATCCTTAATGCTCTGTAGAAGCTCCTGCTTCGCAAGAATCAGCCACTCTGCCTCGTGCAGCGGAATCAGTGCAACCTCGCCATTAAAATAGCTGCGAAGCAGTCTAGACAGAACCTTATATTGAATGTCTATGGCATGATCACTCTCATTAATGATGAGAAAGGGGATCATGTCTTTCGTCAATACACCATCTAAACCGAAGTTCTCTGGAAGGTCCGCATTCAACTGATCTGCCTCTAAGCTCTGTACAACCCATTGACCTAATTGTCGGAGTTGCCTCTCGTCCTCTTGCTTGGACCCTGTTTTAGGGTTCATGTTGTTTTCTTTGCTTCTTAAGGAATGCAGCCACAGCTGGATTAAGACAATTTCTGAATCTGTCACATCTTCGGCATGAAATGCCAGCACCTGATTGGTCTGCTCATGCTCCAGCGGTATCCATATTTGATCTTCAGCTTTATGGTAGAAATACGGTGAACCGTTGCGATCTACCTTTTCAGACTTACTTACTTCTTCATCCGATATGAGTCTCGAGGTTACACTTATATTTAATGCTTGTTTTAAGAGCTGAACGATTTGTTTGATCTCCGCCATGATGACTCCCACCACTTTGTCGTTTTTTATCATTGTAGCACATCCTATCCGATCAACGACAATGCTTACATGATGGATTTCCTAATAAAATACAAAAAAGCCGTCAATTAAAATTGACGACTTTCGGATGAGCCATGAAGGACTCGAACCTTCGACACCCTGATTAAAAGTCAGGTGCTCTACCAACTGAGCTAATGGCTCATATAACTGGTGGAGGATGATGGATTCGAACCACCGAACTCGTACGAGAACAGATTTACAGTCTGCTGCGTTTGGCCACTTCGCTAATCCTCCAAAAACAAAAGGTGGCTCGGGACGGAATCGAACCGCCGACACGAGGATTTTCAGTCCTCTGCTCTACCGACTGAGCTACCGAGCCATACATGAAATTTAAGGTGAAAAATATAAATGGCGGAACTGACGGGATTCGAACCCGCGGTCTCCTGCGTGACAGGCAGGCATGTTAGGCCTCTACACCACAGTTCCGCATTTATAATGGTGCCGGCGAGAGGACTTGAACCCCCAACCTACTGATTACAAGTCAGTTGCTCTACCAATTGAGCTACACCGGCATATGAAAAATTACATGGTGGAGGCTGAGGGGATCGAACCCCCGACCCTCTGCTTGTAAGGCAGATGCTCTCCCAGCTGAGCTAAGCCTCCAGGTATGTATGGTAGCGGCGGAGGGGATCGAACCCCCGACCTCACGGGTATGAACCGTACGCTCTAGCCAGCTGAGCTACACCGCCATACTAATATTTGCATTCAGGTATATGAATGGCGGAGAGAGAGGGATTCGAACCCTCGCACCGCTTACGCAGTCTAACCCCTTAGCAGAGGGTCCCCTTATAGCCACTTGGGTATCTCTCCATCATAACCTTATGCAGTTACAGAGATTGACTCCCTGAAAACTAGATACGAAACGAATGTGCGTTATTAGATTAATCTTGTAGGATAAGCCCTCGACCGATTAGTATTGGTCAGCTCCATGCATTGCTGCACTTCCACCTCCAACCTATCTACCTCGTGGTCTTCAAGGGGTCTTACATACTGGGAAATCTCATCTTGAGGGGGGCTTCACGCTTAGATGCTTTCAGCGCTTATCCCTTCCGTACGTAGCTACCCAGCCATGCTCCTGGCGGAACAACTGGTGCACCAGCGGTACGTCCATCCCGGTCCTCTCGTACTAAGGACAGCTCCTCTCAAATTTCCTACGCCCACGACAGATAGGGACCGAACTGTCTCACGACGTTCTGAACCCAGCTCGCGTACCGCTTTAATGGGCGAACAGCCCAACCCTTGGGACCTACTTCAGCCCCAGGATGCGATGAGCCGACATCGAGGTGCCAAACCTCCCCGTCGATGTGGACTCTTGGGGGAGATAAGCCTGTTATCCCCAGGGTAGCTTTTATCCGTTGAGCGATGGCCCTTCCATGCGGTACCACCGGATCACTAAGCCCGACTTTCGTCCCTGCTCGACTTGTAGGTCTCGCAGTCAAGCTCCCTTATGCCTTTGCACTCTTCGAATGATTTCCAACCATTCTGAGGGAACCTTGGGGCGCCTCCGTTACTCTTTAGGAGGCGACCGCCCCAGTCAAACTGCCCGCCTGACACTGTCCTCGTACCGGATCACGGTACCAAGTTAGAACCTAGATACGATCAGGGTGGTATCCCAACGGCGCCTCCACAGAAGCTGGCGCTCCTGCTTCAACGGCTCCCACCTATCCTGTACAGATCGTACCCAAATCCAATATCAAGCTGCAGTAAAGCTCCATGGGGTCTTTCCGTCTTGTCGCGGGTAACCTGCATCTTCACAGGTATTAAAATTTCACCGGATCTCTCGTTGAGACAGCGCCCAAGTCGTTACGCCATTCGTGCGGGTCAGAATTTACCTGACAAGGAATTTCGCTACCTTAGGACCGTTATAGTTACGGCCGCCGTTTACTGGGGCTTCGGTTCACAGCTTCGGATTGCTCCTAACCGCTCCCCTTAACCTTCCAGCACCGGGCAGGCGTCAGCCCGTATACTTCGCCTTACGGCTTCGCACAGACCTGTGTTTTTGCTAAACAGTCGCTTGGGCCTTTTCACTGCGGCCCCCTCGTGCTATTCACACTACCGGGGCACCCCTTCTCCCGAAGTTACGGGGTCATTTTGCCGAGTTCCTTAACGAGAGTTCTTCCGCGCGCCTTAGAATTCTCTTCTCGCCTACCTGTGTCGGTTTGCGGTACGGGCACCTTCACCTGACTAGAGGCTTTTCTTGGCAGTGTGAGATCATGACCTTCGCTACTGTAATTTTCGCTCCCCATCACAGCCCAGCCTTATGAGTGTGCGGATTTGCCTACACACCAGCCTCACTGCTTAGACGGACATCCATCAGTCCGCGTCACTACCCTCCTGCGTCACCCCATCGTTCATAACGGTTTACGGTGGTACAGGAATTTCAACCTGTTGTCCTTCGACTACGCCTTTCGGCCTCGCCTTAGGTCCCGACTTACCCTGAGCGGACGAGCCTTCCTCAGGAAACCTTGGGCTTTCGGCGGATCAGATTCTCACTGATCTTTTCGTTACTCATACCGGCATTCTCACTTGTATGCTGTCCAGCGCTCCTTCCGGTACACCTTCAACCTGCATACAACGCTCCCCTACCCCTGATGCATTGCATCAAGCCATAGCTTCGGTGGTGTGTTTAGCCCCGTTACATTTTCGGCGCAGAGTCACTCGACCAGTGAGCTATTACGCAC